>NZ_JBEPNM010000040.1:0-1033 GCF_040546285.1 Pantoea sp. UYEF8 | reverse complement strand
AGCGACGAGTCAGCGCGTGCGGCTGAGTGGGCTAACCGCTTCGGAAAATAACATGACCCCCTTTACTGATATTGGCGCAGCTATCGAAGAGGCTGCGTGGCTTGCTCACGCCCATAACAAACCTCACTGCGTATATCAGCGCTTTGACGGACTGACGGAAGTGGCGCCTGAGAACCCCGACCGCAATCCCATGTACACAACCGGCGCGCCCGGCGTCGTGACTATCGAATACAGGAGTGCAGCATGAGCGATTACACAGGAAGCAACACTCCGGTCGTCATACGAGATTTATGGCAGACGCCTCCCGAAATCTACGCCGCGCTAAACCGGGAGTTCAACTTCATTGGTGATGCCGCCGCAAGCGATCTCAATCATCTTCACCCGAAATATCTGACAGAGCAGCAAAACGCACTGGAGGAGGTCTGGGAATTTTATTTTCCACCTGGCTACATCTGGCTAAACCCGCCCTACAGCGATATTGGCCCTTGGGTGGAAAAGGCATCGTCCATTGATAGCGATGTACATGGGGTGGTGATGCTAGTTCCTGCTGACACGTCAGTTGGCTGGTTCGCAGATGCACAGAGGACATGCAGCGAAGTGCGTTTCATCACCGGCGGGCGGCTGTCCTTCGTTCGCGCTGATACCGGAAAGCCAGTCAATGGCAACAATAAAGGCTCGATGCTGATTATCTGGAATCCACACATGCTGGCTCGCTGTGCTGTCAGCTTTGTAGATCGTGATTTCCTGATGAAGTACGGCCGCGTCCTGATGGGGAGTAAAGCAGCATGAGCAAATTAACCACAGCAATTCATCAGGTGTTATCAGACGACGAATGGCACACATCGAAAGAGATTATCGATCGCGTCTGCGTGCTTGCATCGGCAAAGCGCATCAATGTGACGGTCGCCCTGCATGACATGGCCGACAACAACAAAATCAAGCGTCAGCGGTTAGGCATTTCGGACCATGACTACCAGTATCGGATGGGCGCATTCAGCATTGGATTTGGCATCAGCTACAACATGGCGATGCT
>NZ_JBEPNM010000039.1:0-1060 GCF_040546285.1 Pantoea sp. UYEF8 | reverse complement strand
ACGAAAGCAGGTATACCTGAAAGCGTGCGTATTGCCTGAAAACACAACCCGCTACGGGGGAGACTTACCCGAAATCTGATTTATTCAACAAAGCCTTTTTACCTATCCCTTCCCTGAACAGTACCGGCGCATTGTCAGTAGGAGTATTGCTCTGGTTTAGCTCATTTTTATGAAAAAATAGCTCAGCTCCGCTCTCTGACGAGAGAAACCCAAACTTATTCTCCCGATCCGTTTTGCTGTTATAACCTCCGAACCAGAGAACATTTCCCAGGTACCACCGGGAGCGATCCAGATTGTTCACTGCCATTAGCAAGCCTCCCTTTCGATTTGTCAGTGCTTGCAGCACTTTTTTAATTTTTTACCGCTGCCACACGGGCAAGGGTCATTCCGTCCCATTAGCCTTTACTCACGCCTGACAGGAGCAGGACGTGAAACCTCTGAAGACATCCGCTGCGCCAGCCAGTGCTGAGACAGGCCGAGCGCGGCAGGCCGAATAAGCGCAATACTCTGCTCAAACTGAGCGGGCGACATTTTCTCAGCCACAGGAAAGTTCTTTTCGATACTATGAAGGGCTATCGCTTCCAGCGAGGGGCGTAACACCTCCGGCAGGGCTGACCAGTCATCTAGTGACCGGCCTTTCATATACCCGAAACTGTAGTGGTCAACAAAAACTGGCCACCGCTTTAGAGTTTTTCCAGTATCGACTTTCCGATTCATTTGGTGGTAACCCACCGTTATATTCATGCGGCCTGAGCGCGCTGTAATACCCAACGATATAGTCCGTTATTACCCAGGCTGCATCGCTGAAGCTTGTGTAACCCGTCACCGGTACCCATTCGTTCTTCAGACTCCTGAAGAAGCGCTCCATCGGGCTATTATCCCAGCAGTTTCCACGCCGACTCAGACTCTGCCTGATCCGATAACGCCACAGTACCTGCCGGAACTGTCTGCTTGTGTAATGGCTACCCTGGACGCCCTTCTAAGAGTCAAGCCGTTAACGGGGTGCTGTTGATCTGCCTGTTTTGATTTCGCAGTAATGTATATACTTCCCGTGAGATAT
>NZ_JBEPNM010000037.1:0-1233 GCF_040546285.1 Pantoea sp. UYEF8 | reverse complement strand
TGAAAAACGCCTGTGGGTTGTGAGGTTAAGCGACTAAGCGTACACGGTGGATGCCCTGGCAGTCAGAGGCGATGAAGGACGTGCTAATCTGCGTAAAGCGACGGTAAGGTGATATGAACCGCTACAGCCGTCGATGTCCGAATGGGGAAACCCGGTGCACTCAGTGCATCATTGCAGCATGAATACATAGTGCTGCAAGGCGAACCGGGGGAACTGAAACATCTAAGTACCCCGAGGAAAAGAAATCAACCGAGATTCCCCCAGTAGCGGCGAGCGAACGGGGAGCAGCCCAGAGCCTGAATCAGCTTGTGTGTTAGTGGAAGCGTCTGGAAAGTCGCAGGGTACAGGGTGATACTCCCGTACACAAAAACACACAGGCTGTGAGCTCGATGAGTAAGGCGGGACACGTGGTATCCTGTCTGAATATGGGGGGACCATCCTCCAAGGCTAAATACTCCTGACTGACCGATAGTGAACCAGTACCGTGAGGGAAAGGCGAAAAGAACCCCGGCGAGGGGAGTGAAACAGAACCTGAAACCGTGTACGTACAAGCAGTGGGAGCCTTCTTTATGGGGGTGACTGCGTACCTTTTGTATAATGGGTCAGCGACTTATATTCTGTAGCAAGGTTAACCGTATAGGGGAGCCGCAGGGAAACCGAGTCTTAACTGGGCGTTAAGTTGCAGGGTATAGACCCGAAACCCGGTGATCTAGCCATGGGCAGGTTGAAGGTTGGGTAACACTAACTGGAGGACCGAACCGACTAATGTTGAAAAATTAGCGGATGACCTGTGGCTGGGGGTGAAAGGCCAATCAAACCGGGAGATAGCTGGTTCTCCCCGAAAGCTATTTAGGTAGCGCCTCGTGAACTCATCTTCGGGGGTAGAGCACTGTTTCGGCTAGGGGGCCATCCCGGCTTACCAACCCGATGCAAACTGCGAATACCGAAGAATGTTATCACGGGAGACACACGGCGGGTGCTAACGTCCGTCGTGAAGAGGGAAACAACCCAGACCGCCAGCTAAGGTCCCAAAGTCATGGTTAAGTGGGAAACGATGTGGGAAGGCACAGACAGCCAGGATGTTGGCTTAGAAGCAGCCATCATTTAAAGAAAGCGTAATAGCTCACTGGTCGAGTCGGCCTGCGCGGAAGATGTAACGGGGCTAAACCATGCACCGAAGCTGCGGCAGCGACGCGTATGCGTTGTTGGGTAGGGGAGCGTTCTGTAAGCCGT
>NZ_JBEPNM010000036.1:0-1382 GCF_040546285.1 Pantoea sp. UYEF8 | reverse complement strand
GATAGTAATAATGCCAGTGTCAGTTTTTATCATCACTCAGTTTGCCGTTTAACCTGATTGGTGTGATTACTGATGCAGTGAAGACCTTCCCGCATCCTGACTCACACAGCGATCGACCTTTTGTGTCCTGCCCTGGACTCGTCGGTTGCCGGAAGCGCCTTCATGCGAGGCATCTCCTCACCGGTGCGCGTGACTCAAGAAGGGCCTGACGGCTTGTCTCATTACTGTCCTGTCCGGGTTATCTGTCTGGAGATTCAATTCTGTTTCCTCACAGGAGTTCTGTCATGACTGATAACGTTACCGGAGCCACCGTTGTGGGTGGCGTGGATACACATAAAGATTTACACGTTGCCGCTATCGTAGATCAGAACAATAAAGTTCTGGGGACCCAGTATTTTCCCGCAACACGACAAGGTTACCGGCAGATGCTGGCATGGATGACTTCATTTGGGGCGTTAAAGAGAATTGGCGTTGAGTGCACAGGCACCTATGGCTCAGGACTGCTTCGCTATTTCCAGAATGCGGGGTTAGAAGTTCTTGAGGTGACTGCACCAGATCGGATGGAACGACGCAAACGGGGTAAAAGTGACACGATTGATGCTGAGTGTGCTGCTCATGCAGCATTCTCCGGTATAAGGACAGTTACTCCCAAAACGCGCGATGGCATGATTGAATCTCTGCGAGTCTTAAAAACTTGCCGAAAAACAGCGATAGCAGCCCGCAGAGTCGCTCTCCAAATTATCCATTCCAATATTATCTCTGCTCCGGATGAATTACGTGAACAGCTCAGAAATATGACGCGCATGCAGCTCATCAGGACTCTGGGAACTTGTAGGCCTGATGCCAGTGAATACCACAATGTTACAAACGTTTATCGCATTGCATTAAAGTCCCTTGCCCGGCGCTATCTCGAGTTACATGACGAAATTGCTGATCTTGACGTCATGATTGCGGCAATTGTCGATGAGCTGGCACCTGAACTAATTAAACGTAATGCTATTGGATACGAAAGCGCTTCGCAGTTGCTGATCACTGCCGGAGACAACCCCCAGCGATTAAGATCAGAATCAGGTTTTGCGGCACTGTGTGGTGTCAGCCCTGTTCCTGTCTCTTCTGGAAAAACGAACCGTTACCGACTTAACCGGGGCGGAGATCGAGCTGCGAATAGTGCACTTCACATCATAGCCATCGGACGTTTACGAACTGACGCTAAAACGAAGGAATATGTCACCAGGCGAGTGTCAGAGGGGCATACAAAAATGGAAGCAATACGCTGTCTGAAGCGATATATCTCACGGGAAGTATATACATTACTGCGAAATCAAAACAGGCAGATCAACAGCACCCCGTTAACGGCTTGACTCTTAGAAGGGCGTCCAGGG
>NZ_JBEPNM010000035.1:0-1477 GCF_040546285.1 Pantoea sp. UYEF8 | reverse complement strand
CCCGGTTTAAGCGTGTAGGTGTGTGTTCCAGGCAAATCCGGTTCACTTTACACTGAGGCGTGACGACGAGGCACTACGGTGCTGAAGTGATAAATGCCCTGCTTCCAGGAAAAGCCTCTAAGCATCAGGTAACACAAAATCGTACCCCAAACCGACACAGGTGGTCAGGTAGAGAATACCAAGGCGCTTGAGAGAACTCGGGTGAAGGAACTAGGCAAAATGGTGCCGTAACTTCGGGAGAAGGCACGCTGGCGCGTAGGTGGAGGGACTTGCTCCCCGAGCCGAAGCCAGTCGAAGATACCAGCTGGCTGCAACTGTTTATTAAAAACACAGCACTGTGCAAACACGAAAGTGGACGTATACGGTGTGACGCCTGCCCGGTGCCGGAAGGTTAATTGATGGGGTTATCCGTAAGGAGAAGCTCTTGATCGAAGCCCCGGTAAACGGCGGCCGTAACTATAACGGTCCTAAGGTAGCGAAATTCCTTGTCGGGTAAGTTCCGACCTGCACGAATGGCGTAATGATGGCCAGGCTGTCTCCACCCGAGACTCAGTGAAATTGAACTCGCTGTGAAGATGCAGTGTACCCGCGGCAAGACGGAAAGACCCCGTGAACCTTTACTACAGCTTGACACTGAACATTGAGCCTTGATGTGTAGGATAGGTGGGAGGCTTTGAAGCGCGGACGCCAGTCCGCGTGGAGCCAACCTTGAAATACCACCCTTTAATGTTTGATGTTCTAACGTGGCCCCGTTATCCGGGGTGCGGACAGTGTCTGGTGGGTAGTTTGACTGGGGCGGTCTCCTCCTAAAGCGTAACGGAGGAGCACGAAGGTCAGCTAATCACGGTCGGACATCGTGAGGTTAGTGCAATGGCATAAGCTGGCTTGACTGCGAGAGTGACGGCTCGAGCAGGTGCGAAAGCAGGTCATAGTGATCCGGTGGTTCTGAATGGAAGGGCCATCGCTCAACGGATAAAAGGTACTCCGGGGATAACAGGCTGATACCGCCCAAGAGTTCATATCGACGGCGGTGTTTGGCACCTCGATGTCGGCTCATCACATCCTGGGGCTGAAGTAGGTCCCAAGGGTACGGCTGTTCGCCGTTTAAAGTGGTACGCGAGCTGGGTTTAGAACGTCGTGAGACAGTTCGGTCCCTATCTGCCGTGGGCGCTGGAGAATTGAGGGGGGTTGCTCCTAGTACGAGAGGACCGGAGTGAACGCACCACTGGTGTTCGGGTTGTCATGCCAATGGCATTGCCCGGTAGCTAAGTGCGGAAAAGATAAGTGCTGAAAGCATCTAAGCACGAAACTTGCCCCGAGATGAGTTCTCCCTGACTCCTTGAGAGTCCTGAAGGGACGTTGAAGACGACGACGTTGATAGGCCGGATGTGTAAGCGCAGCGATGCGTTGAGCTAACCGGTACTAATGACCCGTGAGGCTTAACCTTACAACGCCAGAGGCGTTTTGAGAGACGAAA
>NZ_JBEPNM010000034.1:0-3240 GCF_040546285.1 Pantoea sp. UYEF8 | reverse complement strand
GCTGAACAGGAGGGACAGCTGATAGAAACAGAAGCCACTGGAGCACCTCAAAAACACCATCATACACTAAATCAGTAAGTTGGCAGCATCACCCAGAAGAGCAGCTCGTTGTTAAGCGCACCAGGCGACGACGATACAACTCTTACTGTGGCGAAATCGGCCCGGCACCGGAAAATTTACTCGCCCGGGATTTTAGTTCCTGCAGGCCAAATGAGAAGTGGCTGACCGATATTACGGAGTTCCAGCTTCCGGCTGGAAAAGTCTATCTGTCGCCGGTTATCGACTGCTTTGATGGCCAGGTTGTAAGCTGGTCGATAGGAACACGCCCGGACGCGACGCTGGTGAATACGATGCTCGATGAAGCACTCGATACGCTCAACGAACATGATAAACCGGTAATACACAGCGATCGTGGTGGCCATTACCGGTGGCCGGGCTGGCTCGATCGTATCAACACATCCGGACTTATAAGGTCCATGTCGCGCAAAGCTTCGCGGATGTTTTATTGCATTACCTCCAATTAGTGAGTCAAGTAGAATTTTAGATCAATACATGTCACTTCTGAATGTTTGCGACGGCCTCAAATCCCAACTGCAATCCGCCCAGCAAACTCAGCTTCACTTGGCGGATGCACTCACTGATGCAGCATTAAACTAAGGAACAAATGATGCCGGTTCATCATGCTATCTGGCGGGTGGGGGATAACCCTCGGCCGCTGACTATCAGCAAGCTGACCAGTGAGAGTTTGCTGGAAAGAATGATCTTAAACGACCCAACCATTCTTTCAGATCAGTGGATGATTATCGGGCATCAGGAAAATACGCTCGATAAGGGACGTATTGATCTGCTGGCAATAGCGCCTGATGCCTCGCTAATCCTAATAGAGCTGAAACGCGACCGCACACCGCGCGAGGTAGTCGCTCAGGCGCTGGATTACGCTTCATGGGTAGATGATTTAACCGCAGACCGCCTGTCACAAATTTATGAAAAATTTTCTGGGGGCGGTAATCTGGGTGATGCCTTTAAGCAACGTTTCAATACTGAATTAGAAGAAGATTCTATTAACCAGTCGCATCAAATCATTATCGTAGCAGCGGAACTGGATCCGTCCACCGAACGCATTGTCGACTACCTGAGCAAAAATGGTATCTCAATTAACGTACTGTTCTTCAAAGTCTTTCAGCACGGGGAAGAGCAGTTTTTAAGTCGCGCCTGGCTTCTCGATCCCAGCGAGACACAAACTAACGCTGCTCAAGCTACCGCAGGTACGAGTGCTCAATCAAAAGAACCCTGGAACGGAGAGTTTTATGTCTCGTTCGGTGACTCAAATAGTCGTAACTGGGAAGAGGCGCGCCGTTACGGGTTTATCAGTGCCGGTGGCGGAAGCTGGTACAGCCAGACCTTAAAACAGCTTCAGCCCGGTCAACGCGTCTGGGTTAACATCCCAAAAACAGGTTATGTAGGCGTCGGTATTGTGCAAAGCGCCATTGAGCCAGCAAGCAGCTTTACAATCAATACTGAAGCTGGTGAAAAACTCGCGATGGACGTGCTTAAGCATGGAGACCTTTATCGTGATAACTCAGGTGATACCGATAAATCTGAATATTTTGTCTCAGTGAAATGGCTTGAAACCCGTAGTGAACAGGATGCAGTAAATGAACTTGGATTCTTCGGTAATCAAAATACCGTTTGTAAACCGACAGCGCCAAAGTGGCGACACACTGTTGAAAGATTGAAAAATCACTTCAGAAACTGGAATACTAACGAGTAGAATTTTCCGGCATTCAGGCGAATGGATTTTAATAAGGATCTTAACAATGCGTAAAATCCTCCACTCCGAATACACGTTCCGGCGGTCACACGAAGGTGTGGCTGCCCCGACGGTATATTCGGGGATTACCCATGCAAACAAGAAATCGAGCGTTTCGTCGCCATCATATGAAAAGGCTCAAAACAAAACGCGGTCGTTATAATAATGCGGCTTACAGCTGGCCTGAAGGTGCGACAGTCCGCAATGTAGGTAAGGCTTATCAAACCCCTTGTAACTGCTCTTGCTGGATGTGTGGCAATCAGCGCTTGCATTGCGGAATGAACATGCAGGAAGTGAGAGCAAGAGCCAGGTATCAGGATTAAGCACCTAAGCCCACCTCAATGGTGGGTTATTCCACCTCACCGCTCTTTGATAAACCATCTTGTAAGCCTTTCTCCTGCTAACTGTAGTGGTTTACTGAATTTGGCCACCTGAACAGAGGTGATATGCTCACCTCAGAACATTACAGGTGCCTCAATGAAAAAAAAGAAATTTCAGCGCAGATTTTAAACGCGAATCCGCTCAACTGGTCGTTGACCAGAACTACACCGTGGCAGATGCAGCCAGCGCTATGGATGTCGGCCTTTCCACAATGACGCGATGGGTGAAAGAATTGCGTGATGAGCGGCAGGGAAAAACACCTAAAGCCTCTCCCATTACTCCGGAAAAAACTGAAATACGTGAGCTGAGGAAAAAAATACAACCTATTGAAATGGAAAACGAAATATTAAAAAAGGCTACCGCGCTCCTGATGTCAGACTCCCTGAACAGTTCTCGATAATCGGGAAACTCAGAGCGCATTATCCGGTGGTCACACTCTGCCACGTGTTCGGGGTTCATCGCAGCAGCTACAAGTACTTTAAAAACCGTCCTGAAAAACCAGATGGCAGACGGGCTGTATTACACAGCCAGGTTCTGAAACTTCATAGCGTCAGCCATGGCTCTGCTGGCGCAGGGAGTATCGCAACTATGGCAATCATGAAGGGCTTCAGGATGGGACGATGGCTCGCTGGCAGACTCATGAAAGAACCGGGGCTGGTCAGTTGTCAGCAGCCCACCCATCGGTATAAACGCGGTGGTCCTGAACACATCGCTATCCCGAATCACTTTGAGCGGCAGTTCGCAGTGACAAAGCCGAATCAGGTGTGGTGTGGCGATGTGACCTATATCTGGACAGGCAGGCGCCAGGCTTACCTTGCCGTTGTTCCCGACCTGTTCGCGAGAAAACCGGTGGGCTGGGCAATGTCGTTCTCACCGGACAGCAGTCTGACCATCAAAGCGCTGGAGATGGCATGGGAGGCCCGGGGAAAACCAGCCGGAGTGATGTTCCATAGTGATAGTAATAATGCCAGTGTCAGTTTTTATCATCACTCAGTTTGCCGTTTAACCTGATTGGTGTGATTACTGATGCAGTGAAGACCTTCCCGCAT
>NZ_JBEPNM010000033.1:0-3630 GCF_040546285.1 Pantoea sp. UYEF8 | reverse complement strand
GTCGCTGTCGTTCTCAAAATCGGTGGAGCTGCATGATAAAGTCATCGGGCATTATCTGAACATAAAACACTATCAATAAGTTGGGACCATTACCCAAAAATCACTCATTGATAGTGTTTTGCTCATGACCGCGCTAAGCGCTATTAGGGTGCTGTATGAGCGAGCAATACTGCAATAACAAACAACGCTAACTTTTTTTATTTTCACGCTGTTCAAATGGAAATTTTAAGTAGCTGTTTTTTGTCGTTAATTCCGTACTAAAGACCCAATCCCACCACTTTTGCCGATAATCCTCCATATTGCCTTTGTCCCTATTCGCCTGAATTGTGTCCAGGATTTCATCAGCCATGTGGGGATGCTTTGCTATTAAATCTTCTAAGGCTCCCTGTAAGATGTTTGACCTTATCGCTGCCATAAAGAAAACTGTTTTTACATCTTTAAGTTCTGATACCAGTTGATCTCTCTGTCGTATCACACTGTTGACCCTTTGCTGCGCATGCACAGCCCGACGATGGCTATCTTCAGAGTCTAATTTGGCTCGAAATGCGTCAAGCTCTGCATCCAGCTTTTGTTTATGATTCAGCGCTGCATCTGAGTCATGATTCCAGAAAGGATTGTTGCCTTTACCCCAAAATCCGCCAGCCATACATAAACCTCTCTTGTAACTTGTTCAAAATTTTCCTATACACGCCTTAGCTCTTTGGGTAAAAGCTGCGCTATAGAATTTATGTGAGCATCAAAGCATTTGTTGATTGTATACGCTTTTCCTCAAGTTAATGCCTACTAAAAATCTGCTAAAACAGAAATGACTAAACATCATGCCTGGATAATAATGCATTAATCTCTTTACCGCGCCCTATACGAAAATCAAACTCGTGTGTGCACCCTTTAGCTGACAGAACATGATATAGCTCGTAGATAAGATCTCGGTTAGGTCCTTCACCCATCTCAGCCTTTTCCAGCGCCAGCGGTGACGCGGTGATGAATACCACATGGTGAGGAATACCGAGCTGCAGCACAGCATCGATCATGCCCTGAATCTGGCTGCGCTTATAAGTCGTGTCTTCGTAGTTGAAGATAAACGGCGTTTTCCGGGAGCCCTGTTCGATCAGTACGCGCGCGAAGCCAAGTCGAGTATGCGGGTCACCACTACCTGTTACATATACTTGAGCTGTTTCCATTCCGATTAAACACTCCATACAAGTTATGATGATTCATACCCGGAGCTGGCGAGGGTCATAAACATCGTCACTAAGCGGTCAGTTTCATAAAGGCGGTCACTTTCATAAGGGACAACACTTTTATTCAGGTACGGCGGTTACTTTCATAAACCACGCATTAAAGGTGGTCACTTTCATAAATTCTCGCTCTCCAAAACGCCATTTGGGCGGTTTTTGTAGAACACACCGAGCCCCATAGAGCCTGTCTTATGAAAGCACCCTACCTTGCCGGCACTGATTTATGAAAGTACCCTACTCTGCGAGGACGTCTTATGAATGTACCCTACCCGGCGCAGCAGTCGTTATGAAAGTGACCGCCCTACCGTTATTATGAAAGTAACCGCTATTTTTTAGACGCTCTTCCAATAGCCTGAAGTTTTGGCGAACGGCTATTGATAACAAACATGATTTCCCTGCCTTTTTTGTATTCGGTAAAGTCGAGATAGCCGATTCTGACCAGGTCAGCCAGTGCACGTCGAATAATGGCGTTCTGGTCTTTAATCTGCGATTCAAGCGCGAGACGTTCACGAAAGCGCTTCATCGAGATATACAGGGGGCCCGCAGGCATACTTTCCAGATACACATACAGGGACTGTGCCGCTTCTTTGCGGGACAGCTCTGAAAGAGCTTTCAGCCCGAGCAAAACTTTATGATCGTAGCGGTAAAGCTCCCACAAACTACTGTCGCCAACGATTTCAACCTGGTCGGTTTCATGATTAAGCACTGCTCGCTGAACAAGGTGAGTTACCAACGATTTTTTGGTATTTTTCCCACGAAAAGATAGAGTTACACTTGAAAGATTAAAAAGTGAATCGTGCAATCGTGCGCGGGCCCTTCCGTTAATATCAGTAGGCTTAAGGCCACACATCCGTGCAAACTCAGAGAACGGCAGCGTGATTTTCTCACTGCTATAGCCGTACTTTGAAAAGGCAGAAATCACTCCGATCCATGTTTTAAAATCAGTGGACATGCTTAGCTTTGCCCCCTGAATCTTAATGTCGGTGTAACCTTCCTGTCTTGCCACTTCCAGACTTGATAGTTCTTCAGAAGCATCGATCAGGAAGTCGCGTTTACCCTTTTCTTTAGGTGCAACAGGTGTGAAGACGCTGAGGCGAAGTAACGCGACAGGCTGAACGGACTTATTGCTGTTTGGTGTCAGTTCATAACTTGTGTTGGACTCTTTTTTAATAATGCAAAAAGGACTCTCTATCTCGCTGTTTTCCTGCACTTTTTCCATTTATCCACACCGAATGAGCAAATAATACCCAGATTTATGAAAGTAACCGCTTTAGGGTTATGAAAGTAACCGCCTATTTTATGAAAGTAAACGCTTTTATTATGAAAGTAACCGCTATACTTATGAAAGTGACCGCCTAAAGTGCTCTTTTCTACTTACCTATCATCAGGTTACGCAGGCGGTGATCTTTATTGATCTTTACTTGATCTCTATATGATCTAAAAGAATTGATCTATCTACTGAATATGTGGATAAAAATTTTCTAACTTTCTTAATTTTAAGGATATTGGAGCTGAGATGGCTTTTCAGAACCCGGCACAAAACTTTGCAGAACAGCGGCTCAATCTGGGCGATCTGGTCACACTGTCTCCTCATTCCACGTTCCTTGTACGTAGCGACAGCAGTTATCCTGAAGCAGGAATTATGCAGGGCTCAGTTCTGGCCATCGATCGCGCGATTACCCCTCAACATCGACACATCATTGTTGCTGAAGTTGAAGGTGAACTCGTGCTTCGCAGGCTTCTTATAAACCCCGTACCAGCGCTGCAAGAGCTGAGAGGAGATGAGACAATTACTCTGCTTGATGAAAGCCAGGAACTGCCTGTGTGGGGCGTTGTAGCTTATGCGCTTACCGATGTCGCAGGACTGGGGTTCAATCATCCGCCAGGTGACTGATTCAGATAAGCTATGGCGTGTATAAGCTGTAATGAGCGAGATCAGCCGGAGATTAAAAATGTTCGCACTGGCCGATGCCAATAACTTTTATGCGTCCTGCGAAACGGTGTTTCGACCCGATTTGCGCGGTAAACCCATATGCGTAGTGTCAAATAATGATGGCTGCGTGATTGCCCGTTCTGCAGAAGCCAAGCGCATGGGTATCAAAATGGGCGCCCCGCTGTTTAAAAATGAGCGCTACTTTCGGGAGAATGGCGTTCATATCTTCAGCTCTAACTACGCTTTATATGGCGACATGTCCGCCCGAATGATGGCCATCCTGGGTGAAATGGCACCAGGCCAGGAAATTTACTCGATAGATGAAAGCTTTCTGGATGTCAGCGGCATTTCTTCGTACATGCCACGGCTTTGTTGAATAAATCAGATTTCGGGTAAGTCTCCCCCGTAGCGGGTTGTGTTTTCAGGCAATACGCACGCTTTCAGGTATACCTGCTTTCG
>NZ_JBEPNM010000032.1:0-4174 GCF_040546285.1 Pantoea sp. UYEF8 | reverse complement strand
TTTGCTTTGCCACGGAACGGTCTGCGTTGTCGGGAAGATACGTGATCTGATCCTTCAACTCAGCAAAAGTTCGATTTATTCAACAAAGCCATGGATAAGTTGTCAGTAGTTACCTGGTGCGTGTTTTCTTGGTACGCGATTAATATTAGCTTTTGGCTTCAATTCAGGTATACGCACCGGGCGACGCGTATCAGGGTTATTACACGTCCTGACAGGTGCAGCTTTAGTTTTAGGCTCAGCCTTAGTCTTGACCGTTACAGGTGGTGTAGCACGGGTACGTGACTCAACAACTACTACTACCGGCTCGATTTCAGGTTTCATTTCTAAGCAGTCTGAACAATAGTTGATATCAGTGTAACGGCGTTTAGCCACAGCCATAGCCTGATGATATTCATAAAACGACCCTAAAAATACTTGTCCTTCTTGCTGTAACTTCTTGCAACCCTTGCAATGCACTGTCATCCCCAAAAAAGGATGAATGCAGGCATAGTAAAACTTCGATTTATTCACCGATATTTCCTTAAAGTGCTGTGTGTAACCTTCAGTATTAAATGGCTAAAGTTAGTTTTCCCTGGTGCAGCAGTAAGATTTTTTATATGTTTTTTGCGTATTCGATACTACGCATATCCGAGCATTTCACCAACCCGCTAAAGTTAGCAGTGTTACGCCCTGTAATAGTAAAAGGCACGACAATTTTAGAACCGTCAATTCCTACTGAATCACGATGAACATAGAGTGAACCAATCGTAATTTTGGATTTACCGAAAAATTCAGCAGTAGGCATCTGAAGTAAATCATTCTCAACTGCTGTGACGGCACTTTTCAAATTTACAGTACTGCAAGCAAGGCGATCACTTTCCTCATGCAGTTGTTTTGAATAAACGTTATAGCCGATCCCACAGAGTACTAAAGCACTCAGACAACCAATACCAACTTTAAAGCTAGTCTTCATATCCTTGAATTCCGTTTGCTAAGTCTGGGTATATGATCAATCAGTTAAATAACGAAAACAATAACTTTTTTCATTTTTTTGAAAGCACAGTAACACTGATAATATGTTAGCGATAGCATGTAACTGAAACGTAATGGTTATTTCGTCTATTTCAGCCCAGGTAGAAATCAGACAAATCCATTAATACTCTAGGTCACTTAAATAAAACTACATCTAATATTCAGTTTAATTAAAGAGTTATTCTTTCAATATTTTCGAATGTTTCAGATGATTTGACCTGCTCCCCGTTGATTAATACACCGCGATGCTAGTAATGTCTTCATAAGCCGCATGAGGACATCCCCATGAAGAAGCGTTTTTCCGACGAACAGATCATCAGTATCATCCGCGAGGCTGAAGCCGGGGTTTCTGCCCGTGCGCTCTGCCGTAAGCACGCCATTTCCGACTCTACCTTTTACACCTGGCGTAAGAGGTATGGCGGTATGGAGGTGCCCGAGGTTAAGCGCCTGAAGTCGCTTGAGGAAGAGAACGCCAGACTCAAGAAGCTGCTTGCCGAAGCCATGCTGAATAAGGAGGCACTTCAGGTGGCTCTGGGGCGAAAGTACTGACGACAGACCAGAAGCGGGAAGCCGTTGAGTTTATGTGTGATGCGACCGGTCTGTCGCAACGTCGTGCCTGCAGGCTTACAGGTTTGTCCCTGTCGACCTGCCGCTATGAGGCTCAGCGTCCGGCGGCTGATGCGCATTTATCAGGGCGCATCACTGAGCTGGCACTGGAGCGCAGGCGTTTTGGCTACCGCCGCATCTGGCAGTTACTGCGCCGTGAAGGCCTTCATGTTAATCACAAGCGCGTGTACCGCCTTTATCATCTGAGTGGGCTGGGCGTAAAACGCAGACGACGTTGTAAAGGGCTGGCAACAGAACGTCTGCCACTGCTCCGCCCGGCGGCGCCCAACCTGACCTGGTCGATGGATTTCGTCATGGACGCGCTGGCCACCGATCACAGGATCAAGTGCCTGACCTGTGTGGACGACTTCACGAAGGAGTGTCTGACAATTACCATCGCATTCGGGATTTCAGGCGTTCAGGTCACGCGTATTCTGGACAGCATTGCACTGTTTCGAGGCTATCCGGCGACGATAAGAACTGACCAGGGGCCGGATTTCATGCCGCGCACTGGATCAATGGGCCTTTGAGCATGGTGTTGAGTTGCGCTTAATCCAGCCGGGCAAGCCAACACAGAACAGATTTATTGAGAGCTTTAACGGACGATTTCGCGATGAATGTCTGAATGAGCACTGGTTCAGCGATATCGTTCGCGCCAGGAAAATCATTAATGACTGGCGACAGGATTATAACGAGTGTCGTCCACATTCAGCACTGAATTATCAGACGCCATTAGAGTTTGCAGCACGGTGGCGGAATGGAAAATGTGAAGGTAAAAAAACCGACATCACTAACTGACGGTTGTATCTAATACTGGGGGCAGGTCATGGCGATATCATGTAAAGAATCACCTTGCTTATACCTGCCCCAGATGATCGCTTTCTGCTCTGGCGTGTAGTAAATGCGGGTTCGTTGTTTCATGGCAATGTCCTCCTCGTTACAGGATAGCGTTGCATCGATCAGTTGAACTCACACGACAAGCGGACGGCAACCCTAAAAAGAGCATTCCATTTACGAGTAACTGAGTGCTCACAGTTAGTCTTTATTGTGTATGCCTGGAGAAGCTTTGAACATGATTTAGCCGCGGCCTGTCGAAATTTCATGACGTTATGCCAGTCCCAGAAAAATTGACATCTTTTGGCTTTTTCTGATGAGGATAGACGCTGCAAAGCTAAAAATTATGTTTAGTACAATAACATAAGTTAAGAATAAAACAGGATCTCTTGAAATTCCCGATTTACTCCATACCCATCCCAGAAATATTAAAATAGGCAGGTGAGTTAAATAAAATGGTAGGGCGAGCTTTGATAAAGCTGTGATGGTTTTATTTTCTTTTATATTTAAATTCTTGAAAGTATAAAATAATGCCAGGCACAGGGCGATTACAGCAAAAACCTGACATAAGCTCATAGCAGTTTTGAACTCACCTTTAAAAATAATGCTAAAAAAGTACCATAAAAGGTAAAGCGCCGATAAAAATATCGCCTCCTTTTTATTAACATCCTTTTTGATAAAAAACAGCAACATTCCTGTGAAGAAAAAAGGGATGTATTGTATGGTTGGAATTATCTGGCTTACACTCAGTACAGAATTCGGTAGCAGCATATTAACTATTTTGCTTACAGCAACAGATAAACAGACGGCCAAAAACAGCAAGGAAAAAACGAACGGCCACGTTAACCTATTCAGCTTTTCTGCAATGTAAGAGGCGAGCCTGTTTATTTTTTCCGGTGCAAGCATCAAGAGCATGCTTATCTGAGAAAGAACAATAAGAAACCAGAGGTGCTTATAACTGAGATAATCACGCAAATCTGTGTCATCGAAAAGGAAATACATTTCCATTGCAATCAAAGGCAAGGTTATCATTACAGCCAGCAATGTGGGTCGTATTAATCTTTTTTTTCGACTTGAAATAAAATGACTAGCACCCTTTCGCTTTATTAAAAGTGCTGAAAAAAATCCAGAAATGATAAAAAAAAGCTCCATCCTGAATGGGTGTGTTAAATTGAGTGCATCCACAACCCATACATTTTGATTTAATGAATAATCAAATCCCCATGCGCCACCGTAGAGCATTGAAGCATGAAATGTGGGGCCGAAAATCATGATGATTGAGCGAAGAAGATCTAGCCCGGTTAGTCTGTTGTTCATGTTTATGAATAAGCATCCGAGGTTGGTTTATCATATTATTATAATATCCAAAAAATAGTGTATGCAATTAGCTCTTTTCTTAATTAACAATATGGCCCCTCCTTTTCACTCTTGGTTGTGATTTTCTAATTTGGTCATTAAGTAGCAGGGAAATACGGGTAACAAAAAGACATTTTTGGCGAAAAAAAGAGAGGTTTATAAAGCCACGCTAATGTATGAGTGTTAACTTAAAACGGCTCACCTAGTCGCAGTTATGCTTACACAACTTCCGCTTTTGGCACAAAGCGGCCTGTCGATGTTTGTAATGTTATGGGCTTTGTTGAATAAATCGAACTTTTGCTGAGTTGAAGGATCAGATCACGTATCTTCCCGACAACGCAGACCGTTCCGTGGCAAAGCAAAAGTT
>NZ_JBEPNM010000031.1:0-7999 GCF_040546285.1 Pantoea sp. UYEF8 | reverse complement strand
CGGGGTCAGTTTGGATATCGAAAATTATTGTACGTTAAGGTTGTTTTTTGTACATCTGAGCTGTGGTATGGGGGCTAGGTTGACAGGCGGTTTTGAGCGATGAGCGGAAGTTAAAATTCAATGCCAGTTGGAAAACCGAAGCCATCTGCGGGGATGCACTGCACCCTGCAAGTTAGTCGCAATGTCTCTCAGTTATAAGTAAAACCAGCGGAGATTAAGGGGGCCTTGCTAGCTAAACCCAAGCCTGTTTGAGGGTTTTGATAATTTCTGAAAGATTAATTATATATATGAAAATATTATATTTTTATCCATTACCTCGTCTATTCGAAGCACACTCCTGCTCATCAAAGCTCTCTGCTCCACATTTTTCGTTTGACTAATTCAAGACGACCGGTCATATTAGATTATATTGACAACAGGCACAGTAATCATTCGAATGCTTTTCAGTCAGGGGTTATCTCCCTTGGAACTGGGCAGGTATCGCCCCCCTGAACTGGAGAACATAGTCGGGTAATTATTGAAATTTACATCGGAAGCAGTGAGGTCATACAGCTTCCGATTCCAGACCAATAACTGGAGTATTGAGTTATGAAAATTGCACTTCTGGCCGCCACTGGGCGCGCTGGTAGCACGGTACTTGCTGAACTGATCAGCAGAGGACATGACGTTATCGCTGTTGCCCGCAATCCGGACAAACTGCCTGGTAATCTGCCTTCCAGCGTCACCGCGGTAAAGGATGACCTTAGCGACGCTACACGACTCGCTGAGATTATTGCGGGCGCAGATGCTGTTGTCAGCGCCTTTGGGCCATCAAGCAATGACCCGCGCTATACATCCGATCAGGACTATACCGATCAACTTGTGGGTGTCACAGAGCGGGCGATTGCCGCCGTGAAGAAGGCGGGAGTACCCAGGTTGCTCGTTGTTGGTGGGGCAGGTTCTCTCTGGTTTTCGCCAGGTGTCACGGTACTTGACTCCGGTTACTGGCCAGAACCCTATGTTGCCATTGCAAAATCACACGTTAAAGCTTTTGCCGCGCTTCGGGCATCAGGCATTAACTGGTCTTATTTCAGCCCACCGATGATGATCGAACCCGGAGAACGTACCGGTAAATTCCGCCTTGGTGGTGATGACGTAATCTTCGACAGCAACAATAAAAACAGTATCTCTTTCGAAGATTATGCAATTGCACTGGTTGATGAACTGGAAAAACCTGAGCAGGAACGCCAGCGCTTTACCATCGGATATTAATCATCGCGCCTGACCTTATTGCATAGCCCCTGGGATACCCCCTCTGTTGTTTTTTACTGAAGCGGGTAGCCAGTTACCCTTTATCGTTTCACCTGCACTGCAGGGGCTATACTACCCGGCGACTACACTTCCGAACAGACAGAACGAAGAGCAACATCATGTCAACGCCTACAAGTACCAGCAGTTCGCGCCGCGGACCCAGACCCAATCCAGAAACGAAGGGGAATCTCATCAAGGCCGGAATGGATATGCTCCATCAGATGGGCTATTCCGCGACAGGCATTAAAGACATCGTTGACAGCGCCGGGGTACCTAAAGGGTCTTTCTATAATCATTTTGAAAGCAAAGAAGATTTCGCTGGGCAGATCATTGATATCTATTTTGAACAGGCCCTGCCTCAGATAGCGGAACACTTGGAAAATCCGGATATTTCGCCGCTTGAACGGCTGAGAACCTATTTCGAACAAAGGGCTGAAAGTTTCATTACCAGCGATTATTTCCAGGGGTGTCTTTTGGGCAATTTTTCCCTGGAAATGGGAGATCACAGCACAGAGATACGTCAGCGAACCGCTGAACATTTTAATACCTGGACCCTTCATATTGAAAAATGCATAGAGGAAAGCCAGCAAAAAGGCGAGATAACGTCCCCTTTGCAACCGGCATTACTGGCCCGTTTTGTTCTCAACAGCTGGGAGGGCGCGCTGGTCAGAATGCGCTCAGATCGGAGTGACATGCCATTACGCGACTTTATGGATGTAATTTTCACAACCGTTCTCATCTGAATGACTACGATCGATAGCTGGTACCCAACCAAAGCAGGAGATAGTTTATGACTAACAAAAACGCACCAGGATCTGAATTGCAAACCCAGTTCCCGGCAGCCATTGAGACCACTCAAATTGATGGTCTTTCAATCCGCTATGCCCGTTCGCCTAAAGATGGAGCCGAAACGCTCCTGCTTCTCAGTCCCTGGCCTGAAAGCCTGATGGCTTTTTTGCCAACCTGGTTCCACTTTGCCGAAAAATACGATGTGCTTGCTATCGATCTGCCCGGTTTCGGTCATTCTGAGGGACGTTCTGACGTGATTGCACCAGAGGCAATGGGAGAGTTTGTTGTTAAGGTTGTGACGCACTTTGGTCTGAACCGTCCGCATGCTGTTGGACCAGATATAGGAACGTCCACTCTGCTCTTTGCTGCCGCGAATCATCCGGAAATATTTTCTTCCATAACTATTGGCAGTGGGGGCGTAGCTTATCCCCTTGACGTCAAAAACAGTCTGAAACAATGGATTGACTATCCAACGTTAGAACCGCTGCAGAACATCGATATACCAGCAAAAATCAACGCCACACTGGGTACGCTTGAGCACTACAAGGTTCCTGATTTTGTGCGCGAGGATTACATCTCTTCCTACAGTGGCAAAGGACGATTTGCTGAATCTGCCCGTTTCGTTCGCCTCTATCCGAAAGAGCTGGAAGTTCTCAGGGATCGCCTGACGGATATTAAGACGCCTGTCCTCGTTATCACGGGTCAGCACGATCCATTCGTGCCGGTATCTAATGGGCAATATGTCGTCGAACGGGTTCCGGTTTCACATCTGGAGATTGTGAATAGCGGTCATCTGGTGTGGGAGGATGCAGCGGAAGCTTATGCTGCATTCGTTCTAAACTGGGTAAAAAAACACAAACGTCATTAAGTTTAGCCAAAAACGTTATCTTTCAGACGATAAATGGTTAAAGCGGAGAATGGAAAGATGAAGAAATTACCAAAAATTGCACTGGGAACCTGGTCATGGGGTACAGGAGCGAACGGAGGGGATGCCGTCTTTGGTAACTCCCTCTCTGATGAACAAATGAAGTCGGTGTTTGATACCGCAGTCCAGTCAGGCCTGAATTTATGGGATACGGCAGCGGTTTATGGTATGGGGGATTCTGAAAAGGCCCTTGGCAAGCTTATCCGGAGATATTCCCGCGAAGATCTGATCCTTTCCACGAAATTCACCCCAAATATTGCTGACAAACAGGCAGCTCATCCCGTCAGTGCAATGCTGGAAAAAAGTCTTAGTCGGCTGGGTGTTAATAATATCGATATTTACTGGATACACAGCCCGAAGGATGTTGAAAAATGGACCAGCGGTCTTATCCCTTTATTACAGGCTGGTAAGGTGAAAAGCGTTGGTGTTTCTAACCATAATCTTGAACAAATTAAACGTGCGAATGAGATCCTGGGGGCCGCTGGTTATTCAGTCAGTGCAGTCCAGAATCACTACAGCCTGCTTTATCGCGCTTCGGAAGACGCCGGTATTCTGGATTACTGCAAAGAACATAACATCACGTTCTTCGCTTACATGGTGCTGGAACAGGGTGCGTTGAGTGGTCGATATAGCCCGCAAAACCCGATGCCTGAGGGCAGTGGACGTGCTGCGACGTACAATAAAATTCTGCCACAACTCCAGGCGTTAACCGATGCAATGAAAGAAATTGGTGCGACAAAAGGTGCCAGCGTGGCGCAGGTTGCCATAGCATGGGCTATTAGCAAAGGAACGTTACCGATTATTGGCGCAACGAAAGTCCACCACGTCGGTGATGCCGCCAAAGCAGCAGAACTTCATCTCAGTAAAGATGAAATCGCCCGGATTGAAAAATTATCCGTTGAAGCAGGTGTGAATACCCGTGGATCATGGGAAAACAACATGTTGTAAACTTTAATCATGTTTCCGACACTGAATTTTAACCTGAGTGTCGGATGGTTTCTTCCTGGCATTAAATCAGTTCTTCCAGTCCCGTCATTATGACCAGCTCCCGATATAGAATAGAGTCCGTGCTTTGCAACGTCCGCTTTTAGCACAGCGGACTTCATCATGCTACTAGCCACTAAAATTCCTAACTGTTATGCCATTACCGCAAATAACACCGCTATCCCAGCTTTTCAGGTAGGTTCATTATTTTTATAAAGCGATTGTATCCGACAAACCTGCGAAGCACTGTAGCCTGTTGCATCTGCGGTTTCGCGGATGCTCAGTTTCTTGATCTGTCGGTAGTACAGGACTTTTTGATGCCGTTCCTGATCAGCCTGTTTACCCCGATATTTTCCCAGTGTATGCGCACGTTCAATTCCCTGCTTCTGGCGCTGTCGACGGCTCAGCCAGTCCTTATGCGACATCGCGGCCATCAGATCGATAAGCATGTTGTTGATAGCTGTTATCACGGCGCGGGTGATAGGGTCAGCCTGCGTAAGGTCTTTATCTGCTAGTGCCTGCCATGATGTGGGCACATCCAGGCTGACAATCCGCAGCTCGTGTTGTTCGATCTGTTTTTTCAGTGTCATCCAGTCACTGTTGCTCAGACGGGTCAGCCGGTCTATCTGTTCGACCAGCAAAATATCATTGCGGTGACTGTCCATCAGCAAACGTCCCAGTTCGGGGCGGTCAAGTTTTGTACCGCTTATGTTCTCCCGATAGTAACTGGCTATTTTATGGCCTCGTTCCTGAACAAACTGCTCGAGCATCTCTTTTGCCCGATCGGCGAACTGATCTTCCGTCGATGCCCTTAAATAAGCTCTGATGAACATTTTTTCACCATATTATCGCATTTAGGTTGTTGCATTTATTCTATCGCATATAGGTTATGTCATTTAACGTGCACCGTCACATTTTGGTTATGGCGTCAGGGTGTACCCTTATGCGATATCTGGTTTTGTTAAAAATACCGTACTGAATAATTTACGAGGAAAACTATATGGCAAGGAGGCAGATTCTTTCTCTGTCGGAAAGAGAATCATTACTGGCATTGCCAGACGATGAGTTAACGCTGACCCGGATGGCCTATTTCAGTGAGCATGATCTGGCGCTTATCAGTGCTCACCGTAAACCCGCCAGCCGTTTTGGTTTTGCCGTCCTGCTTTGCTATCTGAAAAATGTCGGCTTTGCACCGGATAAAAAAATCCCACCCTCTGATGCGCTGCTGAAGTATATCGCCAGCAGGCTAAAACTTACCGGAGATCTCTGGTCTGCTTACCTTTCCGGCAGGGAAACCACGCGACGCGAACATTTAACCGAACTGTACCGCTATCTTGGCGTAAAAGCGTTCACCGGCAAAATACAGCAGGACTGTATTACACACCTGCTGCCGATGGCGACGCGCACCGATAAAGGTATTCTCCTGGCCGAAGAACTGCTGGTCTGGCTCCGGAAGAACAACGTGATAATCCCCGCAATTGATGTCGTGGAGCGTACCTGTGCGGAGGCCATGGCTGGCGGCGATAAAATCGTATTTCAGACCCTGAATGCCCCGTTAACTCCGACTCACAGGGATGCCCTGGATCGTTTACTTGAGTCCTCAGATAATCAGTCTTCCAGGCTGACATGGCTTCTGCAACCGCCGGGTAAAATCAATGGTAAGAACGTGCTGCAACACCTTGATCGGCTCAGTAGCATTGAATCGCTGGCATTACCTGAAGGTATAGATCGTACCATTCACCAGAACCGGTTGCTGAAACTGGCGCGGGAAGGCCGAAAGATGAGTAGCCGGGATTTGACCCGATTTTCAGCAACGCGGCGTCATGCGATCCTGGTGTGCGTGCTGGAAGAAGCCAGAGCCACACTGACAGATGAAGTGATTGAGCTGCATGAACGCATGCTGAACAGCCTGTTCAGCAAAGCCAAAAGAACACAGGCTGAGCGCCTTCAACAGACCGCAAAGCTGATCCAGTCAAAACTGAGGCAGTACATCGATGTCGGCCAGGCACTGTCTGAAGCTCGTGATTCCGGTGGCGATCCATGGCTCGCAATAGAAAACATACTGCCATGGCCTCAATTTGTCGCCAGTCTTGAGGAAACACGCCATCTCGCCAAGAAAAATAATTTTGATCCGCTGCATATTATTACTGAGAAATACAGCACATTACGGAAATATGCCCCGCGCATGTTGTCCGCTTTACAGTTAGTCGCCACCACGGCAGCGCAACCTCTGGCTGATGCGCTGGTTGTGATCAAGGATATGTACCGGAAGCAGTCACGTAAAGTTCCGGCGACAGCGCCGCTTGAGTTTGTCCCTGAAAGCTGGCGCAGGGTGGTGATTACACCTGCGGGTATTGACCGGGAGTACTATGAATTTTGTGCGCTCAGCGAGCTTAAGGGTGCATTGCGCTCCGGGGACATCTGGGTTAAAGGCTCACGCCGCTACAAAAACTTTGATGATTACCTCATTCCCGAAAAGGACTTTGATAAACTCACACCGGCGCTGCCCCTGCCCGTATCTGCTGATTATCATGAGTACATTACCAGCCGTATGACCCTGCTTCAGTCCAGACTTGAAGAGGTCAATGCCATGGCTGCCCTTAGTGAGCTGCCCGATGTGGAAATATCTGACAGGGGAGTAAAAGTCTCTCCGCTGGATAACTGCGTCCCGGTGCAGGTTTCACCGCTGGCAGAGCTGGTTTACAGCATGCTACCGCGCCCTAAAATCACGGAAATTCTCGATGAGGTAAACAGCTGGACGACGTTTACCCGACATTTTTCGCATATAAAAAATGACATTACCCGTCCCGATACCCGCCTGCTCCTCACCACCATCCTTGCGGATGGCATCAATCTTGGTCTGACCAAAATGGCGGAAGCCTGCCCCGGAAGCACCAAATCATCACTGGAAGATATCCAGGCATGGTATATCCGCGACGAAACCTATTCAGCCGCCCTCGCAGAGCTGGTAAACGCACAGGGGAAAAGGCCACTGGCGGCATTCTGGGGAGACGGGACAACGTCATCATCAGATGGGCAGAATTTCAGAACAGCCAGCTCAGGCCGCTACGCAGGACAGGTTAACCCGAAATACGGGCAGGCGCCCGGACGTCAGTTTTATACCCATATTTCGGATCAATACAGCCCGTTTTATACCTGCATAATCAGTCGGGTCAGGGATTCAACCCATGTGCTCGATGGCTTGCTGTATCACGAAAGCGACCTGGAAATCAGGGAGCATTACACCGATACAGCGGGTTTCACCGATCATGTCTTTGCCCTGATGCATCTGCTGGGATTTGCGTTTTGTCCGCGAATCAGGGATCTCCACGACAAAAAGCTGTTTATCAAAGGGAAAGCGGACCAATACCCGGCGCTTCAGTCACTGATATCAACGACCAGCCTGAATCTGAAAGAGATAGAAATTCACTGGCGCGAAGTGCTGCGTCTGGCAACCTCGATAAAGCAGGGAACAGTGACGGCATCCCTGATGCTGAAAAAGCTTGCCAGCTACCCCAGGCAAAACGGACTTGCCAAAGCACTGAGGGAAATTGGCCGTATTGAACGAACGCTGTTTATGCTCGACTGGTTCCGCGATCCGGCACTGCGTCGGCGGGTACAGGCGGGGCTGAATAAAGGAGAAGCCCGTAACGCGCTGGCGCGTGCGGTATTCCTGCACCGGCTGGGTGAAATCAGGGACCGAAAACCGGAAAATCAGAGCTATCGCGCCAGTGGACTGACGCTTCTGACGGCTGCGATCTCGCTGTGGAATACTGTGTATATGGAAAGGGCGCTCGATGCCCTGAAGCGTAAGGGACTAAAGATCAACGAACAACTGCTTTCGCATTTGTCGCCGTTAGGCTGGGAGCACATCAATCTGACAGGCGATTATATCTGGAAAAGCAACCGGATACCGGCTTCCGGTAAGTTTCGTCGGCTGAGGCCAGCTAAAGTCGAAAGGTCAAAAAATAGCCTTAACGTACAATAATTTTCGATATCCAAACTGCCCCC
>NZ_JBEPNM010000030.1:0-8621 GCF_040546285.1 Pantoea sp. UYEF8 | reverse complement strand
AATTTTCCGCGACATTCTGGACGAGTTCAAAACGCCGGAGGAAGCGAAAGAGGAGCTCCGCAAGGCGAGGACGTCAGAGGAAGCCGAACGGACAAAAGCAGAAATCGACCCGATGCGCGAATTTGTTCGCTGCTTTGAGCAGGTTTCCATCCGTTCACACGGCATGTCGATGGGCGTTTATAAAAGCCATAGCAACGAGATCCGCCCTCGGGTAAATATCTATCATGCGTGGATGTGCTTCCATGAGGCACAAGGGAACGACCCGAAAAAAATCACTCCGTTAAAAGAGTTTTCTCGTCAATTTCAGCGCATGTTACAGACCCTGTATCCGGGCTTACAGCCGGACGACTACGAGGGCAAAAAATCAGGCGGGCTGATTCGCTATGTATGGCGACTCAAGTCGGATCCTTTCGAGTGGCTTCCAGCACGAGACCGTGAGCCGCTGAAAATGCAGCCTTAACGACAAAGCCGCCAATACTGGCGGCGTAATTTTACCTTTGAGGGCCTACTTATGAGCGCAAAAACTGACGCACTATTAGAACGGTTGATCGAATCCGGACTCGGCGCGGATGGGGATGGGAAAACGTTTCTCGAAGCGATAGCTATGTCTCTCGGCCATTCAGGGCGAAACGCCAGCGGCGAAACCGTCGCGGATTCGCTTTCGAGTATTGCCTCATCGCTTCAACGCATCGCGACAGCTCTCGAAAACAGCGATTAGCAGGCAAAAAAAAGCCCGCTCGAGGCGGGTTAAGGTGGCACCGGGAGGATGGTCCCGATATTCATTCTGACAGCGCCCCCTGTTGTTAGTTCCACTACAGAACCCGGCCAGCGCGCCGGGTTTTTTATGCGTGCCATTTCCCCGGCGCGCCCGGATGAAAGCGCAGATCGCACCAGGGGGAGCCCGGCCGCGAGATTGCCGCGCTTAATGGGAAAACTCGACACGCTGTTAAACGCGCTGTAACGCATTTTGCGGCGTTTTACGCTACAGACGCCCGTATACTCGCTATTGCCTTAAAAATGGATTCTACCCCGGAAATATCGCCGAATTTCGGCCTTTCCTCGGCCTTGCTCCCTCTCCCTTTGACTTGCCGCGCCATTCTGCCACCATTTGCACGCCTGCCAGCCGGGCCGCGTCCCCCTGGTGCGCTTGTCTGCCGCTGGATCCCGCGCGCCGGAGCTGGCCAACGACGCCGATCCGGGTGTAGTGACAACATTCTCAGCATGATGTAACTAGGGAAAACCGGCGTTTCACCTCGAAACCGGCGCGTAACCGGTTTGGGGCAAAAACAGGCCAAAACGTTGCAAAATCCGGGATAATCATCGTCTCCGGAAAACCGGAAAACCTCTATATAACAGGCACTAAAACCGGTTTCTCGCCGGTTTTGCCTGACCAAACCGCTAAAAAACCGTGAAAAACCGGCAATTTTACATAATGGGCCTTACGCGTACCTCCTTTCAAAGCCGCGCCCTGACTGGATTCCCGACGATTTACGGCGCTAAAATTTACGCAAAAAACCCAAAACCGGAAAACCGCCGGTTTGACCTGATTTTGTCGGTTTTTTGAACAAATAGCACAAAACCGCAAAAAAAAACCGGTTTGAAAACGGCGATCCGGTTTGCGGTTTTTCGCGTATTTTGAGCGTTTATTAACCAGTTTGGGGCGATTTGGGGAGGTTTGGGAATGCGTCCCTCCCCATAATAAGATGATGAAATATAAATAAAATGTGTAAAAAGGGGCCTTTGGGGAGGGTAAGTTTTATTTAGTTTCTATAAAAAGAGCGTGATCGGTTTTATGTAATACACGTAAACCGATTGCTCATGTGTAGAAAAAAAGAGAGATATACTATCCCCATTATCCCCAAAAGAAATAATATTGTTATAAAACAGTAAGTTTGATTGGGGACCGTATTGGGGACCATTGGGGAGGGACCCCCTTTATTTGGGGAGGCACCTCCCCAAATTACCCCCCGGCCCCCTCTGGCAGATACCCGAAACGGCAATTTATAGCCTGCCGATGCTGCTTATTGATGCTGATTGTTAGCTAATGAGGCCGCTCGCTATCGTTTGCTACTGCACGTTACCGCCTGCTATCAGCTATTAGTGTTCGCTATCGTTTGTGTGTGACTGACTTCCTGCCTGCCGCTGCTGGCGGTTGATCATGTGAGGTAGCTCCTGTGCGCTCCTGCTGGCCTACGTTCGGCAACGCTGCTACGGCCGGGCCTGCTGCTGCTGGCGTGCTGCCTCGCCCTGGTGCGCCCTGCTGTGCCGTTCTCTCGCGGTTGCTCGCTGCTGGTCCGCTGTGGATACTCCGCAGGTCGTGCCCCCCTGAAAAATTCGGCGGGTCCTCCCGAGGGGGGTACGGCCTTGCGGGGGCATAACCTCCGCGAAACACGCGGTCTGTGAAAAATCATTTTTCCCTATTTTATTAATATCTCCGGACACCAGAGGCGGGCCGCTTGGTGCGCGACTTCGTCATCGGACAGAAAACCGGAGAAAATCAGGACAGAGCGAAAGTGACGTTAAGAGTCTTGGGTAATTCTGGTAGTTAATTTTTTGATATAAAAACAGTTTTCCCGGTTTTATTAATACCTTTGCAGCATGTCTCCAGCTCGTCGACCGTGAGGATTAATTATCGCATCATAAGTTTTATTAAATCCCCTTAAAACTTATTCGGTATTAAAACAGGTGTGTTATATGAATCCCTTACTTGCCCTTATCAATGAAACTTCTACGAAACAGCCAGTAACCTTTGATGAAAATAGCGAGGGTGAAATTACTCGCATTCGTAAGCAGGTCCCGGCTGTTGTCCATAGTTTAAGTTTGCAAGATTTAATTGTCGGTCCGGGTCGCATTTCGGCATACGATAATATTGTCGATAAGAGTCTGGTTTCACAGGCTGGCGCGCGGATTACCGCCATTCCTGGCTTGGAGTATAAAAAGAGCCCGGAGCCGGGTAATAAGCTGATGGATTATATTCAGGTTCATTCGCGTTTTCTGACTATCGAGGCAGCTCCTTTCGAGTCAGTCAAACTGCAAGACTCTCTTACGTTGTCTAACCATCCTTATCTGGTGGCAGATTATGATTATGAAACGGCCCCGACTTACGGCGTCGGCTTCACTTTGTCACGCCGTGACATTCGAGACCTGAACAATCAGACTGCGCTAAATGCTGTGATGAGCTCGATCCATTTGGGGATCTCAAACATTGTTGATCAGGTCCTGCTGGCACAGCTCGATAAAACTGCCCCCGCCCTGGAGCAACCGACCTCCGCCGCATTGTTGAAAGCCGCAGCCGCGCGCGGCCTCCGCTTTCAGGAGCTGGCCGCGATTGCTGGCGGCAATCTGCCGGGCGTAGAAGTGGCACAGGACGGCACACTCCGCGCCTATGGCATTAAAGCGGAGTTAACCAAATTTTCAAGTTCTACTATCGTCGGCGCTTTTAACCGTGCCGCTGTCAGTATCGAGGATGACTTCCGGCTGACCGGGTATCGCAAGTTAAACGGTTCGATTGAGGTTGTTTGCTGGGTTCAAGCACAAGCGCAGGTGCCGGACGCCTCTGCATTCTGGAGAATTTAATTATGTTGCGGCGCTCTCTTACTTCACTCTCTCGCTTATTTCTTAAAGATGGTCAATTACCGGATATAGCGAGCACTGAATTACCTGACGAATTAAAACGGTTAATCAGCGCGGCTTATTTTCTGCCTCGTAGTTATGGAGAGGAGCCGCGGGTAATTGTAATGCTTAGTGGTTATCGAGCATTTTTATATTCGAGAGGGGCATTCAGCACTTTTTTAAGTAAGTTTTTTCCGGATCTTGACGATGCTAACTGTAAAAGGGCGATTCGTTATATTGAATCAAGCATTGTTGATTATTTAAAAGGCGGTCGCCTCCCTCCTAACGTAGTTCCGGAGAGTACCAAAAAGCGCAATCGCTGGATGAATAGTTGGTGATAACTATGAAAGATGAAAAGCAGGAAAAACAGCTCCGTCGCCCTTTTACGGTGATGTTATCGCCGGAGCTAAAAGAAAAAATGCTCTCTGAACAGGCGAGGATCGAGCGGGAGGAAGGTTACAGAATCCCGCTAACAGCGGTCGCGGCTCGGGCGATGGAGCGCGGTTTTAGTCACGAGTAATCAGTCTGGCCGGGGAAAGTCAGTAATTGTTATTCGTTGTTGGTGGTTGGTGGTGATAGCTCGTTAATGGCCGCGCTGGTTCCCCGTTCCGGCGCAGGCTGTCTCGATGCTTTCAGGGCTCCCGGTCCCTGACCAAAACCGGGAAAACTTTAGAATTTGTCACGCTGCTTACCAGGTTCCAGCGTGACAGAGAGGAGCAAAGCTCTCAGGCCCCGGCCCTGAGCTCCAAAAGCCGGGCGTTTGTCCTGTGGGAGTGTCACGCCGTTTTCACCGTCCCGGCGTGTTGTGAGCGCCACTTTAGCGCCACACGTTTTACCTTTCCCCCGAGCCTTGCGCCGGGGTTTTTATTCGAAATTTTGCCGGTCTTTTCATCTGCTAATTAACGTTAAATTGCAGTCTTACCACGGCCCGGCAAAAGTGGGTAATGTCATCGGGCCCGGCTCCTGAACCCAAAAAAGCCGGACTAACCTCTCCTGACGGCCAGATCATCGAATCCAGCCCGTCGGAAGATTCCTCCTGGTGCCAGCGATATTCCGGGATCGCTCCATGCCTAAGCCAGTAATCGGCTATGTGTCTTTTTTCTTCCAGATGCGCCACCACGGGGCCGCAGGCTGTGCCGGTGGCACTGGTTGATGATTTGGCTCCTCCTTGTGCTCGAGCCGCAAAAGCATGGTTTTCAGCTCGGCGACCTCCTGCCGCAAAGTCTTTAACTCCTCCATGATTTCAGCGCTCGGAGCTGTGCCATCTTCCTGTGACACAGTGTGCCGTTCTTCTGTGCCATCGTTCGCCAGCGGACCGTATACGCGGATCAGTTCCGTCGTCTCGCATTCTCTATGACCATTGGCGTTAGTCCTATATGAGACGCGGCCTGATGCCATATCGCGATAGAGCGTGCGACGGCTTTTTCCTGTCAGTTTTTGCGCCTGTGACACACTGTGCCATGCCATAAAACCCCCTCGAAAAGTGGCACACTAAACACGCCGCACTTTATCAGCGAAATAACAATCGAGCGCAATCAATATCATCGAATAACAAACGGAAACAGTCGCAAACATGGCACAAAGTGGCGTGCCAGCGTAACGCGATGAAAGCTAAGAGAATTGACAAAAAAGTCTGAAAATTAGCGGGAGATTGAAAACTTTAAATTCTTAAAACTAGGGAAGTTTTTTATGAAAATGCTTTTTTATTACGCTTTTCTAGTGTTACTATTTTTTTGCGGTCTGTTTTCCCCGGCGGGCCGCATACAAAAAACCCCCGACCGGAGTCGAGGGTTTCAGGGCCTTAAGCGATTCCCCAACCGCTCAAGGCTACAACAATCATCAAGGCCCGATGAGAGTTGCATATTTGGTAGATCAAAGCCTACCAGATTATACAGCCATATTTGAACCTCATCGCGCCATTTTTTTAAGGATTTAAAAGAAATGGCACTCAGAAAGACCTCGAAAGAGTCGGTTCCGACGTTCACAGTCGCAGAGCTCAAGCGCCTCCCGTCTGCTGTCCTGTACATGGACACAAACACGCTAACCCAATATCTCGGCATAACCCGCACGTCACTATGGCGCAAGCAGGATGTAGGCACATTCCCGAGACCGTTTAAAGTCGTTGGCCTCCGCAATTACTGGCGGCGCAAAGACGTTATCGCATGGCTGAGAACGTCAAAGCACGGCTTTTGCAAACTGAGCCCGCAGGCCCTCGCCGATATGCAGGGGGCCGAATAATGAAAACCTCGATCTCCGCAGCGTTTCAGAAGCGCGACAAATACGCCTCTTTTCACGAAAGAAGGTTTGCGGCAATGGATATTGAGCGCGAAGCCGATAGCATCCGCCAGGGTTTGCCGCATGGCGCAAAGGGCGATTTCAATCACACCCTGTTGCAGATGATTAAGCAGATTATTACCCCTGCTGAATCGGGCAAAGTGGCCTGTAAATTCGATATTAAAAGCCGCTTCCCCCCCGGCGAGATTGTTCCCCTGAACACGATCCGCTGGCTGAGTGTTTACGATTTTATTTCCTTCGCCGTCATTGCAGGGAAAAACGAGCTCGCATTCTCTGTCGCCAAGCTGGCGAAGCTAGCCCCAAAAGAATTCCCTTTCGAGTTCTCAAAGCTGGATGCCTGGCGGATCGTCATTGATTTGATGATCGATAAAGGCGTTTATAGCAAGCAAGCTAACGCGCTATTACGTAATGCCGCGAGGGAAGCAAAACTCCGGACCTTTTTCACTAAAGAGCCATGCGTTAACGGCAATATTGACAAGCGCCGGACCAGTGACGGAGCGTGCCTTTGCACGGTTTGTCGAGATCATCGCACCGCCCTGGAGCGCGCCCGTAGAGCGCAGGATATGGCCGTCAATCGCGCCGCCTGCAAAAGCTATCGCATTCGCCAGGCGATGCGTGAACTCAATGGGGGCGCAGCATGAGCGAGAGCAGTCAAGACACGATCCGCGCCCTGAGCGCGTTAAACGCCATCGACCCCGATTGCGACCGTAAAACATGGGTAAAAATCGCCGCCGCCGTTAAAGACGCGGGCCTCTCTCTCGAAGAGTTCGACGAGTGGAGCAAAGCCGGGACCAGTTACGGCGGAGCCAGTGACACGCGCGCCGCATGGAAATCAGTCAAAGAAGGCGGAGACGTCACAGAGTCGACGCTTTTCTACATGGCTAAACAGGCAGGATGGACCGACAGCGGCCGCAGCTCCACCGCCAAACCAGCCCGGGAACGCAAGCAAGCCGCGCCCAAAAAGGCCGCGAAAGCGCGCGATTTAGAGCGGGAATACTGGAAAGACGAGGCCGACGCCACCGAAACCGGGCACGACTACATAACCCGGAAAAAGGGCCAGCCTGACGGCCTGAAAGTGATCGTGAATGACGTCAAAGGATGGGCCGGAGTGGACAACCTTCGCGGCTTTCTCATGCTTCCAGCTCGTGAAAACGGGACCGGGAAGATCCTCAACATTCAGATGATTTCGCCGGACGGCAAAACCAAAATAAACGCCTATAACTCGACGCCTGGCGGATTCTTTATCGTCGGCAAACTGCACCGCCAGAAGTTTATCTACCTCGTCGAGGGCATAGGGCACGCATGGGCCGTCAATGGCGCGACAGCTAACCGCGCGTGCGGTGTTGTTGCGTTTGGCGATGCGAACCTCGAGAAAGTCGCGGATACGCTGCTCGCTGGTGGCTATCAGCGGATAGCGATCATCCCTGACCGGGGCAAAGAGGCGGACGTCGCAAAATGGGCCAGCGCTAAGGGCCTGCCTGTGTGCAATCTGCCCGACACGCTTCCCCCTGGTGCAGACGTTGGCGACCTCTGGATCGAGCACGGCGACGAGGCTGTTAAATCCGTGCTGATGCAGGTAAAAAACGCGCCCGCTGTAGAGCCTCCAAAGGTTGACGCGGCTAAGGCCAGCGCGGCCAGCGAGCCAGCGGGACGCGGTCCAAACGCTGTAGCAATGGCAGCAACATGGGATCTTAAAACGCCTGACAGCGTCCGAGCTGACACGTTCGAGATCCTTCACGCTGGCGAATTTGCTCACGAGCCAGCAACCGGCGGCATCGCAAAAAACACCGGCGGCGTATGGCGCAGCCAGGACAAAGACATAATCGAGCGGATGGTCGAAGCCATGCACCGCGAGGCGGGCATCCTGTACAGCACTCGCAACATTGAGGGCGCGGCCAAACTAATCAAAATGCGCCTCCCCAAAGTACCGCGAGAAATCACCGGCGTAATCCCATTTGAAAACGGACGCTTTAACGTCGAGGAGAAAGCCTTTATCCCCGGTTTTGATCCTGCTGAGGGCCTCCGCACGACCAACGGAATTACGTGGAACAACGAGGACGCACAAAAGCAGCCCGCGGCGTTTCACAAATACATAAACCGCGCCGGACGTAATAGCCCTGAGCTGGTGCGCCAGCTCAAAGCAGCGCTCTATATGATTGCGACGAACCGCTACGACTGGCAATTATTCATCGAAATCACCGGGCAAGGCGGATCAGGTAAGTCGCTCTTTCAGGCGCTGGCTAAACTCCTCGTCGGCGATGGAAACCACGGGACGGCATCCATTGAGAGCCTCGACGGGAAATCCGACAAAACAAAGACTTTCAGCCTCGTAAATAAACGACTGATTATCATCGCAGATCAGGAGAAATATCGCGGCCGTGCTGGCGGGCTGATGCGCATCACCGGCGGCGACGCGGTCGAGATTCGCGGCCTGTGGGTTAACGGTGGCGACGCAGTTATCCCTGCCGTCGTCCTGATAGCGAATAACGACCCGTGCCAGTTCACGAACGACGCCGGAGCTGTTGAACGCCGCCGCGTGCTGTTTAACTTCCCGGATCCAGTCCCGGAGCATGAACGCGACCCGCAGCTAATCAGCAAGCTAAAGCGCGAGTTACCGGCAATTTTCCGCGACATTCTGGACGAGTTCAAAACGCCGGAGGAAGCGAAAGAGGAGCTCCGCAAGGCGAGGACGTCAGAGGAAGCCGAACGGACAA
>NZ_JBEPNM010000029.1:0-10653 GCF_040546285.1 Pantoea sp. UYEF8 | reverse complement strand
AGGCCCTGATGCTCCCAGCGGGTATTTTCTCTTTCAGCATATCGGGAAAGGATCTCTGGTCGGCTGATGTTCAACTGTGCCGCAATGTAAAAACGGATGAATGAGGGAATTTGAAGGGGATCAGGAAGAAATGTTCTCAGGAAGCGCGCCGTAGTCAGTTGAAGTGCAATCCCCAGACGGTTATGTTTTCCCCGTCGCTGATTAATAAAAGCAAGGTCACGCTCATCCAGATGAAAATATCGGGCCAGTTGAACCTCATTTGGCTCTGCCACATAGCGACCGTAGTTTTCTGTCTGTTCTCTGGTCAGAAAATCATCACTCATTGTGCATCCTTTCGTAAACTGGCGATCTGCTCTATTTTTGACAGTCTCAGATATTATAATTTTTGAGACTACTGAAAATGATATTAAACGTGAGTATCAAAAATCATGATTTATGCCTTATGATACTACTCAGTATCAATATCGATTTGTGAGACCAATATGGCATTACTGGGATATGCAAGGGTATCAACCAGCCATCAAAAACTGACGGCGCAAGTTACGGAACTAAAATCTGTAGGGGTCAGAGATGATCGGATTTTTACTGACATAATGTCGGGAGCGACAGACGAACGCGACGGTTTACAAAGGCTGCTTGCCCGTGCGGAAAAAGACGACATCATCATGTGTACCAAAATGGACCGACTTGGACGTAATACCGCTGATATGATCAACATTGTTGATGCCTGTTATAAAAAGGGGATCGCTATACGGTTTCTGGAGAATGGACTGAGTACAGAAGGTACTATGGGGAAAATGGTGATTCAGATACTGGCTGCTGTGGCCGAGGCTGAGCGTGAACGCATTCTGGAACGCACCAATGAAGGGCGGCTTGCTGCTCTGGAAGCTGGGGTTAAATTCGGGCGTAAACCACATCAAAAATCCGTCATCGCCAGAGAACTTATTGTTCAAAAACTGCCCGCCAAAATTGTGATGGAGAAAACCGGTATTTCCCGGGCAACCTATTTCCGCTTGAAAAAACACGAAACACATCAGCCTGCCCAGGATTAATTCCCGATTGTTTATACTCTCTGTTGGCTCTGTCAGGAGGTAACTGACTGTTTCATTGCAGCTCAATCAGTTAGATGATTCCATACTACGATGTTTTTCAGCCTGTTGTTGGTGTGTACCTGACTGACCATTATTCATTGTTTCATGCGCAATCGCGGCCTTTTCATGCTCATTCATTTTTGAAAATGGTTTCGCTGTAGTGTCACCCGCTTGATTCATATTACCCATCATTTTTTTATGCTCATCCGCCATTTGTTGATGGGCGTTTGAATTGCTGTTATTCATGGATTCATGAGCAACAGTCGCCTTCTCATGCTGGTTCATGTCCATCATTGTGGATTCAGAACCGTTCACCGTTGATTTTTGATCGGTTGACATCATCTGATGTGCCGGTGCCTGGGCATTATTAACCTGGCCGTGCACATTAATGTTTTCTGCGGCCCAGGAAGAGGAAGCAAAAGTCATAGCAAAAGTGGCGGCAATTAGAATTTTTTTCATGGTCTTTCCCTCAAGTGTAAGCGATAAATGTTCAGAGCATCTGAATCATCTGTTGAGAGAGATTATAAGGAAGGGGTTCTGTTGAATGCGTGACAGAATAATGACAAATATGTCATATGCTGAATATTTTGAAATAAAAGACAAACAACGGATAGCTGTTTGTCTTTCGGTTAGCATTGATCGGGTGCTGTTACGGGAAGCGAAATAATAAAGCAGGTTGAAACAGTATCCGAAGTCACACTAATTTTTCCTTTGTGTGCATTCACGATGGATTTTACGATGGCAAGGCCAATGCCACTCCCTTCACTTTTTCGTTGCCTTGATGGGTCAACACGATAAAAACGATCAAACAACCGTGACAGATGTTCTTCAGGGATCGGTGTACCAGGGTTTTCAACAATTAAATCAACCCATTGAGGATGTTCTTTGACATGGACGGTTACCGTCATTTTTTGCGGTGTATAACGAATAGCATTCGATAAGAGATTATTGATGACACGCCGTAGCATCAGCGGATCGCCCTCAACGCGAGATGCGCTACCTTCAACATTGAGACTGACTTCGCGTTCTTCCGCCCAGGCCTCAAAAAAATCGAATACTTTAATGACTTCACTCCGGAGGTCTATCATCGCCCTTTCAGGTATGAGCTGGTTATTATCAGCCTGTGCCAGAAATAGCATATCACTGGTCATTTTCGCCATCCGGTTATATTCTTCAAGATTAGAATACAGGACGTCTTTCAGCTCCTCATCTGTACGCGTCTGGCTTAACACAATTTCAGTCTGCGTAACCAGATTGGTAATAGGGGTTCGTATTTCATGCGCGATATCTGCTGAGAAATTAGCCTGCCGTGTAAAGACATCCTCAATCCGCTCAATCATATGGTTGAACGAAATAACAAGTTGCTCCAGTTCAATGGGGACACGGTCTGAATCAAGCCGGACATCTAAATTCTCAGAGGAAATACTTTTTATTTTCCGGCTGACATTGCGTAAAGGTTGGTGCGCGGTGTGAACCGCAAATAATATAATGAAAATAATCATGAGGCTGATGACTGAGGCTATGGCAATAAGATTGCGCTTTAGCTGGTCGATATAGTGCTGGTGATAATCAATTGAAAGCGCTGTCAGTAATGTATAGGCTGAAGATGCTGTATTATCTGTTTTTTTCACGGAAGTTGTCATCACGCGGTAGGTCATATTCCTCATCTGACTACCCGAATGCATACCCACGCTTTCCCCATCATTAGGTAAGATAAAAATATCCTCTGAGTCAGTTGGCTGTCGGGCATTTTCAGGGGGGAGTGCAGGTGTAAGATCAGGGCCATCAATGGAGCGATAAAGCACCTGTTTATTCCCATCAAGAAGTAATACTGAAATATTATGGTAGGTTTCCATAATATTGCTGATTGTTTCTGTTTTCTGTTGTTCAGAAGCGTCGGGAGCTCTAAGTATCTTTTCCAGCGAGATGCTAATTTGTTTCAGGTCACTGATATCTTTTTCAGCGAAGTGTTTTTCTACCGAGTGCAGCATAACCCACGTAAATGCCACGAATGCGATAATAGTCGAAAGACTAATAAAGAAGGTCAGTCGGGTGGCGAGAGAGAAAGGTCGACGGTTGAGGCTATTTCTCCTCATCGGGCACCTCAAGAACATAACCCACACCACGCACAGTCTGAATTAACTTAGGTTCAAAATCATTGTCAATCTTGGCGCGCAGGCGCTTAACCGCCACATCAATGGCATTGGTATCGCTGTCAAAATTCATATCCCAGACCTGCGAAGCGATAAGTGAGCGCGGAAGTACCTCGCTCTGGTGGCGGATAAAAAATTCCAGCAGAGTGAACTCCTTACTGGTCAATGAGATGCGAATCCCTTTCCGGCTCACTTTTCTGGACACCAGATCAAGTGTCAAATCTGCAACCTGGAACTGGCTTTCAGCAATGACAGCAGAGCCTCGTCGTAACAGCGTCCGGACTCGCGCCAGTAGTTCTGCAAAGGCAAAAGGTTTCACCAGATAATCATCAGCGCCCAGCTCAAGGCCTTTAACACGGTGCTCGATAGTGCCCAGGGCGCTCAGAAGCAAAATAGGCATCCCCTTATTTGCCATCCGCAACATCCTGACGATTTCCCAGCCGTTGACGTCAGGCAGCATGATATCCAGCACTATCAGATCGTAATCAGATGTCATGGCAAGATGGTAACCGGTCAATCCATTATCCGCCCGATCGACGATAAAACCTGATTCCGTCAGCCCTTTACTGAGGTACTCGCCTGTTTTTACTTCATCTTCTACGATTAAAATTTTCATGTTCCCTCCTGCATGCACATTGATGTGATGTCGTCATTCTAGTGAGCAACAGACTGATATCAACGAATTATCCGTTAAATGACAGCTTTGTCATTATCCTGTCACTCACCCAACAGAGTTGCTCCGGTAATGTGTTCATCAACATCTTCACCCACTCTGCCAGGCAAACAGCGACATGTTCAAATTCAAAAAATTAACGCTCACGACATTGTTCATTCTGGCAGGGTGTACTTCGCTTGAGCCTGACTACCAGCGCCCTGAATCCCCGGTTCCACAGCAATTCTCTCTCTCCAGAAACTCACTGGTTCCGGCAACAGCAGGTTACCAGGATACAGGCTGGCGCACCTTTTTTGCCGATCCTCAGGCAAAGTTATTGATTGAAGAAGCATTACAAAACAACCGGGACCTCAGAATGGCAGCCCTGAAAGTCCAAGAAGCCAGAGCGCAGTATAACGTCACCGATGCGGACCGATATCCGCAGTTGAATACCTCTTTAGCGGCCAACTACAAGGGGGGGCTAAACGGTGAGAATGCCACAACCCGGGAATATAACACCGGACTTGATGTCAGCTTTGAGCTGGATTTTTTTGGCAAGCTGAAGAACCTGAGTGAGGCTGACCGCCAGAATTTCTTTGCCAGTGAAGAGGCGCAACGTGCGGTGCATATTCTGCTCGTTTCCAATGTTTCACAGAATTATTTCAACCAGCGACTGGCTTACGAACAGCTGCATATCGCCCGAGAAACGCTGAAGAACTATCAGCAATCTTATGCCTTTGTTGAACAGCAACTCATCACCGGCAGTACTAACGTACTGGCGCTGGAACAAGCGCGAGGGCTGATTGAAAGCACTCGAGCCGACATTGCCAAAAGAGAAGGTGAGCTTGCGCAGGCAAACAATGCGCTTCAGTTGGTTGTCGGTAAATATAACAAACTACCTGATGATAAACGTGTCGCAGCAGCGGACGTTAATCCAGTAAAACTTCCCACAAATTTGTCTTCTGAAATCCTGCTGCAAAGACCGGACATTATGGAGGCCGAACATGCACTTAAAGCCGCTGATGCCAATATTGGCGCTGCCCGTGCCGCTTTTTTCCCCTCTGTTTCATTAACCGGCGGGATTTCAGGAAGCAGCTCGGATATTTCAAGTCTGTTTAGTGCTGGCAGCGGCATATGGAATTTTATGCCTAAAATTGAGATACCCATCTTCAATGCAGGCCGCAATAAAGCCAACCTGACACTGGCGGAGGTTCGCCAGCAACAATCCGTCGTCAGCTATGAACAAAAAATTCAGACCGCTTTTAAGGAGGTTGCTGATGCGCTTTCATTACGTGAAACAATCAGCAAGCAAATAACCGCACAGCTTCGTTATCTTGACTCGCTTCAGATAACACTACAGCGTGCCCGAGGCTTATATTCCAGCGGTGCAGTGAGCTATCTCGAAGTTATCGATGCTGAGCGAGCATTATTTTCGACTCAACAATCTATTCTGGATTTGAAATATTCGCAGCAAGTCAATGAAATTAATCTGTTCACCGCACTGGGTGGTGGATGGGCGGCATAACCTTTTAACTTACAAAACTCAGGAGTAATTAAAATGCATCATTCAACAAAATTCGCCTTATTTGGACTCTTCTCTGTTGTGATGGCTTCAGGCGTTTACGCGAGTGAAATGAAACATGCCGATATGGGGGAGATGAAAATGGCCTCTGAGGCACCTGCACAGCAGCAAGTTATTAGCAGCAAAGGGGTGGTAAAAGAGATTGATCTGACTAATAAAAAAATCACAATTTCCCATGAAGCCATCCCCGCTGTTGGCTGGCCTGCCATGAGTATGCGCTTCACCTTTATGACACTGGACTCAGGCATCGCTTCACTGAAAGTCGGCAGTGAAGTGGACTTCACTTTTGTGCAGCAAGGCAATATATCCATGCTACAGGACATTAAAACCAACCAGTCCTGATTAACGCCTGACGAGTCTTTATTTTTCAGCCTGACATCATTTATGGCAGACTGGTTTATCGTTTTTAAAAGACTCCTCCGGATAATTAAACTGTTTTTATAATGCCTCATCAGGAATAGATATGGGTGCTTTAAAATTGAAATATACTGCAATGATTATCAGCAGTCTTATCATTGGAGGCGTGATATCCGTTGGTGTTTATCATTATTTGATTTCTGAGAAGAAAGCGGAAACGCAATCAACAGAACGTAAAGTGCTGTTCTGGTATGACCCGATGAAACCCGATACTAAATTCGACAAGCCCGGTAAATCACCGTTCATGGATATGGATCTGGTGCCGAAATATGCCGATGAGGGTGGGAGCGACAATAGCCAGGGTATCCGTATTGATCCGACCCAGGTCCAGAATCTGGGGCTTAAGACAGAAAAAGCCCGCACCGGACGCCTGACCTATTCGCAAACTCTTCCGGCCAATGTCAGTTTTAACGAATATCAGTTTGTCATTGTTCAGGCCCGTTCAGAGGGGTTTATCGAAAAAGTCTACCCACTGACCATTGGTGACAACGTGAAAAAGGGCGCTCCCCTGGTTGATATCACTATTCCTGAATGGGTAGAGGCACAAAGCGAGTACCTGTTGCTGTCTGGCACGGGTGGCTCAGCGGGGCAAATAAAAGGCGTGCTAGAACGTCTTCGCCTTGCGGGTATGTCTGAAGAGGACATTCAGCGCTTACGCAACTCACGGAACATTCAGACTCGCTTCACTATTAAAGCGCCGATTGATGGTGTCATCACTGCATTTGATCTCAGAACCGGTATGAATATTTCAAAAGACAAAGTCGTGGCCCAGATTCAGGGGATGGACCCCGTGTGGATCAGTGCTGCGGTACCTGAATCAATCGCTTATCTGCTGAAAGATTCCTCTCAGTTTGAAGTTTCTGTACCCGCCTACCCGGGAAAAACATTCACTATCGAGAAATGGAGTACGCTTCCTAGTCTCGATCAAACCACCCGAACACTCCAGGTTCGACTTCAGGTTGACAATAAAGAAGAGCTACTCAAACCCGGCATGAATGCCTACCTGAAGCTCGACACTCAAAGCCAGGAAATGTTGCTTATCCCTTCTCAGGCCATTATTGATACCGGCAATGAACAGCGTGTCATTACCGTCGATGGTGAGGGTCGGTTCGTGCCTAAAAAAATCCAAGTACTGCATGAGTCAAAAGACCAGACAGGGATCGGCTCGGGTCTGGCAGAAGGTGAATCAGTGGTCGTCAATGGCCTTTTCCTGATTGACTCGGAAGCGAACATTACCGGTGCGTTAGATCGTATGCGTCATACAGATAAACCGGCGTCGATGGTACCCGAGATGACGAACCCGCCAGCAAACGAGCATGCAGGCCACTGAGGAGAAAACGATGATTGAATGGATTATCCGGCGCTCCGTCGCTAACCGTTTTCTGGTGATGATGGCCGCCCTGTTCCTGAGTGTCTGGGGCACCTGGACTATAATCAATACGCCAGTTGATGCTTTACCTGACCTCTCCGATGTACAGGTCATTATTAAAACCAGCTATCCGGGGCAGGCACCACAGCTCGTTGAAAACCAGGTCACTTACCCACTCACAACCACCATGCTTTCCGTACCTGGTGCTAAAACGGTGCGTGGATTTTCTCAGTTTGGCGATTCCTATGTATACGTTATTTTCGAAGATGGTACCGATCTGTACTGGGCCCGTTCACGCGTCATGGAATACCTGAATCAGGTTAAGTTGCCTGAAGGCGTCAGTAGCGAAATAGGCCCGGATGCGACAGGTGTGGGCTGGATCTTCGAGTATGCGTTAGTAGACCACAGCGGCAAGCATGACCTTGCGGAATTGCGCTCACTCCAGGACTGGTTCCTGAAATACGAGCTGAAAACCATTCCCAATGTCGCAGAAGTGGCTTCTGTTGGTGGGGTCGTAAAACAGTACCAGATCCAGATAAACCCGATGAAACTGGCCCAGTACGGCATCAGTCTGTCTGACGTAAAACAAGCGTTGGGATCATCAAACCAGGAAGCAGGTGGCTCTTCTGTCGAAATGGCTGAAGCTGAATATATGGTGCGAGCCAGCGGTTATCTGCAATCTATTGATGACTTCAACAATATCGTGCTCAAATCAGGAGCAAACGGCGTACCGGTCTACCTGAAAGATGTCGCCCGCGTTCAAATTGGACCCGAAATGCGCCGTGGAATTGCGGAGCTCAATGGTGAAGGTGAAGTGGCGGGTGGTGTGGTTATTCTTCGTTCAGGTAAGAATGCGCGAGAAGTAATTTCTGCGGTTAAGGACAAACTTGAAAGTCTGAAAAGCAGCCTGCCGGAAGGTGTGTCAGTGGTGACAACCTATGATCGCAGCCAGCTTATTGACCGGTCAATCGAAAACCTTAGCCACAAACTTCTTGAAGAATTTATTGTGGTCGCGGTGGTCTGCGCTCTGTTCCTCTGGCACCTGCGTTCTGCCCTGGTTGCCATCATTTCACTTCCGCTTGGGTTGTGTATTGCATTCATCGTCATGCACTTCCAGGGGATGAATGCCAATATTATGTCTCTGGGAGGCATTGCTATCGCCGTAGGGGCGATGGTGGACGCCGCCATTGTCATGATAGAAAACGCGCACAAGCGGCTTGAAGAATGGGAACATCGTCACCCAGGTGAACAAATAAATAACGAAACGCGCTGGAAAGTGATAACTGACGCTTCGGTGGAAGTGGGCCCGGCTCTGTTTATCAGCCTGCTTATCATCACGCTTTCCTTCATTCCTATCTTTACCCTTGAGGGGCAGGAAGGACGCCTGTTTGGACCACTGGCGTTTACTAAAACCTATGCCATGGCGGGATCTGCGGCGCTGGCGATAATGGTTATTCCTATTCTGATGGGTTTTTGGATCAGAGGAAAAATCCCGGCCGAAACGAGCAACCCACTGAACCGCTTTCTGATAAAAATGTACCATCCATTGCTGCTTAAGGTTCTTAAGTGGCCAAAATTAACGCTGGTCGTTGCTGCCCTGTCCATATTTACCGTGATATGGCCGTTGAGTAAGGTCGGGGGAGAGTTTCTGCCGAATATTAACGAAGGCGATTTGCTGTATATGCCCTCAACACTTCCAGGTATTTCACCAGCCGAAGCCGCAGCTATGCTACAAACCACCGATAAACTGATCAAAACAGTCCCTGAAGTGGCTTCTGTGTTTGGTAAAACGGGTAAAGCAGAAACCGCAACAGACTCTGCACCGTTGGAAATGGTGGAAACCACCATTCAGTTGAAACCCCAGGATCAATGGCGTCCAGGAATGACGCTGGACAAAATCATTGATGAGCTCGATACGACGGTTCGCTTACCTGGGCTCGCTAACCTCTGGGTTCCACCTATCCGCAACCGCATTGATATGTTGTCCACCGGCATCAAAAGTCCTATTGGCATCAAAGTATCAGGCACTGTGCTGGCTGATATCGATGCTACTGCACAAAGTATTGAAGAAGTCGCCAAAACGGTTCCAGGCGTGTTCTCAGCACTTGCAGAGCGTCTGGAGGGCGGGCGGTATATCGATGTTAATATCAACCGGGAGAAAGCAGCCCGTTATGGTATGACGGTCGGTGATGTTCAGTTGTTCGTCTCCTCGGCCATTGGGGGGGCAATGGTAGGTGAAACCGTTGAAGGTGTCGCACGGTATCCAATAAACATCCGCTACCCTCAGGGCTTCCGCGATGGCCCTGACGCACTGAGGCAGCTACCAATATTGACCCCAATGAAGCAACAAATTACTTTGGGCGATGTGGCAAACGTGAAGATTATCTCAGGCCCAACCATGCTGAAAACAGAGAATGCCCGCCCTGCAAGCTGGATTTACATCGATGCGCGCGGCCGTGACATGGTTTCAGTGGTGAATGATCTCAAAACGGTCATCAGTGAAAAAGTCAAACTTAAGCCCGGTACCAGTATCTCATTCTCAGGACAGTTCGAATTACTGGAGCACGCAAACAAGAAACTGAAGTTGATGGTCCCGATGACCATTATGATTATCTTCGTTTTGTTGTACCTGGCGTTCAGACGTTTCGATGAGGCTTTGCTGATATTGATGAGTCTGCCATTTGCACTGATTGGTGGGATCTGGTTCCTGTACTGGCAGGGCTTCCATATGTCCGTCGCAACAGGAACGGGCTTTATCGCACTGGCAGGGGTGGCCGCAGAGTTTGGGGTCGTAATGCTGATGTATTTACGTCATGCAATTGAGGAAGATCCTAAGCTGACTGATCCGGCCACATTCACGCCAGCAGGACTCGATGATGCGCTTTATCACGGTGCGGTACTCCGTGTTCGACCTAAAGCGATGACCGTAGCGGTAATTATTGCTGGCCTGTTACCGATTCTGTGGGGCACTGGTGCGGGTTCTGAAGTCATGAGCCGCATTGCTGCACCAATGATTGGCGGGATGATCACCGCGCCGCTGTTGTCGATGTTTATTATCCCGGCAGCCTATAAATTAATCTGGTTACGTCGACACAAAGCGTAATTGGGGTCACATACAGGGAACGAAGATTTCAGCCTCGTTCCCTTTATTTTTCGCTATTCACGCGTCAATTAATCCAGATACTGCTCATATTGCTGAATGTGAGCATAGACATGTTTATCCAGTTTTTCCGACCCCGATTTAGGCTGGAAGGCTAAAGAATCTATCGGTTTATCATTCATTAGCAGTTCGTAATGGCTTTGTTGAATAAATCGAACTTTTGCTGAGTTGAAGGATCAGATCACGTATCTTCCCGACAACGCAGACCGTTCCGTGGCAAAGCAAAAGT
>NZ_JBEPNM010000028.1:0-11624 GCF_040546285.1 Pantoea sp. UYEF8 | reverse complement strand
TTTTTCCTTCAATATTGCAATGGCGTATTTCACTTCACTCATTCTCTTACCCCTTATGCCGCTGTCAGGCTAAATGCCGCGGCGAAAATAGTTAGCCTTTAAATTCGGCACAAGCGGTCACGACCCGTTCACACGTATCTACGTCGAACATGCCGATATGGCAGTTTTTGAACGGGATGCTCAGTCGCTTACTTAGCCACTCATAAGCACCTCGCCGGGACTTTCTTCCTGACTTCCATATGGGGTCGAAAGCTGCGTGAGCTGCGCTCTTGGCCTTTCGCAGCTCTGCATTTGCGAGCCGACCCAGCGGAACTGCGTTTGATCGCTTATGACATCCAACCCATGCGGCGCAGGGTGGGCACTTCCAGAATTGCAGCCCCGCGAGGTCGGGCCGATTCGGGTACATATCCTTCCCGCTCACAAGCGCAGCATCCTTACCGCAATAGTCACAAATCACACTCACTTGCTCTCCTTAGTCGCCGTGATAGCGGCGTGCTGCCCATTCCGGATAGGCAGGGTTGGTATCTCTGACCGGCATGTCATGCTTGCTGTGCCGGTTGCGCTCAATGGCTTCCTGATGCTCGACGTACTTCGTCAGACGCCGCTCCGTGGCCTCCTGCACCCATTCCTTTGTCTGCTCAGTGGTCCGTACTGATAGCGACACCCTCACGCCTTTCTTCGCCAGAATCTGCTGCTGTGCGTCCTGCATCGCTAACATCCATCTGCGCTGTGATTCCGTTTCATCAGGGCGTGCAGAGTCCGCCGAAGGTTCGGTGATGGTCATGAGGGTGCCTTATTGGTGGGTGTTATTTAACGAGGCGCTGCCAGATGGCGGATACGTATTTCGCCTGGTGGATGGCATCGGCTAACGCGTTGTGCCGGGTTCCTTCAAAGGGCATATCCCGCTTAGGGTCGAAACCTATTGCTTTGCCCAACTCAACGATTGTTCGCACGTCCCGGTCATTCCACCAATTCCACGGTGGGTTTTGTCCGGTCATCTGATACGCGCTGCGAAGGATGACGCAGTCAAAAGAAGCTCCATTCCCCCAAACCTGAACAAACTTGCTGTTGGTGTTTTCGAAGATGAAGTCATTGAAGCGTGATAGTGCAGTCGAAAGCTCTAGCGGGTTATCAAGGAGCGAACTCCGAGCCTCTTCGCTTTGCCCCATCCACCACATAATTGTTGATGCATCCGGCCTTGCGCGATGACGCATTGATGACTCAAGCGAGATATTCACCTGAAACTGATCGCCGGTCTCGCCTGATGCTGGGTCAAAAAATACTGCGCCGATTGAAACGACAGGGGCGTAGGTGCCATTGCCCATCGTTTCGAGGTCAACCATTAAGTTATTCATCTTCATCCTTAAAATGGGATATCGTCTTCAAAATCCATCGGTGGCTCATTATTTGCCGGTGGAGTAGATGGCCCAGCCTGCTGCTGCGGTCGATGCTGCTGATTTTGCTGCGGGCGGTTTCCCTGACCACCTTCCTGCTTACCGCCCAGCATCTGCAAAGTTCCGCCAACGTTTACCACGATTTCTGTTGTGTACTTTTCTGTGCCATCCTGCGCCTGCCATTTACGGGTGCGCAGCTGGCCCTCGATGTAAACCTGTGAGCCCTTACGCAGATACTCGCCAGCCACTTCTGCCAGCTTCCCGAAGATAACTACGCGATGCCACTCAGTTACCTCCTTGTTCTCACCTGTGGACTTATCACGCCACTGCTCCGAGGTCGCCACGGTAAGATTGGCTACCGCGCCGCCTGATGGCTGATAGCGAACCTCAGGATCCTTCCCGAGGTTTCCAAGTAAAATCATTTTATTCACGCCACGACTCGCCATTATGCTGCCTCGCTTTTCTGCTCAAGTTCCGCTTTGCGGATGTCATAAATTTCTTTGGCCTTCGCCTGATACTCGGTGCCGCGCAGGGTGCGCCATGCTTCTTCGAAGAGAGCCTTAAGGCTGTCGAAGTTTTCAACTCCTGCTGCAGACTCTGTGAACGCCTTCAACGACTCTTCCGCAGGGTTTACCGCGCCTGACTCAAGCCAGTTAAGAAGCTGCTTGCCTGTCTGCTCACTAAGCACAACTGGGTCGGCATTGCTGAAGAGCTTCGTCCTGTCCTTGCTGGCGATCGCATGATGCGACTCATGGCCGATATCCAGAACGGTAGTGAATTCGTATTCGACGCCATCACGCTGCTCTGACTTCATGCCGAGCTTAGCGACCTTCTTGCGTCCATTTTCTTCCACCTGGGCGGTCTCAGTTTTGCTTCGCATGGTGGCTATGATGTGCATTGACGAACGCAAAATTGCGTCCAGGAATGACCGGTGCCGCGGGTTGATTTCACTCCACGCTGACCATGAATTGCCGCGAAACTTCGTTTTAGCGATAGTGTCCACAAGCTCCAGGCAACCACCTACGCCGCCCCATTCATGGGTAATGCTATCGATGATGAGGCAGTCATATCCTGCCTGCTCGGCAGCGCTGATAGCCTCAATGAAGCGCTCTGGCGAGAATGGCGGATCGAGTTCCAGAACATCGAACTCCGCGACATCCGAATAGAGTGATGCGCTACCTTTCTCCGTATCAATCACAGCGATGCGGCCGCCAATACCTTTGGCTACCAGCAGTGCGCTGTATGTCTTCCCTGAACCACTCGGCCCGGTAAGTGCCAGCCGTAGCTTGGCTTTCTTTCTCATGGCTTTTTCAAATTTCATGGTGATACCTCTTTAGAACGGGCATGGCCCGAGGAAATATTTGCTGTTGAATCGCTCACACCACGCCAGATTGAGCGCGGCACGCATTGACTGGCGCATACCATTGCGTCGGTAATGGAGGGCGTTGAGGACGTGCATGCGTCGCTTAGCGCGGCTTTCTTCGACTGTGGTTGCAAGGCTCATTTCTTAACTCCCGTACAGGCCATTTCGAATAGTGCGCGGATAAAGTCGAAATCCTTCAGGCGCTCATGCTCAGCTTCTTCCTTGCGCTGGCGTTCTAACTCTTCCTGCTGCTTCTGGTAAGGAAGGGGGGGTGATTGAGTTTTCACGGTTTGCCCTCCTGCGATACGACCTGTAACAGGCGCTCCCAAAGCTGCTGTAAGCGGCTCTTAGGCTTCCACGACATAACGTCAGCGCCGGTGAGTTTGTATGCGAACTGGTTGATTGAGGGTGTGAAAAAGTTAGGGCTACCCATGGTGTGGGCCGCCCCAGCAGATGTTAATTGCATGGGTAACTCCTGATTGAATTAGGTTTGGTTGGTGTTGGTGCGAAAAAAAGCCAGCACCAGGCTGGCAAAGAGATGTGTCTCAGTTATCTCGCACCGAAGTGCGCTAGTGCGAATGCACCTCAAAGCCGTCTAAGCAGACAGCTTTACGGTGTCACTCTATGTCGCAGAGGTATTCAAAATCACCGCAATAATTGGTGCCTTTTTTTAAATCAAATAGTACCGGCGCCCGGACCAGTACTGCATCCATGCCACCCCAGTCACGGCTCAGCTTCCACTGCTGCGGTGGCTTTCTGCCAAGCAACTTAAGCACAGCGGCTCGCTCAGTATCAAATCTCGCCCTGCCATCCATGACAAAGAATTCAAACTCCTGCATCTCAACCTCCCGCTATAAACCCCAGCACCATCAGCACGCCAATGGCTATCCAGCCGATGCAATAATCACTGTCGCTTAACATGGTGCCTCCAGATGTGAAAAAGGCCGCCGTTAGGCAGCCTCAAATCCCGTCACCTCAACCCGGCAGATGGGGTAGGTGTAGAGCTTATTTTCCTGAATGATTCGCTGTGCATCCTCCATGGTGTCAGCTTCATTGCTGTACTTAATGTTCTCTTCGCCGTCATCCCATTTGCCGGCCAAAATGATGTAGCACAATTCCATGGCGAACCTCACTTAATGATGTGTGTTACGTCTTTACGGACGTTGCGGTAACCCGCGTTGAATATTGCAATCTCCGGCAGACATACCGATGTGCTCTCATGCCTGTCACGCAGAGAAGGGGAGACTTAACGCTTGAGCAGCAGATATGCCATCCCGACTATGACCAACCCGGCAAGCGTCATCAGAGCCGCATGCCTGCAGGTACGCATGAAGAGTTGCTTCCACGGCATCCTTACCTCCTTCCTGTCACCAAGGTTCACGCATATTGCAATCACGTGAAGACTCAGGAACCAGACCAGCAGAATCTTTGCGGAATAAATTATTTCGTGCATTTGCTACCTCGCCGTGACTGCGCCCGCCACCTTGCGATGACCTGCGGCGTAGATAGCTACATCAGGCAGGCAGATTGAGCCCTGGATATCTCCGCCGATGTACTTCGCTGCACCGGCCAGAATCTGCTTGTGATATTCCGTCTCTGTCTCAACTGCCTTAACTACCCGGTCAGCTGCTGGCCGCTTGCACTGCAACACAACACGTCCTGGAGTAGGACGGTGCAATACTTCTGCGCTTACGCTGGCTTCACTCTGAAGGTGAGCGCGGCGTTCACGACGACGACCTGAAGATGAACCTGCGAATTGAGTTCTGCGTGTCATAGATACCTCCTGAGTGAATTTTGGCGATGGCCACCGGCGCTCTATCCGGCATTCCCGTCTCGACTTAGTCCAACGTAGGGCATGACCATCCCAAAACTCACGCTTTGGTACTAACTGGCTTTTCAGCCACGTAGGTGATCCGTCACCGTTGTTAAAAGAGCGCGCTATCCGTTTCGTTATTCTCCAGCTTCCTGCTGATGGACTTATTAAAAACCATAGTTGTTTGCCAGTCAACAACAATGGTTGTCTATTTTGGTTTTAAAATGCACGAATTTAAGAATGTGGTTGTTTATTAAGTGAATTTATTTTTCTTCAGGCACAAAAAAGCCCGCTCAGTGGCGGGCTGTGTGTGGTAAGAACAGTAACTAGTGGTTGTTAGGTAACTCAGGTTTCCTTACTGACTCGAGCAATGTGGCGGCATTGCTAATTTTTTTGTTATCCAGATATTTTGGCAGCTTCTCCATCGCATAGTTATCATGAAGCCACTTCCTGAAAACTCCTAACGCCTCAATTGGGTATATGGCTGCGGTTATGTGTTTGTTTGCAGCAGACTGCCTATAATTGTCAGGATAGAAATGAGGGTGTTGGATCCTTTCTCCAAATTTTTCGGAAAGCTTATTAGCGGTCCAGTATCGCCCCCAGTGACTTCCTACGCTACCGTCTAGTGACGTAGTATCATCCATGGGGAACCCGCCCCCAATCAAGTTCATTGCAATGTCTGCTATTTCTCTAAAGACCGCAAAATGAGAGGAAGGAATTTGATCGTTAAGTTTTATCCTAGCGCGATAATTTTCAAAGGAAACATCTATGGCTGCATTTGGGTTGTAGTTGGATTTCTCATAAATCATGCGCTTAAGCGTATATTCAGCTAATCGCACAAAATTACCAATAGCTACAGACCTATCAAAGTTCTCTGCGTCCAGAGCGTAGTACCTGAGAACTGCCATGCAAACATAGTCAGGATACGCATGGGTCTCGACATTGGAACTGTTTATGACTCTGGTATAAAGCCTATCAATGTCTGGGTAACCCTTTTCTGCTAGGTATCCTGCAACTTTTTGTCCCCTGGGTTTATGTTTATTGGTTTCCCAGTTTGATGTGAATACCCTCAGTGGGGTGTCGTCTATTCCGCAAAGTTTAGCTAACCCATATAGAGTTAAATAGGGTGTCCCATCATTAAGAACCCCCATTGGAATATCATCAGAAATTACCTCTACGACAGGAAAAAGAGGCATTTGATGTAGGGATCCGCTGTCGTCATTATGCAACATAATGTTTTGATTCCTATAAGATATTGACCCCGATCGGCCTTTCCCCTGAAATGACTAAGCGTGCAGTCTACGCTGCTTACGCGCTGTGTGTATTTCTTCGGCAAATGCCGCCAAATCTTTACCCAAACATCTCTTCCGGCCACTGAGTTATCACCATGTATGTGATGACCAGAAAACCTTTCCTATCACGCGAACGTTCTTATGGAAGTCGTCGCGATCCATCACTTCGTCGGGATACTCCTCGCGATTAATAGATCGAATAATCACAGATGATGGTGTCGCTATTAGGGTCTTCACCCGGAGCAAATCAGACTGGCATATTGCATATGTCTTGCCGTCACGAATTGTATTGTCCTGCATATTAACGCCGACCACATCGCCGTCGTGCAGCGTTGGCTCCATGCTCTGACCGCTAACTCTTACCAACTTTGCTGCCTTCTCGGGAACGCCGATCTTCTTCAGGTAGTAGCGAGGAAAGACGAGGCCAAAATTTGATGACTCCTCTAACTCACAGCTTCCATCCCCAGCAGACAGGGATACATTCAGTAAAGGCAATTCCACAAATTCATTCTCATCCTTGTTCATATCCTCCCAAACCATGGCCTTAAGCGATGATTCGCGAATATTTGATGGTTCTGCTATTCCCGACTCTCCATCGCCAGTAGAAAGCCATCCAGGGTTAACTTTTAAAGCTATAGCCAGATCGATCAGCTTGGTGGTCTCACGAGCCTTTCCTGATTCAATTTTCTGAATGGCCGCCTGTGAAACACCCACAGCTTCCCCGAGCGACTTTTGGGATAATCCACGCGCCGTTCTGGCCTTCTTAAGTCTTTCAGCAAGATTTGTTTTCATCGCGACAATCTACAACCCCGGTTGTAATCAATCAAACGAATATGGTTGTTGACTAATCACAACCATAGTTTTATATTTGTAGTCAAAGTAACAAAGGAGGTTTTTATGAACGAAGCAATAAAAACCGCCATTAGCATTGTCGGTTCTCAGAAAAAACTCGGGGAAGCATGCGGTCTTTCACAGCAAGCCGTCTACAAATGGCTTCATGGAAAAGCCAAGGTCTCCCCTGAGTATGTAGACCATATCGTTGATGCTACTGGTGGTGCCGTAAAGGCGCATCAGATTCGCCCTGACCTGCCAAAACTTTTCCCTTCATCAGGAAAGGCCGCTTAAGAAGCATCGCTCTTACACAACGGACATGAAGTCCTACGTCGCTGAAAAGCGAAATCCAAACGAAACAAAAAAAACGTTCGTGGCAATAGGTGCGGCTTTGTCACGTCTAACTACTTAACCAACAAAGGAATGATGTCATATGGAACTTACAAGCACACGCAAGAAGGCCAACGCAATTACCAGTAACATTTTCAACCGCATAGCGATGCGAGGTCAGCGGAAGATTGCTGATGAGCTGGGTGTTGATGAGTCCCAAATAACACGCTGGAAGAGCAGCATGATCCCGAAGATGTCCATGCTACTGGCGATTCTGGAGTGGGGTGTTGATGACGATGAGCTGGCAAGCCTTGCCAAACAGGTAGCCAGATTACTGACAAAAGAAAACGCCCCAAAGAACTGCGAATTCTTTGAGGCGTAACGCGAAATGGCTGGATCAATTCACAGGAGTAATAATACATGAAACCCGATAAACATGAAAGATTTGCCCGACTCAAAGAGCAGGCCAGAGAGCAGTTTTATCGCAGCATTTCTCAGCTTGGCGCCAGCAAGTTAAGCCAGTGCCTGAAAGAAGCAAAGACTCAGGAGAAGGGCAAATGAGCAACGTAGCGTATGCAACATTCGGGGCTGTTCAGCAGCCCGTGGAGCGTAGAGTGGCCGATACCGATGATGGATATACCCGCATCGCTAACGAGCTACTGGAATCAATTGCTAGCGCCGATTTAACCGCTCGCCAGTTAAAAGTTCTCCTGGCAGTAACACGGAAAACCTATGGCTTCGGTAAGAAAGTAGATCGCATTGCTGATGAGCAGATTGCCAGCATCACCGGCCTGTCCCGGCAGAACGTCAACAAGGCGAAAAAAGAACTGCTTTCAATGAATTGCCTTCTCATGGAAGGAAGCAAAATCGGCATCAACAAGGAAGTCTCTGCATGGAATTTCAGTAAGAGTCTCCAGGTTAGCAACCTTGTCTCTAAACCAGAGACAAATAAAGTCTCTAAGTTAGAGACAAATGATGTCTCGAAACTAGAGACACACAAAAGAAACTCTTTAAATAAAAAAGAAACCCCTATATCCCCAGAGGGGAATTTGTCGGTTTCTGAAGAAAAACCAAAGCGCCAGACAGTCAGCAAATACCACTTCGACCGTGACCGCCTGAAAGACACATGGAACCGCAAAGCCGAAACCTTCGGCCTGCCGAAAATCCTTAGCATCAGCGCAACGACCGAGAAGGGCATCAAGCGCCTGTACGACTCCCACCTGAAGCACTGCAAAGAGACCGGGCGACCGACCCAGCAAATCGACACCTTCGTGAACGGCTACATCGAGTTTGGCTATCAGCCAACTGAGTGGGCCTGCGGTGCTAATCCTCGTGGAAAGCGTTACGGCATCGACACGGCGCTGACCCAGAAGAAAATCGACGAAATCATCAGCCAGGAGGCCTGAAATGGACAGTTTAGACTTCGAGCAGCAGCTGGTTGGCTCGATGATGGTCAAAGGCGATCACATCGACTGCCGTGACATTGCCGCAAAGCTTCCGGCTGAGGCATTCTCGAATCACCACCTGCGCCAGATTTACACCGTCATCTGCCGTTTCATCGATAAATGCGAACCGATTGACCCGTTCACCGTTGGCGCGGCCGTGCCGGAAGACACGCGTGACCATGTCATGACCGTTGGTTTCAAGTGCAAGACGGCAGCGAACATCAAAGCGTGGGCCAAGCTGGTTCGCCAGTGCTGGATGCTCCGTAAGGGTGCCGCAGAACTCACGAAAGCCGCCGAGCTTCTCGCCAGTGCTAACACGCAGAACATCAACGAGAGCATTGCCAGAGCGACAGGCATCATCTCAAAGCTCCAGTTCGAAACCACCGACCGGCTGCCGCGTCGTATCGGTGATTTGATCCCCGATTATCTCAACGTCCTAGAAGAGCGGATGAAAGGCTCTGAATCTGGCCTGTACCTGAAAACCGGCATCGAGGCGATGGATAACGAATACGGTGGGTTTGACCGCACAGACCTGATCATTCTGGCTGGTCGTCCTGGTATGGGTAAGACGGAGCTGGCAATCAATATCGCTAACTCAATCGGAAGGCAGAAGGGAAGAGGCCTGCTGATGTCGATGGAAATGTCTGAAACGCAGGTAGTCGAGCGTCACATTGCTGACCGTGGCGGCTTGTCTATCAGCGCTCTCAGGAACCCTCTCGGGATGAGCCAGGAGGACTACACCCGCCTTACCAGTGCCACAGGAACGCTGCTTGATGAGGATAATTTCGTCATGGTTGGCTCCTTCACCATCGATGAAATCATATCTCAGGCGGAGCGAATGAACATGGACGGCGGGCTAAGTTTTCTGGCTATCGACTATCTGACCCTTATCGACATGCCGAAAGCTGAGCGAGCCGACCTGGCAATAGCAGAGGTAACCCGAAAACTGAAGCAGTTCTGCCTGCGCAATAAGGTTCCCGTAGTGCTTCTGGCTCAGCTCAATCGTAACGTTGATGGGCGAGGCGACAAGCGGCCAAACATGGGAGATCTGGCAGGCTCAAGCTCAATTGAGAAGGACGCTGATGTGATTATCTTCCCTTACCGTGACGAGGTTTATCACGATAACTCGGATATGAAGGGCATCGCCGAAATAATCATCGGTAAATACCGCTCCGGCCAGCCAAAGACGTTTTACATGGGTTGGAGGAATGGTCACTTCGTCAATATTGACCAGGAGGCCGCAGCTAAGCAGTACTCCGACAACAAAAACAAAGAGCAGCCGGCCAATGACTGGCGCTATGGAGGATAAATCATGGCACTACGAAAATTAGATGTTCAGAAATTTATAGAGCAGCGCGGGTATATCTCATCACTTGTTACCGTAAAAGGTAAGCACATCATCATCAAAGACCCTGAGCCTCAAGGATGGGACTATGACGTGGCAATCAGTGACTGCAACACGCCCGAGAAAATCCTCTCATGGGTTATGCACCTGAGCGAAAAGACCTGGGTTACAAAAGACATTATTCGCCAGTTTATTCGTGTGTCAGCTCAAGCCTCCGGCCTGAAAATTGAGGCCTTTTGAAATGTCCATCATCGATAGCGCAATGAAACTGACAGAACTTACAAAACAAGGCGCGAATTATCGCGGGTTATGCCCTTTCCATGAAGAAAACACCCCGTCTTTCGTGGTGCGCCCACAGAGCAACGACTTTATCTGCTTTGGATGCGGTAAATCAGGCGGTGAAATCGAACTGGCACAATTCGAGCGTGATTCACGCCAGCAGCCGGGGAAAGGGCAGAAACGGGGAGGCTTTTGATGGAAATACATAAAGTTTTAATTGCAACAATTGGCGTGATAGTGGGCTTCCCCGCTTTTGTTGGAATCATGTCGTTCATCACCTGGCAAAACGGCTTCAAAATGCTGGGCCTGCCCTACATCACCCGAATGATTCTTGTGCTGGTAGTGGTGGTATGGGTAATGGCTCTTATCCCTGGAGGTCATCAATGAAAAAGCTAACCGCTGATGAATGTAGGGAATGGATTGATATTTTTAGTGAGCTTGAGAAAGACGATGCCATAAGTATTGCTGGCGAGTCACACCTCCAGGCCTATCGGATTGCACTCCCCATACTGGAGCAGCAGGAGCGGGGTGATGGTGGCTGGATTGAGTGGGGTGGTGGAGTAATGCCGGTGTCAGGTCGCGTTATGGTGGAGGTCAGATTTAAACGTTGCTCATTTCTGAGAAAAGCCAAAGCCAAGCAACTCGATTGGACTCACTACGGAAATATTTCCGACATCATCGCCTACCGCATCACCCCGGAGCGGGCCACCAATCAGAACGGAGAGTAGTGATATGGGTGACTGGATTAAGTGCCGCGACCAAATACCACAACCTCTCGATTGGGTTATTGCTCACGATGAGGTCGGGACTGTCAAAGCATACATCTGTCAGCACACCGGCGAATGGATTCGGGATAACGGCGATGAACTTTATCGCGTCACTCACTGGCAACCACTCCCACCACCACCGGAGGAAGCATGAGCGACAAAGGTGAGATTACGCAGATGGAAAAATTCGATGCTTGGTTCAACAAGGAATGGCGAGAGTACATTTCTGACCGGCCTCGGGTGCAGCGAATAGCCCTACGAAACATTGCCTGGTATGCATGGCAGGCTGCGCTAAGCAGCAAACAGGAGTAAGCATGAACAACGTAATCCCCCTCAGGCCTAAGCATCAACCCCTTAAAGACTCACACTCAGCGCTACTGACAGCCCTCAAGATGCTTCGTGAAGGCGGACACAGCAAGCAGAGTATTGATCTGTTGTTGAGCGCAGCAGCCGACAACATCCATGACTATGTGGAGACAATCGAAGGGAGGTAACAGTGGAGACGCAACGTTTTCTACTGAGAGACAGCAACATCCGACAGAACTGCATCAGCGCCATCCATCGACTCCCCACCAATCCCGACAAACCTCTGCAGGTAACCATCCAGGAAGACACCAGAAGCCTTGCGCAAAACCGCATGCTTTGGGCCTGCCTGCATGACGTATCGAGTCAGGTGGTGTGGTACGGGAAGAAACTCGACTCAGAGAGCTGGAAGCATATTTTCAGCGCCAGCCTGAAAGGACAGGAGACGGTACCGGGTATCAA
>NZ_JBEPNM010000027.1:0-11852 GCF_040546285.1 Pantoea sp. UYEF8 | reverse complement strand
TTTTTCCTTCAATATTGCAATGGCGTATTTCACTTCACTCATTCTCTTACCCCTTATGCCGCTGTCAGGCTAAATGCCGCGGCGAAAATAGTTAGGTAGCAGGCAACAAAAAACCGCCCGTAGGCGGCTTAAAGGTTTTAATCAGATCAGTCATCGTAACCGGCAACCTGACGCAGCGTCCGCTTAGGCGAATCGCCCGGACGGCGGGGGTCGTTATTTTGATTGCTGGTTCGGATGGATGCAACAACCTGCAGGGTTAAGCGTAGCGTTTCTGCTTTTTCAATCGAAAGAGGGCTAAGCTCACCATTGTCGATCATGTTGCTGATATCTTTCAGCATGTCCTCCGCATAACTGAGGTAATCGTCTTCTTCGATGACTTTCTGGTGGAAAACCTCACTCAGGTCCGAAAGATTTTCTTTCAGTGAATCTACCTCGGAATTCAGGCGTGTATTTTCCTCATACAGCTCTTCATACGCCGCCTGGTTTTGTCCCGCCTGATCAGCCAGTTCCTTCAGCTGGTTTACGCTATCGATAGCCTGTTGTGCTAATTGAGTTGTGTCAGCCATAGTTGATTCCTTTTCGGTGAAATTACTAAATTGATTTCTACTGGCCCATAGCAATTAAAATCATTTACCGTCAGTAGGTTATGTTCTTGCCTTACATAGCCACATTACGCTTTAGCAAAGAAATTTGAAAGCTAAATACTGTTTATATGTACAGTATATTTGTGTCATAAATTTGGCTTAGTGCCATCGTTGGCTTTGCTGCGCTCTTCCAGAAAACGTATCCGGCTGCGACTGGCTCGCTGGCGAACGGATTCGTATGAGCGGTTGAGCTGTCGGGCTATAAGTTTGGGTGGGATGGTTGCTGCGAGTTCTTTCAGAAGACCTATCTCATCGGGTGACCAGCGGCGGCCAAGAGTTAACTGATTGCCGCGACGCCGGTATTCAGGTGATTCCATGTTGTCTCCTGTTATTTGCTGAGTGCCTCTTCAATTTCTGCCTTACGGAGAAGGTAAACATTGGTCGCCTTTTCGAGCGTTTCAGCCTCGCTTGCCAGCATGCGTGCTGCGTACTTGTAGAAGCGATCGAGGCTTGAAACGGAATCGGCATTGGCAGACGCTTCGGTGAAATCGGCAAGCAGCTCATCCGGCGTGCGCGCTGCCGCACTGGTATTCGTCGCCGGGTTAATTTCTCGCTCTGGCTGCTGCGTTTCAGGCTTGCTGTTAATCAGGTTGTTCAGGTCAGCACGGCTGCGTGCTGGTGTCACATCACGTTCTGAGCGCTGCGCCGGCTCAAACTCGTCCGGCGTGTAAACGCCGAGAATCACGTCAGGGCAGTACAGGCGCGCCCAGTACTTAACAGCCAGGTATGCCAGCTGCTGTTTGGGAGCTGTCTTCCAGAGTGGGGAATTGCGCGTGGTGACGTATTCCATATAAAGCGGCTCACCCCACGTGATTTCCGTTTCACCTTTCAGCACTGCGCCGACACGAACGGACAGGCCGCGCTCATTCGATGCATTGGCTGCGCCCGGCTTGAACTTCTCCCAGTCGCCGCCGTATTCGTACTTGAAGCGACCCTGTACGGCTGTAGAGCTGGTAATTACCGCGTTAACCAGCTGAGCCTCATAACCCAGCGTTCCGTTTACCAGATGAGTTTTCTGTGCCACAGCGTAAGGATTCATGCCCCACTGAGCGGCCTGTAATGCGATCGCCAGACAGTCAGCGGGCTTTCCGGACAGGTGAGCAGGAACAGTTGCCTTGCCCTGTGCCATGACTTCCGCAAAAGCCTGCAGCTTCTGCAATCCGCTCGGGCTGAAGATGGCCGCTTTGGTATCGGCCTCATTGACCGGCGCGGTGATGATTTCGTTACTCATGCGTAATCCTTTCTCTTGGCCCAGTCCGGGCGTGTAATTTCTTCGATGCCGCCCCAGTTACCGGACAGCATACATTCGTGATAGGTATCAAGGTTGCGGCGGAACAGGTCGTAGCCCACGGAAACATCGTCCTCCTGCAACTGGAAGGTGCGCACCGGGTATCGGCCGCAGTCGATCGCCTCGCTGACTGCGATGAAAACGAAAAGTGGATATTCACCGAAGTGTTTACTGAATCCTTCTCGGTAATAAGCGTCCTGAACGTGATATCGGAACTCTTCAACGTGCCGGGCGAAGCGCGACATATCAGCTACTTTCTTCACGTCGACAATAACGGGCTGGCCCGACAGGAACTTGTCCGGACGGATACGGCAAAGTTCGCCTGTCTGATCGTCATTCCAGTAGATTGACGCTTCCTGATGACCTTCAGCTTCAAGCAGCCAGCGTGCCGCCGGATGGGCGAGGGCGCTGGCACGCATCAGTTGCAGTTTCCGGCCCTGCTCGGCATCCATGACCGTCATTCCAGTGCTTTCGCAGTCTTTAAGGAACCGCTGCTCATCGGCCTTGCCTTCATTGGTTCGCCGGTTGAATGCCGGAGCAATGATGAACCGCTTATCGAACTCTTCAGGCTCCAGCAGGAGGCAGTGCAGCGCCGTTCCCATGTCCAGCGCCGCCTTCCTCTCATCGTCTTCCGGCGCTTCTTTGCGCCACTGGAAGATGGCCGGGTTGATAGCAATGTCGTCCAGCTGCGATTTGCTGATGCCAGCACCGCGGTGATAATCCTCGTTGCTGATGTCGTAATAGATGCCCGGCTGCATTACGCCGCCTCCTGATTTCCATGCTTGTTGCGGTAAATCCCGATCGCCACGTCACGACGCGCAGCCTTAATCATTGCATCACGTAAAAACGCCTCAGCCGCTTCGTGCTGCTCGTCGTCTTCGTCGAACATCTCTATGGCTGGGTAGTCGTAATGCCGCGTCAGGAAGGCGCACAGGGCAGGCATTAACGGGTTTGTCTTGTGCTGGTTCATTCGTGCATCAACTTCAGCTGCGATGAACTCAAGTTCGCTCTCCGGCAGGTTATCGGCGATATCCTGCACCTCATGCCGGGCTGTTCTGTTCAGTCTCATTGCAAAGCCCTCCGCAGTAACTGCATCGCCATCGCCCACTTGGCACGGTCACCAAACAGATGGGCTTCTCTTGAAAGCTCCTGGGCTTTCATGAAGTAGCGTGATTTCATAGTGGGTTACCTTTTTCACAGAGTGTTTTGGCAATGCGGATAAGCAGGTCAATGAGTGGGTTGCGCTTTGGTTCGTTATTTAGCTGGCAGACGCCCACGATGGCGCCGCCCGCGATTGCAAGATTCATCGTGGGATTCCTAAGTTATTGATTAAAGTATTGTTATATGCTGCCGATAACTGGGGGGATTAAATACATGGAGTGAATAAATGAGCTTTTACTTATATAACGTTGTTGGTTTTTTTATCTTTCTGTTTATTGCATTGTTTGCATGGGGTAAATTTAAATCAGAAGATAAAAACAAAAAATTAATGGTTTTATTTTGGGGCGTACTTACTGTTTGGCCTGGTTACCTTGCATACTATTGTGCAAAAAGTGTATGGCAAGGTGATTTGTATGTGGATGAAACAAAGGTTTTTATAAAGCATGAGCTTACTGATGATCGGGACCCGATTATAAGCCTTGGCGCAATAAGAGTTGCTCATGAATCTTTTGGTTATGAGTTAAAAAATATTGCTGTGGAAAATATCTGGAGCGGAAAAACAAATTTTAAAGGCAACTCACTTCCATATAATGCTTATAAAGTTGATACGAAATGGAAGAACAGAAGCGAAGGCGAAAATAAGGAACTTTGCTTTCTCTTCGCTTATGCCAACGATGTCGAAAATGGTTATAGACGCCTAATCAGGGTTGAAGATGACTGTAAAGATAAAGACAACTGGTTAAGCATCGTTAAAAAAGATGCTGAGTAGTCGACATGGGGGCGAAAGCCCCTTTTTCATCTCATCTCTCCTGTTCAGTGGTTACTGGCCCAATGCCTTGGCAATGGCTGCACGCGCCTGAATTAGTTCTCGATTGCCATTAGCCATCTCTTCACCAAAGGCATTATCTAGCGCTGCAAATAATGCCTTTTCTGCATCCTGAAGCGCCTCAAGCAGCTCAGGCGCTGCGGCTATCAAATCCCTATTTCTATGGTTGAATTGGTGATGCTTTCCGCCAACAATGAAATCTACATTGCATAGAACATCGCTTTCCCAGAACCACGGCCCGGGCGTCCCCTTAAACTCACTCATCTTCAACCTCCTGCTATAAACCCCATCCCCATCAACACGCCAGTCACCAACCAAATGAATATGTAATTGCCAGTGCTTATCATGGAGCCTCCAATAAAAAAGGCTGCGGGTTAGGCAGCCTCAGTGGTTGGTAGTCCGATCATCTTGTTAAGGTCTTCAACCTTAAGCGCAGGTAACGAGGCTCTGACGCTATCGACGTTTTCAGGTATCAGCTCTTGGCTTTCCGGCCAGACTTCAACCAGGCGCTTGATGGTCGAAACAGAATTAAGCGCGGCCCATACTGTCTTTTCGATTTCCTCTTTGCGTTTTTCTGCCTTCGCCTCAGCAGCAAAGATTTCATCAAACCGCTTTGTGATTTCATGGTCAGCCGCAAACAGACATTGATCGCGATTCGGCGTAACCAAATAAATATCTTCACCTTTATCATCAACGCCATAACTTACCCAACCAAGACGGCGCCCGCCGATTGCGATGTTGATAGTTCCACTGCGCCCGGAAGAAACGTAGGTGCTCGCACCGAGCTCCTGAATTTTCTTCTCGATATTTGTCATCTTGGCAAACAGAGAGTCAATTTCCTGGGCTTTCTTCTCGCCACCAAATGCGTGGATTCGCGCAGCCCGAGCAGCCTCATTGCGCTGCGTTTGAAGTGCTGCCAGCTCAGCTGTAACGCCTGACTTAGCAAGTGCGTTTTTGGCAATCTGCTCACGGATGACGGTAGTTAAGCGTACTGATGACATATTAAATCCCTCACTTAATGATGTGTGTTACGTCCTTCCGGACGGTGCGGTATCCCGCGTTGAATATTGCAATCTCCGGCAGACATACCGATGTGCTCTCATGCCTGTCACGCAGAGAAGGGGAGATGCAGGCCTTCTCTACTCTCTGGTGCAGGCAATAAAAAACCCGCCGGAGCGGGTTGTTGTTATTTGTTAGGCTTTAGCCTCTCCATGCTACTGACTAGCGCCATTAATCGGGACTTAACCGTTGGCACATCCAGTCCGTTCTGCACATCAAGGCTAAGGCCTGAGATATCTTGTGACCAGGCGGCTACTGCATCCCTGAATTGCCTTGCGATGCTTGCCTGCCTGATTCGACTGCTTTCCAGCTCACTGACACGCTGCTTTGCTTCGAGCTGAAGCTTTCCTTTGCCAACACCGAGCGCTTCTATCGCGACCTCTTTCATCTCCGCTTTAATCAGTGGATGAAAGTTATCAGCGCCGAGGAAAATCACATCATCCAGAGTTTTGAACAGCAGTAAACAATCAGTATTTTGTTTGCTTCTGCTGTCAACGCACTGCACTTCAACTGCTGGAGTGAAACCGAACTGCTTAACCCGCATTGCTGTGTAAGTCATCGTGCTTTTCAATTTTGCCCCTCCCTGTAATTGTCTGTTTATTAATCGGCAGAAGTTGGCAAAACTATCGTGCGGTAATGCTTTCTGACTTGCGATATCCGGCGTGATAGATGGCAACATCAGGAAGGCAAATTGATCCTTCGATGTCTCCACCGAGATACTTCGATGCGCCGGCCAGAATCTGTTTGTGATATTCGGTTTCTGTCTCGACAGCCTTAACCACGCGGTCAACTGGTTTACGATTTAACGTGAGGATAGGGCGGCAATCAGGTTTTGCTTTCACGCCTACCAACAGGGGGTTGGCTAGCTTCCACGCTGATTGTTTCTCTGCGCGAGCTGCACGGCGTTTCTCTTGTGCATTCATGGTCATTCTCCTGTCAGTTAGCTTTGGCGGTGAGGTGCTGCGATGCTGATCTCCGCAGTTGCGCTTTTTCACGCTGCAATTCACACCACCCCAAAGCTTGCTGCTTTGAATGTTTGCGCTTTTTCAGCGCCTGATTTTAATGAGCCCGGGAATCAGTTCCGTTTCCCTTTACTGCCTCAGCGTCTTGCTGATGGGATTTATAATCACAGATTGTGTTTATGTAGTCAACACGTAATGTGATTAATATTGAACACATATCGTGTTGTTATTGAATTTGAAGGGAATATATTTTTTGAAGGCAATAAAAAACCCGCCGAAGCGGGTTTGTGAGGTTTTCGCGGGGGTAGCTAGACGAGATTCATCATGGTCTGCACGGCCACACCGATGATCCGGCAGTTGCCATCAATGGGGATAAGTGGATAGGCCGGGTTAAGTCCCTTAAGGTATTTCTGCCCACCATCAATGATCAGCTTTTTGAAGGTCGCTTCATTGGCATCAACAAGCTTTGCTATAACAAGGCTGCCATTCTTAGGCTCTCTACCTGTGTCAAAAAGAACGAGCGTACCTTCCGGGATACTCATTCCAGCCGCGGCAGTCATGGAGTCCCCATGCACGCGAAGCCAGAATCCATCACCCTCTACGCGTGCCTCTGATTCGTACCACTCAGAAACCTGCTGCAAATTGTAAGGCTCTAATGCCTCTTTCCATGCTCCTGCGCTTACCCAGCTTATCAATGGATATTTCTCCCCTGGCTGATATGGTCCTTCATAATAATCTCCGAACAGCAGCTCAGCCGGAGTTACACCCAAAGCCTTTGCGATCACCTCCGCATCATCAACGCTAACACTTCTCACCCGAGCTTCATAGTTGCCTATCCGAGACTGGGAAGCCCATCCGCATAGCTCCGCCAGAGCCTTCTGAGATAGACCCCTAGCTTCACGTAAGCGCTTAATTCGCGCGGCAATATCTTCATCTCTTTTCATGCGCATATTTCTATCACATTCCGTGTTAAAAGGCTTTTCACGATTTGTGTTGAAAATGAATCACGAATTGTGTTTAATAGGTGAGGAGTGACCCATTAAGGACAAACCATGAACAACATTGCCAACGAACGGAAAAAGCTTGGCATCACTCAATCAGTGCTCGCCAGCGTTTGTGGCTGGAATCAGTCCCGACTAGCTAACTACGAGACGGGAATCAGAGCACCAGATTTAGAGTCATGCCGTCGCCTGGTGAAGGCGTTAAATAAGTTAGGTAGCAAGACCACTCTTGATGGTCTGTTCCCGCCAAGAAAGACAGCAGCTTAAGCAATACCCGCTCTTAAACATCTCCGCCCTGAAGAAGGGCAGTAATCAAAAAATATGATTCGCACGTGACTGCCACATGGCCGTCGCGCATTTACTTATTCAACAAAGGAATTCTACGAAATGGATCACGCAAACAAACGCAACGAGGCGCTGAAAATCGAAAGCGCCTTACTCAACAAGATCTCTCTGATTGGCACTGAGAAAACAGCCGCTGCTGTTGGTGTCGATAAGGCGCAGATAAGCCGCTGGAAACGCGACTGGCTCCCTAAGTTCTCAATGCTGCTTGCAGTGCTGGAATGGGGCGTCGTGGATGACGAGATGGCTCATTTAGCCCGGCAGGTGGCGAGCATTCTCACCAAAGAAAAAGCGCCGAATGCGGGAACATTCAGCGCCTGATACTTCTAACAACTGATAGGAATAATACCATGATCCTGACTTTGAGCAAAGCAGCGTTACTGAGTGCAATGATTTTCCAGGCCAAAAAAGATGTTCGGTATTACCTTAACGGCATCTGCTTCGCGCCAGATAAAAAGCTCTACTCCACCGATGGTCACCGCGCATTTATTGGCGAGCACGATAACGCCGACCTCACTGAAAACGTCATCATTGCTATCAAAGGAGCAAAGGTCACCAACTTTGAGAAGGCGGAGATCGACACTGATAGCGGATTAGTGACTTACCTTGATGAGCATGGTACTCGCGTTGGTGCTGGTATATGCGAAGTGATTGATGGTCGATTCCCAGACATTCAGCGTGTCATCTCTACGTTCAAAAGCACCCCAACCGATGAGATCGGATTTAACGCCGGTTACCTGGCTGACATTGAGAAGGCGGCAAAGCTCTATAACCCAAAATTCTGCGGCATCAAAATTAAGCCAAATGGCAACACTGCGGCTTCCATCGTTGAGTTCAACAGCGCATTCGGTAACGGAACGCTGGTGATCATGCCAATGCGGCTGTAGGGGGCAGGCATGCAAAAGCAATCCTATCGCCATACCGGATCACATAAAAACATTGCCCGTGTCGAATTCTGCAAAGCGTTCAATCCGAAGGTGGCTGAGAAGTTGAGGCAGATGCTGGAAGAACACAAGGCGAAGGAGAAAGGGCAATGAGCAACGTATCAAGTTTAGCCAGAGCAAGAGAGGCCAGAGCGCCTCAGCAAACGCCGAAAGAGGTCGGTAAGGGGTTTACCTTGCTGCACAGAAAAATACAGGAGACAGAGTTCTACAGAAAGGATTCTCAGGCTGTTCATCTGTGGGTTCACCTGATTATGTCAGCTAACTACACAGAGACTGCCGTGAAGACGGAATACGGAGTTATCCAGCTGCAGCGTGGTCAGTTCATCACAGGCCGGAACACACTGGCAATGGATACCGGAATCGCACCAAACCGCATTCAGTACCTGCTGAAAAAGTTCAAAAAGCTGGGCATGATCGAGACAGCTTCGCCGGGAAAATTCACCGTAATTACCATCTCAAAATACGCTGAATATCAGGGCGAAATTGTCCCAGAAGATTCCCAGAAGATTACCAGACCAAAGGCAAATGTGGCGCGGCTTCCAGAGGTGATTGTCCCAGAAGATTCCCAGAAGATTCCCACAGCTAACAATATAACTAATAAATCATTATCTAACGATAATGATATGTCATCTGACGATGACGAATCACCTCGCAAAAAAGCGTCTTCAGTTCCCTATCAGGCTGTGCTTGACGCATACAACGAAGCAGCAGGCAGCAGGTTACCCAATGCTGAAAAGCTCAACCCAAAACGCCGGACCGCAATCAAGCGACTGCTTGGCGAGCTGAAAGAGCCCACCGTTGAAGCTGCGAGCAATTACTTTCACGCCTTCATGAACACCGCGAACCCGTTTTACTTTGGCGATAACAGCCGGGGATGGCGGGCGTCGTTCGATTACCTGTTGAGCAGCGACACACTGACCAAGACCAGGGAGGGAAGCCTGTGAGTGAATCAATCCTGATGGCACCCCACAGTTCTGACGCAGAGCAGGCAGTAATCGGCGGACTGATGCTGGACGGCGGCGATGACCGCACACAGAAGGTCATGGCGATGCTGAAGCCGGAGAGTTTCTTCAACGCTTCACACGCGATAATCTTCAGCACCATCCGCGACCTGCTGACCCGCAACAAGCCAATCGACCCGCTCACGCTGGCTGATGAGCTGGACGCCGGCGGCAAACAGTACGGCGGCTTTGCTTACCTCGCTGAAATGACCAAGAACACCCCATCGGTTGCCAACCTGGTTGCTTACGCCTCCGTGGTGCGCGACAAGGCGATGGAGCGTTACGCCATCAGCAAGCTGAACGAAGCCACGGAACTGCTCTACAGCCGCAACAGCATGACGGCCGTCGAGAAACTTGAGTCGATCACCATGCTCACCACGCAAATCAGCGACTACGCCAAAACCGGCAAGCGCCGCGGATTGCGTTCTTTCGGTGATGTGATGGATGACTGGGTGACTGACCTCGAAAAACGCTTCGATCCGCAGGGTGAGCAGCGTGGCATGAGCACCGGCATTTCCTCGCTAGACCGGATGCTGGCGCCGAAAGGACTGGTTAAGGGCTCGCTGTTCGTCATCGGCGCACGTCCGAAGATGGGTAAAACCACGCTCTACAGCCAGATGGCAATCAACTGCGCCATTCGTGAGCAGAAGCCCGCTCTGATGTTCAGCCTGGAGATGCCCGCTGACCAGATTCTGGAAAAGCTGGTAGGGCAGAAGTCCGGCATCAACCCGAGCATTTTCTACATGCCGGCCACTGATGACGCTGACGATGAGTATCAGGGCGACTATGACGCTGATTTCACCCGAGCCACCGAAACGGCCAACAGGATGCGTGAGCAGGAGCTGCTGTTTATCGACGACACCCCAGGGATGTCACTGGCTCATATTGTCGCTGAGGCCCGTAAGGTTAAGCGCCAGAAGGGCTGCGTCGGAATGATTCTTGTCGATTACCTGACCCTGATGACTGCCGAGAAAGCAGACCGAAACGACCTGGCTTACGGGATGATCACCAAAGGACTCAAGAACCTCGCCAAAGAGCTGGACTGCGTTGTCGTGCTGCTTACTCAGCTGAACCGTGAGCTGGAGAAACGCGTTAACAAACGACCGTTACCGAGCGACTCACGCGACACAGGGCAGATTGAGCAGGACTGTGATTACTGGGTAGGCATTCACCGCGAAGGCGCTTTCGATGAGAACGTGCCGGCCGGTGAAACAGAGCTGCTTCTGCGACTGAACCGCCACGGGCCAACCGGTACGGTTTTCTGTCTTCAGCATAACGGCGCAATTCATGATATGGACCAGGCCGCGGCGCGCACCGAGCGCGATTCACGCCAGCAGCCGGGAAAAGGGCAGAAACGGGGAGGCTTTTGATGGAAATACATAAAGTTTTAATTGCAACAATTGGCGTGATAGTGGGCTTCCCCGCTTTTGTTGGAATCATGTCGTTCATCACCTGGCAAAACGGCTTCAAAATGCTGGGCCTGCCCTACATCACCCGAATGATTCTTGTACTGGTAGTGGTGGTATGGGTAATGGCTCTTATTCCTGGAGGTCACCAATGAACAAGCTAACCGCTGAGAAATGCAGAGAGCAGTTTGAAGAATGGTTCGCTGAATATGCGGGGCAGACTGTTGAGTGGGTTAAGAACAAAAGAGTGAACGATACCCACTACAAAACCGGACCAGAGATTAACGGGTACTGGTTCGCATGGCAGGCATCACGCGAAGCCATTGAGATTGTAATGCCACCCTCAGTTATCACTACCGAAATCGGGCCTGCCATCTCGCATGAAAAGATGAACGCCAGATTGGCTGTTAACGGAATCAAGGTGAAATCATGAACAACGTAATCCCCTTAAAACGCTCTGAGCACGTCATATCAGACGCTGAACTGGACATTCTGGCTTTAGACCTTGCACGCATGGCGAGGAAGTACGGTGATTTACAGTCACTGCCGGCCATGATTCGCAAAACCCTTAGCGACGCATTAAAGCGAGACAGGCATGGGCCGGATTTAATCAGCACTCCTGACTATGTAATCGAAGAGAAATTCAGAGAGAAGTTCAGCCTCAAAGAGAGCATCAGTGAACTTCAGGAGCAAATAAACAGGAATGGTGGGTATAACTTCGAGGCCTTGAGAGAGGAGCAAGACGATGGAGAAGGCAACGTTCCTGCTTAGGAGCGACAACATCAGACAGAACTGCATCAGCGCCATCCAGCAACTTCCAGCCAGTCCCGACAAACCTCTGCAGGTAACCATCCAGGAAGATACCAGAAGCCTTGCGCAAAACCGCATGCTTTGGGCCTGCCTGCATGACGTATCGAGCCAGGTGGTGTGGTACGGGAAGAAACTCGACTCAGAGAGCTGGAAGCATATTTTCAGCGCCAGCCTGAAAGGACAGGAGACGGTACCGGGTATCAATGGCGGCTTTGTGGTACTGGGCCAGTCAACAAGCAAAATGCGCGTCAGTGAGATGCGAGATTTAATCACCTTAATCCATGCCTTCGGCGCCGAGCAGAACGTCAGGTTTAGCGACGAGTCAGCGCGTGCGGCTGAGTGGGCTAACCGCTTCGGAAAATAACATGACCCCCTTTACTGATATTGGCGCAGCTATCGAAGAGGCTG
>NZ_JBEPNM010000026.1:0-24157 GCF_040546285.1 Pantoea sp. UYEF8 | reverse complement strand
TGACCCCATGCCGAACTCAGAAGTGAAACGCCGTAGCGCCGATGGTAGTGTGGGGTCTCCCCATGCGAGAGTAGGGAACTGCCAGGCATCAAATTCGTTCCTTTTCCCCTGACAAGGAAAATAACAGGAACAGACGGGTATCAGCCGGTTGCTGATAGCTGTGAAAGAATCGGTGGAGCGGTAGTTCAGTTGGTTAGAATACCTGCCTGTCACGCAGGGGGTCGCGGGTTCGAGCCCCGTCCGTTCCGCCACTTAATGGGTAAGCCCTGACTTAACGGTCAGGGCTTTTTCTATTGCATCGAATAAAAGCCGGCGTGTTTCCATAGCAGCGCGGCGGTAAGCCGCCAGCGCACAGAGCGGGATCTGTTAAGGTAACTCTGTCGTCGAACGATCCTCGATCTGCCAGGGTTGATCGGCAGTCCATTCACTGAGAAAATCGATAAAGGCACGTACCCGCTGGCTCAGGCCAATATCACTGTAATAGACTGCGTTAAAGGGCATCTCAACCGGCAAACGCTGTTCCGCCAGCACCTCTACCAGTTTCCCCTCGGCAATTTCACGATCGATCATATAGTCAGACAGGCAGGCAATACCGTTACCGGTCAGGCTCAGTTGTTTGATGGTTTCGCCGCTATTAGACGAAATTTCCCAGGTAATGTCATAAAGCTCACCATTCTCCTGGGCGACCGGCCAGCGGTTAAGACGTGACGGATCGACGAAGCCGAGACACTGATGCTGCGCCAGATCCGCCACCGTTTTCGGCGTCCCGTACTCTGCCAGATAGGCTGGCGACGCAACCAGCTTGCGGAAACTGTTAAACAATAGCCGTGCGCGCAACGTCGAGTCTGTCAGGTTGCCTGCACGTATCGCTACGTCGACTTTACGCTCAATAAGATTGATAAAACTCTCCGACGAGATCAAAGAGAGCGTGATTTCAGGATAACGATCCCGGAACGGTTTGATCATCGGCATCAGTAAATGCAGGATCACCGGCGTGGCGGCATCAACCCGTAGCAACCCCTTCGGGGCCTGCAGGCTTTCGATCAACTCGCTTTCAGCGGTCGTCATCTCCTGCAGGAAGCGTTGTACGTGGCGGAAATAGCGCTCGCCCTCCTGGGTTAGCGCCAGCTGACGGGTGGTGCGGGTCAGCAGCGCGACGCCCAGCTTGCCCTCCAGCTTTTTAATCGTCCGGCTGACGGCAGAGTTCGCCATCCGCATCTGTTCAGCAGCGCGACTGAAGCTTCCACTTTCTACTACACTGACAAACACTTTGAGCTCGTCGGAAGACGCCTTCATTACTCCTCTCCGTATTGTGACCTTACCCGGAATGCGGTACCCGGCTGATATACTGTGCCAGGGGCAATTTTTATCATCATTATAGGGGAGATCAGCCTCTGGCTGATCTATGCGATGCCTGTTTCAGCAGAGCAGATAAAGCAGCAGATTTATCGCTGAAAAGTGGGCTGGATTCCGACATTGATCTGCATCCATTGAAACCCCGGACTAAAATCCCTATAACAGATCAGTGTTATCTGTTTTTGAACCATCAGTCAGGCGGGAAAGTGCGCAAAAAAACTTATGCAATGCGATATGTTGCGGGACAACCAGCGGAACAGATTTTTCCGCCGGGCGCGATGCTACATCTCGGTCAGGGACTGCCGCCCGGCGTGCCATTGCCCGCTCATCCTAACCTGAAAGTTCTGGTATGGAATATTTTTAAGCAGCAACGTGCCGACTGGATGTCAGTGCTGGAAGGTTTCGGTAAAGATGCGCACCTGGTGCTGTTGCAGGAGGCGCAGACCACACCGGAGCTGGTTGAGTTCGCCACCAGTAATTATCTGGCCGCCGATCAGGTGCCTGCCTTTGTGCTGCCTCAGCATCCCTCAGGCGTGATGACGCTGGCTTCGGCTCACCCAGTATACTGTTGTCCGTTGCGCGAGCGTGAGCCGCTTCTCAGGCTGGCAAAATCGGCTCTGGTTACCGCATACCCGTTACCGACCGGTGAGATGCTGATGGTAGTCAACATCCATGCGGTGAACTTCAGTTTAGGCATAGACGTTTACAGCAAGCAGCTGGGACCGATTGGCGAACAGATCATGCACCATCGCGGACCAGTGATCATGGCGGGGGATTTTAATGCCTGGAGCCGCCAGCGTATTAATGCGCTCTATCGCTTTGCACAGCGGATGAAACTGGAGGAGGTGATGTTTACCGCCGATCATCGCCGCAAAGCGTTTGGCCGCCCGCTGGACTTCGTCTTTTATCGCGATCTGGCTGTCAGTGAAGCCTCGGTGCTGGTCACACGCGCGTCTGACCATAATCCGTTACTGGTGGAGTTTAATCCAGGAGGTTAATGGGTATGGGTGGACGTTAAACCGGCGGGCGGTAAAAGGGCAGGGCGAAGGCGGGAGAGATCAAAGAAAAAGGCTGACAATTGTCAGCCTTTTCAACGTATCAGGTATCAGGATTCGCGTTATTATTCACGAACAGCGTTAAATTATCGCCGGGCTGAATATCTTTCGCATTGTCCAGTACACTGTTCCAGCGCATCACGTCTTTAATATTGACGCCGTGATGCCGTGCAATACTGGCAAGAGAATCACCCTTACGAACACGATAGGTGATGCTGTTGCCGTTATCAGCCAGTCGGGTGCCGTTCGAACCGATAGTCAATGTCTGACCCGGTCTGATATCCGCACCACGCAGGTTGTTTTCCTGCTTCAGTGTACTCACGCTAACGCCAAGTTTAGAGGCAATCCCTGACAGGGTATCACCCCGTCGCACTTTGTAACCGCCACTGGCGCTGGCTTTCGCGAGCTGGGTCGGTTGCACCGCTGCGATATCACCGGAAGCCAGTGAGTTACGCAACTTAGCGACGTTGGACTTCGGCACCATAATGTAGTGCGGTCCGTTTGGCGCTGTCGCACCGCCTTTGTAGCCGGTATTGAAGCTCTTCAACTTAGTGAGCGACATACCCGCCATTTCTGCGGCTTGCGTCAGTTTTATCTGCTGACCCACTTCCACGCGTGCCAGAGCACGGCTTTCGTTAGGCGTCGGCAGTTTGATACCGTAACGCTTGTTATTTTTGAGCAGTTCACTCAGGGCTAACATTTTCGGCACATACACCGTGGTTTCGCGTGGCAGCGATAAGTGCCAGAAGTCAGTCGGCTTACCGCGCGCCTTATTCTGCTTAATCGCTTTGAGCACCCGTCCTTCACCACTGTTATAGGCGGCAATGGTCAGTAACCAGTCACCGTCGAACATGGTGTTGAGACGCTGCATCATATCCAGCGCAACTTTGGTGGATGCAACGACATCACGTCGCCCATCGTAATATTGGTTCTGTTTCAAACCATAGTTACGACCCGTTGCCGCAACAATCTGCCAGATACCAGCGGCATTGGCAGATGAGGTTGCGCGGGGGTCAAAAGCGCTCTCCACTATGGGTAGCAGTACCAGTTCCATCGGCATTTTACGTTTCTGTATCTGCTCGACTATCCAGTACATGTACGGCTCTGCCCGTAATGTTACATCGTGGAGATAGCTCTTATTTTTTAAAAATTTACTTTTTTGTTCGCGGATTCGCGGGTTTTCCGGAATCCCCATCTTCAACTCGTCACTAATGAAACTCCAGAGATCTGCGTCTGCTGCGAGGCCAGTTCCATCTTCCTGCCAACGCGGCGACAAAAACTCGTCTCCGTACTTTCCATTTTCACCTTGACCAGCTGAAGACAGACTCTGGGCATGCTGTTCGGGGATATTGGCGTCATTCCTTGATGCCTGACATCCCACCAGCAAGACCGAGGCGAGTAATATCGCTTTAGCCTTCATGTGTGTGTCAATAGTTCGCTTAAAAGACGAGCAACTATACGTGACGCGTTTTCACAACACAACCCGAAAAATCAAAAAGCGTCTTTCTTCTCGCGTAGAACGGCAAATGTTTGCCATACCGGTCCTGTAGCTGAATTAACACTTAAAGCCCTTTGCAAATCAGCATCTTGGGTACGGAGAAATAAATTTATTGTCCGTTCGTGCGCCAGTTTTGTTGGCAAACTAATGCCATTTTCGGCACGTAAGTCCTTAATTTTCTGATATTCGGCCGTTATTTGCGGGTCATGAGGCAGAATAGCCGCAGCAAACTTCAAATTGGATAAAGTATACTCATGCGCGCAACAGACCAGTGTTTCGCCGGGTAGCTGATTAAGCTTTTGAAAGGAATCATACATTTGTTCCGCAGTCCCCTCAAAAAGGCGTCCGCAACCGCCTGAAAAAAGCGTATCGCCACAAAAAAGATAAGGCGAACTGTAATATGAGATATGTCCTAAAGTGTGTCCGGGTGTCGCGATCACCTCGAAGGTCAAACCCATCACCTCGACCCGATCACCTTCATGTACCAGGGTCTTCGCCCCTTTACTGGCGGTTTCCTGTGGACCGAAAACCTCAAGCTGCGGGAACTGCTCGCACAGTGCTTTTACCCCACCGGTGTGATCGTTATGGTGATGGGTTAGCAGGATAGCGACCGGTTGCCAGCCGTTGGCTGCCACTTTTTCTAATACCGGTTGCGCTTCACCCGGATCGACAATCAGGCATTTCCCTTCATCATCTGTCAGTGTCCAGATGTAGTTATCCTGCAACGCAGGAATACTGGTAAGATTCATCATCACCTCTCGCAGGCCGTAGGAAAAGGAAGATGGTAAAGCATGAAGCCCGCTAAAACACGCCAGATTCTGAATGCGCCGCTCTCATGGCGCGATATGCCATGGGGAGACTATTTTCGTGACGCGCTGACGCAGCAGCTGCAGCCTTACCTTGGAAAGCTTTATGGCTTTCATATGCTTAAGCTTGGCAACCTGAGCGCAGAAATCAACACTGAAAACTGTGCTATTTCACATCAGGTCAATGTCGGCAGTGAAGGCGAGCTGTTACAGGTACTGGCAAATCCGATGCAGCTGCCGTTTGAATCGAAATCGATTGATGCCTGTTTACTGGCGCATACCCTGGCGTGGAGCCAGGACCCGCATCGGGTATTACGCGAAGTCGATCGGGTCTTAATTGACGATGGCTGGATGATCATCAGTGGCTTTAATCCTTTCAGCCTGCTCGGCGTCAGTAAAATCGTGCCGGGTTTACCGCGTAAGGCACCGTGGAGCGGCAGGATGTTCAGCCAGATGCGATTACTCGACTGGCTGGGGCTGCTCAATTATGAAGTGGTCTTTCGTACCCGCTTTCAGGTGCTGCCGTGGCATCGGCAGGGTGGAAAAGTGATCAGCGCCCACCTGCCGGCGCTGGGCTGTCTGAATATTGTGGTGGCGCGCAAGCGGACCTTCCCGCTGATTCCGACCCGGGCGAAGAAAAGCCTGAGCACCAGTAAGATTCGTCAGACGGTCAACGCCACGCGCCAGTTCCGGCAGAAAGAGGATCAGGATTCAGTTTTATAACCGATGTCATCAAAGGCAGGATTCTCAGCAGCGCTGCGCGCCAGTTCATCACAGCGCTCATTTTCCGGATGTCCGGCGTGGCCTTTTACCCATTCCCACTGAATCTGGTGGGTACTGAGCGCAAGATCGAGACGCTGCCAGAGATCGACATTCTTCACCGGTTTTTTATCGGCCGTTTTCCAGCCGCGTTTCTTCCAGTTGTGGATCCAGCTGGTAATCCCCTGACGGACATACTGACTGTCGGTGCTGAGCACCACATCGCACGGCTGTTTCAGCGCTTCAAGCGAGACAATCGCCGCCATCAGCTCCATCCGGTTATTGGTGGTGAGGTGATAGCCGGCGCTGAAGGTTTTCTCATGCTGGCCGTAACGTAAAATGGCGCCGTAACCGCCGGGGCCGGGATTTCCAAGACAGGATCCATCGGTGAATATTTCTACCTGTTTGCGCATCTCTGGTAGACTTCCTCTCAAAAACGCTAAGTCTGACATAAAACGGGTCTTATGAGCACTGCAAATAACCGCCAGATCGTACTCGATACTGAAACCACCGGCATGAACATGATCGGGGTACATTATGAGGGTCACCGCATCATTGAGATTGGTGCGGTCGAAGTGATTAACCGTCGCCTGACCGGTAACAATTTTCATATGTATCTGAAGCCCGATCGGCTGGTGGATCCGGAAGCGTTTGGCGTGCACGGCATTGCAGACGAGTTCCTCGCTGACAAGCCCACATTCAGTGAGATTGCCGATGAGTTTCTCGACTATATTCGCGGCGCTGAGCTGGTAATCCATAACGCGCCGTTTGATATCGGCTTTATGGACTACGAATTTGCCAAACTGCAGCGCGGTATCGAAAAAACGGAAACCTTCTGCAAGATTACCGACAGTCTGGCACTGGCGCGCCGGATGTTCCCCGGCAAGCGCAACAGCCTTGATGCGCTCTGCTCACGCTATGAGATCGACAACAGCAAACGAACCCTGCACGGCGCACTGCTCGATGCCGAGATCCTCGCTGACGTATTTCTGACCATGACCGGCGGTCAGACCTCACTCTCATTTTTATCGGAGAGTGAAAGCGCCCGTCAGGCGCAGGGGGAGAGCATTCAGCGCATTGTGCGTCCGGCATCCGCTTTACGGGTGGTGACCGCCAGCGATGAGGAGATCGTCGCGCATGAATCGCGTCTCGATCTGGTGATGAAGAAGGGCGGCAGCTGCCTGTGGCGCGGCTGAAGTCAGTGATTTTGCGGGAAAAATCAACGCGAAGGTGAAAAAACCAGCAAACGGTTTTTTCCTCCGGAAAAAGCGTTGACGTGGTGGGAGCCTGCCATTAATATTCGCCTCGTTCTCGACGGGGAACAAAGCGCGGAGCGGTAGTTCAGTTGGTTAGAATACCTGCCTGTCACGCAGGGGGTCGCGGGTTCGAGCCCCGTCCGTTCCGCCAATCTCTTTAAAGAAGCCGATTCAGTAATGAATCGGCTTTTTGCTGTCTGCGTGTTACCCACTGCTGGTGTGTTTAATCCTTTTGCACCGCGACGTTACTGCGCCAGCTGCTCACCTCTTCGGTTTCACGATCCTCGCGGGCGATAAAGCGATAACAGCCTGCCGCCAGACCTGCACCGATAAACCAGCTAAAGTTCGCTACCTCATGCAGTGACGGAATAAAGCTGATGACCAGACAGATTGCGACCGAAGGCAGCAGTGCGCCAATCGCTTTCGGATTAAAGCCGCCGCGATACCAGTAACGGCCCGCCGGGGTGTCATTGAACAGATCGTTCACATCAATACGGCCACGCTTAATCAGATAAAAATCCGTCAGCAGAATGCCGAACAGCGGTCCGATAAAGGAACCCAGCACGTCGAGGGTATAGTGAATCAGCTCCGGTGACTGGAACAGGTTCCACGGCGTTAACAGCACCGAACCCACGGCGGCAATCATTCCGCCCGTCCGGAAGCTGATTTTCTGCGGCGAGCAGTTAGAGAAGTCGAACGCCGGTGAGACAAAGTTGGCCACGATGTTGATGCCGATGGTGGCGATAATCATGGTCAGCAGGCCAATTGCCACCGCGAGGTCATTACCGACCCGGCTCACGGTTTCGATTGGGTCGGTGATCATTTTACCGAACAGCGACTGGGTGCCAGAGACAATCACCACCGTCACAATCGAAAACAGCAGAAAGTTGAACGGCAGGCCCCAGCGGTTACCGCGACGGATCTCCGCCATGCTTTTGCCGTAACGTGAGAAATCACCAAAGTTCAGCAGCGGGCCGGAGAAGTAGGAAACCACTAACGCGGTAGCGGTAATCATCTGCCACGTCTGCTCACCGGCTGACAGCGACTTGCTGGCGAGAGTGAAAGAGATACCATCAAAACCGGTCTTGTATACAATCCAGCCGGCCAGCGCCACCATCACCACATAAACTGCCGGCCCGGCGACATCAATAAAGCGCTTGATGGCGCTCATGCCGTGCCAGAACACCATCGCCTGCAGCAGCCACATGGTACCAAAGCAGCACCAGCCCAGCAGCGACAGACCCAGCCAGCTGGTTTCGGTCATCGACGACAGTGACGGCGCAAACTTCAGCAGGACCAGCATCAGCGCGTTGGCGGCCAGATAGGTCTGAATGCCGTACCACGCAAAGGCGATCAGTCCGCGAATCACCGCCGGTATGTTAGCGCCAAACACCCCAAATGCCTGACGGCAGATCACCGCGTAAGGCACGCCCGCCATCTGGCTCGGTTTCGCCACCAGGTTGGCGCAGATCTGCACGATACAGATGCCCACCAGCAGACACAGCAGCACCTGCCAGCTGGCTAACCCCAGCGTAAAGAAGCTGGCGGCCACCACATACCCGCCCATGCTGTGCACATCCGACATCCAGAATGAAAAAATGTTGTACCACGACCAGTTCTGGTCGCGGGTCGGCGCCAGGTCGTCGTTACACAGCCGTGGGCTGTAGCTGGCGTTGGCTTCAGAGGCCGTGCTGGCCACCGTTGAATGATTTGGCATGAAACCTGCTCCTCTACCCGAGAGTGGAATGAATAATTGCGTGAAAGCGTATTGCAGGATTCAGGCCAGATTTGTTTTCTTGTATACAAAAATTATTGTTCATGTATACGATATGCTGCGCACAGTCACCTACCGGAGCGGGTAATGAAGAGTGAAACAGGCCAGCGAAAGGCCGCCGAACTGCATGATAAAGATGAGGCTATCTACCAGGCGTTGATGAACGCGATTGTTGAACATCAGCTGCCACCCGGCAGTAAATTACCGGAAGAGGCCCTCTCTGCGGTGTTTGGTGTCAGTCGCACCGGGATCCGTAAAGTGCTGCAACGCCTCGCGGCAGTGCAAATGGTGACTCTGACGCCCAAACGCGGTGCACAGGTTGCCACCCCGGGCGTTGACGAAGCGCGCGATATCTTTCGTACCCGCAGTTTAATGGAGTGCGCCAACCTGCCCGCGGTGCTGGCGCATCTGCAGGCACCGCATCTGGCGGCGCTGGCGCAGTTAATCGCGCAGGAGAATCAGGCTCATGCCGACCAGGATGGCCCGGCCGCGATTCGGCTGTCGGCCGCGTTTCATATTCAGCTGCAGGCTATCTCCGGCAATCAGGTGCTGACCGAGCTGGTAACCCGCCTGACGCAGCGCTCATCGCTGGTGATTGCCGCCTATGGCGCGCCCTGGCAGCACGGCTGTCGCTGTGACGATCACACTACGCTGCTCAGCCTGCTGCGCGATCGCGCCCTGGCACCGCTGACGCAGGCGCTGCAGCAGCACTTCGAACACATTGTCTCCAGCCTGCACTTTGAACGCAGCGGTGAAACCCTGCCCGATTTCGCCCGGCTGTTTGGCACGGATAAAGGAAATGCATCATGAGCCTGATTCAGGTCATCAACCCGAATACCAGCCTGGCAATGACCGAAACCATCGGCCAGGCAGCCCGCGCCGTGGCGGCTCCGGATACCGAAATTCTGGCCGTCTGCCCGACGCACGGCGTGCCGTCGATTGAGGGTCATTTCGACGAAGCGATAGCCGCTATCGGTGTGCTGGAGCAGATCAAGCTGGGTAAAGCGCAGGGCGTCAGCGGCCATGTGATTGCCTGCTTTGGCGATCCGGGTCTGCTGGCGGCGCGGGAGCTGGCCAGCGGTCCGGTGGTGGGAATCGCGGAAGCGGCGATGCACACCGCGACGCTGCTGGCGACGCGTTTCTCGATTGTTACCACGCTGCCGCGCACGTTGGTGATTGCACGCCATCTGCTGCAGCAGTATGGCTTCAGCCATCACTGTGCAGCGCTGCACGCCATCGATCTGCCGGTACTGGCACTGGAAGATGGCAGCGGACTGGCGCAGGAGAAAGTGCGTCAGCGCTGCATCCAGGCGAAGCGTGAAGATGGCAGCGGGGCGATTGTGCTGGGCTGCGGTGGTATGGCGACACTGGCCGCTTCCCTGACGCAGGAACTCGGCCTGCCGGTGATTGATGGCGTCGGTGCAGCGGTCAAAATGGTCGAGTCGCTGGTGGCGCTTGGCTTTGGCACCAGCAAATATGGCGATCTGGCCTGGCCTTTGCAGAAACCTCTCTCAGGTGCGTTTCAGCATCTAAACTAACGGAACTCTCCCGATTGATGACAGGAAGCGAGTAATGACTGACGCTGCAGAGAAGAAAGAGTACAGCTTTAACAAAAACTATCCGCGCGATTTAATCGGTTATGGCGCCAATCCGCCGCACGCCGCCTGGCCCAACAACGCCCGCGTGGCGGTGCAGTTTGTCCTTAATTACGAAGAAGGAGCGGAAAATAGCGTGCTGCACGGCGACGCCGGCTCGGAGCAGTTTCTCTCCGACATCATTGGCGCGGCCAGTTATCCGGATCGCCATATGTCGATGGAGTCGCTGTATGAGTACGGCTCACGCGCCGGCTTCTGGCGCATCCATAATGAATTCCAGAAACGCGGTCTGCCGCTCACCGTGTTTGGCGTAGCCATGGCGCTGGCACGTCATCCGGAGATTGTTGAGGCGATTAAACAGGCGGACTACGATGTGGTGAGCCACGGCTGGCGCTGGATCCACTATCAGGGAATGGACGCCAAAACCGAACGCCAGCATATGCAGCAGGCGGTGGATGTGCTGATCGACCTGTTTGGCAAAGCGCCCACCGGCTGGTACACCGGCCGTGACAGCCCGAACACCCGCCGTCTGGTGGTGGAGCAGGGCGGTTTCAGCTACGACAGCGATTATTATGGCGACGATCTGCCGTTCTGGACCCAGGTCACCTGTCAGGATGGCACGGTCAAACCGCACCTGATCATTCCTTACACCCTGGAGTGCAACGACATGCGTTTTGCCTCGCCACAGGGCTTCAATACTGCCGAACAGTTCTTCACCTATCTGCGCGATACCTTTGATGTGCTGTATGAAGAAGGCGAAACGGCGCCGAAGATGATGTCGGTCGGCATGCATTGCCGCCTGCTGGGGCGTCCCGGAAAATTCCGTGCGTTGCAGAACTTCCTCGATCATATCCAGCAGCATGATGACGTCTGGATTTGCAGCCGTCAGCAGATTGCCGAGCACTGGATCAAAACGCATCCGGCACCGGACGCACCCTGAGGTCAGCGCAAGGCGTTTCATTCAGCCACCGGGCCGGACGAAACGCCTGCTGTTCAGGCGCTTAACTCATCAGGCTCACCTGGGCCGCAACGATGCACCAGCCGTGCGGCAACCGCACCCAGGTTTGCTGTTGCCGGCCGATTTTATCGCTGCCGGCGCGGGTGAATTCGGTGCTGCACACCGCAAGGTCTTCGCCAAAAGTGGTGATCACGGTGTTGCGCAGCGTTCGCTCCAGCCCGGCAGAAGGGCGGGCAGCACGGAATGCGCGTATCTCATCAATGCCGTATAAATTCTCACCGGCACCCAGCCGAACGGTGTGGGCATCATGCCAGAACAGCGCATCCAGCTCGGCAATATCGTTGCTGACCAGCGCCTGCTCGTAGCGGTAAAACTGTGCCGTCACTTCACTGACTATCTGCGGTAAATTGATCTGTTGAATGTCCATTAGGCTCCTGCCATGTTGATTTGTGCCAGTGTGATACCTTGTTGTTCCAGTGCCCACGCGGCACGCAACACGGCCGCTTCATTAAAGGGACGGGCGATTAACTGCAGGCCAATTGGTAAACCACTGCGGGTCGCCAGCGGCACGGTGCAGACCGGCAATCCCAGGAAAGAGATCGGCTGCGTCAGCATACCCATGCTGGCTTTAGCGGGCAGTTCCTCTCCATTAATCGTGATAGTTTGCTGACCAATGGTAATCGCGCTGCACGGCGTAGCCGGTGCAATCAGCAGGTCAAACTGGCTGAACAGCGGCAGCACCTGCTGCTGGAAATGGCGACGGAAACGCTGCGCCTGCAGATACCAGGCGGCGGGCATCATCGCACCCGCCAGTAAACGCTCGCGGGAGTTGGGTTCAAACTGCTCTGGCACCTGACGTAACGCAGGCAGATAATGGTTACCCCCTTCCGCCGCCGTCATGATAAAGGCAGCAGAGCGCGCCAGCTCGGCTTCTGGCATCACCACCTGCTGCTGCGCGTCGAGCGCGGCGGCGACAACCGCAACCGCAGCCCGTGCCTCTTCGTCACACCAGTCATTAAAAAAACCGCCCAGCACGCCGCAGCGTAACCCTTCCACACCGCGGGACAAGGTCGGCAGCGTCGCAGCCGCGGGTCGGCTGGCCTGAAACGCATCGCTGCTGTCTGCGCCCTGTAGCTGATCATAGACCAGCGCCAGATCGTCGACCCGGCGGGCGAAGGGGCCAATGTGGTCGAGGCTGGCGACAAACGGATGGCTGCCGCTACGCGACAGGCGGCCAAAGGTCGGCTTCAGGCCAAACGTACCGCACAGCGAGGCGGGGACCCGAATCGAGCCGTTGGTGTCCGTGCCAAGTGAAAAATGAACCAGACCGGCCGCCACCGCCGCGGCTGAGCCGCCCGAGGAGCCACCCGCCACGCGGCTCAGGTCGCGCGGATTATGGGTCGCGCCGTAGTGGCTGTTTTCGGTGGTAAAGCCGTAGGCGTAGGCATCCATATTCAGCATGCCCGACAGCATCGCGCCCGCCTGCCGCAGCCGGTCAATGGCAAACGCATCCGCACGCGCGGCGGGCCGTTGACTGAACAGGCTGGCTCCGGCCAGCGTACTGTAGCCGGCAACGTCAAACAGGTTTTTTACCGCGTAGGGGATACCCGCCAGCGGCGGCAGATCTTCACCGCGCTGGCGCTTGGTATCGATACTCTCTGCCTCTTTCAGCATCCGCTGCCCGGTGACCTCAGTCCATGCATTGAGCTGCGGATTGTGCTGCTCAATCGCCTGCAGTGTGTTTTCAGCCACCTCTCTGGCGCTGATCTCGCCGTTGTGGATCGCCAGACGCAGCGTCTGAATCGAAACGTCGCTCAGTTTCATGCCTGATACACTCCCGCGACTTCCAGTCGATCGTCCAGCGGAAAGGCCATCAGCGGCGCGGCCATCTGCGCGATACGCGTCAGTTGGATTAACAGCTCTGCGCGCCGGGCTTCGTCCAGCTCCAGTTGTAGCATCTGCTCCATGTGAGCAAGATAGGGGGTCCAGTCAGCTTGATTCATGGTTGGCTCCTGTTAAAAACCGGCGGCGCTGCCGTTGCTGCGCGGATCGCTGGCACCTTCAAACATGCCATCGCTGTGGCGCACGATAGCGCCCGCATGGCCGACAAATTCACTGAAGGCCGGCAGCAGCTCGACCTGATGTCCCCACTGCCGCAGCAGCTCCACCGTTTCCGGTGCGAGACGGCTCTCCAGTTTGAGTGAGTCGGAAGACTGACCCCAGGTGCGGCCCAGCAGCCAGCGCGGTGCGCTGACCGCCTGTTGCAGCGGCAGGCCCTGAATCACATGGCGGGTGAAGATCGCCGCCTGGGTTTGCGGCTGGCCATCGCCGCCCATCGATCCATAGACCAGGGTACGGCCATCTTTCAGGCGCGCGGCAGCGGGATTAAGGGTATGAAACGGCTGCTTGCCGGGGGCCAGCGCCAGCAGGTGATCGGGATCGAGACTGAATGCCGCGCCGCGATTCTGCCAGGTAATGCCGGTGCCCGGCAGCACCACGCCGCTGCCAAATTCGTGATAAATACTCTGGATAAACGATACGGCCAGGCCGCTGCTGTCCATCACGCCCATCCAGACGGTGTCGCCCGGACCCCGCCCGTTACCCCAGGGTGCCGCCTGGCGATCGTCGATCTGACTGGCAAGCGTGGCGAGATGATCGCTGTCGAGCAGCGCCTGTAAATCTTCGGTAACGTGGCGCGGATCGGTAATGTGTTTATCACGCAGCGCGAAGGCTTTTTTGGTGGCTTCCACGATGCGGTGTACGGTCTGCGCTTCACTGGCGTCAGCCATATCCAGCGCATCGGTAATGCCAAGGATCGCCAGCGACACCATGCCCTGAGTCGGCGGCGTCATATTCCAGATATCGCCTTCGCTGTGTGAAAGATGCAGCGGAGTACAGCGGCGGGCGCGCTGCTGTTGCAGATCCTCCAGGGTGATCGGCATGCCCAGCGCTGACATCTCACTGGCCAGATGGCGCGCCAGCGGGCCGCGATAAAAACTGTCGAGCCCCTGCTCCGTCAGCTGGCACAGCGTTTGCGCCAGCGCCGGCTGGGTAAAGCGGCTGCCCGGCTGCGGCACATCGCCATCAGGCATAAAGGTGGCGGCAAAGCCGGGCTGATGCTGTAACTCGTTGCGGAAGGTCGCCGTGGCGGCCGCCTGTGAAGCGGTCACCGGAATGCCATCGGCCGCATAGCGAATGGCATCGCGCAGCAGACGTGCCAGCGGCAGTGGGGCAGCTCCCAGCTCCGCGCCCAGCTGCAATGCTTCATGCCAGCCGCTGACCGTGCCGGCGACGGTTAATGCCGCTTTCGGGCCGCGGTGTGGAATCTGTTGATGATCGCCGTAGAAATCGAAGTGAGCCAGCGATCCGGCTGCACCGCTGGCATCAATCGCGACAGGATCGCCGCCTGGCGGCATAATCAGCCAGAAGCCATCGCCACCGAGGCCATTCATGTGTGGATAGACCACGGCGATAGTTGATGCCGCCGCCACCATCGCTTCAATGGCGTTGCCGCCGTCACGCAGCACCGCCAGCGCACTTTCGCTGGCCAGATGGTGTGGCGTCACCGCCATCCCCTGTGGGGCCATATTGCTTTGAATCATGCTTTTCTCGTTCTGTTATCGGGTGACAGAACGGTATACAAAGCAAGAGCTGTTCCAGTTTTCATTCCGGCCGCGGTTGCAGCCGCGTTAACCTGGCGCAAATTATGCTAGCTTCAGCTGAAACAAAAGTTACAGGACCTGTTATGCAACAGCTTGATGAACGACTCAGAAGCCACTATTCCCAGCTCTCACCGCAAGAGCAACGGATTGCCGACTTTGTTTTTGACCATTTTGACGATCTGATCAGCTACAACAGCGCCGAGCTGGCGCGGCTTAGCGGCGTTTCGAAAGCCACTGTCAGCCGGTTGTTTAAACGTCTGGGCTATGAGAAGTACAAAGAGATGCGTGATGAGTTGCGCACCCTGCGTCAGAGCGGCATGCCGCTAACTGATAACCGCGATGCGGTGCAGGGCAACACCTTACTGTCACGGCACTATAAGCAGGAAATGGCTAACCTGACGCAGTGGGTGAATAGTCTGGATGCACAGCATTTCGGTGAGGTGATCCAGCAGCTGGCGCAGGCAAAACGTGTCTTTATTATCGGCATGCGTAACGCCTATCCGGTGGCGCTGCACCTGCGTCAGCAGCTGATGCAGGCGCGGCCGCAGGTGCATATTCTGCCGCAGCCGGGCCAGACGCTGGCCGAAGAGCTGGTGGATATCACGCCGGATGACATGGTAGTGGTGATGGCGTTCCGCCGGCGCACCCGGATGATTCGCCCGCTGATGCAACAGCTACAAACCGCCGGCATCCCGCTGCTGGCGCTGTGTGAGCCGCAGGCGCAAACGGTGATTGCGCTGGCACGCTGGCAGCTCTGCGCGCCGCTCGACAGCGTCTCGGCTTTTGACAGCTACGCTTCGGCAATGAGCCTGATCAACCTGATCGCCAACGCACTGCTGCATGAAATGCTGGCGCAGGGCCGTCAGCGTATTCATCAGATCGCCGATCTTTACCAGCAGTTTGACGAGCTGGAGCACCGCTAACAGGCACCGTTTTGGTGCCTTGCCCCATTTTAGTACAGCCTTTTCCGACAGCATTTCGCGGCTTATCAGGCCGCTTCTCTCCCAACCTCATTGCCATCTAATCCTTTTTCCCCCGCTGCGCTGATTGGCACATTAGTTGCAGAATGCATGCTTAAGAATCTTTTGTTTCACACAATCTCACCGGGGTGCATAATGAAAAAAGTTTTGATGGCGGTTGCGGCAGCAGCATTACTGATGGCACAGGCGGGCAGCGCGCTGGCCGATCAGCTGCAGGATATCCAGCAGCGTGGCGTGATCCGGGTGGCGGTGCCGCAGGATTTCCCGCCGTTTGGTTCAGTCGGCACCGATCTGCAACCCCAGGGTTACGACATCGACATGGCGAAGTACCTGGCGAAGCAGATGAAACTTAAGTTACAGCTGGTGCCGGTCAGCAGCGCCAACCGGGTGCCTTATCTGCAAACTGACAAAGTCGATCTGGTGATCTCCAGCATGGGCAAAAACGCGGAGCGTGAAAAAGTGATCGATTTCACCCGCGCCTATGCGCCGTTCTTCCTCGGTGTCTTTGGGCCGAAAGGCGAAGAGATCAAATCGGCGGCGGCACTGAGCGGCAAGTCGATTGGCGTAACCCGTGGCGCAGTGGAGGACATGGTGCTGAGTGAGGTCGCGCCGAAGGACGCTCAGGTGAAACGTTACGAAGATAACAACACCACGCTGTCAGCTTACCTTTCCGGTCAGGTGCAGTATGTCGCGACCGGCAACCTGGTGGTGGCAGCAATCGCCCGTCAGAACCCGGCCAAAGCACCGGTTGCCCAGTTTATGCTGAAAGATTCGCCCTGCTTCATTGGCCTGAAGAAAGACCAGCCGGCACTGAAAGAGAAGATCAATGGGCTGATTGAGCAGGGCATCAAAGATGGCACCCTGAACAACCTGTCAGAACAGTGGCTGAAAGCCCCGCTGCCCGCCAGCCTCGGCGCCTGAGGAACGGATAATGATCGGGCAACTTAACTTTCCCGCCCTGTGGCCCTACTGGCCGGAGCTGCTCTCCGGCCTGTGGGTCACCATCCAGTTAACGCTGCTGGCCACCGTCGGCGGCGTCAGCCTCGGCATCGTCGGCGCCGCGCTGCGCAGCGGTAAACCGGGCTGGATGAGCCGTCTGTGGGGCGTCTACGTCGAGCTGATCCGCAATACGCCGTTCGTGGTGCAACTGTTCTTTATCGTGTTTGGCCTGCCTAATCTGGGGCTAAAGCTCACCGCCGGTGAAGCAGCGCTGCTGGCGATGCTGATCAACCTTGGTGCCTACAGCACTGAGATCATCCGCGCCGGTATTCAGGTGACGCCAAAAGGACAGTGGGAAGCGGGCCGGGTGCTGGGCCTGACCCGTAGCCAGACGTTTCTGCGGGTGGTGCTGCCGCCCGCGCTGCAGCGCATTTATCCGGCGCTGGTGAGTCAGTGCATTATCGTGATGCTCGGCTCGTCGGTGGTGTCGCAGGTCTCCTACGAGGAGCTGACTTTCGCCGCTAACCTGATTCAGTCGCGCACCTTTTTAAGCTTTGAGGTCTATCTGGTGACCACGTTGATCTACCTGGCGTTGTCGATTGCGATGCGTCAGTTGCTGCTGGCGATTGGCCGTAAATGGTTTGGAGTGCAGGCATGATGACAACCTTCACTGACTGGGACATCGTGCGCAACCTGCTGCTGGCGGCGCGCTGGACCCTGCTGCTCTCTCTGGTGGCGTTTGTCGGCGGCACGCTGGTGACGCTGCCGTTGCTGTTTATGCGGCTATTGCAACGTAAATGGCTGACGCGCTGGGTACGCGGCTATACCGCGCTGTTCCAGGGTACGCCGCTGCTGATGCAGCTGTTTCTGGCCTTCTTTGGCGTCGGGCTGTTCGGGATTGACGTCGCGCCCTGGACGGCGGCCTCGCTGGCGCTGACTTTTTACACCAGTGCCTTTCTGGTCGATATCTGGTACGGCAGTATTCGCGCGTTGCCGAAAGGCCAATGGGAAGCGTCACGCTGTCTCGGCCTGAGTTTCGGCCAGACCCTGGCGCGGGTGGTTGCGCCGCAGGCGATCCGCATCGCCATCGCCCCGACGGTCGGCTTTGCGGTACAGGTGATCAAAGGCACTGCGCTGGCGTCGATTATCGGTTTTATTGAGCTGACCAAAGCCGGCACCATTCTGAACAACGTGACCTATCAGCCGTTCAAAGTCTTTGGGCTGGTGGCGCTCGGTTACTTCCTGATGTGTTATCCGCTGTCTCGCTACAGCCAGTATCTGGAGAAAAAATTCAATGCCGCTCATCACCATTAATCAGGTGCAAAAATATTACGGCGACAACCATGTGTTGAAAGGCGTGGATCTGGATATCGACATGGGTGAGGTGATCTCGATTATCGGTCGCAGTGGCTCGGGTAAAAGCACGCTGTTGCGCTGCATCAACGGGCTGGAAGGCTATCAGGAAGGCAGCATCAAGCTTGGCGGCATGACCATCACCGACCGCGATTCGCAGGCCCGCGAGATCAGCCGTTCAATCGGCATGGTGTTTCAGAGCTTCAACCTGTTCCCGCACATGACCGCGCTGGAAAATGTCATGCTGGCACCACGTCGGGTATTGAAAAAGGGTGAGGCGGAGTGCCGGGCGCTGGCGACGCAGATGCTGGAGAAGGTCGGGCTGGGTGAGCGCCTCAATTACTATCCAGCCAGCCTCTCCGGCGGTCAGCAGCAGCGGGTGGCAATCGCCCGTGCGCTGGCGATGACGCCGAAAGTTTTACTTTGTGACGAAATCACCTCGGCGCTCGATCCTGAGCTGGTCGGCGAAGTGCTCAAAGTACTGGAGCAGCTGGCGGCAGAAGGAATGACGCTGATCCTCGTCACCCATGAAATGAACTTCGCCCGCGACGTGGGCGATCGCGTGGTCTTTATGCATCAGGGGCGCGTCTGGGAGCAGGGCGACAGCAAAACGTTATTTGCGCAGCCGCAATCGCCTGAACTGAAACAGTTTATCTCCTCGGTCCGCCTGTAAGTCTTCAACAAGGAATTCATCATGGATATCACTCGCTACCCGCAACTCAATCCACCGCAACGTCTGCTGATGGGACCTGGGCCGATCAACGCCGATCCCCGCGTCCTGCGTGCCATGTCAAGCCAGTTGCTTGGCCAGTACGATCCCGCCATGACCCATTACATGAACGAGGTAATGGCGCTCTATCGCGGCGTATTCCGTACCGAAAACCGCTGGACCCTGCTGATTGATGGCACCTCGCGCGCCGGGATTGAAGCGATCCTGCTCTCCGCCATCCGGCCCGGCGACAAAGTACTGGTGCCGGTGTTTGGCCGCTTTGGGCACCTGTTGTGTGAAATCGCCCGTCGCTGCCGCGCAGAGGTTCACACTATTGAGGTGCCGTGGGGCGAGGTCTTTACTCCCGATCAGATCGAAGATGCGATCAAAAAAGTGCGGCCACGGCTGCTGCTGACGGTACAGGGCGACACCTCCACCACCATGCTGCAACCGCTGGCGCAGCTGGGGGCAATCTGCAAACAGTATGGCGTGCTGTTCTACACCGATGCCACCGCGTCGCTGGCCGGTAATGCGCTGGAAACCGATGCCTGGGGTCTGGATGCGGTCTCTGCCGGGATGCAGAAGTGCCTCGGCGGTCCGTCCGGTACCTCGCCGATCACCCTGAGCGAACAGATGGAAGCGGTGATCCGCAAGCGTAAGTGCGTCGAACAGGGGATCCGAACCGCCGCGCATCAGGATGGGGAAGAGGAGATGATCTACTCCAACTATTTTGATCTCGGCATGATCATGGATTACTGGGGGCCGGAGCGTCTGAATCACCACACTGAAGCGACCAGCGCACTGTTTGGCGCCCGCGAATGCGCCCGTCTGATCCTGCAGGAAGGTCTGGATAACGGCATTGCGCGCCACAAACTGCACGGCGAAGCGCTGCTGAAAGGCATTCAGGGTATGGGACTGGAGACCTTTGGCGACCTGCAACACAAAATGAATAACGTGCTGGGCGTGGTGATCCCTACGGGCATCAATGGCGATCAGGTGCGGCAACTGATGCTGAATGATTTCGGCATTGAAATTGGCACCTCGTTTGGTCCGCTGCACGGCAAGGTGTGGCGCATCGGCACCATGGGCTTCAATGCCCGCAAGGATTGTGTCATGCAGACGCTGGCGGCGCTGGAAACGGTGCTGACCTATCTGGGCTATCGCACGCCGCAGGGCGCTGCTGCGCAGGCGGCCTGGGACTACTACGGGAGCCAGGCATGATGATGAACGCCAGCGAAGCCCACGCCGCCGCGCAGCGCGTCATGGCGCGCTGTGATGCGCTGGCAGCGATCAGCGAAACGGCGCAGGGACTGACGCGCGTCTACCTGTCGCCGGAGCACCTGCGCGCCAACGCCTGCGTCGGAGAGTGGATGCAGGCCGCCGGAATGCAGGTGTGGCAGGATGCGGTCGGCAACATTTGTGGCCGCTACGAAGCAGCCGAACCAGGGGCTCCCGCCTTACTGCTCGGTTCGCATCTCGACACGGTACGTAACGCCGGTCGCTATGACGGCATGCTGGGCGTGCTGAGCGCCATCGAAACCGTACAGTGGCTGCATCAGCACCAGCAGCGTTTGCCGCTGGCAATTGAGGTGATCGGTTTCGGCGACGAAGAGGGGACCCGTTTTGGCATTACGCTGCTCGGCAGCCGCGGCATTACCGGTAGCTGGCCGCAGAGCTGGGTAAGCCATCCTGACGGCAACGGCATTACCGTGGCGCAGGCGATGGCAGATGTCGGGCTCGACAGCAGCCAAATCGCCACCGCCGCGCGCCGGGTAGAAGATATTGTCGGTTACCTTGAGTTGCACATTGAGCAGGGGCCGTGTCTTGAACAGGCAGATCTGCCCCTGGGCGTGGTGACGGCGATCAACGGTGCACGCCGGCTGAACTGCCGCTTCATCGGCGAAGCCGGGCATGCCGGTACGGTACCGATGACCCACCGTAAAGATGCGCTGGCTGCCGCTGCCGAATGGATGGTGTTTATCGAGCAGACCACCCGCGAGCAGGATCCCCAGCTGGTGGCGACGGTCGGCACTCTGACTTGTGCGCCCGGCGCGGTAAATGTGATCCCTGGCGAGGTTGCGCTGTCGCTGGATGTACGCGGCCCGCTGGACAATCCGCTGGAGGCGCTGCTCTCCAGCCTGTTAACCCAGGCGGAGGCGATCGCGCTGCGTCGCGGATTGCGCTTTGAGGCGAACGAATATTACCGCATCGGGGCCACCGCCTGTGACTCCGCGCTGCAACAGGCGTTGAGTCATGCTGTGGAAACGGTGCAAGGGCGCAGCCTGTCGCTGCCGAGCGGCGCTGGCCATGATGCGATTGCGATTGCCGAACGCTGGCCGGTCGGCATGCTATTTGTGCGTAATCATCGCGGTATCAGCCACCATCCGGCGGAGTCGGTGGCGGTGAATGATGTTGCCCCGGCACTGCAGGCCTACCTGCAGGCGGTTTGTCTGATTGCTGAACGGAGCTGAGCATGCAATTAACCACCTTTAATCAGTTGCCGGAAGAGCAGGCACTGGCGGCGATTGCCCACTGTGTGGCGATCCCGCACTGGCAGCAGGCGCTGGTGGCGGCGCGTCCCTATGCATCGTTGGCGGCACTGCTCGCCACCGGCGATGCACTGGCGCGACAGTGGCAGGGCGATGCTTTACAGGCGGCGCTGGCTGCCCATCCACGTATCGGCGAACGGGCCAGCGGAAGCGACAAACAGGCGACGCTGTCGCGCGGCGAACAGTCTGCTATGCAGCAGGCCGATCGGTCGCTACAACAGGCGATGCAACAGGGCAATCAGACTTATGAGGCGCGCTTTGGCCGGGTATTTTTAATCCGAGCCAAAGGACGCAGCGCAGAGCAGATGCTGGCGGAATTGCAGCGTCGGCTCCAGAATGATCAGCAGGCTGAGCAGCAGGAAGCGCTGGATCAGCTGCGTGAAATTACCCTGTTACGGCTGGAGGAGAGCATAGAATGAGTACTGTCACGACCCATATTCTTGATACGGCAATAGGCAAACCGGCCAGCGGCGTGGCGATTTCGCTGGAGCAGAACAGCCCGGAAGGGTGGTTCCCGCTGTCTCAGGGCGAAACCGACAGCGATGGCCGACTGAAAACCCTGACCCCGGAGCCGCTGACGCCGGGTCACTACCGCTTAACTGCGGAGATTGGCGACTATTTTGCCGCCGCCGGTCGGGATGCGCTTTATGTCAGCGCCCAGATCGATTTTGTCATTGCCGAAGCGGGCAGCCATTTTCATCTGCCGTTCCTGATCTCGCCGTGGTCGTGGTCAACCTATCGCGGCAGCTGATTGCTGTCGGCCAGGCTTGCGCGACAGACTACAGCGTAAACCGATCCGCATCCTGCCAGGCCGGGAAGCGTTCACGATAAGCATTGAGCGCCTCCAGCGACAGCGCAGCATCCAGCCGGGCGCGCTGGAACGGCTCGGCCGCCTGCAGGATCTCACCCTGCGGCGAAATAATCTGGCTGTCGCCACGGTACTGATGCTGGTTGCCATCACTGCCGACCCGGTTACAGCCCGCCACGTAAGCCTGATTCTCAATCGCGCGCGCTAACAGCAGCGCCTGCCAGTGCAACGCACGCGGCGCAGGCCAGTTGGCGACGTACAGCGCCAGATCGTAATCATTGCGGTTACGTGAAAAAACCGGGAAACGCAGGTCATAACAGATTTGCGGCAGAATGCGCCAGCCGCGCCATTCAACTATCTGACGCTGCTCGCCGGGCAAATAGTGATGATGCTCATCCGCCATACGAAACAGATGCCGCTTGTCGTACTGATGCAGCGTTCCGTCCGGCTCGACCAGTAAAAAGCGGTTTACCGCGCCGTTTTCGGTCTGGATCGCCGCACTGCCGCCGATCAGGGCGTCAGTCTGCCGGGCATGATGTTGCAGCCATTCCACCACCTGCGTCTGAGGCAACGAGCTTTTTGCCGCCTCCATCGCAAAGCCGGTGGTAAACATTTCCGGCAGCAGAATTAAATCGCGTCCGGTAATGCCAGCCAGTTGCTGATCGAAATGGCGCAGATTCGCCTCGCCATCCATCCAGCTCAGGGTCTCCTGCAATACGGTGAGGTTTAAAGCTGACATAAGCGCTCCGCGGCGGCATCTAACGTCGCTTGCTGTTTAGCAAAACAGAGGCGAATCAGTTTATGAGGGAAGGGATCGGCGCAGAACACCGACAGCGGTATCGCCGCCACGCCTGCTTCTTTGGTCAGCCACTGGCAGAAACTGACATCGTCCAGATCGGAGATTGCGCTGTAGTCCACCAGTAAAAAATAGGTGCCTTCGCACGGCAGAACCCTGAAGCGGCTATGCTGCAAGGCCGCAATCAGCTGGTCGCGACGCGCCTGATAAAACGCCGGCAGCTCGCGATAATGTTCCGGCTGGTGACGCAGCATATCGGCAATCGCCAGCTGCGCCGGGGTATTGACCGAAAAGGTCAGATACTGATGTACCTTGCGTACTTCAGCGCTGATCGCCGCCGGTGCAATGCAGTAACCCACTTTCCAGCCGGTCATGTGGAAGGTTTTGCCAAACGAAGAGACGGCAATAGCGCGCTGACGCAGTTCCGGATGAGCCAGTACGCTGGCATGACCTGCCGGATCAAAGCAGATGTGTTCATACACTTCGTCGCTCAGCACATACACCGGCAGCCCGGCAATCGCCTGCCACAGCGCGGCATAATCCTCGCGCCGCCAGACGGTAGCCGACGGATTGTGCGGCGTATTCAGGATCACCAGCCGGGTTTTCTCACTCAGCAGCGCACCAAAGGCCGACCAGTCAACGCGAAAGGTCGGTGGTTGCAGGGCGATGCGCTTCAGCACCCCACCCGAAAGTTCAACCGCTGGCGCATAGCTGTCGTAGCTGGGATCAAAACAGATCACCTCATCGCCCGGCCTGACCAGCGCGGTAATTGCCGCGTACAGTGCCTCAGTCGCCCCGGCAGTAACCGTAATCTCGCGCTCGACGTCCGGACGATAGTCATAAAGCTCAGCGGTTTTCTCCGCAATCGCCTCGCGTAACGGCAAAGCGCCGGTCATCGGGGCATACTGATTCGCACCCTGACTAACGTGATACGCCAGCCGCTGCTGCAAATAGTCTGGCCCGTTAAAATCGGGAAAGCCCTGAGAAAGGTTAATAGCGTTGTGCTGCTGTGCCAGCGCACTCATCTGGCTAAAAATGGTCGTCCCAAGCGCCGGAAGTTTGCTGTCAGGAATCAGGTTGTGCTGCGTCATGGTTTTCTGGCCTTAAGCGCGAATGTCGATGCGGAGTCACCCGGTGTTTGTGCCACTATAAACAGGATGGTAGTATTTGGCAATCGAGACGCTTAGACGGCTAAATGCGTCATGCTCCGCACCTCAGCGGCGTTGGCTGCGTTTGCTTACCCCGGTCACTTACTCTTGTAAGCTCATGGGGATGCGCGCACTTGCCGCCTTGCTGAGATGCGG
>NZ_JBEPNM010000025.1:0-24495 GCF_040546285.1 Pantoea sp. UYEF8 | reverse complement strand
AAGCGTCAGCGGTTAGGCATTTCGGACCATGACTACCAGTATCGGATGGGCGCATTCAGCATTGGATTTGGCATCAGCTACAACATGGCGATGCTCGACAACCTGTTATCGAAAGTGAGAGGTGCTCATGCGAATGACATGGTTTTGCCATGAGCCAGTAGATACTGAAACCGCTAACGAACTCCTTTCCCGCTACGCCTCTCGCAACATCAAAACTCAGAAGACACTCGCAACCGACCCGCGCCTCTGGCTGGTCAGCGCGCTGCTGCCTACGTTTCGGGAAGAGCCAAAGCCGAGCCGTCAGTATAAAAACCCAATGTGGAGCTGAAGATGACAACTAAGCATGACGCCGGTAAGTGGCGGTTCAGCCTGGTGCCTATGAATGCGATCAGGTCGGTTATCGACGTGCTGGAATTCGGAGCCAAGAAGTACGCGCCGGACAACTGGAAGACAGTTCCTGATGCCAGAACGAGATATTTCGATGCGACTATCCGACACGTCACCGCGTGGTGGAATGGAGAGAAAGACGATAGCGAAAGCGGACTGCCACACCTGGCACACGCAATCTGCTGCCTCCTGTTTCTTCTCTGGCTGGATGAGGATCAATCCAATGCGTGATCGCTGCTGCCGCTGTCACATAACACTCACCTCAGAAGACAAGTACTGGTATGGAGCATCATGTGAAAACTGTGAAACAGATTACCGGTTCGAACAGGCCGAAATGCATCAGCCAATCAAATCTGCCTACTGGCGATGGCGTGCAATCTGCTTCTGTGTGCGCTTTCTGTTCTGCGGCTCTGCCAGAGTCAGTGGTGTACTGCTGCACAAGCTGCGAAATAAGCCTGATGCAGGACCCCAATTACCTGATGTGCGGAGAGGTGAATGATGGTGACCTTTAAACACTTTTGCGACCGGCCGACGTGGGCTGTAGCGGCTGGGTACAGATTCAATTTTATCGACTGTCTTTCACAGGCGATGGTGAGAATGAATATCTGTAGTGGGATAAAAGACGTTCTGCTCGAAATACCTGACCTCGAATTGAGAGATGCCTGGTATAAGCTGCCGATCAGCTTGCTGGCAATTTGCATTGCATTAACGTGGCCGCTGACTTTCTGGATTTTTGGCATCATAACTTACGCACGCTGCATCCACGCTAAGAAAAAATATGCTGGAGTGAAGAGTGAAATAGTGCTGAATAACCTCCGCTCATGGCTTCACCAGTTCGATAGGGGGCATCATGGCTAAAGGCAAACAGCCTAAGCCGCGCACATGCCCCATCTGCTCTACCGAATATACCCCTCGAAGTTCTCTCCAGAAAGTCTGTGGCATCCAGTGCTCAATTATTTTCGGCAAGCAAGCTGAAGCGCAAAAGCGAGAGAAGGCTGAGCGATTAGCCTGGCGCAACCGCAAAGCTGAAGCCAAGCCATTAAAGCACTGGGAAGACCTGACTCAGCGCGTAGTAAACGACTACATCAGAGAGAGGGATAAATACCTTCCATGCATCAGTTGCGGGACGTGGGCTACGGTTCAGTGGGAAGCGGGGCATTACCGGTCAAGAGGCAAGGCATCACATCTAAGGTATCACGAAGACAATATTTCAAAACAATGCCATCGCTGTAACGTTCAGCTATCCGGCAATCAGCAGCAATACCGCATCAACCTCATCACCAAAATCGGCCTTCAGCGCGTCTTAGCGCTCGAATCAAACAACGAACCTCACCGATACACCCGTGAAGAACTGGACGGCATTCGTGCGCGTTACAGGGCGGCTCTGCGTGAACTGAATAAGCAAAGAGAGGCGGCATGAACGATTCATATAAAAGATTGTGCTCAGCAAGTCGTGAAAACCAGAAGCCTATAACCGTGAGCGTGGGAATCCTTAAAGCTGCTATGGCTGAAATAAAAGCCCATGTGGCAGTCAATGGAAAAGGCGTAATGACAGACATGGTTCTGAATTCGCTAAAGGCAGCGATAGAGAGGGCAGCATGACCGAAATTCATTATCCCATTTCAACAGCGGCTGTTTTCGACGACTTCATATTTCCGATTCACCTGGATGGTCCGCATCAGGTTGAGCAGGAACTCGCCCTGGCGGTTGCATGGTTCAGTCGGTGGTGCAACGAAGAGAAGATGGTTGTGAAGGCAAAGATGCTGGTCAGCTTCTGGGGGCTTTACCTGACCTACGAGCAGTCTATGGAGCGTGCAGCATGACCGAATACCTCAGAGAGAAGTGGCAGAAACTCCGCATCTACAAAAGGCGCGGCGGCTTCGCAGTCGATTACCAAATACTCAGGAACACGGCGAAAATGATGGGGGTGAAGCATGCGCATTGAGCGTGACTATCAGCAAATCGTCAGACTGTCAGGTGTCAAAACAGCAGCGGACATGCGCCGGTTATTCGGCAATGGCTGGAAGACCATTAACAAATCACAGCAGGCATGGGTCAGGCATCTGCTGGGCGTATGGGGCGATCACCTCGGCGGAGAAGATTACGACCGCGCAGAAGTGAACGTTATTGGGCGCCTGATGATGCGATGCGAATGGAGTGAGCAGAAGGGCAAGCAGATAGAGAAAATCGTGTCACAGCTGCATTGTGAGGGGCTGCGCGGTGAAGAGCTGTTCCGCAAGGCGCGTGACCTGCTTATTCCTCAGTCATCAACGGCAAACATCATCGCTCTCGCCAAAGAATCAGATGATGCCGCCTTTGTTGAATCAGTCATGATAAAGACATTCGGAAGGGATAACCCGCTTCGGAACGTAGCCAGATTACGATACTGCAAGCGCAAGAGCGTGCAAAATATCGGCTCATCCCTGATTTATTACTGCAACATCTCACCGAAAGAGGCCCGCAACAGAATGGAATGGGCGATGGATATCCTTGAAGGAGAAATGTTTTACGCAATTAAGCGAGAAATGGAGAAGGAGATTCCTAAAATCGCTGCGTGATTATACAAAATAGCACGAATTGCCAAAGACAAAGGGCATGCGACCTGGCACATTAACGGCATGATCGGGAAGTGAAGCGAACAGATCGCAGCTTTACTGGTCAGTTGCATAAATGTGGATGCCAAAGAGCCTCGCGACCTCACCAGTCGGCGGGGCTTTTTTATTGCCTGCAATATCCGGGTAGGTCGTATAAAGGCCATTACGGTTGGCTGTTAACCAACTTATCGTGGTTCGATTCCACGCCTTCCCGCCATATAACCTCCCTGGCTGACCAGGCGGGCAGTTACCGAGATTTGCGTCGAGGCGCCTAAAAAAAAATCCCGCGTACCGAAGGGGAAGCAACAGTAAGCGGGTAAAGATTCAAGTTTCACTCTGTCAACTTTCAAGGATTGACGGGTGAAAGTTAGCAGTCATGATTTTTGCCTTTGTGCAAAAAATGCTAAACCATTAAATTTAGTAAAAAATTCACAAAGGCTCGCTTCGGCGGGCCTTTTCTTTTTTCGCCCCTGCCAATCACTGCACACTTCGGTTTAGCGACCTGTGGCAGAGGGCGCATTTTTCACACAGCTGATGATTTGAAAGAAGGGATATAGCGCGGGGGTTTCTCAGGTGACATTGAGAAGTTTAACCGGGCTCGCTCAGTTCACCATTTCATCAAGTCCTAAAAAGCGAGTCCCCTTGAGTGGGGGTGGAAATGAAAAGAATGCCTGACAAAGACCCTAACCTTGCCGGGTTGTCATGGCTGATATTACTCGGCGTCGCTTGCTGGGGCGGACTCGTTCGCTACCTCATCGACATAAAGCAAAGTCGCGCTTCATGGAGTTGGGCAGCAGCGGTTGCTCAGATTGTTGTCTCTGGATTTTGCGGCCTGCTGAGTGGCTTTCTCAGCATGGCGGGCGGCCTGGATATTTATTACATGCTTTTTGCCGCAGGTGTCAGTGGGACGATGGGTTCTGTCGCTCTGACTTACTTTTGGGAAAGGTTGACGGGGGTAAGGATCCAGTGAGCCAGATAATCCAGATACTTAATTTTGAGGAGGGCTATGTGGAGTCGCCCTATCTCGACACGCTCGGCTATCCCACGGTTGCCGGTGGCATAAAGATTGGCCCGAAAGGTTCCAGCCTGGCAAATTACACCTTCACGGTTCCGCGAGCGGTAGGCGATGTCTGGAAGCAGGTGATTGTCGCCAGCAAGCAGGCGGAGATGAAGCGAAACAGTGCAATTGCCGCAGCCCTGAAGCAATGCAATCCGGCGCGCGAGGATATTCTCACGTCGATGGCCTTTCAGCTTGGCACAGAAGGTCTGGCAGATTTCCGTAAGACGCTCATTTTTATTTCGAATGGCGACTTCCTGAGTGCTGCAAACGAAATGCTTAACAGCCGATGGGCCCGCCAGACACCTGCCCGCGCCCGCCGTCATGCTGATGTAATGCGCACAGGAACTTACGACATCTACAAGGGGCTGATATGAAGCTGGTAAGCGACTGGCGCAACTGGTGGCGCTGGCATTCAACGAAGGCCATCATCGCTCTCGGCATGCTGCCAACCATCTGGTTTGAACTTCCCCCGGAATGGAAAGCGGAAATCCCCTCCAGCTGGATGCGCATTGCCGCCATCGTGGTCATGGTCATCGGCGTTTATTCCCGGATGACATTACAGAAGCCACCGGAGAATAAGCATGATGAGCATTGAAACTATTATCGGCGGTGTCGTGGCGCTGATTGCAGCCATCATCGCTACCTACCTCAGCGGGAAGAAGGTCGCAAAGACCGAAACGCAGGCTAAAGCCGATGTAGCGGAAGCGGAGCGTATTAAGCGCCAGGCTGAAGCCCGAACCGATATTGAGTCAACGCACATTAAGGTGGCGAAAGATGTTCAGCAGGAAAATGCTTCTCTTGATGATCCCGCTGCTCGTGACCGGCTGCGGAACTCGAAATACCACACCGACGACTGAGTACATCGTCACCGACTCCAGCTGCACGCTGTTCAGTCCAATCCGAACCCACGGCAAAGACGCTGACCTGATGGATATCAGGACGGTGAGGGCGATCAACATCCATAACGAATTGTGGGACAGAATCTGCGGGAAGTCGTGACAACCCACAAGAAGAATCACTGACAGCAACAGAGCACTATCAGCCTCGCTTATGCGGGGCTTTTTTATGTCCGCAGTAAACCGCGCCATGCCCGGCGTTTTCGAAAGCATAGAGTCTTACAGAAACAAGCCTTGGAGGAACGTCGGTTTAGGCCGGTAGCCGTCTCTATGCGCTGGCGTTTCTGGGCAACAAGGCTCGTTTCTATAAGGTAACTACCATATGAAAGAACTGGCATTGTTCAACACACCGGTACGAATCGATGATGAAAAACTCATTTCCATTACGGATATATGGAAGGCGGCAAAAGCGGCCGGAAAGAGCGTCGATAACCTTCGCCCGACAGACTTTTTAAGAAGCCCGGTCACGCGCTCATTTATCAACGAGTTAGTAAAAGGTGGAGAATCTACACCATTTAAAATCATCAAAGGACGCACTGGTGGGACGTATGTTACTCGCTTTCTTGCCTATGAGTATGCAGGGTATATCGACCCGGCATTCAAGGTGGGTGTGTACACAGTGCTTGATAAGTTCTTTTCGGGAGAAATGGTCACCATGGCCAGCTATATGACGGAAGCAAACATGGCTGACCATATTCTGCGGGAAGAATCAGCAATAGTTAGCGATTGTGCGCGGACGATGAATTACTGGGGCGTAGGCGGAAGGAAGCGCCACTTGGTTAATAATCGGCAAGAAGCTTATGCCAGGCTGCAAATAAACGTGCCGGGGCTTGAGTAATGGACATTCAGGTTAGCTCTCACGAATTCTTTGCAATGCAGGTGGCTGAGGCATATGTGCTTCATCTGATGGCAACCAACAGACGGGCGGTGTACCGCTATGAAACCGGCGATATTGAAGTAGATCGCCATTTCCTTGCGGCCCTTCTCGACGGCTATCTGGTGGATAGACGGCTTCCGACCTGGCGGGCAAAGTTCTATATCAAAATGCTTCATCCAAACACTGATCCGGATCCGCGATCGGTATTTAGTGGTGGAAAAACACCCGCTATTAACCGCAGGGGTATCATGTATATGAACGCCCTTATTCATGAGTTTGGAGACATGCTTGTTGACATTGGTGGAAGGGATGAAAACGGACGAATGACCATGCCGCGAGACGAAAGGCCAGACCTGTGACCATCCCAAGGCGCTTTCTAACCAGAGCGCCTGCTGATGGCTGCCATGACCATCTCTTCCTCCTCTGATACGGTTAGCCACGCTGTGAAGCGTCGCGAATCCGGTCTTACGCGGAGTTGAAAAATAATCCGCTATGGCTGATTAGCAATTGGCAGCCACCATTGCAGGATGATTCCCAGTAAAGCCAATGCAGAACCAACTACTTGCCAAAACCGGTTCGTTTTAATTCGCTTGGTGTGCTGCTCCTCTAAATCTATATCGCCGCATTGTGCTAACGGAGATCCGGCGGAATCTGATGACGCAGTAAAGGGGATAATTATCCCAGCCACACTCAGGAGCATGATGCAGAACGACATTGATGATGACATTTATAACCTCTATCAAGTGAATGAATCTCTAAAAAATAGAGTGGATGTAAATCATCAAATATCCAAATATCAAATAGTTACTGACGAAATCGTCAATTGAGAAATTGCGAAATAAGAAAGGGAAACCTATGGCAACACCAGATTGGGAGGCCATCGAGTCGGCTTACCGTGCTGGCTTGTTGTCCGTGAGGGAAATAGCTTCACAGCATGGCGTGACCCACACTGCCATCAATAAGCGCGCCAAGAAGGAATGCTGGGAGCGAGATTTAAAGGCGAAGATAAAAGCCAAAGCTGAATCTCTGGTTTCCAAAAGAGAGGTTTCCAGACAGGTTTCCAGCGAAAAGGCGGTTTCAGAGCGGCAACTTATCGAGGCAAATGCAGAGGTAATTGCCACCGTCCGTATGGAACATCGCGGAGACATAAGGCGGGCCAGAAGCCTTGCTAATTCTCTATTCGATGAGCTGGATGCGCAGTGTGCTGACGTCGATGCGCTGAGGAGGCTTGGCGATCTGATGTTTGACCCAGACGAGAAGACAGGCAGGGACAGGCTTAATGAAATCTACCAGAAGGCTACCAGCCTGCCCGGGAGGGTTAAATCAATGAAAGACCTTTCAGACACACTCAAAACGCTAGTCGGGCTTGAGCGACAGGCATATGACATTGACGGCCCTGTCGGCGACGACGCAACCAAGAAACTATCTGACCTGATGGATGATCTGTCGAAGGGGTAAGCATGAAGCCAGAACATCTCAAGCTTCTGCGAGATAAGCTCTGGCGACTGAATCACCTCTACTGGATCACCAACAAAGAAGGCAAGCCAGTACGTTTCCAGATGACGCCGGAGCAGCTCGAATACTTCGAGGGCATGCATACCCGCAATCTGATTCTGAAAGCTCGTCAGCTCGGATTTACCACTGAGGTTTGTATCATCCAGCTCGACGCGGCTCTGTTTGAGGCTGCCAAGTGCGCACTGATAGCCCATACCCTGAACGACGCCAAGCGCCTTTTCCGCGAGAAGATAAAATACGCCTATGACCGACTCCCTGATGAAATCAAAGCTGCCAACCCTGCGAGCAATGATGCAGCGGGTGAGCTGGTATTTAAGAAAGGCGGCTCGCTGTATATCAGCACGTCTTTCCGTGGCGGTACGCTGCGCTATCTGCACGTTTCCGAGTTTGGGAAGATATGCGCCAAGTTCCCGGATAAAGCGCGTGAGATTGTCACCGGCGCCTTTGAGGCTGTATCAGGCGACTGTTTCACGACGATTGAAAGCACTGCAGAGGGACGGGCTGGCTACTTCTTCGATTACTGTCAGTCTGCTGAAAAGGCTCAGCTTCAGGGCAAGCAACTAAGCAGCCTTGACTGGAAGTTTTTCTTCTTCTCATGGTGGAAGAATCCCCTGTATGCAATCGACCCCGTAGAGCCGATACCGCAACGCCTGAGCGATTATTTCGCTGACATTGAGGCGAAGCATGGGGTGGTAACGGACGAGCGCCAGAGAGCATGGTATTACGCCAAAGAGAAGACTCTCGGCGACGACATGAAGCGCGAGTATCCGTCGATACCAGCAGAGGCGTTTCAGCAGTCAGTCGAGGGTGCTTACTACGCTAAGCAGTTCCGCAAGCTTTACGAGCAGAAGCGGATCGGCACACTCCCTGATAACTCGCACCTGCCGGTTCACACCTTCTGGGATATCGGCGTAGGCGACTCCACAGCTATCTGGTTCGTACGCATCGTTGGCGAGGAATATCACGTCATCGACTACTACGAAAACTCAGGTGAAGGCCTCCGGCACTATATGAAAGTGCTGAAAGATAAAGGCTATGAATATGCCGCTCACTGGGGGCCGCACGACATCGATAACCGAGAGTTTGGCTCTGATGCGAAATCACGACGCGAACTGGCCCGCGAGGGATACGAGATTGACGGCGTAAAGTACAGCATCACCTTTCAGGTCGTGCCAAAGCTCGGCGTTGATGACGGTATCGAGCAGGTGCGTGAAATCCTGCCGAAGTGCGCCTTTGACGAGCATAAGTGCGCTGAAGGCATCATCGCGCTGGAAGGCTACCGCAAAGAGTGGGACGGCAAGCGCGGATGCTGGAAAGACAAGCCACTGCATGACCACACATCACACGGGGCTGACAGCTTCCGTTATTTCGCCGTGACGCAGAAGAAACGCAGCGTCCTTAAAGCGGCCCCTGTTACCTTCAGACGATAAGCGACTATGGCTAACTTTTCATACGCAAGAGCAGAATACAGCGATGCCGCAAAGTCATGGCAGCTTGTCAAAGACTGCGTGGCCGGCAGCAGGGCGATTAAAGACCAGGGCATTCTCTATCTGCCAATGCCTGACCCGACAAACGACAGCGACGAGAACAAGGCTCGCTATGAAGCACTGCTGAAGCGCGCTATGTTCCTCAATATCACAGGCCGCACACGTCAGGGGCTGATTGGCGCAGTGTTCCGCAAAACCGCTGAAGTCGATTTGCCGGATTCAGTGGCTTATCTCATCGAGAACGCCAGCGGTGACGGCACCAGCCTGGAGCAGCTTTCCAAAGAGGCTGTAGGCGAAGACCTCGACACGGGGCGCGGTGGTTTCTTCGTGGATTACCCGACCAGTGACGCGCCAGAAGGCTCTCGGCCTACGCGAGCGCAGTCAGCTGGGCGCTTTGCTCACATTCACCTCTACGAAGCCCTGAGCATCATCAACTGGCGAGAAGACGTGATTAACGGTGTGCGCAAGCTGACGCTGGTCGTGTTCGCAGAGTGCTATAACAAGGCCGAGGGCGATGAGTTCAGCTTTGACGTGAGAAAACAGTTCCGGGCGCTGACGCTGGAAGATGGTGTGTATCGCCACCGTATGTGGCATGAGGGAGACCCGTACGAAGCGCCTCAACTCGACGTCCATCCGACTGACTTCGGTGGCAAGACGTTCGATCATATACCGTTCTACTTCTTCGGCGCTGAGAGTAATGACGCTCGCATTGATAAGGCGCCACTCGAAGACCTGGCTGAGGTTAACGTGCTTCATTACGGCAACAGCGCCACGGTCGAAGAGTCAGGCTTTATCAGCAGTCAGCCGACGCTGTTCTTCACGACTGACATTGAGCAGGCTGATTTCGAAGCATGGAACCCTGGCGGGATTCAGATTGGCTCTACCCGCGGCTATTCACTCGGCCGTGCCGGTCAGGCATTAATGCTGCAGGCCAACGAGAGCCAGCTCGCACTGAAGCTGATGCAGGAGAAAGAGAATCAGATGCTGATGATTGGTGCGCGCATCGTGCAGCAGTCAGGGCAGAACGAGACAGCAGAAGCAGCACGCATCAGATACAGCAGCGATAACAGTGTGCTGGGTACGATTGCCGGTAACGTCAGCGAGGCGCTTAAGCGGGCCATTCTGGATGCTCAGCTCTACATGAGCGGCAAAGCTGATATGACCAACACTGTTTTCTGGCTGAATCAGGAATTCTTCGACGCTTCTCTCACCTCGCAGGATGTTCTGGCGCTTATCCAGAGCTGGCAGCAGGGCATCATCGCGAAGAGTGACGTGCGCACCAAGTTTCGCCAGACGGGCTGGCTTGAGGCCGACCGTAACGACGACGATATTGATGCGGAGCGCGCTGAAGAGCCTGCTATTGAAGGCGACGCTGTCACTGATAGTCCTGAACCAGTTGCTGAGGAATAAGCATGAGCGCAGACGGTTACACGACAGACGCCGCCACGCGCCATCAGGTGTACGTTCAGCGCTTCGGTGGTGGCCTGACTGACAAGGCGGCCAAGTTTGTCCGCAAGGCTATCAGGCGCGCCAAGGAAGCCGTTAACGAGGGAATGAGTCAATATGCAACCGCCCGCTATAACCGGCAGATTGAAACGCTCAGGAGCGATCTGAGCGCTATCTACGGCGAGATGTCGAAGCAGCAAAAGCTCGACTTAGGCGAGTTCGCTAAGTACGAATTCACCTTTAACAGCAAGCTACTCGGGCAGATCGTCAAAGCTTCTGTACGGCTCGCAGAGCCATCGGCAGAGATGATAGCTGCATCTGTACTGGCTAACCCGCTGGAGCTAGCAGTAGGAAAGGGCAGGCAGGTTATTGACATCACCGGCGCTCTGGCACAGTTCGGCAGCAAGAAGACGGCCGATATCCTCAGCGAGATTGCAATCGGCTCCTCGCTTGGGGAGACGCACAAGGAGATAGTGCGGCGCTTAACCTCGCTGGGCGTGTCGCATGAGGAGCAGGTCGGCTCACTGGTTAGAACGATGACCAATCACGTCGCCTCATCCGCGCGCTCCGAAACGATGAAGTCGAACGATGACATCCTTGAGGGAAAGAAGCGTGTAGCCACGCTGGACGGCCGGACAACGCCGCTTTGCCGGTCACTGGATGGCAAGGTGGTGCCGATTGATGCTATCTCGCCACCGTTTCACTGGGGCTGCCGCACGTCAGAGGTTCCCGTGCTTAAGGCTGAGTATCGTCGGGATATACCCGGCTCTACACGGCCAGCGGTCGGCCCTGATGGCGTCGAGCAGGTCAGCAGCAAAACGACTTATGGCGAATGGCTGGCAAGGCAACCGGCATCCTTCCAGAAAGAGGTGCTCGGGCCATCGCGTTACAAGCTGTTCAGGAAAGGCGAGCTGACCATTGATCGCTTCACTGATGACAACGGCAGGCAGTACACCCTCGACCAACTCAAAGATTTAGAGCCGCATGCCTTCGAGCTTGCTGGCCTTGAATAATCACATCTAACGCTGGCCGGGCCAGCACACATCCATTCAGGAGAATGTATGACTCTGAAGTATCAGCTTACCGCTGAGGAATTCGCTCAGCTCGATGAAGCCAAACAGGCGCTGTATGTGCAGCAGGGTGAGGCCTATCAGCTTCAGGTTGATGGCATCCCGCATGAAGACGTCAGCGGACTCAAGCGCCAGCGTGACGAGCTTCTGGCGGAGAAGAAAGCCGAGCAGGAGCGTCGCCGACAGGCTGAAGAAGAAATTCAGCGCAAAGAGCAGGAGCGCCTCGCTGCAGAAGGTAACTATCAGCAGCTTTTCCAGAGCTCGCAGGCCGAGCTTGAGCGCGAGCGTAGCAGCCTCGTAGATCTTCGCCGTTCCATTGAGCAGCGCGACATCAACCTCGCAGCTACTCGCGTCGCCACAGCGATTGCAGACGGCGCTAACGCCGAAATCCTCACCGAGTTTATTGCCCGCCGCCTGAAGGTGGCAGAAGGGCAGGTACGCATTACTGACGAGTCAGGGAATCTGACGGTAAGCGCATTGGCAGATCTCCAACGAGAGTTCGAAACCTCACCGCGTTACGCATCCCTCGTGCGCGGCAGTCAGGCAGGTGGCGGCGGGGCCGCGCCTAAAGGTGGTGGCAGGGCTACCAAAAAACACACCGAAATGACAGAGCAGGAGCGTGCCGAGTGGGCTGAAAAAGACCCCGCCGGATATACCCAGGCTGTCAGAGAAGGCAAATTTAACAAATATCAGGAGCAATAATGCCTACCTTACTTGAAATCTTTAATCGCCCTGTACTGTTGTCGTATATCGACAACGATCCACTCGTACCGTCGCCATTTGTGCAGTCTCGTGCTTTTGTTGCCGATTCGCGGCTGGGTACTTTAGTCGCCTCCGGCTCTCGAACGTTTGAAGTGCCTTATGTCGGCGGTATCGACAGCAACCTTGAGCCGAACTATGGCAACACCATTTACACCGACATCGCTATGCCGCGAGAAATCGAAGGCGGTTCGATGATGGGCCGGATGGCATTCCTGAACGAAGGGTTCCGCGAGGCTTCGCTGGCTCGCTATCTCACGCAGGTTAACGCGCTCCAGCTTATTGGTGGCAAGATTAACCAGATGTGGCTAAACGCGGCAGAGAACCGGGCGCGTGCGACGCTGGCAGGACTACGCAACTATGACCAAGCTAACGGTAAAAAGCTTACCGTTGACGTGAGTGCGGCAACAGCTACAGCAGCCAGTGGTTTTAGCTTCGATACGTTTGTCGATGGAGAGGCGGCGCTGGCACCGGGCTATCGTGGTAACGGGGTAATGATTGTTCACCCTGCTATTGCTGCGAAAATCCGTAAGGAGAACCAAGCTGAGCTGGTGACCGTTCAGTCAAACATCCCGCCTATTAGGGTATATAACGGCCGCGCGCTGATCGAGTCGGAACTGGGGACAAAAATTGGCACTGGCGCGAATGCGAAATACGTCACCCTACTGGCGGGAGCCGGTGCATTCAGTTACGGCCAAGTGCCCGGTAATGACGATCTTGAGGTTGAGCGCACCGCTGCCACCTCAAACGGCCAGGGTGACCGCGTGCTCTGGACCCGCCGCAATATGCTGATCCACCCGCAGGGCTTCAGCTTTGTTGCGCCGGAAAGTACGCTCACTGGCGGTACTGAGCGCCAAGCTCTTTCTGCATCATGGGGTGACCTGCAAAAAGCTGAGAACTGGGAGCTTACACTCGACCAGGCTCAGGTGCCATTCCGCTTCCTGATCACCAACCTCTAAGGGGGAAAAATGACCTTACCAAAAAATCTGGTGCAGCCGGATTACCAGTATACCTATCCGAGTGAACGCCCATATGCAGACGAGTCAACAACTGCATTAGGTGCTGAAACCATTTACGATCCGACAAAGTCTGGCGCTGACTATGGCATCAAAAATGTCGATGTTGCAGTGCCTGTCACCGCTGGCGGTGGTGGTAATGGAGCTGACTCTGCGCGTGTCTTTTCTGATGGAAGCGAAGATATGACCGTTGCTCAAATCAAAGAGCAACTTGACGCCAAGGGCATTGAGTACAAGGCCAGCGCGACGAAAGCAGAGTTGCTCGAATTGCTTAATTCTGCTGATCAATAACGCAAGGGGCTTCGGCCCCTTAATTCTGGAGTCAAGATGACAACCTACGTGACAGTTGAAGACGTTGACGGGGTGCTTGGCACCGAATGGACGACGGCTGACAAAAAGGCTTCTGCTGTGCTTCAGGCTAACGCCTATATGACCAGCCTGAACCTGCAAGGCATTGACCTTGACGCGATACCTGTTGATGTCATAACCGCAGGAGCTTACCTGGCTAAATCAGCTTCCGAAGGCACGCTGTATAAGCAGCAGACTGAATCTGGCTCTCTGACGAGCAAGACGGTAGATGCTGACGGCGTTAAGGTATCCAAGACCTACGCATCGGGGCAGGCGACATCAACCCAGCTACTTCCTGCTGATGTCCAACTCGCGCTGGCATTGCTGGGCCAGTGGCGCTCCAATCCTCTCGCTTTCAGGGTGTATCGATGATGGGTAGATATAGCCACGTTCATTTTGTTGGTGATGGGAAGGGGCGCAGAAAGGTTACTTTGGATGGTGAAGAGGTTCAGTGGGTGACATACGCCGATACCGTCAAAGGGATAGTTGTATATGCCCCGCACCCCATTGAAGTAAAGGCAAATGGTGATGTCAGAACGAGGACATTGCGCGGAGTAGTGGCGGTTGAGTTCTTAGATGGAGTCGAATAATGGGTATTCGAGACGAGCTACAGGCTGAGATTGCTGAGGCGTTCGATACTGACCTTGCGGACGCAGTGCAGGAATTCACAGGCAGCTACACGGTTCAGGCTGGCTGGGACCCGGTAACAGAGACTGGCGGCGAAACAACTCGAAGCTATTCCGGCCGCGGCGTGATGTCCCGTTATGAGCTTAGCCGAATTGATGGGGTTAATATTCTGCACGGCGATCTGCGGCTCACCGCTCTGGCTAACGAAGTCACCGATAAGCCCAGCGAGAGCCACACCATCACGGCGCCAGACCTCGTTACTGGCCTGCCGCAAACGTATCGCGTCGTAAATCTTAACCCTGATCCGGCTGTTGCAACCTATCGGATGCAGCTAAGGAGGAAGTGATGGCTAAGGGATGGGATAACGACCCTTCGCTGTTCGCTGGGCTGGTCGAGGAAGAGGTAGGCAAGAAGCTGCGCATCATCTCAATGGCGTTGCTGACTGAGATTGTTCAGCGGTCGCCAGTAGGGAATCCCGACCTCTGGATGAGCCCGGCACCGAAAGGATATACCGGCGGCTCATTTCGAGCCTCTCACATTGTCAGCATCGGCTCACCGGACTACTCGGAACCAGCCGCTCCGGACAAAGTTGGTACGAAGACAATCCAGCAGGGTTCAGCTGTCATTGCTCAGGGTAAGCCGTATTCGGTGATTTATATTCAGTCGAACCTACCTTACAGCGAGCGCCTTGAGAATGGGCACTCTAAACAGGCACCCACAGGTGTTTACGCTAACGCTTTCCACGGTGTAACTCAGGCCTACAAATGACCCTCACAGAAATCAGAAACGCCATCATCACCCGGATGACGGCGCAGACCGCTATTGCCTCGGATTCTGTCAGCTATCCGAACGGGCCGACCTTTGATCCGTCCGGAAAGTCCATCTGGGCGCGGCTAACAAATATCCCTGGCATGGCGTCAGCAAACGAAATCGGCGCAGGGCCAGTTGTTCACCGCGCGGGCATTGCCGTCATCCAAATCTTTGTGCCTGCAGGCTCTGGCTCGCTGCTCATCACGCAGACAGCAGACCAGCTGCGAGAGCTATTCGAGTTCCAGACTGACGGGAGGCTTGATTATTTCGCCGTCTCGGCAGTGGGCGCAGGTGAAACAGATGGCTGGGCGCAAATGAACATACAAATCCCTTACAGGGCGCTCTGAGCGCCATTTTCTACAGGAGACGAAAATGTCGTCTGGAGCAAAAGTAGTAACCGCGTATATTCGCGAAACAACCCCTGGCACCACGCCCGCGACAGGCACATGGAACCTGCTGAAGCGCAGCAGCTTCGGTGTTGGCCCGTCGCAGAACATGATCGACAACGATGAAATTGGCGGTTCACGGATGGCCCAAGGAAGAAGTACGGGAACTGTAGACGTAGGCGGGGACGTCGGCGCTAAGTTCCGCTGGGGCCAGCATGACGACTTCCTCGCGTCCTGTTTCGGTTCGGAGTGGGCCAATAACGTACTCAACATGGGCAACGACCGCATCGCGTTCTCTGTAGCCTCGTACGCTGAAGATATTGGCGTTGCCTCAATCGCCCGCGGTTGCCAGGTTGGCACCTTCCAGTTGACGATCCCCAACGATGGCGACATTACAGCGACTGTGACGTTTGCAGGCCTTGGCTTTGATACAAAAGCAGATGACACCAGCTACTTTTCCAACCCGGTGGATGGTGCTGGCGACCTTCGCTACACCTTCAAGCAGGTTACGGCGATTTCGCTCAATGGCGTAACCGGTGGCGATGGCTTCTGTGTCGATACCTTTAACATCCAGTTCGACAACAACCTGCAGACGCAGCGCTGCATCGGCAGTGGCAACCCGTTCGCCGGCGCCAATATTCCGACAACATTTACTCCGTCCGGTAGCGTCACGCTGTCATGGTCGAAAGATGCCTATACCGCCTGGAAGAAGACGCTGTCAGGCGAAACCATGCAGTTCGGATTCACGCTTGAGAATGACGAAGGCAAGTACGTCTTTGACTTCCCGGCGGTGCAGGTAGACGGCGACTGGCCTGACGGTGGCAACACTGACATCGTGCAGGTTCAGCTGAACATCACCGCAGCCGACACGCCGCCGACCATCACACGCTCAGCTGTAGTAGCTGCTACTGCTCTGAGTGTCGCTCCGGCCACGTCTACAGGCGCTGTAGGTTCGACTGTGACTCTGACTGCAACCCTTACGCCAGCAGGATCAACAGATACGGTTGTATGGGAATCATCAGACCCATCAGTAGCTACCGTCACATCAACCGGCCAGAAAACGGCGCAGGTAACGCGGAAGAAGGAGGGGGCAGCAACCATCACTGGTAAGGCCCGCTCTTTCACTGGCAACACGGCCATCACCGTTACCGCATCTTAATCTAATCGCCCGTCCATAGTGGCGGGCTGCTTACAGAGAAGAACATGCTCATTCTGAAAACACCAAAATTCGACGCCAATGCCGAGCGCTGGATTGAGCCGATGGAAGGCCTGAAGCTGAAGGTTGGCTCTATCAGCAACCCGGCTTTCCGCTCTCACAATGCTATGGTGCGCAGGCATATCAGCAAGCTCGACGAACGATTCAAGGTAGGCACTGCCGAGTTCAACCCAGCAGACATCGACGTGAGCGACATCTCAGACGACCTGCTGATTGATTCGGTAGCCAAACATCTCCTGCTGGACTGGGAGGGGGTTGGCGAAGCTGACGAAGCGGGCAAAGAGACCGCCATCGAATACTCAGCAGAGAAGGGCAAGGCGCTGCTCCTACAGCATCCTGAGCTGTACTGGGCTGTGCTAAGCACGGCATCTGATATTGCCGCGGGTAAAGAGGCGCAGACTCAGGGAACGGTGGGAAAGTCCTCGAAAGCCAGAGCTGGCTCCGGCAGTTCGGCGGAGAGCAAGGCGAAAAGAACCGCTGGCGGCGCGAGCGCTTAAAACTACCTCCCATCCCGGAGCCTGAAATTGACGGTGTGTGTAGCGAGATACTCGCCGCCTACGCAGTTATCACCAGAGGCAGGAAGTACGCAGGAATGGCGGCAACCCCACTGCCGATAGACCTGGAAGACATCAACACCTATCTCGCCTGCAAGCCGTTACAGATTGACCGTGATGAGTTCGAGGCGGCTATCTTTGCTCTGGACGATGCGGACCGGGCGGAGTGGGAAAGAAAGCAGGCAAAAACGACATAAACCGGAGAGTAATATGAACTTAGAGCAGCGTGTAGAAGCACTTGAGATAGCGGTGAAAGCCTTGGTTCGTGGTGACTTTACCGTTGAAAATGGGCAAGTATTTATTAATGAATCCCTTATCAGGGGCGATGCAATAAAAGCGGCAGCAATTCATGCCGCTGAATTCAAAATACAGAGCTAAACGCGGAATTGCTCTAACTGGTTGGCAAGGTCGGTTAGGGCGTCCGTGTTTGTCTGCTTCAAACTTTTAATTAGGCCCTGCCTGCTTGAGTCGTCTAGCTTCTGGAACAAAAGCCCAAATGCGACTTTCAAAGCGGTAACATCAGCCGCAAGGCTGTTTAGGTCAGTAGCGTTTGATGACACATTTAAGCCATGAATTACTTTGTCCGGCGTATTCATCTAATTTCCTTTCCCAGAGGTAATCAGCCATCCCTCATTGCTGTGTGCGTCCATGCCCCAAACATGGACGGGCTGAGTACTCAACATATCCTCTAAAGTAAATCAGCGGAATCCTGATAGATGATCAGTGCTTATGATTGGCCCACTCAGGTGGGCTTTTTGTTTTTCAATTCTTGCCGCATTTGCTTTGCCTCTACAGGCGGCTGATCGGGGTGAAAGGCTGCGTACTCTAAGATTTCAGCCAAAAGATTGTTTTTAAAATCCTCAGTTTTTTCATTAACCAGCCTGACCATCTTATCGAAGTCACTTGGCTTGGATACGCCTTCTGGGAAAACCTCAGGCCAGGGATGCTCTTCAGACAAAGCGTCTTGCAATATCTGAATTATTTCCGAATTCATTGATCGCCCATTGGCCTTAGCCCTTTCGGCTATGGCGTCACGCATGCCATCGGGGAACCGAAGGTTGAATTTGTCCTGCATCTGGCTCGGGTATTTCGACATTACATACACCTCTAACGCGTTTTATTTATTATGGGGTGTACTTGACACCATACGCAATGGTGTTAAATTAGTATCAATGATGGCAAGTTAATCCCAACGATGGAGGTTGTTATGCAAGATGTACTTTATACCGGGCGTAAAAATGAAGTTTTCAATCTGCGCCTACCGGAACGCATGAAGGAAGAGATCCGCCGCATGGCAGAGATGGATGGCATTTCGATTAATTCGGCAATCGTGCAGCGCCTGGCTAAGAGCCTGCGAGAGGAAAGAGTAAATGGTCAGTAAAGACAGCGAAGCCCCAACTGCGCTAACAGTCAGGGCCTCTAATTTGCCGGTTAACCTTTGCGAGAAAACCAACATGAACATTATAGCTAAAACAGATATGAACTTCCACGGTGTCAACCTGACGCCAGTATCAGACATTAATGGTATTTGGCTGACTTCTGCTGATGTCGCTAAAGCTCTTCATTACAACAGCACAAAGTCAGTAACCAACCTGTTTAACCAGTACAGCGATGAGTTTTCTCCGGGAATGACAATGGTCATTGAATCGATGACCAATGGAATCAACGGTACTTCGCGACGAATGAAGGTTCGCGTGTTCTCTCTTCGTGGTGCTCATTTGCTGGCAATGTTTGCTCGTACACCGGTTGCAAAAGAGTTCCGCCACTGGGTGCTCGACATCCTCGATCGTGAAGTTGCTCACTCACCTTTAGCCAAGCAGTTCTCCGACGAAGAGATCATCAATCTTTGTTACATGCAGGTGTGGATGGAGAAAAGCCAGCGTATGAGCAAGGCGCTTTATCCGGCAATGAAAGAGATCGGATCAAGCTTCAGCGGGACGATGTACGACATGGCGCATGAGACGCGCTACATGATTGAGAAGTCACGCGATGCTCTGCTGCGTGAATCGAAGAATCTGGACCGCACGAAATTTGTAGTGCGTTCTGCAGAACCAATGCTGACGCTGCTGAACGGTAGTAAGGAGATTCACTGAAGGGCGCAAAGGACGGCGCAAAAAGAAAAACCGCCAGTGTGCAGCTGGCGGCTTACTGTCAAAACCCAACTAAGCAATGAAGGATTTCTAAATGACTGAAGTTACTTTAGCAGTGGCGGGATCTGTTGTCACGGAGAAAACCATCGATAGCCAGTCTCTGCTTACTATGGTTAACGATGCGCGGAAGAAATGCGGCGAACCGGCGATCAGGAATAACAAGCTTATTGAAAAAATCGAAGATGAGCTTGAAGGGGAGACCTACACAAAAAGTGTAGGTCGTAAGAATGGTGCTGATATTGACATCATTAACATGGGGATAAAGCAGGCGCTAAGAGTTGCGGCGCGCGAGTCTAAGGCAGTGCGTCGTTCCCTCGTCGATAAGCTGGAGTCAATGCAGGAAGCACACCTGACCAGAGGTAAGTCAGCCAGCGGATTGGTTGAGTATCGGCAGGCCAGAACGTTAAAGATGACCGTCGACGCAGTGACCAATCTTTTCGACCTAATGCCAAACCTTGCAGCGGAGGCTAGACAGACTGCTGCAGCCAGCATCATTAACCCTATAGTTGGTTTCAACGCAATACCGCTTCCTGTGCTTGAAGAGCATTACCAGACTGCGGGCGAAATTGGAGCGGATCTTGGTGTAAGTGCGCAAAAGATTGGTCGAGTCGCTAATGCGAACAACTTAAAGACAGACAAGTACGGCAAGTTCTTTCTGGATAAATCACGCCATTCTGACAAACAGGTCGAAGCGTTCCGCTACAACACCGAGGGTGTGAAGGCGCTACGCCACCTTATTCATGGTGCTGATGTGGCTTGATTAAAAGGGTGTAAGTTGAACTTACACCCTTGGCTAACGCCCTAAGTTGAACTTAGACCGTTAAAACCCAACCCGCTCCGGCGGGTTTTTTGCTTCCAATTGCATAAGATAGGCTTTAGGATTTATCCCATAAAACCTCAGGGGGATAGGGACGTGAAGAAGGTAATAATTCTGGCAGTAGCTGCTCTTTTGTTGTCTGGCTGCGATAACTCAAGCGAACCTCAGGCTAATGCTGTAGAAGCTCCTAAGCCACAACAAGAATCAGCTAAGTTCACCTGCGTTAATGGCAACGTATCGACAGAGTGCGACATTGTGGCGGGCGATCAGTTAGGTAGTGGCAAATGGCGTCATGCCAAGCTCAACATGTCTGGCAGTGATGCATCGCTCAATATTGATGGTGAAGTGTTCTATAAGACGGAAGTGAGTAGCGCATTTGTCGATGGAAGGCGTGTGGCAACTTTCAAATTAAAAAGCGCTCAAAATAGTAGTGCCGAGGTGAACTTAGAAAGCTCCAATTCTGTTAGCTCACTGAGGGTTAGCGCTTGGAACTCAGATGACAAGCTAATGCTTACATCATCCCGATAAGATAAAAAAACAGCACAAGACCTCGCTTCGGCGGGGTTTTTTTATGCCCGGAGAAAACATGGCCGAACAACAATCACGCCTTGCGATCGTCATCGACAGCACAGGTGCGCAACGCAACGCAGAAGGACTCGCCGGTGCACTGGCGAAGATGACTCAAGCCGGGCAGAAGGCAGCAGATAGCGCTGGCAAGACAGCCAGGGCGACGGATCAGGAGGCGAAATCACTATCCGACCTGCTCGATAGAATTGACCCGGTCAACGCCGCCTTAAACCGACTTGATGATCAGCAGCGGCAGCTTGCCAAATTCCAAGCCAAAGGGTTTCTAGACACCGAGACATTCAATGAGTATTCGAAGAAGATCGAGCAGACCCGTAATGGATTAAACGCTTATTCTTCTGATGCCGGCAAGGCCGCAATGTCTTCCAAGCAGTTGGCGGCAAGCATGAGGATGGTTCCAGCTCAGATGACCGATATCGTGGTCAGCCTAGCATCTGGTCAGGCACCGTTAACTGTGCTGCTACAGCAGGGTGGGCAACTTAAAGACATGTTTGGCGGCATTGGGCCGGCAGCTAGAGCACTAGGGAGCTATGTCTTAGGGCTTGTAAACCCATTCACTGTTGCGGCGGCGGCGGCTGGAACATTAGCTGTTGCCTACTATCAAGGGTCACAAGAGCAAGAAGAGTTCTATAAAACACTTGTTCTTACCGGAAATACTGCAGGTAAAACTGCCGGCCAGCTTTCAGATATGGCGGATGAGATTGCCAAGAGCACGAAAAGCACTCGTGGCTTTGCTGCATCTGTATTAAATCAGGTGGTTTCTAGCGGGAAGGTTGCAGGAGACTCTCTGGAGGTTGTTTCTACCGCTGTCATTAACATGAGCAAAGCTACCGGGCAATCAGTTGACCAGCTTGTTTCTGATTTCGACAGAATAGCCGGCAGCCCGCTCGATTCACTGGCAAAGCTAAACGACCAGTATCACTTTCTCTCTCTGGCGGTTTATAACCAGATAAAAGCCCTTCAAGATGAAGGGAACCAGCAGGAAGCCGCCCGCCTGGCGACAGATACCTATGCGGAAACAATGAACCGTCGTGCCAATGACATCCAGGCCAACTTGGGGTTTGTCGAAACCGCATGGAATTCATTGGGCGCTGCGGCAAAATCGGCATGGGATAAAATGCTGAATGTTGGCCGGGAGGCAACGCTGCAGGAAAGGCTGGACGCCGCCAAGAATGCTGCTGAGCAGCAAGCCAGTGGCTTGGGCAACGGATTCTGGAACACCTATGGAGTAAATAACTCATCAGACTCCAGCGCGGCGGGTGAAGCAAATATCCTGCAGAACGTCATTAATCTGCAAAACGACATGAACGGCGCAGTTAGCGCAGGCCAGGCTGTTCAAGATAAAGCCATCAAGACGCAGCAGGAAGCAGATCGTGTTAACCAGCAATACCTGACAAACACCCAGCGCCGTATCAAGGCAATACAGCGGCAGAATGACTTTCTTAAGGCTGGGGCAATAACCCAAGAGCAGTATGCCAATAATCTTTCTCGCATAAACGACATGTATAAGGACCCTCAGCAGCCAAAAGGGAAGGCTTACACGGAAGATGCCGGCTCGCGGATGCTCGACCAGCTACGCCAGCAGCAGCAGGTGCTGATGAGCCAGGCTGACACCGGCGAGAAGATTGGCACGCAGCAGCAGGCGCTTATTAAGTGGGAGCAGCAGCTCTCAGACATCAAGAGCAAGCAGACGCTCACAGCTGACCAGAAATCGCTGCTTGCGAGTGCTGACCTCATCACCTCGCAGCTGCAGCAGAATGCGGCGCTTGAACGTCAGATTGAAACGCGAGAGAAGCTGCTGGCGCTGGATAAGGCGCGAGCGGACATCACACGCACCATCACAAACCGGCAGAGCCAGTACTCCACAGATGAGCTCTTCGCTGGCGGCGGCCTGAGTCAGAACGAGCAGCAGCAGTACACGCAGCGACTTTCCCTAGAGCAGTCCTACAACGACAAAATCACACAGCTTCGACAGAGCCGGGCTTCGGCTACGAGTGATATTGCCCGCGAAGAGATTGATCAGGAAATCCAGTTGCAGCAGCAGGCACTGCAAACGGAACTGAGCAACTACGACACCCATATCCAGCGCATGAACGAAGCCCGCGGCTCTTTTACCGCTGGCGCGACTCGCGCATGGAAGGAGTATCAGGATAGCGCTGCGAACGTTTCTGCGATGTCTCAGCAGTTGTTCAGTAATGCTTTCGGGAACATGGAAGACGCGCTTGTTAAGTTTGCCACCACCGGCAAGGCTTCCTTTTCTGACTTCGCAAACTCAGTACTTTCAGACATTGCGCGCATTGCCATTCGCCAGTCGCTTATTGGGATCGGCACAAGCTTTGCCGGGATGGCGGGAGGAATGTTTGGTGGCGCTGCTGCAGCTTCGTCCGGAGCAGCAGCGGCTTCTTCCGCATCATCAAGCAATGCCTTCTCCAGTGGGGAATACAGCAACCTCAAGCTTAACGCGAAGGGGGGCGTATACGATTCTCCATCCCTGAGCGCTTATAGCGGTGGCGTGTATGACTCACCGAAATTCTTTGCCTTCGCTAAGGGGGCAGGTGTGTTTGGAGAGGCAGGGCCTGAAGCAATTATGCCGTTAACGCGTTCATCAGACGGTTCACTGGGTGTAAGGATGGTAAATGGCGGCCAGGCTGATGCCAAGAGTGCTGGTAACACGGTTATTCACCAGACTATCCAGGTGAATGGTAATGGCGATGCAGCACTGAAGCAGGCAATGGAAGAAGCTGCGCGAAGAGGTGCTACTGATGGTGCGAAACAGGCCCGACAGGACATGCTGCAGGACTTCCAGAACAGAGGGCAGGGCCGTCGACTGCTGGGCGTATAAGACAGGAGTAAATAATGGCAGATGTACTGGAATGGCCCGGCCCCAATCCTTCCTCGCTTAACTGGCACCTCGAATCAAATACTAAAACCTTTCGCTCTCCCTTCAACGGCGCATCACAGACAGTTCGCTTCCCCGGTTCACGATGGAAGTGCACTGTTGAGTACGCGGTGCTTGAAGAAGCACAGGCCCGCAGGATTGAGGCGGTACTGGCGGCGATGGATGGTGAATATGGTCGGGTCAGGATACGGGACTGGGGTCGGGCAGGAAGAGCTCCGGAAGGAACTCCTGTTGTGTCAGACCCGGATCAAACGGGAGTGGCCCTTTCAACTAGTGGCTGGAAGGCAAACACGGTAGTACTCCGCGCAGGGGATTACTTCACGGTTAACTCTGAGCTTAAAAAAGTGACAGCAGACGTGACCAGTAATGCTTCCGGCGTAGCAGTTATTTCGTTTGCCCCGATGCTGCGAACGTCTCCTGCCGCAAACTCCCCACTGGAAGTTCAAAACCCGTGGGGGATATTCAAGCTTGTCGACAACTCACAGGGCGAAATCCGGCGCGCACCCGGCCTTATCTCATCAACAACCATCGAGTTTGAGGAGGCTTTCTGATGATGTACTCACCGTTCTCAGACTCAATGGTTGACTGGCTCTCGCGTGACCGTGTGACGGTGGTTGTGGCCGCTAACATCCAGTTCGAATCAGGAACCGCATACGTGCATTCCGGCACCGGAACAATCGTTATAAACGGGTTTGTCTACTACGGCATGGGGCGAATGGGTTCCATCGATGATGTAAACGAAACGAACACGACAAGCCCTTCTCAGCTGAAGATGACGCTGTCAGGTCTGGATATGTCCCTTTTTGCCAAAACTCTCAATGAAAGATGCGTAGGCCGGCCTGCAGAGATATTCCTTGTCGCGATAGATGACAACGGGCAGGTGCGCGTTGCTGACCTGATTTTCCAGGGCAAGGTATCCAGTACTGGCGCAACCGCGGGCGAAACTAACGCATTGCAGTATACCGTCAGCAATATCTTTGAGGACTGGCAGCGACC
>NZ_JBEPNM010000024.1:0-27256 GCF_040546285.1 Pantoea sp. UYEF8 | reverse complement strand
CGAAAGCAGGTATACCTGAAAGCGTGCGTATTGCCTGAAAACACAACCCGCTACGGGGGAGACTTACCCGAAATCTGATTTATTCAACAAAGCCGCCAGTCATCTAAGAACGGACTTTCCTGACCGGTTCCCTAATTACTAACACAGATTTTTGCTAGTAACTTCCGCTTTTGGCACACAGCGGACATTCAGTCCGGTTAAGCTTCCCTGCCTGAGGCGAACGAGTCTGGCGTGCAGTGCACAATTAGCCCTGAATGCCACTGAGAGTGACACTGATGTTAAACGGCACAGCGCGCCCGGCATAGCCGGTTACAGGCACATACATCGCTGCCGCATCATACCTTTCTCTGAACGGCTTAAACCAACTCCTAGCAAAAAATCAGCTATGGTAAACCTTTTTAACTACGGTGAACGGGCTTTACGGCGCTTGGGAGTCTGTGGTTTGCAGGCCAGGGTATCAGTAATGAATGGAAGATGAAGCGGGAAATGCTCAGTCCAGCATGGACGACCAACTGGAAAGACACCCCTGTTGCAACAGTTTGCTGATCCCCCACTATCAAAGCATCAGCATGATAATTTGTATATACATTGGCATATACATAAAGTCTCACTTTTCCACTGCATTGCCTGGGACGCGGCAAAAAAGCCTATACAATTGTATAGGCTTTTACTTTACTTATGTATATACACTTGCATTTACATATCAGGTGTTTTCAACCAGTAACTGCGCCAGTTTCTGAATCAACTTATCGTCATCGAGATAACAGGCAGCTCTCAGCACACGGGAGCGGGTAATATTTTTCTGCGGAAGCTTCTCCTGCATTTTCTCAACCAGCATGGACAGGGCATCATCATCAAGACCGGTGAGGCGCAGGTTCATTTGTCTACCGGTTGTAATATTTCGCCGTTCAACAACGCGTGTTACGCCTTTCGCGATGCGATCACTTCTTCCCACCCTTGACCTCCTCAATCTGCTGCAATAGCTCTTGTGTGAACGCTTTATAGTCACGATAAGGACGTTCGTTTTTAGCGAACATCATTACCGGGCGATGCACATCTGTAGCCTGCTTGAAAAGCTCACTCTGACGGATTTCAGTTTTAGCGACTGTATAGCCAGCTTCACTGATGTACCCATCAATGGATTTTTTCATTTTGGAGTGAGATTCATTCACCTTTGTCTTTACAAGTGTATATACAAAATCATCATTGCGCTTCACTTCACGCACTACCTGGAAAAGGTCAGCGATTCCTTTAACTGCCCTGCGATCCATATCGACCGGAACGACAATATTATTAGTGATAAGCAACGCGTTCTCGATGCTGAGGTCAATCGCCGGACGCAGATCAATAAGAATGTAATCGTACTCAGTTTTTAGTCTGGCGAGCCCCTCTTCCAGAATATTGAGCCTGTGACGAAAACGCTCGGCGCTTCGCGCTTCCACAGCCAGCGTAATATCAGCCGGAATGACGTCAAGATTCGGTATGGCGACCTCACCGTCCAGCGCGGTGTAAACCAGTTTGTTCGTATCAAATTTCGGGTCTTCGAAGAGATCGGTGATGGTGTAATCTTCATCCCCACGACCAACGTCATCGCTCAGGTTTCCCTGATGGTCAAGGTCAACCAGCAGAGTCCTGTACCCAGCGGCAGCCAGTGCACAACCGACAGCAATACAGCTCGTCGTTTTGGCCACGCCACCTTTACTGTTCGCAAAAGAAATAATGTAGGGCTTGTTCATCTGACACCACCATGTATATACAAAGTTATATACATATTACGCAGATCCTGGAATGTGTCAATGTATATACAAAAGCATATGCAAAGCTATTTATGTATATACATTTGCATATACCAAAACAATTAAATAAAAAAACACGTTGCTCTCTTAACTTGACTTAATGAGCACCATAATTCAATTTGTGGCTTAATTAAGAAAAATGAGGAGTAAGGTATGAGAATCAGGTTTACGCTGACTGAAGGGTTCGACAAGACTTATCACCCGTTGCGCTTCCAGGGTTTCTGGAACGATCAAGGATACTGTTATCTGCGCGTGCAAATTGCCCAAGGCAAAATAGTGTTTACCTGCGCTCAGTTACTGAACTACTACAACACCTCAATAACGAATGCAGCTGAGAGCGTACGCATATCTGCGATTAATGCGCTGATGCAGGATGGAGCGCTTAAGGTCTCGAACAGGAAAAATTTTAGCGATCTCTTCAAGTCTGAGCAGCGTAAAAGCCGTGAGTTTGATGCATGGATATTTGACTACATCAATGAGAACTCAGTCTGGATTGAGTATTACCACCCTGAAATCAGCCTGAATAATGGCCACCGGTATACCACTATCAAGTTTGAAGGCAACGATGACCCTGTATGGTTCAGCACCTCCAGGAAATCGTTGGAAGAAAAATATCCGGGTCTTGAATTTTCTGTTGATGAAAATATTCTGCGTAACTGGGTTGGCACCAAACTCACGGTCTCGGATATCAAAAATCTACTCAGAGAAAGAAACTGGACGATGAAAGAAGTGGCCGAAAGATGGCGACGCTCTGAATCATGGATGAGCAAGATCGTCAATGACCCAGACAGAGATCCATACTGGGAGGATGCCTTTAAGGGCTTACCTTCAAAGTAGAACTGCGCGTAGACGTGCAAACTGTCCGCCCTGCGTTGCCGTCTTAAGTAGCCCAATTTTGTTTTGTAAGCATGCACTTTGTATATACATGAGCATATACAAAATAACATCAATACGTGTTGTTAGATTTTCAGAGCATAATCCTCACCAATAACTATTTGCATATACTAATGTATATACATAATAGTAATATGATGATGAAAAATACCATTAAAAGCATAAGCTTAATTTTTCCGGCGACTAACAAACGATGAATTCAGGATAATCAGTAGGGAAGGGTGAATTATTAGTCAAAGCAGATAGGAATATAGGCTGGTTTTAGTTATGGGAAAATTGATACGAAAAAAGGCGGGGTGGTTAATCCCCGCCTTGATTCAAGTTCCTTATTCCCTTACGGGCGTCCGGTCAGTTGCTTGATGGCAACGATAAGCTCTACTCCGGTAAGCAGAATCTGCAAAACCAGGAGGATAGTTCCTAAAGTTATCACTTTTGGCATCTCCTTCTCAGGAGAGCGCCACACGTCGCAAGTGCTTTTTTGTTACCCCCTTGCGGCGCGTACGAGTAGTTAGCAGGTACAAGCAGCACTCTTTTGGGTGGAAGCAGACCGGACAGCACCACCTGTTTCCTGCCGGGGTAAAACTTTTGCGCGGCTAAGCTTTAACCCACTTCTGAGAGGCTGCAACAGCGTAGCGCTGCCAACTGCGACGAGTATAAAGCCGTGCGGTACCAGCCGCAACGTTGACGGGTTCGTCAAACAGGTTTAACATTGCTGGCAGTTAGCAGGTACAAGCAGCAACGTCCCGGCAAGCGGCTACCAACCGTTCTCCGGTACAGAAAAAACTCGGTTTACCAGACCGGGTTTTTTTTTGCCCTCAACTTGCCGCTTCCTAAACACATCGCAAACTTACCTGCTAGAAGTCGATCTTTTTAAGAATGGCAACAGCTTCAGTTCCCGGCATATGAAACTGCACCCGGTGCCGGGCCGCCACGTCCAGCGCAAACACCTTTGTGTAGACCTCGGTGGACTTCATGCTTTTGTGCCCCATCAGGCTCTGCAGCGCCTTCAGCGGAATCCCCGCATAAAGCATGTGCATGGCGTAGCTGTGGCGGAAGGTGTGCGGCGTCACCGGCACGGAGAATGTGACTCCGTCACCGGCGGCTGCGGCGACAGCCTCGTTCAGCCAGGTACGCACGGTCCTGTCGGTGACTGTCCAGAGCCTTACCTTCTCGGTCCGGCCGGTTTCCGGATTGCGCCGCTCGAGCGGTATTTTGAGCGTCGCGACCATCATCTCCAGCTGAGCCACATACTGCGGATCGGAAAGCGGAACCAGCCGGTGAGGGACCACGCCTGACGGCGCCCTGCCGGGGCCGCGTGCCGCTTTTTCACCGCGCTGCTTCAGCGTGGCCAGCTGCACGTAAGGGTAGGGCGGCACCAGGCTGAAATCTCCTCTCGTCAGCGCCAGCGCTTCGTTTATACGCGCGCCGGTGTTCCAGAGGGTGGTGAACAGCATCTTGCGGTGCAGATCCGGCACGTAGTGGAGCAGTGCGCTGACTTCAGGTGCCAGTAAATACTGCGGGTATTCATCGTGCTGCGCTGCCATCTGGCGCAGCGCCAGCGCGGCCGGATAATCAATGGCGACCGGCAGCTGCGCGGGCGACTGCTGGAAGGCGTACGGCATCAAACTACTCACAGGCTGGTTTCCTCACTGCTATTCAGGAGAGGCACTGGTTCATGCCACACTCATTTATTTGTGTAATCTGCCGCCCGGCGTTTCCGTTCCTGCCGCCACACCTTCCAGAGCACGTTATATGCAGACCACTCAGTATCCTGAAGGCGGCTTTCAGGAAGTCCAACGGCTTTGCGAAGGCGCATGGCCAGAATCACCGACTTCATACCAAGACGGGAAAACTGATACTGTCGCTCCCGGAAGTAATAAGAATAATAAGGGGGATGATCATATTCTCCGACACCGGCAATCGTTCTTTGTGCCTCATTCTGAAGAACCGGCAATTCCCGGATACGGTACATTAATAGGCGCGACAGTACCCGCCAATCGCCTGATACATCTGTCAGATTTAACAGCGGATAATTTACGGTCGGCTCACGTTCGCTCTGGGGGTTATCATCGCCATGATCAGCGGCAACTCGCGCGCATCCCTCGGCGTATTGCTCAAGCAGGAAGACCAGTTCAGCGGCGATGAATATGCGCTCCCGCTGCAGTTTGTTTTCTTCTGCCTGTTTTTCATTACGCAGCCTGTCTGCAGCCGCCTTCTCCTCACGTTTCAGGGCAAAAAAGTGGTTCTGCCGGTTCATAAAATACTGAATGGTTCCGGTCAGCACACTACCCGCCAGGACTGAAATCACCGGCACCCATACGGAAATCCCGCCATCCATAAATCTGTATTCCTTCGCTGATATGTAATCTCGCTAACCCTTTTTAATTTCTTAACGGCACCAAGCCGGCCTGGGTGATGCAGAACCATTTGAGGCATCTATCGATTGAAACATAAAACGATCCTGTTCAAGATCGAATTCTACGGCATTAGCAGGCAGGGAAGAGTACGAGGGAAGCCAAGACATTTGGGTACGCCAGCGCTCAGGTCCGTCATTGACCCATCGCCAGGCCAGTTCGCCGCCGAACTTATCGAGAAGCAGAAACAGCTTTGAACCGTTGCAGTCCTCTGTCGGGTAAAACCAGACGCTTTTCTCACCCTGCTCAATGAGCAAGGCAATTAGCTCTTCAATTGCCACCTCTTAACCTCGCTAATAGTCCCACGTAGAAATCATCACCCACTGACTCATCTGACAGTCACTCAGAATTACCTTCCCGCCAGTAAATATCCATTATCTGACAATAAGCAGACTTATAAGCACGCTGCTAAATTACCGTACACCCTTACCGGCTTGATCTGACTTTTTCCCGATACGGCAGTTTCCGGAAGCGTAGCACGGCGGCAGGGCGGGGAAAAGCCCGGCGCAGCCGGTTCTGACAGTGGCCTTTACCCCATATCTTGTATGCTGAGCATCTGGCCAACCCACAACATGTAGCACCCTGCGCAAAAAGCCACCACTGACCAGTCAGGATCCGGTTCTGCCCTTTTCCGGATCTCAGCTGGAAAAAGAGAAAGCAGACATATGCTGTACATATCCATATACTTTGCATATGCATATGCTTTACATACGCATATACGTACCATCTGCATATGCTTCACCTATACAAATCAGTCCTTCAGACATATACTGCACCCATGCGGGAAAACTCCCTGGCACACTCAGCATATGAGGAAAAACCATGCGCACAGTTTCTATTTTTAAAAACGGCAATAACCGCGCCATCCGCCTGCCCCGCGATCTGGATTTTGAGGGGGTGAGCGAGCTGGAGATCGTCCGGGAAGGAGACAGCATTATCCTGCGCCCCGTCCGGCCGACCTGGAACTCATTTTTTGAACTTGAAAAAGCCGATCCTGATTTTATGGCGGAGCGCGAGGACGTTGTCAGCGACGAAGGACGATTTGACCTGTGAACATAACGTATATGCTGGACACCTGCATCTGCTCATTCATCATGCGCGAGCAGCCGGAAGCCGTTCGTAAGCGCCTCGAGCAGGCAGTGCTGCGCGGAAACCGCATTGTAATCTCGGCCATCACCTATCAGGAGATGCGCTTCGGCGCCACCGGCCCGAAAGCCTCACCGCGCCACGTGCAGTTGGTCGATGAATTCTGCACCCGCCTTGATGCCGTCCTGCCCTGGGATCGCGCCGCGGTCGATGCCACCACGGAGATTAAGGCGGCACTGGCCGCGGCCGGGACGCCGATCGGCCCGAACGACACGGCCATCGCCGGGCACGCCATCTCGGCTGACGCCGTGCTGGTGACGAACAATACCCGGGAATTTGAGCGGGTTCCGGGTCTGGCGCTGGAAGACTGGGTTAATTAAAGAAGAAGTGCGTTGGGGTAACGAAACTCCGCTTTGTGCCAGGAGCGGACATTGGTAGCTGGTAAACGCTGTAATGATACTTTGCCGGAAAGAGTAGATCGGACCTGTCCGGTTTAAATATCGAATAATATTTATCTGATTTCGTTTTTTGCAAAACTGCTGTGCAGGCTTTTCAGCACTTCATTGATTCCTCTGCTTACAATCCGGTCCTCCCGCATAACTGCCCCAAGCGTCCGGTGAAGAGAGGGCGTCACAGAGTAAAGATCGAGCCCCGATCTTTACTCTATGCATGCAACGGACATTCGGGGAACAATGCTGTAACCAAGACCTGCACGGACCATTCTTTTAATAGCCTCGATACTGCCAAGCTCCATGACCGCGCAGGCAATATGTCCCGTCTCCCGGAACCACTGATCAATCAGGGCGCGTGTCCCGCTTCCCGGTTCAAAGATAATCAGCGGCAGCGGCAGCAAGGCGCCCGGAGTCCATATTTTCGCGCTCTGCTCTGATGCATCCTTTTCCATGATGACAACAAACTCATCCGTACCCAGCGGGATGATGCTCAGGTTTTTACCTGCGGCTGGCAGTGTCACCAGGCCAATATCTATACGATTTTCCTCCACGCCCCGCACAATATCGGAAGTGTTACCTGTGCGTACGTCCACCTTCAGCAGGGGATGGGCCTGCCGCAGTTGCTGCAGTAAGGGGGGCAGTAGATGAATACAGGCCGTTGCGCCTGTGCCGACAGTAACAGTGCCGGTTATCTCATCGGAATGCAGACTCACTGATTCAACAGCTGTACTTACCACGGCATCAATTTTCAAGCTGTGCTCAACGAGAGTCAGCCCGGCAGACGTGGGTCTTACTCCCCGGCTGGTTCGCTCGATAAGGCGGACCTGAAGCGCCTGCTTCAGTTGTCTTATCTGCAGGCTCACTGCCGGCTGCGACAGACCAAGTGCTTCAGCCGCGCCGGAGAAACTGCCCCGGCTGATAACCAGTCTGAAAGGAGCCAGATGATCGAGATTCAGGTTTGCCATCCCAAAATTTCCTTATGCTGCTGATAAGTCCTGCTGCCTGTCTGAAATTCTTCATTCGGGTTAGTCTCTGCTTCTGACCGCAGAAGGAGCCGTATCGATGGAAATAACCGAAGCAGATGAACGACATATTCCTGCCATCCAGCAGATTTATGCTTATCACGTATTGCATGGCACCGCCACTTTTGAAACCGAACCGCCGGATTCGGCTGAAATGACAGCCCGTCTGAAAAAGGTGCGGGCAGCAGGACTGCCCTGGTTTGTGGCGGTTGAGGACGGCGATATCCGCGGGTACTGCTACCTGTCACTCTACCGTGAACGGTGTGCCTACAGATTCACCCTGGAGGACTCTGTATATATTGCCCCTGGCTTTCAGGGTAAGGGGATTGGAAAAAAGCTGTTATCGAGTGCGGTCGTATGGGCAGAGGCCCGTAGCTTTCGCCAGCTTGTGGCCGTAGTTGGCAACAGCGGAAACACCGCCTCTATTGCCCTGCATAGTGCGGCAGGCTTCAGCATTACAGGAACGCTCAAATCTGTGGGCTTCAAGCACGGACGCTGGCTTGATACGGTCATCATGCAGCGTACGCTTGGGCAGGGCGACGCCACATTTCCGGAGAGTACAGGTTGACTGACGGGTATCTAACAGGCCGCACCATTTTCTGCATTGGCATGACGCAGTTTATCAACTGGGGTATCACATTCTATATGCCGGGAGTCTTCGGGAGCGCCATCATGCTGGATACAGGCTGGTCGCCGGTTGTGACATTCTCCGGCCTGACTATTGCCATGCTTGTGATGGGCCTTGTTTCGCCGCTTGCGGGTGCCCTTATAGCCCGTACCGGCGGACGTACGATGATGATGGCGGGAACCTTCGCCATCATCATCGGTTGTTTTTTGATGGCTTTTACCCATTCAACAACATCGTGGGTTGCCGTCTGGCCCCTGATGGGAGCTGGCATGCGACTTGCACTGTATGATGCCGCATTTGCTCTGCTTGTAGAAACCGCAGGCGCAGGGGCCCGCCGGGCAATTACCCTGGTCACACTGCTGGGTGGTCTCGCTTCAGTCGCGTTCTGGCCTGCTGGCGCTGCGCTACTGCACATTACCGACTGGCGGCATGCCATTATCGTTTACGGCTGCGCGGGCATTGTCAGCCTGCTTTTTTGTCCACCGTTCCGGCAGGGCATCGGAGTCAACCTCCCGTTGCCGGGCAGCCCGCTCTTCCGGCGATCGGAACAGCAGAAGACCGAAAAGCATTCATCAGCGGCCTGTGGTACGCCACGCTAATAGCGCTGATAAGCTTTGTTTCCACCGGCGTGTCCGCTCATTTTCCTCAGATACTGGCCGCTTATGGTATGCCCACCGTGGCGGGTATGTTGTGGGGAGTGGGACAGGTGAGCGCCAGACTGCTGGACGTGGCTTCTGGCGCACGTACTTCAGCGATTCGTCTGAGCCTGGTTACTGGCATTATGCTGCCATTTTGCTTTCTGGCCGGCCTTGCGGGTAATGTTACCCCAGTGGCTACAGCCATCTTTATTCTGAGTTACGGAGCTGTGAACGGACTGAGTACGGTAGTTAAGGCCGTACTACCTCTTGTGCTGTTTGATCCGCAGCAGTATGCCCGTAAAACAGGCGTACTGCTGTCACCAGCTTTTTTGCTCGCGGCGCTCGCTCCGTCAGCTTACGCCATACTGCTGGAGCGATACGGCATACCCGGAACGCTGCTTTTATCTGCCATCCTTACCCTGTTCATCACGGCGATTTCCATAGTGATCTGGCGTCGCCATCCTTCCTCTGCTGGACAGAAACGGGATAAGAACGTGCCATCCATTCCGGGGAAAAATATTTGACGCTGACTATATTTCCATTATTCTAGAAATATAGTTAAAGGAGGCCGCATGGATTTAAATACAGCAGCAAATGCACTCCGGGAGCTGGGGCACCCGACCCGTCTCAGCGTGTACCGGGAGCTGGTGAGAGCGGGTCATGACGGCCTGCCGGTCGGTGTTCTGCAGAAGCGCCTCGGTATTCCGCCCTCCACGCTCAGTCATCATATTTCCGCGCTGATGTCCGCCGGGCTGGTCAGCCAGGAGCGGCAGAGCCGTACCCTGTTCTGCAGACCCTGCTATGCGCAGCTTGAGCAGCTGATGGCCTTTCTGACAGAAGAATGCTGCGCAGGTGGCAGCTGCAGCCTGTCAACCGTGACGACTCATGAAGAGACCTCATTGTGAACAACATGAACGATATCCTGAAAAATATTGATACTTCACTCCTGGACGTGCCGCTGACTGAAGATAAGCTGAGGGCTGCAGAAGTAGCGCACCCGCCCCGCATCCTGATGCTCTACGGCTCGCTGCGGGAACGCTCATACAGCCGTCTAACTACGGAAGAGGCGGCCCGGCTGCTGACGGCAATGGGCGCCGAAGTGAAAATTTTTAACCCGTCCGGCCTGCCCCTGCCCGATGACGCCCCGGAGACGCATCCGAAAGTTGCAGAGCTGCGCGAGCTGGTTCTCTGGTCTGAAGGCATGGTCTGGTGCTCGCCGGAACGGCACGGCGCCATGACCGGCATCATGAAGGCGCAGATAGACTGGATACCCCTGACGTCGGGGGCGGTGCGGCCTTCTCAGGGCAAAACTCTCGCCGTTATGCAGGTCAGTGGCGGCTCGCAGTCGTTTAATGCCGTCAACCAGATGCGCATCCTCGGCCGCTGGATGCGTATGATCACTATCCCGAATCAGTCATCCGTGGCAAAAGCCTGGGCCGAATTTGATGAAGATGGTCGCATGAAGCCTTCGCCATACTACGACCGCATCGTGGACGTAATGGAGGAGCTGATGAAGTTCACTCTGCTGACGCGGGGTCGCAGTGACTACCTGACCGATCGCTACAGCGAAAGGAAAGAGAGTGCCGCGCAGCTGTCTGAGCGGGTTAATCAGCGCAGCATATGAAAAAAAGCCGGCATCTGCCGGCTTCTGTTTTTGCGTCTCCCTTCCTGCCGGCAGCGTACTGAAAAATCAGTGGCTGATCCGGTTTCCGTGTTCATCAATGACTTTTTCGCCATCCTCTTTTGTAAATGCTTTCTGCTGCGGGTCAGGCAGAATATCCAGAACCGCTTCAGACGGACGACAGAGCCTTGTGCCGAGCGGCGTCACAACCACCGGGCGGTTGATGAGGATGGGGTGAGCCAGCATGGCATCCAGCAATTCGTCATCGCTGAACCGGTCTTCTGCCAGCCCCAGATGCTCATAGGGCTCTGTATTTTTGCGCAGCAGGGCACGTGCGCTGATACCCATATCTGCTATCAGCTTTTTCAGCTCGTCGCGGGATGTTGGCGTCTCCAGATACAAAATCACTGTTGGCTCCACGCCGCTGTTGCGGATAAGCGCCAGGGTGTTACGCGACGTCCCGCAGGCCGGATTGTGGTAAATAGTGATGTCAGTCATAAGCGGTACTCCGTAAAGGCGCTGCACAGTCGCAACACCGGGGTTAAGGTTAAACAGACAGGCGCAGGGCCAGCGCGGCCAGCGTCACAAAAAGTACCGGCAGGGTCATCACGATGCCCACGCGGAAGTAGTAGCTCCAGCTGACAGTAATGTTTTTTTGCGCCAGTACGTGCAGCCACAGCAGGGTAGCGAGGCTGCCGATGGGGGTGATTTTCGGGCCGAGGTCGCAGCCGATGATGTTGGCGTAAATCATCGCTTCCTTCACCACGCCCTGTGCGGTGCTGCCGTCAATCGAAAGCGCACCAACGAGCACGGTAGGCATGTTGTTCATGACAGAAGAGAGCGCCGCCGTCAGGAAACCGGTGCCGAGCGTTGCGCCCCAGACGCCGTGCTCTGCAAACCGGTTCAGGGCGGCAGAAAGGTAATCAGTCAGGCCGGCGTTACGAAGACCGTACACCACCAGATACATGCCCAGCGAGAAGATAACAATCTGCCAAGGCGCGCCTTTCAGCACCTTGCCGGTATCAATCACGTGTCCTTTGCGGGCAACCAGCCAGAGAATACACGCCGCCACCGCTGCCACCAGGCTTACCGGCACGCCGAGTGGTTCGAGAGCAAAGAAGCCGACCAGTAGCAGGATGAGAACAATCCAGCCGGTTCTAAAAGTGCGCGCATCGCGAATGGCCTCACGCGGCGCCTTCAGTTTCGTCAGGTCGTAGGTGGCCGGGATGTCCCTGCGGAAAAACAGGTGCAGCATCACCAGCGTGGCGGCCACGGAGGCGATATTTACCGGCACCATCACCGAGGCATACTCGCTGAAACCCAGCTTAAAGAAGTCCGCCGTGACAATGTTCACCAGGTTCGACACGATGAGCGGCAGGCTGGAGGTGTCGGCGATGAAACCTGCTGCCATCACAAACGCCAGCGTGGCGCCGGGGCTGAAGCCCAGCGCCAGCAGCATGGCGATGACGATCGGCGTCAGAATAAGCGCCGCCCCGTCATTAGCGAACAGGGCGGCTACCGCCGCACCCAGCAGAACGATATAGGTGAACAGCAGCCGGCCTTTTCCGCCTCCCCAGCGGGAAACGTGCAGCGCCGCCCACTCAAAAAAGCCGGATTCGTCGAGCAGCAGACTGATGATGATGACGGCAATAAAGGTAGCCGTAGCGTTCCAGACAATCTGCCAGACCACCGGAATATCCCCAATCTGTACTACGCCGGTCAGGAGCGCCAGGGCCGCACCGATGACTGCACTCCAGCCAATACTGAGCCCTTTTGGCTGCCAGATAACCAGCACCAGGGTCAGGACGAAAATCGCACCCGCCAGAAACATACTCTCTCCTTCTTAAATATAACCGCCCGTTAAAGCGGGCTTCTAAGTGTATGCTGCAAAACACATGCGTTTAATCGAATGTGTTTTGATAAAATTTTTACATGCAGACAACCTTGCCGTTGGTGGTTGCGTTATCGCGTTCAGCCTGCTGGCTGAGCTTAAGGATGTCATCCCGCTGGCACAGGTAAGCCTGTTCAATCACTGCTGCTGCCCAGGCTGGCATATGTGGCGATAACCGGTAATGGATCCACTTGCCGTCTCGCCTGTCGATCAGCAGCCCACTCTCCCTAAGAAGTGCAAGGTGACGGGAGATTTTTGGTTGTGATTCCTTTAGCGTGGACGAAAGCTCGCAGACGCAGAGCTCCCCTTTTTCGCGCAACAGCAGCACCAGGCTGAGCCGGGTTTCGTCAGAAAGATTTTTAAAAAGTTGCAGGGGCAGAAGTGACGGCATAATTTCTCCTTCGTGGCGGACAGCAATAAGTCTCGTCTTCTGCAGACGAAAGGTCAATTTTATATTTATAAATTCATATATGTTGTGGCGGGCTGACTGCCTTTTCTGCACAGCTGTATGCGAACATAACTATTAACAGATGAGTTCAGACCTGCCTTAGCTGTGATCTGGACCGCCATGAAGATGGCAGCTTACCGGACGTGAACCTTTTATATAATAATGCCGCCACAGCGGGCGGCATATCACTTACGCTCACACGTTATTGCGCCCCAGTCTGGGGATGAGACGCACGTAAACCAGCTCGCTGATTAGCTCAACCATGGTCTGAGCCACGATAACAGCCGGCAGGACGGGCACCGCGCCCGGAACTGCCAGCGCCAGCGGTAATATGACCAGAGAGTTTCGGGTAGCGCCACTGAAGGCAATGGCTCTTCCTGCCGCGGGCTCCAGACGAAAAACCTTAGCCATGCTCCATCCGCACAAAGGTGCTAACGCAGCAAAAGCCAGATAGACAGGCACTGCCTGAACAGCAACAGACCAGGCTTCACCCAGCTGCGGCAGCATGGCGGCCACAACAATGAAAAGAACTGTCGCAGTTGCCGGAACGGGCAGCAGACCAATACATTCGGAAGCCTTTTGCGCTAAATGAATTTTGCGGGCCATAAACTGGGTTAGTGCAGCAAGGATCAGGGGGACAGCGATAAGCCAGATGAATGCATGAATAAAGGGTGCGGGCTGCACCAGTTCAGAGGCATTTTCGCCAAGAAATAAATGCAGGTATACCGGAAGCAACAGAATCTGCACCATAAGTAATACCGGCGTGGAGGCCAGTAAAAGACGGGCATCAGCACGACCAAGTTGCGAAAATGTCACCACGTAATCTATGCAGGGAGTAAGCAGGACCAGAAGCACGCCGAGGATAAGCACCGGGTTTTGCGGAAGAAAACTGACCAGTACTGCGACCAGAATCGGCACTAAAAGGAAATTAGTCAGCAGGAGAGGCAGAATAAAACGTACTCTCGTGAACGCACCGCCAAGTTCGGCCACGGGCACTTGCAGAAAGGTGACATAAAGCATCAGAGCCAGTGCGGGATTGATGGCACTTTCCAGGCGGTCAGTCCCCGGCAAAAGCATTGCTGAAAAACATCCGGCTGCCACTGCAACGAAATAAATGGCAATTTGACTATGCTCAAGCCGGTCCCTGATCCGTGCTGCTTTATTTGCTGTTTGCACAGGCTAAATCCCTCTGTGTTGGTTATTGTGACTGCAAAAGCGATGTTCAGGCATTATTTTCAGGCCCTGTTGGCATACCGGTACATTTAGAAAATAATTCGATGGCCTGATCGCAATAATGACAATGCCCCTGACAGCAGTCGTGCATCAGAAAGGCCACTAAATCGGCCAGGTCTGTCCAGCAGGCGCTGTAGATAACCGATTTGCCTTCGCGGCGACCGGAGATAAGGCCGGCGTGCTCGAGTTCTTTCAGGTGAAAAGACACTCTGGAGGGGGATGAAGCGTCGAGAGCGGCAGCAATGTCACCTGCGGACATGCCACCTGCGCCCGCTACAACAAGCATTCTGATTATTCTGAGTCGTGATTCATGTGCCAGTGCTGAGAACGCAATAAGTGCTCTGGTTTGCTCCATTATAATTCTTCATTTCATGAATATGTGAAATGAAGGGTATTTTATTCTGGAAACTTTTACCAGAGGCTATGCGATGCGGTTGAACCTTTGATGTTACTTTCCGGCGATCAGGGGCAGTCCTGCCAGGATACGCTACGAAACAAATGGAAAGTGAATGCTGAACGATGTCACACAGATTTTAACGGCAGCACATTTTCAGCTGACTGAATGGCCGGGCATGCCGGAGTAATATGGCAAAAAAAGCCTGTTTATTTAGTGAACCGTCCTGCTGATAGTAGAAAAGCAGCATCAGTATGAATGACTTCCGGCCAGATGACCTGCAGTTATAACCGGCACGATATCCTCAGGCTCTTCTGCCTGCTCCAGTTCGCGCAGAATACCGCAGTCCCGTGTTGCCCGATTGGCATTGCAGTGGCTCCGGAGCTCACAAAGTTGCTTTTCCAGCATATTCAGTTCACGGATGCGAGCCTGAACGTGGTTCAGATGTTCATTTATCAGGACATTGACCGAACCGCAGTCTGCATCAGGCTGGCTACGCGCCTGTAGCAGCACCCGGATTTCTTGATGAGTCATATCCAGCGCCCGACAGCGCCGGATAAACATCATCCTTTCCAGGTGCGCACTGTCATAATGGCGATAGTTATTACCCTGGTCCCGCAACGCGGCCTGCAGCAGGCCCTCACGCTCGTAATAACGCACCGTTTCTACCGGACATCCAGCCAGCCGGGCCAGCTCGCCAATTTTCATAACTCACCTCATCTGATCTTGACCCTGTAGTTACATCAGGGTCTTTAATGCCAGTATACGTTATGAACGGGATAAAGATATGAGTGACTGCTGCAGTAATAAAAAATGTGGTTCTGCCGCAACCGGAGAGGAGGCGTCTGTTAAAAAAAACGTTGCTGCCCCGGCAGAGGTATCCGGTAAAACGCTACAAAAAACGGCTGAGGCCACACCGGCCTGTTGCAGCACCGGCAGCTGCTGCTCACCGGACAGCCTGAGTCAGCCATCCGAATCGGTTACAGAGCATACCCGCAACGATGAAGTTCAGACGCGTCTGCGCATCATGCAGATGGACTGCCCGACGGAGGAGACGCTCCTCCGAAAAAAACTGGCAAAATTACCTGCCATCAGCAATCTTGACTTCAATCTGATGCAGAGGGTGCTCACCGTGACCCATACGCCGCAGGCGCTGGAGCCGGTTCTGCAGGCGGTGCGCTCGCTGGGTTTTGACCCGGAACCGATTGATAAAGCAATGCAGCCTGAAGGCAGCTGCTGTTCAGGCCGTGAGGCGGAAAGCACCGGCGGTTCCTGCTGCGCGCCTGCCCCTGTCACATTTGGTGAGCTGCAGACGCAGCAGGTGACCGCTGACGGGGTGCGTACCAGTATCAGGATCATGCAGATGGACTGCCCGGTAGAGGAGGGCATGATCCGTAAAAAGCTGGACGGCATGTCAGCCGTGAAGGAACTGGATTTCAATCTTATGCAGCGCGTACTGATGGTGGTTCACGCACCGGATGCGCTGGAGCCGGTTCTGGCCGCCATTCGTTCGCTGGGCTTTGAACCTGAACTTCCTGACAGCAATGGCCGGCACGCGGTCACTGAGGGAAAGAAAAAACCCTGGTGGCCGCTGGCGCTTGCCGGTGTGGCGGCAATCGCCGCCGAAGCCATGCACTGGACGGGCATGCCGGAATGGCTGGAAGCGGCTCTTGCTCTGGCTGCCGTTGCGGCCTGTGGCGTGTCCACATACAAAAAAGGCTGGATTGCACTGCGCAACGGCAACCTGAATATCAACGCGCTGATGAGTATTGCCGTCACCGGGGCGCTGGCGCTCGGACAGTGGCCGGAAGCCGCCATGGTAATGGTGCTGTTCACGATTGCGGAACTGATTGAAGCGAAGTCTCTTGATCGCGCCCGCAATGCCATCGGCTCTCTGATGAAGCTGACGCCTGAAACGGCCACGGTTCAGCAGCCGGACGGCTCCTGGAAAGAAACTGAGGCCAGGTCTGTATCCATTAACAGCTTGGTCAGGGTAAAACCTGGCGAGCGTATCGCCCTCGACGGCACGGTGATCCGGGGCAGGACCGCCATTAATCAGGCACCCATTACCGGCGAAAGCCTGCCGGTGGATAAAGGGGAAGGCGACCCGGTCTTCGCCGGGACGGTCAACGGCTCCGGTGGCTTTGAGTACCGGGTAACGGCCGCTGCCGGAAATACCACGCTGGCGCGTATCATTCATGCTGTGGCGGAAGCGCAGGGGGCAAAAGCCCCTACGCAGCGCTTTGTTGATCGCTTTGCGCAAATATATACCCCTGTGGTGTTTGCTATTGCTGTCGCAGTTGCCGTTCTCCCGCCGCTGATTGCAGGTGGAAGCTGGCAGGAATGGATTTACAAAGCGCTGGTGATGCTGGTTATCGCCTGCCCCTGTGCGCTGGTCATTTCCACGCCAGTGACCATCGTCAGCGGCCTGACGGCAGCAGCCCGCCGGGGGATATTGATCAAGGGCGGCGTTTATCTTGAAGAAGGCCGAAAGCTGAAGTGGCTGGCGCTCGACAAGACCGGCACACTGACGCACGGTAAGCCGGTACAGACGGATGCGATTATCTATACCGGTGTGTCAGAAGACGAGGGGCGCAGGCTGGCTGTGAGCCTGGCAGGTTACTCCGATCATCCGGTTTCGCAGGCTGTATCGGCGGCATCAGATGGCATTCAGCGTTATGAAGTAGAAAACTTTGAGGCTCTGCCGGGCCGTGGCGTGCGCGGCGTCATCAACGGTCAAACCTACAATCTGGGGAATCTGAGGCTGGCTGAAGAAACGGTGCGTTGCCCGGAAGCGGTCAGGGCTGCACTAACGGAACTGGAGACCGGGGGTAAAACGGTCATCATGCTCTCTGACACTCATCAGGTGCTTGGGCTGTTTGCGGTGGCTGATACGGTGAAGGAAAGCAGCCGCGAGGCGATAAGGCAGTTGCATAGTCTGGGTGTCAAAACGCTCATGCTGACCGGAGACAATGCGCACACGGCGCTGGCCATTGCCGGTCAGGTTGGTATCGATGAGGCGCGTGGGGATCAACTGCCGGAAGATAAACTGCGTGCCGTGGAAACATTTACGGCGCAGGGCACGACCGGCATGGTGGGCGACGGCATCAATGATGCACCGGCGCTGGCCCGCGCCGATATCGGCTTTGCTATGGGCGCAATGGGCACGGATACCGCCATCGAGACTGCCGATGTGGCCCTCATGGACGATGATTTGCGTAAAATTCCGGCTTTTGTCCGGCTCTCCAGGCAGACGTATAATGTTCTGGTTCAGAATATCGTTATGGCTATTGGGATCAAGGCAGTTTTTCTGGCCCTGACCATTGCCGGTATGGGGACCATGTGGATGGCCGTATTCGCGGATGTGGGTGCAAGCCTGCTTGTTGTGGCAAACGGGCTACGCCTGTTGCGTAAGTAGTCGGTATGGTTCCGTCCTGCCCGTAATCATGCCGCAGTCCAGAGCCCTCGCCACCTGAACAGTTTACAGGGCTCGTTCAGGTGGCCCTGTCTTTTGTTGCGCATTATCTGCTACAACTGCGTTTTTCCCGCGAAGGGCCAGGCAGGGCTGGCGACGCCAATTTACAGCTTTCCGGCGCATGAAGTAGCTGTCCCTTGCTTCGTACCGCAGATGACAGAAAAGTTATGCTGCCATATTTCTGCACTCCTGAGCACAATGATGGCATGCTTCTGCGCATTTTTTACAGTGTTCATGCTCATGTCGGGCGCACTCATCACCACATTTCTGGCAAATTTCTGCACAAACTCTGCAGAGTTCGGGAGCAAATTCGCTTTCAAGCGACATTAAATTTGCCGCTATCCGGCAGATGCTTGCGCACTGCATGTCCAGCCTTATGCATTCACGCATCATCTCCAGCTGAGGTTCTTTAAGGCATGACGTGGCACAGTAATCACAGGTGGCGGCACAGATATAGCAGGCTTCAATGCAGTTGCGATATTGTTCTGACATATTTTCCTCTCTTAACTTAGCTTATTTGCGAATACGTAATAAGCCTGGTACAGAATCTTCATTGCCGCAAAATACCGCTGTATTCAGCATGGGCGGCAGTTTAACGATGCGGAAAGCGGGAAGGCGGTAAAAAGAGCCCGTCGCAGCAAGACGGGCCGGCTCACGTAGGCCTTGAAAGAAGATTTACCGGAAAAAGCATTAACGATGAGGGTAAAACACAACCGCATCCCGGAGCAGTGACAGAAACGGACAGAAGATACCGGGAGAATCTTCTGTCCGGTGCAACCCCTTATTTTTCCTGCTGCATCATCCTTCGGTGCATATCAATGATGCTCTGATGTGCTGCAGAATTTGCATTATCCATACTCTGGTGCGCCAGGATGGCACGCTCATGTTCATTCATCATGGCAACAGCGTTGTTAGTTACCTGACCGTCCGGCTCTGAAACAGGATGCGGCTGTGCCCATACTGATGAGGCAGAAAACAGGGCCAGAAGAGAAACAAACATTAATTTTTTCATGTCGGCTGTCCTTACGAGTAAAAGTTAAATAATGGCGGGCCGGACGCTCTCCGGCTTCAGTCATTTTTATCGTACAGGAGAAAAATGCCTCCGCTCGAAAATGACATAAATGTAATGTAAAAACAGCAAGTTCCAACATTACACAATTGTAATCATGCCCGTCTTTCAGCTGTGATAGCTTTCCGGTAACAAAAAATAAACTTCCTGAACGGTAAGCACGGCTTGTGCTTGCGGAGCGGAGAGATTTTTTCTCCCGGGATACTGTGAATTTTGCCGGAGCTCAGTCATGGAACTTAAAAGTTCACGACGTAATTTTATTAAAGGGATAACCGCCACCGGTCTCGTGGGTGGCCTGGGGCTGAGAACGTTTGATGCGTTTTCGGCGGTAAACCTGATGCAGTCCCGTACGCTGGCCGGGACCGACTTTGATCTGTTTATCGGCGAAACGCCACTGAATATCACCGGTAAGACCCGTTATGCAAAAACCATAAATGCGGGTCTTCCGGGACCTCTGCTGCGCTGGAAAGAAGGCGACACTGTCACGTTAAGGGTAAAAAACCGCCTTTCAGAGCCGACCTCTGTTCACTGGCATGGCATTATCCTGCCGGCAAATATGGACGGCGTGCCGGGTCTCAGTTTTCACGGGATCGAACCGGACGACACGTATGTTTACTCCTTTAAAATAAAGCAGAACGGAACTTACTGGTATCACAGCCATTCCGGCCTGCAGGAGCAGGAAGGGGTATACGGTCCGATTATTATCGATGCCGCTGAACCTGAGCCGTTTCAGTGGGACAGCGAGCATGTTGTGCTGCTGACCGACTGGTCTGATGAAAAAGCCTCAGACATTCTCGCAAAACTGAAAAAACAATCAGATTATTACAACTTCGCTAAACCCACCGCTACCGACTTTTTCCGTGATGCGCGGGAGAAAGGCCTCGCGAATACGCTGGCTGACCGGAAAATGTGGGCCGAAATGAAGATGAACCCGACAGATTTAGCCGACGTCAGTGGTTTCACATACACCTACCTGATGAACGGACAGGGACCCGGTAAAAACTGGACCGGTCTGTTCCGTAAAGGTGAGAAAGTACGCCTGCGCTTCATTAACGGCTCGGCCATGTCTTATTTTGACGTTCGTATTCCCGGTCTGAAAATGACGGTCGTGGCCGCAGACGGGCAGTATGTCACCCCCGTGTCCGTTGATGAGTTCCGTATCGCCGTTGCCGAAACCTACGATGTGATCGTAGAGCCGACTGATGACGCTTACACTATTTTTGCTCAGTCTATGGACCGCAGCGGCTATGCACGTGGCACGCTTGCCGTCCGGAAGGGACTGTCTGCAACGATTCCGAAACCCGATCCGCGTCCCTGGCTGACCATGGATGATATGGGCATGGGCGGGATGGATCATGGCAGTATGGGCGGGATGGATCACAGTCAGATGCAGGGCATGGACGGCGGTGATATGCAGAGTATGGATGGTTCAGCTGTACCAGCCCCCCCAACAGACAGCATGGCGGGAATGGATCACAGCGCTATGAGCGGTATGGATCACGCAAGCATGGCTGGCATGAGTGACATGCAGAAACACCCGGCTTCCGAAACGGGTAACCCTCTGGTAGATATGCAGGCGATGATGCCGGCACCAAAATTAAATGACCCGGGCATCGGCCTGCGTAATAACGGCAGGAAGGTTCTGACTTATGCCGACCTGAAAAGTACGTTTGAAGATCCGGACGGCCGCGAACCGTCCCGCACCATCGAACTGCACCTTACGGGCCATATGGAAAAGTTTGCCTGGTCTTTCAACGGCATCAAATTCTCAGATTCAGAACCGGTTACGCTCCGCTATGGTGAACGCGTTCGCATCGTACTGGTCAACGACACCATGATGACGCACCCCATTCATCTTCACGGTATGTGGAGTGATCTTGAAGACGAGGGTGGCAACTTCCAGGTACGTAAACATACCATTGATATGCCTCCGGGAACCCGCCGCAGCTATCGCGTCACGGCTGACGCGCTCGGGCGGTGGGCCTATCACTGCCATCTTCTTTTCCATATGGAAACGGGCATGTTCCGTGAAGTCCGGGTCATTGAATGAGGTACTGCTGATGTCAGTTTCAGGGTGGAGTGATATGAAAAAGAATGTGTCGCGTTCTGCGGCAGGATTGCTGGTTTGGTCTGCACTTGCCGGAACGACGTTTACACCCGTCTATGCCGCGCCAGCGCATAACATGCCGCAGCATGATATGTCAGGGATGGATCATCCTGCTATGGGCGGGATGGAGCCGATGGATGGTATGGAGTCCATGCAACCCGCTGCGCCAGCAGAAAGCAGAACGCCCATCCCGCCGGTTACCGAGGCTGACCGTAAGGCGGCATTTCCGGATGTCCACGGTCATAAAATTCATGACAGCAGCGTGAATTATTTTCTGCTTGCCGATCAGCTGGAATGGCAGAAAAACAACGATCCTGGCGGGTTTAACTGGGATGTGAGCGGCTGGATTGGGGGTGACATCGACCGGCTCTGGATCCGCAGCGAAGGCGAAACCAGCGACGGTAAAGCTGAATCCGCAGAAGTGCAGGCACTGTGGGGACATGCCATTACGCCCTGGTGGGATGTGGTTGCCGGGGCCCGACAGGATTTCAGGCCCGGAAAGCCCCAGACCTGGCTTGCCGCCGGCCTGCAGGGAATGGCGCTTTACAATTTTGAAACCGAGCTGACAGCATTTGCCGGCGAGAAGGGGCGAACTGCGCTGAGGCTGGAGGCGGATTACGATGTGCTGCTGACCAACCGTCTGATCCTGCAGCCTTCCTTTGAAGCCAGTATTTACGGGAAAGATGATGAAGCGCGTGAAACCGGTAAGGGCCTGTCCAGTACGGAACTCTCACTGCGCCTTCGCTACGAGGTGAAACGTGAGTTTGCTCCATACGTCGGGGTTTCCTGGAGCCAGCTTTACGGTAATACCGCAGATATGGCTGCCCGTGAAGAAGAAAAAGATAACGAAGTGCGTTTCCTTCTCGGGGCACGCATGTGGTTCTGATGCAGTTAATTTAAACAAGACAGGTATTATAATGAAACATTCATCTGCTAAGTATTTCATCGCTGTTGTGGCTTCTGTCACTGCTTTCGCTGTCCAGGCGCATCCTGAACTGGCTTCATCAGTGCCTGCAGACAAGGCACAGGTAGCGGCTCCTTCAAAGGTAGAGCTTCACTTCACCGAAAATCTGGTGACCAAATTCTCTGGCGCACGTCTGATAATGACTGCCATGCCGGGCATGTCATCGCATGCGCCAATGCCTGTTTCAGCTAAAGTTGCGGCCGGCAGCGATCCCAAAACCATGATTATCACGCCGGCAAAACCGCTGCCCGCCGGGACTTATAAGGTGGAATGGCGTGCAGTGTCATCTGACACACATCCCCGTACCGGCAACTACAGCTTTAGCGTGAAGTAATGCCATGAACGATCAGACTTTTATTGTCATCCGGTTTCTTCTTTACCTTGATCTTATGGTTCTTTTTGGCCTGCCTTTATTTGAGCTTTATGCCCTGAAAGGCGTATTGAAAAAACCGGTATCTTTGTTCAGCGTCTGGTCGTTCTTTTTCACGCTCATTTCTGCCGGGATTGTGTTGTCACTGGCAAACATGCTGCTGGTTGCCCAGTCCATGAGCGGCGTCAGTGACCCCGGTGAGCTGACTCTGCACATTATTGAAATGGTGGTCGGCGAGACCGCTGTTGGCATGAGCTGGGTCGTCCGGCTCGTTGCCCTGGCCATCGCCTTTATCGGGCTCGGTCTGCGGCTTAGGAATGCCGTACTTTCACGTTATGTTTTGATGTTGGCAGGCGGTACTGCGCTGGCGACCCTGGCATGGGGCGGTCATGCAGCCATGAATGACGGTGTGAGCTATTACGTCCATTTGTTGAGCGATATTGTTCATCTTTCCGCAGCCGGTGCCTGGGTAGGAGCCCTGACGGCTTTTACCGTTCTGCTGAGTATAAAAAAAGCCAGTAAAGCGGCTTATGCACTGCAGTTGTCCGGGGCATTAACGGGGTTTTCCCGTGCCGGCACGGTTATTGTGATAAGCATCGTGATCACGGCAGTAGTTAATTTCGTGCTCATCACAGAAAAGCCACTGAGCACTTTGCCGGGAAGCATTTACGGCCTGCTGCTGGTAATAAAGACTGCCCTGTTTTTTCTGATGTTATTGCTGGCTGCTGCCAACCGCTTCCGGCTTGCGCCAAAGCTGGAAAATGCCCTGCTTCAGGGCCACTATAAGGCGGGTATTGCACTGATGCGTAAAAGCATTATTACAGAATTTACCGTAGCGGTACTGATACTGGCCATTGTCGCCTGGCTGGGCACCCTGTCCCCTGGCACCGGTATGGAGTAACAATTAACTGCAGGAAAAACGCACCATGACAACCATGCTGATTGTTGAGGATGAACTGAAAACCGGTACTTACCTGAAGCAGGGACTCCAGGAAGCAGGCTATGACGTGACCCTGGTGAACGACGGGCGTCAGGGCCTGGAGCACATTCTGCGTCAGCATTATGACCTGATAATCCTGGATGTCATGCTGCCCTCGATGGATGGCTGGGATATCCTGCAGCAGATGCGCATGGCACGCCACGAAGAGCCCGTCCTGTTCCTGACGGCCAGAGATAACGTCAGCGAAAAAATTAAAGGGCTCGATCTGGGCGCGGATGATTACCTGCTAAAACCTTTCGATTTTGCCGAGCTTCTGGCCCGCATCCGCACGCTGCTCAGGCGTAACCGTACACAGGCTTCAGGAAACCACAGCATTGCAGATCTGATCATGGACGCCTCCCGCCGGACCGTGAGCCGGTCGGGAAAAAAAATTCACCTGTCTACAAAAGAGTTTGTGCTGCTTGAGCTGTTGTTACAGCGAACCGGAGAGGTTTTGCCAAGAAACCTGCTTTCCTCCCTGGTCTGGAATATTAATTTTGAAAGCGATACCAATGTCATTGACGTTGCCGTCAGGCGGCTTCGCAGCAAGGTAGATGACGACTTTACGCCAAAGCTCATTCATACCGTGCGGGGCATCGGTTATGTTCTGGAGATACGTGAAGAGTGAAGCGTAACTGGTCCCTGACTACACGGCTGAGCGTGATATTTGCCGGTGTAATGATGTCTGCCTGGCTTCTTTCCAGCGTCCTGCTTGTTACTGCCCTGAGCAGCTATTTTCGCCATCAGGATGCCGCACTGCTGACAGGAAAGCTTGAGCTGGCAACCGAACTACTGGAAAGTGAAGCTGATTCCGGGCAGCCAGACAGTGCTTCGCTTGCACGCAAGGTTGCCGATGCCATGGTAGGTCACAGCGGGTTGTATCTGTCGATTAAAACGTCGGATAACAGGTTACTTGCCGACTATTCCTCGCCCGGTTTTCCGCTTCCTTACGGACGTTTTGCCAGCGAAGCCGCATATCCGGATACGATGCAGACAGTAGAGGATGAAGGCTGGCGTTATAATGTTATTGTCAGAAAAATCAGTGCGCAGAAAGCAGGCGGACAACATGATGTCCTGATCACAGCCGCTTATGATACCGGCTTTCATGATGAATTTATCAGCCAGCTCAAAAAATGGCTGCTCTGGTTCAATGGCGGGCTGATGTTCATTTCGGTATTACTGGGCTGGTTTGTCACAAGGATGGGTCTCAAGCCGTTGAATGAATTAAACCGTCTGGCCTCCGCTGTCACCATCAACAACCTCAGTAAACGTCTTCCTGCGCGCCATCTGCCGGCCGAGCTGATGGCTACCGCGGCTGAATTCAACAGCATGCTTGAAAGGCTGGAGAAATCCTTCAGGCGCCTTTCTGAGTTTTCATCGGACATTGCCCATGAGCTGCGTACGCCTGTCAGTAACCTGATGATGCAGACGCAGGTTGCCCTGTCCCGGGATCGTGATGCAGCCAGTTACCGGGAGGTACTTTTCTCTAATCTGGAAGAGCTGAGCCGGCTTGCAAGAATGAGCAGCGACATGCTTTTTCTGGCGAAGTCAGAAAATGGCCTGATGATACTGGAGAAGCAGAACGTCTCATTACACGAAGAGCTCGAAGAACTGATTGATTTCTTTGAGCCTCTTGCTGGTGAAAGTCATAAAACGCTGAAGCTTAAAGGTGATGCTCTCGTCAGAGGCGATCGCCTGATGCTGCGTCGTGCGCTGAGTAATCTGATCACCAACGCCATAAAATATTCTCTGCCGGGCTCTGCCATATCCGTATCAGCAGAGCATAACTCGGACAGGGCCTTTGTACATATTTCCAATCACACAGAAGATATTGCACCGGAAAGTCTGGGCCGACTGTTTGACCGTTTTTACCGGGGCGATGCATCCAGGCAGCATAATACGGATGGCGCGGGACTCGGTCTTTCTATTACGCGGTCCATTTTGCTGGCCCATGAAGGCGATCTGCAGGTAGCCGTGAATGATAATGTCATTACGTTCACGGCCATCATGCCGGCAACAGAGGGACCGTAACAACAAAACTTTCCGGGCTAAAATTTCATGATTTGAACTGCTCTGTATCAAGGTTATGTTCCCGGACATATGAAAGGATGCCCGGGAAAACCTGAAGTAAATATCTTACCTATAAAGGAGTTACCTTATGAAAAAACCGCATATGATTCTTGCCTCCCTGCTGTTTGTCCTGCCGGCTGCGGTTATGGCTCAGCAACCGGCCTCAAAAATGACGCATGAGATGAGCATGTCTCCGGCCTCAAAAGAGTACATGTCAGGTATGCAAAAGATGCACAGTAGCATGATGAATGCCCTGAAGGAGCAGGACGCTGACAGGGCGTTTGCCAAAGGCATGATCGAGCATCACAGGGGCGCGATTGCCATGGCTGAAACGGAGCTGAAATACGGGAAAGATCCGGAAATGAAGAAGATGGCAGAAGATGTCATCAAGGCACAGAAAAGTGAGATAGAGCACATGGAAGCGTGGCTGAAAAAATAACGGTCATCCGGCTTTATAAATGCTCTGAAGGGTTCTGCTCAAAGAACCCTTCAGTAAGCTCACATCCATTATACGCTCAGCTAAACCGGTTTAATTTTCCAGCGTCATCATGTAGATATATCTGACGCCACTATGTTAAAGCCTGATTATCACCAACTGATATTCAGGGGTAACCGTGTTTAAATAATCGTACCTCAATCAACCAACTTCATATTTTATTTTGATAACCTTATTAAAGGGAATCTTGTTTTTAATATTATCAAAATTATAAAACACAAATAAAAAAACGAGATGTTTTTGTGTGAATTCTACCGGTTAATATTGCAGTTGTTATCATTTTATTATGTCATTTGAGTATACTCTAATGTCATAGTCATAAATTTGACATTTTAGGCTTTAAGTCATCATCTATAAGTCATGGCTGCTTGAAAAATGTACATTTTTGCGTACCTTCGCGCATCGACCCGGCAACAAGATGCCGAGCGTGCTAAAAATAGCCTGCAGCAATTTGTAGCTGAGCGCGGCCATCGTGTAGCAAGCTGGTATGTAGAAAATGTTTCTGGTGCTTCACTTCAGCGGCCCGAACTTATGCGGCTACTTGAAAATGCCTCGCCAGGGGATGCCTTACTGATTGAGCAGGTAGATCGGCTATCTCGTCTTGATGATGCTGGCTGGATAAAACTCAAGGAATTGATTAACAGTAAAAGTCTGTCGATAGTAAGTCTGGATCTACCAACCAGTTACGCCGCGCTGGAGAACCAGAGAAGTGATGACTTTACTGCTGCTATGCTCAGAGCAATAAATGCAATGATGTTAGATATGCTTGCAGCTATAGCTCGTAAGGACTATCAGGATCGCAGACGCAGGCAGCAAGAGGGTATTAAAAAAGCTGTTGAGCAAGGAAAGTTCAAAGGAAAGCAGGCTAACCATCAAATGCATAAAAACGTTATAGGGGTTCGCGGTCCAATGATGTAAAAAACCACGTTAAGAGGTTAATTCATTGTTTGTATTGAAATTTAACGGTCTTAACTCGCCCTTCAAAATATCTTCTGGTAACGAAAACGTATAATGCCCCAGCATATTTATATGGCCATGTATCAGCGGCGACAATCTTGCCAGTTGCTCCCCCTCAGGCGTTTCCCCTGATTTGCGAAGATGTGACAACGCCTCCTGCATGTAAAGTGTATTCCACAGCACAACCGCATTGGTCACCAGACCCAGAGCACCCAGTTGATCTTCCTGACCTTCACGGTAGCGTTTTCTAAT
>NZ_JBEPNM010000023.1:0-28712 GCF_040546285.1 Pantoea sp. UYEF8 | reverse complement strand
ATATCTCACGGGAAGTATATACATTACTGCGAAATCAAAACAGGCAGATCAACAGCACCCCGTTAACGGCTTGACTCTTAGAAGGGCGTCCAGGGCAGTCATTATACAAGCAGACAGGGCCGGCAGTTACTGGGGCGATACCGGCTCAGACAGAGTATGAGTCGACGTGGAAACAGCTGGGATAACAGCCCGATGGAGCGTTTCTTCAGGAGCCTGAAGAATGGGTGGGTGCCAGTGGCTGATTACGTAAGCTACAGCGATGCTGCCCATGAGATAACAGATTATATCGTTGAGTATTACAGCGCACTCAGGACGCATGTATATAACGGCGGGTTTCAACCCAACGAAAAATTTGGCTCGGGTAAAAATGGGTTTACCGGCGGAGACCCTCAGACCGGTGAGCTGTCTACAGCGCTGGATGCAAACTTTTTTGATGCAGTTCAGGAAGAAATAGCAAGAACGATTGAAGCGGCTGGAGTTACTTTAAACAAGAGTGACAATAATCAGCTTCTGTCAGCAATTCGCGCCTTGATAGGGTAGCTGATCACCAAAAAACTTTCACCGGGAGTGGCTCTTTTACGGTTCCTGCTGGCATCAAAACAATCTATGTCTCTGGCTGCGCAGGTGGTGGCGCTGGGCAAGAAAATATCAAGGTTCCTTACAACGTAACACCCGATCAGGCTATTTCTGTTACTGTTGGTTTGGCGGGAACGGCGGGGGCAAGAAGTTCATCGGGCGGCACTGGAGGCCATGGTGGCAATATAATAGTCGGTAGTCTTGTCGCATTGACCGGCGGTGCAACCGGTAGCGGAGGCGCTAACGCAACTGCTGGAGCTGGCAAAGCCGCGGCAGGCGGCAACTCTGGCGCTGGTGCGCCTGGGGGCACATCAGGTCAGGATGTCATTGCAGGAACGCTAGGTGGTTCCGGTGGTGCCGGCGCGTCAGGCCCATTCGGTGGCGGGGCTGCACGATCCGGCAATGCTGAAGCAACCGCCGCCGACGGCAGGTCGGCTTATGGTTATTGAGGTGGCGGTGGGCGGTATACCACTTCAGACAGCACGACTGGTGGTAATGGCAGCGCTGGTTCAGGCGGAATTGTAATTATTGAATGGTGATTGAAATGGGTGATGAAGCATAAGTGCGAAATTGGGCGCTGATTAGCAAAAAAATTGTGTTGAAAATCGGGTGATTTGGGATGGTGAACCCAGGTTGATTTTGGCGATGAGTTGACTGCTGTTGAAGTTCCTTAAGGTGCATATATCAGCACGGGATTCACCTTCAGCAACAGTGAGTTTGTCGCACCACCGCCGACCCAATAAGAACAGCAGCAGAACAAAGAACAGTTAATCGCGGCCAATGTGGCAACAAAACAAATGCTATTTGATACTGCTACGTTGCCATGATGAATACTCCCCTCCATGAGGGGAGTGTTTTAGAGAGAATAATGAGAATGATCTTGGGTGCTATTTTTTATAGATAAAATTCCAATGCCAATTATTCGGGCATCGTTGTTTAATCCTACGCTACGAGGTGTAATCGCATCAGGGGTCTCAATAGTTAACATGGAAACCTTTTGGGTTGCCTTGTTTGCCCACTCAAGATTTACTTCATCGATTCCACTTGAAACCTTTTCTTTTATTAGCTCCCCATCAACTTTGAATATAACTCGTTGTGTTGGGTTTTTTGAAGTAGTAAATACATTATATTTTAATGATACTTTATTTGTTTCCGTTTTGCTATTAATAAGCACAGTGGTGAATCTGGCTCCATTCCAAAAGCCTAATGGCTCGGAAATCCCCCAGAACCTCGGGAATATAACATATGAATTTAAATTTTTCGGTTTGATTAATTGGCATTGTTCGCAATTTTTCAAATGAGGAGCAAGGACATTTAATCCATCTATTCTATACACATTGTCACCCTTTTTTAGGTGAACCATATTTACAATATCATCCCGGATAATATATACAGTATCATCATCATACTCGCCATATACAATATCATGAATAATAGATTCATTCATTTCATCCGCTTTAAAATTGCTAAAGCGCGCCATGTAAACTGCGTCTGTCGGGATCTTGTTTTCTAAAGCAATCAATGACACAGTTTGCCAGTGACGACCTCTGTTTTCAAAGGGCACATACCTTATAGCTTTGTAAGATTTAATACCTTCTTTCCAAAAGCTATTGGATAGGTTTTGTTCTGAACCATGCTCGCGATGAAAGTAAAAGTTTTCGCGGGAATAACCCTTACTAATGTCTGCAATTTGTAGTAGAGCAAACGATGTAAAAAGAATCATGGCAGTCTTATGACTACATTTCTTAAGAACAACGATCATTGAAGCTGATATGGCAATATAAGTCACGCCCCAAAAAAAACGTGCAGAACCCCGCAATATGGAAAGGGAATCTAGTAGTTTGTAAGGGAGTGGGACAAAAAAAGAATATTTTCCCAATTCAATATTATTTGTTGTTGCTATAACTATAAGTGTAAAGCAAGATGCAGATAATGCGGCTTTCTTCCTGTTTAATTTGGTTCTCCTCACCTCTGGCAGTATTAAAAAAAATGCTGTTAAAGCTAGCAATATAACACCCAAGCCCCAATAATTCATTGACTCAAAAGGCGATGAACCTAGCTTGTTAGTTGAAAGGAATAATGACCAACCAGAGGTCATGATTGGCGAGAGTAAATTATTGTTATAAGCACCAAAACCTCCACGATCAGAAACATCATCAACCGTAAAGTAACCCAATGTAAACAAAGTTAGCGCCACCATCACAAAGGCTAAAAGCGCTTCTATTGCTACTGGCTTTAAGGATGTCTCCTTAAAAGCTAATTTTGAAATTAGGTTGTAAAACCATATGATCATAACCATCATTGCTAAATAAAAATGTATGCTGCATGCCAGGCAAATCAGTAAAGGCCACTCAAAAAGATTATTTTTATTCCTTTTCAGTGTTAAATATAAAGCAGCAAGCAATAAAAAATGAGCCATAAGATTTATGTGCGCAACACGATTAATCCATGCTGGAGTAAACATAAAAACAAGAGTTCCAGCTATGCATATAGCATTACTGGATGTATAGATCTTTATTATATTCCATGCAAACAAGGATTGAAGTAAGCAGCAAGTTAATAGCCACACTCCGAAAAACTGAAATGTGTCTGGGAGTATTCCTGAAAATATTTTAAAAATTATTGAAAGTAGTGGGTTGGAGTCCGTAAAAACTATTGAGCTACTAACATCTAAGCCATAGTTATTTGACAAACCAATAACCGGAAAATTCCAGCCTGAATACCTAAAGAACTCCCAGCCTATATAGTTTTGAAGCCCGTCACCCCCACCAAGCCAGGATATGTTTGTAACGCCTAGCGGCCTAAAGCCATAGATATACAAAAAGAAAAAAACACCAAGTAGTACAGGTATAAAATTCATAAATTTAATGCTGTGAGAACTTTTGTAATCAGGTGGAGTACAAGGTTTTCTTAATATTGAATTATTTTCCATTTTTTAAAATATATCTCGGTCTTTGTTTGATCTCAATGTAAATTCTGCCGACATATTCTCCCAATACACCGACCCCAATTAACTGTACGCCGCCTAAGAATAATATTGACGCCATTATTGATGGATATCCTCTAACTGGATTTCCAAAAATTAATGTGTCAGCAATCAAGTAGGAAGCATAAATAAAAGATATCCCAGCTATGATTAAACCTAAATAAGTCCATACCCTTAGAGGGAACGTCGAGAATGATGTGATCCCTTCCAGTGCCAGATTCCATAGCTTCCAGCCATTAAATTTTGAAGTTCCAGCAACACGTTCTGCTCGCGCGTATTCTACGACGTCTACTTTGCCACCAACCCAAGAAAGAATACCTTTCATGAAAAGGTTTCTCTCTTGAAGCAGTTTTATGCTCTCAACGACATCACGTGACATGAGACGGAAGTCCCCTACATTTTCTTCAATTTTCGGGGAGCTTATTTTATTGTGAAGGTGATAGAACCACTCCGCACTTTTTCTTTTAAGATGACCATCGCTTGTACGGTCAGTTCGTTTCGCTAAAACCATATCGGCCCCATTTTTCCACGCCTCTATCATGCGAGGAATAACATTGATAGGGTCCTGCAAATCAACGTCAATAGGGATGACTGCATCACCAGTGGCGTATTCTAGCCCGGCAAAAAGAGCGGGTTCTTTTCCAAAGTTTCGCGTGAAAGATATTGGCTTCACAGAAGGATCAGATATTGCGAGTGCATTGATTATTGCCTCTGTGCCATCACTGCTTCCATCATTCACGAAAACGATTTCAACATCCCATTCTTCAAGAGAGTTCCGGACTTCTCGATAAAAAATTGGAATTGCTTCTTCCTCGTTAAAAACTGGAACCACAAGAGAAATTTTCATGATTTTTCCTTAAAAACAATAAATTTCGAATATATGAATCCGCACAAAAGACTTATGAAGGAGAAAACAACCAGCGTCATGATGGGGTTTGCTTTGGTGCGATCTGCATACAGGCCGACAGCTGACGCCATGCCACCCATGAAGAAGAGGTAAAGCAGGTAACGAATAGTGGTTGCTTCAGCATTGAAGGTCCATTTTGCGTTTGCGAAGAAGGAAAAAGTGACGGCGCAGCAGAAAGCGGCAAAATTCGACAGAGACTGAGACTGCCCATGAGTGTAGAAAGCAGTGAATACAACCCAATGGATTAGTGTGTTGACCACACCTACAGAGGCGTATCGGGCAAAAAGCTTAATCATGTGATGACCTATATTTCAGAATGCGCCGGATCTTGTCATCCAGTTAAAGCTAAGGCAAGTATTGATAAGATATGTAACAGCATAAAAAAGCCCCGGCGACGGGGCAGAGGTAACCCGCACCTCTCTCAGTAGGCTGCGGTGTATGCTTAAAGCATAGCCACTTTCCGCGGCATCCATCAAAACAACCTCCTTCCATATCAACATTTTAGCTTATGTCTTTTCCGTCTCGTTTGATCGAATTCGCCGATTGATTTTACTGTATATAAATACAGTATTCATCAGGGGCCATCATGCCACACGACTACGCAATCAAAGGTGCCTTTTTTCAGGCCATAATCAGAGTCGGCATGGGCCGGCGAGTGGCCACCACCGGAACATTCCAGCGAAAACTTGAGGCGTTCAACCACATATGGACGCTGTAATAGTGCAATTAGTGGATACGGCGCGAACAGAACATGTTCAAAGAGCTGTTAACTGATGGCGATGAAAACCGCACTTACGCACTGATTAACATGGGATATGTGAGGTAACTATGGGCTTTCTATCTCCTGCGCAGGACCATGTTGAGCAGCGGCTTAACCTGAACGATATTCTGATGCCGAACCCGGCCAACACGATACGCATCGAAACGCCGGAAGGATTTGTGCTGTTGATCGTTCTATAACGCCCAGCCCTGGCGACACAGTTGCTTATCAGCTTGAGGATTATCCGCAGTTTGGGAAACTTTTCCCGAGCGGCGGCATCACTCAGGGCGGCGCGACGATCGACGGTCAGGGGCTTAATGGGACAGTGGTGCCCGGGAAGGTGAAGACGGAAGTGCTGGCTGTTTATTAGCCATACATTCAGACAATCTGAAAGCGGTCATTGGTGCATCTATGGAAAAACAAGTGCCGCAACCTTCCTTAATCAGCGGCAACTGACCAGTAAGCAAATGCAGCAATGTTCAGGTGGTACGCGATCTGAGCTATCCCTTAATCAACTCTTGAGTCCCCACCAACGCACAATACATATGCAGGATTAGCAGGACTGATTGAATCCGACGTAACGCACTGTTGAAGACTGGCGGAAAAAATCCACTGTCAGGGCGCTAAGCGCGCTGACCTGCTCACAGCTATTGCCGCGTTCAAACCGCTGGCGGACTTAGCGGCATCTGAACCTATAGTAGGGCGGTAATATCTGTAACCGCGCCATCCATAATAACATTCATCAGTTATACTGCTGGCTGACGAGGATCGCGTCGACAGTGTGCACAAACCCACTGCCCGCTGCTTCCTACCGTTCAGATTTCATCAGCCATCAGCAGGTCGCCGCGACAATGATAAAAACGCTCATCTGGTTACTTCCACTGACCTCTCTTTCTGCTTCGGCATTTACTGCACTGCAATGCGGACCGTTCGACCTGAAAGCCGACCAGAAGGGGACGGTTACAGTTAACGGCAACAGTGCGGAGATTAACAGCACCACTTTTCTCAAGGCTAAAGACGATTACGATAACGTGAAGTTGCACTGGCGGGTCAAAAACGCCAAAGCTCCGGGCATGATCGATATGGATCTGGTAACCCGTGAGGGGAAATCATTACTGGATGCGGAGATTGTCCGCACCAGTCAGAGTCAGATAAGGATCCGCGGTAGCTACGACTGCGAAAAGAAATAACGGGGCGACAGGGCGGCAAAGATTCAGTCTTGCCGCCTGCGGTAACGGCCTGTGTGCGTAAGGCGCGAGCGATGATTGTTTTCTCGTCAAAGCGGCCAGGATAGCGGTATTTCATGATAGGTTGCAAACAGCCACCTGAACCTCACGCCAGGGAAATGAGGGCAGACAGAATTTAATCGGCGCTCTTACACTCAGCAATCATCGTCGCTACCGCAGCGCGGATATCTGCCGCCTGGGCGTCATAAAAAAAATTCACGCTGGTTTCGCTGTGATTGAATTTGTCTGTTTCGATCCAGGCGATAACGGTTCCATCACCTTGTTCAAGGTTATAGCGTTGCGCGTCGCCGGGCAGGGGATCATCCCGTTCAAGCGAAAGACGCTGATTAATCGCGGCTGAAAACAGGCAGGACTGCACCTGATAAGGATGCGCATTAAAATAGGCGGTTTGCAGATGCGGATGTAAGCCGACCCGGCCGGTATCGACGCAGCCAGCAGTAATGCTCAACATGAGCAGCAATATTATTTTCTTCATCGGTTCAAATCCCGTCACTTTTGCCTTCATCTCACTGCCCTTTACAGGACGATCCGCAAGCAGCGTGCGGCGTGAAAATTGTTTTGCCCGCCACTGCGCGAATCCCGCTCAGGGTGGTCTGAACTATACTTATCTTTTTTCTGACAGGAGGGCGAAATGATCAATCTTCGAGAGATGAATGAGAAAATTCATCAGGTGCTGCAGGCTGACGAACCGTCCGGATTCACTGAGCAAACCGCTGAACGGGTGTTAGCGGTAGTAAAGTCGTACTGGCAGGACGGCGATGAGACGATAAGAAACGACATCACGCAGAAGCTGTCGCGACTGGAACATTCTGGCGTGCCATTCCCGGAAAATTATCTCGATAAGCTATAACGTGGTCACAATAGCGGTGCGCCCCTGAACGGGGCGCGTTGCGGCGTATCAACTTGCTTTATACGGATCTTTTTTATCATCCTGACTGTCATCATTCTTGCGTGGTACTTCGCCGTGATCTTTCGGCGCGTCAGTAGCAGGATGATCGTCTTCTTCATACGCATTGCCTACGTGCGGTGCCGCTTCCGGCAGGCTCTTGCTCACTTCACCTTCGTGTTTACGTTCTTCATTGGTTTTATGTTTAAACATGGCTAACTCCTTTTGTTCAGTGTCTTAAGTCTAGACCAGCCGTCGTCAACCTGACGGGACGGAGCGGCCTGAAATAAAAAAAGCCCGCGCGAGGCGGGCTGAATCGGAGTTTTCTCTCGTGTGGTGCACGGCATTATTCGTTGCGTGTCTGTGTGCAGCGGGACCATGCTAACCGTGCCAGGCAGACGCGTGAATGGACAAATCTGTTATCTCACGTGCGGCAGGTCACAAATTAATCGATTAATAAATTCGATTGAACGGATTAGTAAAAAGCATATAGTGACCAGCGTTACCAGGAGATTGAAATTATGTTACGAGACTATTTAAAGATTGAAGCTGATGATCAGCTGATTAAAAACGGCACCGTGAGCCTGAAAAATCGCGGACAGGAAGACGTGACCGAATGGACCATCGTTAACCCGCACGGTGTCAAAAAAGGCGGCGTGACCCTGTTCGACAAACTGAGCACCCGCCGCTCATGGTGTGTCGGCTATCGCATCACACAGACCGATCTGCACGGTAATGTGGTGGTGGATAAGCTGACTGACGCATTGTAAGCTGCCTGACCTTTGTCGTCATTTGCCGTAGTAAAGTGTGTAATTTGAAGTAATTAACCCGCATCGCAGCGGGTTTTTTTATTCAGCGCTGACGGTAACGACGCAGTTCGACCAGCGTGCCGGCCAGCCTGAGGCCATCGCGACCAGAGTGCATCAAAGGAAAATCGACGTTAACCGGCGCCAGTTCAAACTGCGTAATGCCGTTTTCCGGCTCGCGCAGCCGGTAAGTGCGCAGCAGCGCAACGTTCTGCTGCAGCGCCAGTACGCTGTCACCCGGCATCGGTGATACCGCCGGATCAATGATCACCACATCATCACGCAAAATGGCAGGCGCCATCGCCAGCTCCCCAACCCGCACGGCAAAACTGCGCTGAGAAAGTGCCATATCGTTATGCATCAGAAAATCGCATTTCACCGTACCGGCATCCTTCAGCCACGGCACCACGTCGCGCTGATTCAGTAAGGGAATCTGATGCAGCCCGGCAAATCCACTTTCGCTGAAAACAGGACCATCGCCATCTATCAGATAGGCCGGTGCGCAGCCCAGCGATTCCGCCAGCCGCAACAGATTCTCACCGCGCGGTAACGTCTCTTCTTTTTCCCACTGTGAGATCGCCACATGGGACACTTTTACCTGCTCCGCCAACTGCTTTTGCGTTAACCCCAGGTTTTTTCTTCGGTGGCGAATACGGTCGCCCAGCGTTTCGTTTTTCATCTGCTTGACATTCAGGTTAAGAATGACTTAAGTATACTTAACCCTGGCATTTAAGCAATCTTAAATTTCAGGCAGGGGACGTGCCTGTTGTAGCACGCCGTGGTGTTCCAGTGACCTTACCGGGTAGAGGGGTGCGGCATGGAAAGTAGTTTAATTACCAGTATGGGTGCGTTGGTTTTGGGTGGGGGCGCGGCGGCACTGTTCTGGAAACCGTTATTGGCGGGCATTGCGTCAATCGTAACCAGCAATCGGGCCGGCGGCGAAATTATAACCAGTTACAAAGAGCAGGTGGTGTTGCTGAAGGAGAGCAACGTACTGATACGTGAAGAGAACGATGAACTACGCGAACGACACGACAAAAATTTGCGGCGTATCTCCATGCTCGAGACCGATCTTCGGCTGATCAAAAATGCATTAGGTATTTTGCTGGCCATGACCGAGACCGATCATAGCGATAAGTTCCGCAACGAAGTCGATCGCCTTATCTCAACTCTGGAGGATCGCAGCGATGGTTACGATAAATAGTCCGGTTACACCCATGCTCCTCAAGCGCAAGGTTATTCTCGGCGGCGTGATGCTCGGCTGTTCGATGATCTGCGTGCTGATGACCATTCTGTTTCTTTACGTCAATAATGCCGCCAACAAGCGGGTGGAGGAGATTCGCAAGGATTACCGCAATGTCGCCGCAAAACGAGATGCGCGGGTGGATTTGCTGACCAATCAGGTGAGTGCGCTACAGCATAAGCTCGATGCGATACCGGACCGCACCGCGATCAAAACGGTCGATAAGGTGAAGGAAGTGGTGATTGAAAGTGAGGGGCCTGCGACGCATTCCGGCCGTAAACCGTAACTTCCGATTATTCTTAGTGCGGCCTCGCTATTATCGACTAGATTTAAATCTCCGGGCGACATTTTCTTTCGATATTTTCGCAGGAAAGGCGCCCGCAGGTTGGCCGGTTGATGAACCGCTACGCCAAATCACTTTGGATAACTGACCAGAAGGACATTTAGCATGAGCGATTCAACAGAAACCAAGACCAAAAACGATTATCTGCGTGACGTGACCTCTCAGCTAAAAGAGATGCGACACTACGCGCAAACCAACACCGAGACCCTTTCAACTCATTGGTTAGCCTTCGATGCGGGTGAATACAAAGATAAGGTGAACGCCGATCGTATCGATGCACTACTCAACAAGCAGGGTAAGATGCTGGAAGATCTGGATGCCGCCATTCAGGACATCGAAATCGAAATTAATCACAGTGAGCAGGAGAGTTAATTGACCTCCCGCTAACTGATGCGGTGGCCGTTAAAGGATTAATCGGCCACCAGCCACATTTCCGCTTCGTCGAACATCTCTTCAACTATCCGCGCAATCGTCGCTTTATCGTTCTTACTCAAATCAGTATCAATCGCGTTACGTTCCATCGGCTTGACCTTAACTTCAATGTCAGGAAACACCCGATGCACCCGTTTTTCCAGCTCTTCGAGAATCATCTCGCGAGCACCCGGCAAACCGGCTACGTTTCGCTTGTCATAAATCAACTCAACAAACATGATGGCAATCCATTCAGGGCAAAATCGCAGAGATATAATACTGTAAATAAAAACAGTGGCAAGGCGATGCGCCCGATTACGGCTAATTTTTTTTATGTTATGCCGGACTGCATCCTGGTCTGGCTTATTGCGGCATCATCGCGACATAATGGCACTCCATACATCAGGAGAAGTGCGATGCGACAACTGGTCATTGATATTCTGCTAAAACTGGCAAAAATGGACGTCGACGCGAAAGAGCTGACCGCTCAGCTCGAAGCGCAATCGCTGCTGGTTGCTGCGTTGCTGGTGCAGGCCAAACAGGACAATACGCTGACCATCACCGAGACGGTACAGGATGCGATTGTCACGGCTTCACGTTCATCGACCGAGTTTTTGCAGTCCGACGTTGACCTGCTGCTGACGCACATTAATCGTCTGCTGGCGGTGGCACAGTATGTGGAAGTTAAAGGAAAGATGGCAGAAGAAGAGTAGCGACGGGAAAAAAATTCGCCTCTGGAGGTGGAAATCCAGCAACACCTCCAGAGGCAGTGCAAAAGCACTATTCGTTCAAGGACAATCACGACCGAAGTCGTACGATGAAGTTATACACTTTCCTAGTACTTGTACAACTTTATCGGTGGTTAAACCACTGGTTGGAGGTGTATAAAAAATACACCTTCCAGTCCCGCCCGATCAGAGTTCGTTTTTGATGCAAAACTCTTCCCAGCTCATCCCCAGCGATTCAGCATGTGATTTGAGATAGGTCTCGATTGCCTCAGCCGCCACGGCTTTGTCTGGTTCAGCCAGTTGAATCGAAAAAATCATTCCATCCAGATTCTTCTGACGTAAAAAGGCCGCATAGATGCGTTCAGCGTGCCATTCACGCAGCTGGCGCAGGGAAAGATTGGCAGCGCGGGCATCGCTTTCGGTCAGCTCATCAAGCGCCGCCTGGAAATCGGGATGGGCGGTAAAGAACATTTCGCGCGCCTGCGCGTAATACGCTTCTGGAGTTTTCATAGCCAGGTTCCTGAAAGTCAGTTGCAGCGCGTCAGTGTAGCGGGTTGTGCCTGACTTGTCAGGACGCGCGCAAGCAGACTGGCGCGTTAGCGGATAAATGTCGCTTAGCATCGGCTGAGTTTGCCTGAGTTGCGCGGCAGCGCTAAAAAAACCGCGCCGGGCGCGGTTGGATCAGCCAGATACCTTGCGCACCTCAGGGGAAAAATTATAACGTAGCCGCCATTGATGCGATCTTAGGGATTAAACATGAAAAAGTGGATGCTGATTGCCGCGCTGGCGCTGAGCGGATGTGCACAAATCAACGACTATGACAGTGCGGTACAAACGCCGGCACCGGCTAATCTGCAGGGCAACTGGCAAACGGTCGGTCCGCAGCGTGGCCTGATTAGCGGTCAGGCGATAGGCAGCCTGATTATCAATGCGGATGGCAGCACACTGGATTGCCGTCAATGGCAGCGGGTTATCGCCAAACCCGGCAAACTGACCTTGCTGAGCGGCGATTATGTCAACGTAACGCGTCAGGTTCGGGTGATGCCGCTGGTGGTTGATAACGGTGAACTGAATTATGACGGGCTGACGCTGCGTAAAGTGGCACGTCCAACCGTAGAGTGCCAGCAGGCGCTGGACGAAGTGGCGAAGCAACCGAAGGCCAGTGTGATCCAGAATATTGAGCCCCAGCTGTTGCACACCCGCATTACTGAAAACAATGCGGCGGCAGTCGCGCAATAAATGATGCTGGCAGGGCATTGGCCCTGCCAGATCTTCTGTTACTCTTACTCTGCGACCACCCAGACGCTGACGCTGCCCGCGTTACAGACAAACACCGCATTACCCTGATCATCGGCGGTAATGGTTTCTTCGCGGTTCGCCAGATAATCACGCCACACCTTACCGGCATAGCCTTCGCCCATCGCCACGCTTTTCTCGCCTGCATCGCCATTCGACATGATAACCACACAGCCCGGCTGGGTTTCGGTGCCGCTGCGGCTAAAGGCGACACAGTTGGGATGGTCGAAATAGTCGGTCTGTGCGCCCCAGCCATACTGCTGGCGCGCGCGGATCAACCCTTCCAGCTCCGGGATCACCGGCATCTCAATCTTATGTTTCTCGCCGTCGCCGCCGGTATCTTCATAACTGGCACCGAACAGATCGGGATAGAAAATGGTTGGCACGCCTTGTTCACGCAGCAGAATCAGCGCGTAGGCCAGCGGTTTAAACCAGGCTTCTACCGGCGCTTCCAGCGACTGCAGCGGTTGCGTGTCGTGGTTGGCGACGATCGTTACCGCATGCCACGGATCGGCGACCACCAGCGAATTAGCAAAGATCTGGCTCAGATCGTAAGCGCTGCCGGCGGTGGAGGCCTGATGGAAGTTCATGTGCAGTGGGGCATCAAACAGCATGGTTTTGCCTTCCACCTGATGCACATACTCCTGCAGCTTATCGGTTTCGAACGACCAGTATTCAGCGACGATAAACATCGGCTCTTCAGCCACTTCCTGAATGTGATCGATCCAGTCTTTATAGAACCAGGCCGGAATGTGTTTCACCGCATCCAGACGAAAGCCGGTGCACGGCACCTGTTCCATCACCCAGCGCGCCCAGTACTTCAGCTCTTCGCTCACCGCCTTGTTGCGGAAATCGATGTTCGCACCCATCAGATAGTCGAAGTTGCCCAGCTCATTATCGACCTGATCGTTCCAGCCTTCGGCGGTGTAATCGTTAATGATTTTGAAGACGCCGTTTTCATCCGGGTTTTCAATATGGTCTACGCCGCTAAAGCATTTGTGGTCCCAGACGAATTTTGAATATTTTCCGTTGCGCACCGGAAAGGTGAATTTAGTCCAGGCTTCGCATTCGACCACGTCGTCATAAATTTCGTCGCGATTGTCCGGATTGACGCGGTTGATGCTGATCTGTTCTTTTTCATCGGCACCCATTTTATGGTTAAGCACCACGTCCAGCACCACCCCGACGTTGTGGCTGCGCAGCGCCTCGACGGCTGCCAGTAACTGCTGCTTGTCGCCATATTTGGTGGCAACGCTGCCTTTCTGATCGAATTCACCGAGGTCAAACAGGTCATAGCTGTCGTAACCAACAGAATAGCCACCCGATTCCCCTTTATAGCTGGGCGGCAGCCAGGCCATGGTGATGCCAATTTCACTGAGCCAGGCGGCACGATCGGCGATTTCCGGCCACAGTTTGCCGCCATCCGGGTAATACCAATGGAAAAACTGTAATAACGTCGGGTTTTGCATCTACTGCACTCCAGGGGGATGATGAGAATCAAGTATGGAGTAAGCGGCAAAAAAGAGGCGCCGCGCTGAAAAATAAATCTCAACGCGGCGGGAGAGGGCAGATTATCAGGAGAGGGTTTCGCGTGGCACCATCACCACACCGCCCTGATTACCATAGGCGGAAAGCACCGATTTCTGGCGGCTGTTCTGGCCGACCAGCGAAGCCAGTTCATCCATGCGCGCCTGCAGCAGGCGTTTCACTTCACTTTCGTTATCCAGAATATGGCGCAGTACCGGGCGCAGTTGCTCCTGAACCTGAACCGATGGGGCGGCAGCCTCTGTCGATTGCGCTAATGATTGCACCGCGCTGACATAGTCCATCTCCCTGCTGATCAATTCATCCCATTCGCCCTGCGCCGCGTGACGCAGCATTCCCTGGCTGAGATCGAGTAACTGTTGGTAAACGGCAATCAGATGCGGTGCAATAATCATTAAACGGCGTCCTGAATCAGGTTAGGTTGAACCACTTCTTTCCACGCGTCCGCGATGTTGCGCAGTAAGCCTTCGACTTCTTCGACAGCTTCAACATCATTGTGCAGGTTGGCCTGCAGCAGGCGGCGCGTCATGTAGTTGTAAAGACCCAGCAGGTTATCTGCCAGCTCATCACCACTGTTTTCACTGAGGCCCTGTTTCAGACCTCCTTCAATGATATTGATGGCTTTAGAGATGGAATTACCTTTGCCTTCAATATTGCCATCCTGCATAAACAGACGAGCGCGAATCAGCGCGCTGAGCGCGCCGTCGAACAACATCACCACCAGCTGCTGCTGGCTGGCGCTCATCACGGCGCTTTCCACGCCGATTTTTGCATAGGCTTTGGTGCCGGTAGCGCTGTACATGGTCACTCCTTACTATTTCGAACTGCTTGACGACATATTGTCAAACTGCTGGGTCAGATAGCTGCTGGTGCTGTTGAGTGAACTCATCGTCACATCAAGCTGGGTGAACTGTGCCTTGTAGCGCGCAATCAGATTATCAATGCGGGTGCTCATTTTGTTGTACTGGTCAGTCAGGTTGTTGAGCGTCTTGCTCACCCCGTCTTTAGCCGCCTGGATAATGCCGGTCGATGACAACCAGCCGGTCAGGTTGGTGGCGATTTTGGTGGTGATGCCGGTGGTCTTGCCGTCACCGACCATCATCTCTTTAATGCCTTCCGGATCCTTATCCAGTGCGGTTTTCAGCGCTGCAGAGTCAAGTTTAAGTGCACCGGTGGTCGGGTCAGAAGAGATACCAATCTGCGACAGCGTTTTATAGTTGGATGAACTCGCTGCGTTAGTCAGCAGACCTTTTAACTGTGTCTGGATGGTGCGCAGCGTACTGTCGCCGACCAGCGCGCCGTTGCTGGAATCCTGCGCATCCGCACCAGCATCAACGGCGGTATATTTGGTCAGGCTGTTGAACTGGTCGAGCAGAGTATTGTACGCATCAACAAAGTCAGACAGCGCCGTTGTGACCTTGGTGGTGTCTTTGGCGACGGTCAGGTTCTGGCTGCTGCTGGTGACATCCTTGAGATTAAGGGTAATGCCTTCTAATGCATCACTGATGGTGTTGCTGCTGCTGGTGATGGCAACATTATTCACCGTCAGTTGAGCATCCTGTGCCGCCACGCTCAGATCCATTGGATTGTCTGCATCGCTTTTGCTGGCATCGAAGCCGACAATGCTTTGCAGCGTATCGTCGCCGGTTACGGTGACTGAAGAGACCGCATATTTCTCACCGGTCTTCGCCGCTGTTAATGAGAGACGATATTCACCATCACCCGACTTAATGATGCTGGCGTTTACTCCGGCACCCGCTTTGTTAATTGCGTCACGCATACCGGTCAATGAGGTCTGATCGCTGGTCAGCGTAATGTCTTTACTGGTGCCATCTGCCAGCTTGATAGAGAGCGTACGGCTGGCCGCTGAGCTGTCGCCGAGCATGGCAGTATTGCTGCTTTGCACGCCGGAGGTCAGAGTCTGTGCCTGAGCCAGTTTCGACACGCTAATAGTGTAGCTGCCAGCAACGGCACCGGCAGTGGTGGTGGCGCTAAATGCGCTGCCAGTACTGGTGGCGGTGGTGGAGCTAAAGAGATCGGCGCTGTTCAGTGCGGTATTCGCAGTCTGAAAGGTCGTCAATGCGCTGGAAAGCGTACCGTAAGCGCTGAGCTTAGCGGTATAGGCGCTCTGCTGCGCAGAGATCGGTTTTAAGGTGGCTTTTTCTGCCGTTTGCAGACTGTCGAGAATATCACTTAATTGCAGACCTGAACCGACACCCAGGTTAGAGACGCTAGCCATGTTGTTTCCTTTAAATGGTCGACACGGAGTTTGAATACCTGAGTTATCGGCCTTGATGAAAGAAAGTTTAAGATTATTTGCCTTAGGGTAATGAGGTAAATAAGCACTATAGAGAAGGGTATTTCGACGACTAGAAAATTAACCAATTAAGTCTAAAGAACTGCGGCAGGGTGGCGATAACCAAAAGCGTGACAGGTTGAAGCAAAAAATTCGCCTGGTACTAAAAAAATTCTAAAGGTTGTTTAACGGCAGACGATAACAACTTTGACGGCGCTGAAGCCGGCGGGTTGAAGCCCACACCTTAACCGAAAGACTTGATTAACAGGAAAATTTATCATGGCCCAAGTCATTAATACCAACAGCCTCTCGCTGATCACTCAGAACAACATCAACAAGAACCAGTCAGCTCTGTCTACTTCTATCGAGCGTCTGTCTTCTGGTTTACGTATCAACAGCGCAAAAGATGACGCTGCTGGTCAGGCGATTGCCAACCGTTTCACCTCTAACATTAACGGCCTGACTCAGGCTGCGCGTAACGCCAACGACGGTATCTCTTTGGCACAGACCACAGAGGGCGCGCTGTCAGAAATCAACAACAACTTACAACGTGTTCGTGAATTGACTGTTCAGGCCTCCAACGGCACTAACTCTGAGTCTGACATTTCTTCAATTCAGGATGAAATTACTTCACGTCTTGATGAAATTGATCGTGTTTCAAGCCAAACCCAGTTCAATGGTGTAAATGTCTTGGCTAAAGATGGAACTATGCAGATTCAGGTCGGCGCGAACGACGGACAGACAATTTCTATTAATTTGAAACAAATTACTTCAAGTACACTTGGTCTGAAAGATTTTGATGTCTCAAAAATGGCTAGTTCAGTTGCTAATGGAACAAAAACTCAGGTTTCTGTTGCTCTCGCAGATGCTACAGTTGATGAAGCGGGCGGAGATACCACGGCAATTACTAATTTGGTAAAAAATGGCGATAGTTATTACGTCTCAACTGATGGCACAGACTATCATGCTGCTCAGATTGATAATACCAAAGGTACTATTTCATATGATGCTAGCAGCACAGTAGTACCTGCTACTGATGCTGCTATCGCTGGTGGAACAGCACTGACAACAGTAAATAAAGATGTTAAGTTAGATACATCTGCTTTAGCTGATGGTGATTCATTAATTTCTTACAAAGATAACAGTGGTAACAACGCTTTCTTGGTTCAAACTACTAACGCATCAACAGGGGCTAAATCATATTCTGCGGCAACTATTGATGCTGGCACAGGAGCAGTAGCAAAAGGCACGGCTACAACTCTGCCTGCTGGTGTTAACGTTGACCCATTATCTAAACTTGACGATGCAATCGCTGGCGTTGATGAATTCCGTTCAAGCCTGGGTGCGATTCAGAACCGTCTGGATTCAGCGGTCACTAACCTGAACAACACCACTACTAACCTGTCTGAAGCACAGTCTCGTATTCAGGATGCTGACTACGCAACTGAAGTTTCAAACATGTCTAAAGCGCAGATCATCCAGCAGGCGGGTAACTCAGTGTTGGCTAAAGCTAACCAGGTTCCACAGCAGGTTCTGTCTCTGCTGCAGGGCTAATCGCCTTACCTCTGAACATAAACCCCGCTTCGGCGGGGTTTTTTTATGCCTGCCATATATCCTTTTTGCCGTTAGTTTGTCTGAATCAATCTACAAAGAATCCAGCCAAAGAATAGCTAAGTCAGCGCTAAGCATTCGTTACTTTTTCAGCCACAGCGCGATGAGCCGTTTCTGCCAGGCAGTGTTTAAAAGTAAACAAGACAAACTTTAACCCATGGTTATCACCTGGGTGTGCAGCCCGTGTTGCGCTTTTGATTTGAGTTTATGATGAAGAAAAAGGTATCATTTCATTCATGGAAATATTTTGTTACCTGGATGAAATGAATCTACATGCACACTTTCATTATCAATCTCGATTCTTCAACTGAACGGCGCGCAACGATTGCTAAACAATGTGAAACTGCAGGAATTCCCTATCAGTTTATTCCTGCCGTAAATGGTAAGCAGCTGAGCCAAAAGGAAATTTCTCAGCATACCCGCTCGGTCAACTATGCTTTTAAACCGGGTGAAATAGGCTGTGCGTTGAGTCATCTGAAAATTTACCAAAAAATAGTTGATGAGAATATTGCGCAGGCATTGATTCTGGAAGACGACGCGTTATTAACCGAACAGTTACCTGAAGTCTTATCCAGCCCTGCAATGCAACTTCCTGTAGATAAGCCTGTGGTGGTGCTGTTATCGCAGGTTAATAAATTTGTTAATAAGGTTGTCGCGCAAATAACGCCAACCACCGGTCTTTATCCGGTATACAGTGCCACTACCTCTCATGCCTATGTGATTAATCTCGAAGCCGCCAGACGACTGCTGAAGCTGCTTTACCCGGTCTGGATGGCAGCTGATAAATGGTGTCTGTTCGAGGAGCATGGCGCATTCCGGTTATTGGCTGTCTATCCTGCGCCGGTGTTACTGCATGACGTGGCGCAACATACCACCATTCAGCAGTTTGATGATGTTGACAATCACAACAGACAAAAACGGGCGATCTGGACCAGCATAATGGCGAAACGGCCACTCAGCGCAAAAATCCGTCAGCGTTATCGCCGGGCGGTGGTACCGCTTCTGAACCCGATTGTTGATGTCAAAGCCGGGCTAAAAGAGTCGGGCCAGTAACACACCCGGTATTCAGAGGTGCAGGCATAGCTTTCCAGCAGAATTAACCCCCCGTGCCACGGGGTAGCCATGCCGGCACAGTTGCTGAGATCCCTGACAGCAGAGCCGGCGCAATGTCAGCAAAAAAGACACTGCGCTGCGCTTATTCACCCCCCGGTTACAGTTCCCCTCCAGCCTGCCGATAACTCCTTGCAGAACAACATCACTTTTGATCCATTTTACTTATTTTGTGGAGTGTCTATGCGCTTCAATTATGACTTGTCACCGGGTGAGCGGCTGACCTTTGAGGAGATCGCGCTGCGCTATGCCCAGCAATATCCTGAGGAGAAGGAGCTGACGGCGCGCGCGCTGCTCAGCCCGTCAACCAGCTTTCGCACCCTGAAAATCCGTGCGGTGTTTGCGCAGGAAGAGAGCAACAGTCCGCTGGAGGATCTGCTGTTCATCGCCAATGATAATGAACGTAAAAATTACCTGCGCCGCTTTGAGCACTACCTGAAGCAGAATCTCTCCTTTCTCTATTTCCGCCGCAGCGAGAAAGAGAAACGCGACAATCTGTGGAAGGTGATGGGCAGCAGTCAGGTGTTCGCGATGATCGATCCCCATTCTGCTACCGCCCAGAACCTGCTCAACAGCCGCGGCTACAAACTGGTGCTGATGCACCAGGATGAGGAAGAAGCTTACTGGCAGCTGTTCAACCCGCAGGCTAATCCCTGTTTTCCTCAGTCACGCCGCATTCAATTCATCGTGGTGCTGAGTACGCCGCAGCACAAGGTGCCTGCCGCAGTGATGCCGGGCACCGAAGTGGGACGGCGGGTGAAGGCAAGAGTACTGCAGCGCGCCAGCCAGGCCGAGTTCAGTGCGGGCGTCAAAGCGCGCTACGGCGCCTGCGTGATGACCGGCACCCGGCTGACCGATCGGCATAACTGGCCGTGGGTAGAAGCCTGTCATATCGATACGCAGGAGAATGATGAAGGGGGGCTGGCGGATAACAGCGTCGACAACGGCTTATTCCTGCGTAGCGATCTGCAACGGCTTTTCCTCAACCGACTGATAAGCATTGATGGTGAGTCGGGACAGATCCAGGTACACCCCAGCGACGAAGCGCAGACCAACATAAGCCCTTATTATCAGGAGCTAAATGGCCGTATCTGCAGCCTGTGGTCGGCGGTACCACCCGCGACGCGCCAACGGCTGCGGGCGCGACGCTAGCCAATGTGAAGGGGGAACGAAGGATCGGCTCCCCTGACATAACAAAAATGAAATAACCTCGTTTTACCCCGCCTATTCCCCCAATCAATAACCCTACAGAATTGGATAATCATGCCGATAACTTCATTAACGCAGGGTAGTCAACGTGAACGATCTCTATACCGCCGAAGGCGTGATGGACAAGCATTCGCTCTGGCAGCGCTACGTGCCGCTGGTGCGCCATGAAGCGCTGCGCCTGCAGGTTCGTCTGCCAGCCAGCGTTGAGCTGGACGATTTGCTGCAAGCCGGAGGTATCGGTCTGTTAAATGCCGTGGAGCGCTATGACGCGCTACAGGGAACAGCCTTTACCACCTATGCCGTGCAGCGTATTCGCGGCGCAATGCTGGATGAGCTTCGCAGCCGGGACTGGGCACCACGCAGCGTTCGTCGTAACGCGCGCGAGGTGGCCGGGGCAATGCATAAGGTGGAACAGACGCTGGGTCGTGCTGCCTCCGAGCAGGAAGTCGCGCAGCAGTTGAATGTTTCGATGGAGGAGTACCGGCAGATCCTGCTGGACACCAACAATAGTCAGCTCTTTTCCTACGACGAGTATCGGGAAGAACATGGCGACAGTGCGGAACTGGTGACGGAAGGGCATGAAGAGGCCAACCCGCTTCATCAGTTGATGGAAGGGAGTCTGCGTGAGCGCGTCATCGAAGCGATCGAAGCGTTACCCGATCGTGAAAAGATGGTGCTGACACTGTACTACCAGGAAGAACTGAACCTGAAAGAGATTGGCGCGGTGCTTGATGTGGGGGAATCCCGTGTCAGCCAGCTGCACAGTCAGGCGATTAAACGTCTGCGGGCCCGACTTACGGGAGCGCGCTAGCAGTATCAGTTCCTGGCGATTCAAAAATATAAGAAACCGGGGACTCAGCAATGGGAGCCAAGACCAAGGCCAGACCGTTAAGTCGTTATCTTAAAGACTATAAACACAGCCAGAGCAACTGTTCACACTGTGGCAAGGTATTAGATCGAATGGCGCTCGTTTTTCGTGGCCAGATCATCAATAAAGAGGCCATCGCTCGGATGGACCAGATGATTGATGAGCAACTGTGGCTGAAACTTCAGCCAGAACTGACTGCGCTCTGTCGCTTTTGTAGCGATATTTTTTGTAATACCCATCCTAATTACTTCGACATTATGGCGTTCAAACAGTATTTGTTCGAACAGACAGAGATGAGCCCCAGCACCATACGGGAATACGTGGTGCGGCTGCGTCGGCTGGACGACATGCTGAAAGCGAAAAATTTCCCGGCCGATCGGCTGCAGGGCAATAGCTGGCATCAATGTCTGGAAAGCGACCTGCCGGATGCGGGCAATAATAATTACCGTATTGCGCTGCGCAAATACGATCAGTTCTTAGGGTGGCAACAGGGCTAACGCTCCGCTGTGCACCCATTGCTCCCCCGCGTACCGCCGGTACGTCCCCGCTATTTTCACGCTGCTGAAAAGGGCGGGACGGGGGAGCACGCCTGTTTTGCCCGTCACCGCATCTCCCGCCACCTGAATCAGGGTGATCCTTTTCGCATCTTCTGCAACACTGTAAGGATAATTTCCAATGCCCGAATGGAGGCAGCATTGTCTTTACATCTTTTACACCAGTTTCCCCGCCTTGAACTGCTGGGCGCGCCAACCCCGTTAGAGCATCTGCCACGACTCTCCGACTATCTCGGCCGCGATATTTTCATCAAGCGCGATGATGTCACGCCGGTGGCGATGGGCGGCAACAAGCTGCGTAAGCTGGAGTATCTGGCGGCCGACGCGCTGCGCGAAGGGGCCGATGTGCTGCTGACTGCCGGAGCGATTCAGTCCAACCATGTGCGCCAGACCGCAGCCGTCGCGGCCCGTCTGGGTCTGAAATGCGTTGCCCTGCTGGAAAACCCAATCGGCACCCATGCAGAAAACTACCTGAGCAACGGTAACCGGCTGCTGCTGGATCTGATGGACGCCGAGGTGATTATGGTTGATGCGTTGGATCGTCCGGCGGAGCAGCTGGCGGAACAGGCAACACGGCTTGAGGCGCAGGGTTTCCGGCCTTATATCGTGCCGGTCGGCGGCTCGAATACGCTGGGTGCGTTAGGCTATGTCGGCTGCGCGCAGGAGATTGCCCATCAGAGCGAAGAGGTAGTGGATTTTGCCGCCGTTATCGTCGCCTCTGGCAGCGCCGGCACCCATGCCGGGCTGGCGGTTGGCCTTGAACAGTTGTTACCGGATACCGAGCTGGTGGGGGTGACCGTTTCCCGTCAGGCTGAGGCTCAGTTGCCGCTGGTTGAGCGTCTGCGCCAGCCACTGGCAGCCCAGCTTGAAGTGCCCGCTACCGCGCCGATTACGCTGTGGGATGAGTATTATGCACCACGCTACGGTGAACCGAACGACGAGGGCATGGCGGCGGTGAAACTGCTGGCGCAGCTGGAAGGCATTCTGCTGGATCCGGTCTATACCGGTAAGGCGATGGCGGGGTTGCTGGATGGCATCAGCCAGAACCGTTTCCGCCGGGAAGGCCCGCTGCTGTTTATTCATACTGGCGGCGCGCCGGCGTTATTTGCTTATCATCCTTCGGTCTGAGACAAGCAAAAAAAACAGTTTATAATCTTGCCGTTATCACGATGGACCGGCAGCAATGTAGCGGCGTTGCCGTTATAAAATACACACAACACAATCAATAATGGGGTGAATATGACCTTTTCTCTTGTACGTCGCCAGTTGGTGATGGGCGTGATGGCCGTGGCGCTGGTCGCGGGCGTCAACGTTAAAACCTTCGCAGCTGAAAATCTGCTGAATAAAATTAAAGAGCGCGGCACGCTGCTGGTGGGACTGGAAGGTACCTATCCGCCGTTCAGCTTCCAGGATGAGAACGGCAAGCTGACCGGCTTTGAAGCGGAGTTCGCGCAACAACTGGCGCAGCACATGGGCGTTAAGGCCAGCCTGAAACCAACCAAGTGGGACGGCATGCTGGCCTCGCTGGATGCGAAACGGATTGATGTGGTGATTAACCAGGTCACCATCTCTGACGAGCGCAAGAAGAAGTATGACTTCTCTACGCCGTACACCATCTCGGGCATTCAGGCGCTGACCATGAAAGCCAACGCCGGTAGCATCACCAAACCGGAGGATCTGGCAGGTAAAAAGGTCGGCGTCGGTCTGGGTACCAACTACGAACAGTGGTTGCGTGAGAACGTGAAGGGCGTTGATGTCCGTACCTATGATGATGACCCGACCAAATATCAGGATCTGCGTTCTGGCCGTCTGAACGCCATTCTGGTGGACCGCCTGGCAGCACTGGATCTGGTGAAGAAAACCGGCGATACCATGGCCGTAGCAGGCAACGCTTTCTCCCGTCAGGAGTCTGGCGTGGCGGTGCGTAAAGGCAATGACGATCTGCTGAAAGCGATTGATCAGGCTATTGCAGAGATGCAGAAAGATGGCTCACTGAGCAAGCTGTCTGAAAAATGGTTTGGCGCGGACGTGACTAAATAATGCAGGAAAGTCTTCAACTGGTGCTGGATTCAGCACCTTTTTTATTAAAAGGCGCGCTGTTTACGCTGCAACTCAGCATCGGCGGAATGTTCTTCGGCCTGGTGCTGGGGTTCATTCTGGCACTGATGCGGCTGTCACGCTTCTGGCCGGTTAGCTGGCTGTCGCGGATCTACGTTTCGATCTTCCGCGGTACGCCGCTGATCGCCCAGCTGTTTATGATCTACTACGGCTTACCGCAGTTTGGTATCGAGCTGGATCCGATTCCCTCCGCCATGATTGGCCTGTCGCTGAATACCGCGGCTTATGCGTCGGAATCACTGCGTGGCGCGATCTCGGCGATTGAGCGCGGCCAGTGGGAAGCGGCGGCCAGTATTGGCATGACGCGCTGGCAAACGCTGCGCCGGGTGATACTGCCGCAGGCGGCACGGACCGCGCTGCCGCCGCTGGGTAACAGCTTTATCAGTCTGGTAAAAGATACCTCGCTGGCGGCGACCATCCAGGTGCCGGAGCTGTTCCGTCAGGCGCAGCTGATCACCTCGCGTACGCTGGAAGTGTTCACCATGTATCTGGCTGCCTCGCTGATTTACTGGGTGATGGCGACGGTGCTGTCCGCCCTGCAGAACCGGCTGGAGCAGCATGTTAATCGTCAGGATCAGGAGTCGAAATGAGTGCCATCGAAGTCAGAAAACTGGTGAAATCCTTCAATGGCCAGACGGTGCTGCATGGCATCGATCTCGACGTAGCGGCAGGCGAAGTGGTGGCGATTATCGGTCCCAGCGGTTCGGGTAAAACCACGCTGCTGCGCAGTATCAACCTGCTGGAAGTGCCGGACAGCGGCACCATCCGGGTGGGGGATATTACCGTTGATGCGGCGCTGGCGCAGAGTAAACAGAAAGAGCAGGTGCGTCGTCTGCGCCAGCAGGTTGGCTTTGTCTTCCAGAACTTCAATCTGTTTCCCCACCGTTCGGTGATGGAGAACATTATTGAAGGGCCGGTAATCGTCAAGCGCGAAGCCAAAGTGGACGCGGTGGCACGCGCCCGTGAGTTGCTGGAGAAAGTCGGACTGCATGGCAAAGAGCAGAGTTACCCGCGCCGTTTGTCAGGCGGTCAGCAGCAGCGGGTGGCCATCGCCCGGGCGCTGGCGATGCGGCCGGAGGTGATTCTGTTTGATGAACCGACCTCGGCGCTGGATCCGGAACTGGTTGGCGAGGTGCTTAACACCATCCGCGCCCTGGCCGAAGAGAAACGCACCATGGTTATCGTCACGCATGAGATGAGCTTTGCCCGCGACGTGGCTGACCGCGCTATTTTTATGGACCAGGGCCGCATTGTGGAGCAGGGCGAGGCGAAAGCGTTGTTCAGTAACCCGCAACAGCCGCGAACCCGTCAGTTCCTCGACAAATTTCTGAGTCAGTAACGCCGCAGCCTTCCTTCGGGAAGGCTGCGTTAACCCGTTTAAATAACGCTGTTTTTCCGTAAAATAACCCTGCTGCTAAGGGGTTATTCGCGCTGAAAGTCATCGCTATCATATATTTTTAAATCTCCGTTAAACCTTTTGGCACATCTGACAAAACTTTTCTGTTCATTGTTTATTACATGGCTTTTAGAGTTGCCACTTTCTCTTATTTAAACCGTGGTGACTCTCCAGTAATATTATCTTTTTCAGCGCAATAAGGGTAAATAAAGCCGCTGCCTGGCTATTTATTGATAAGTGTAAGGAAACGTTCAGCTCGGTAAATGACTGTAGCATCAGGACCACGCCGCATTTTTTAAGACTTTCGCTACATTCACCACCGGTTCAATGACGAATAATCGCTGGATAACCATAAAAGCAATACTGATTTCCTCGCTTTTACTTTTCAGCATTCTGACCTACACAGCAGGAGTCATTGAATGAACAACACCAAGCCAGAGCAAATAATGTGGGTGAATACCCTGAAAGGGGCCTGTATATTACTGGTGGTCCTGTACCACACGGTGCTGCCGGGTTTTGAAGGGACGCTGAAATATCTTTCTGCCGGATGGCTACCCGCTGAAATATGGGTGCAGTTTAATACGGTCCTGTCACCGTTACGTATGCCGGCGTTTTTCTTTGTTTCAGGCCTGCTGGCGACCAACGGTATTATTAATCGACCGTGGAAGCAGGTATTTACCAGCCGGATCACCAATCTCTTTTATCTCTATATTTTGTGGGGCTTTATTCAGTGGTGGTCGATTCTCGGCATCTCCACCGAAATTACCGGTCAGCGTATTTCCCAGAATCTGAATGCAGCCTATGCGGGTTCGCTATTAGAATTTCTTAAGCTAACGTTTATGGCCATGAGCACCTCATGGTATCTGTACGGGCTTGGTCTCTATTTCCTCTGCGCCAAAGTTTTTCGCCAATATAAACTGGTGCTGATGGTGGCGGCGATTGTGCTGAACTATCTGGCGGTGGAGAAAATTATTCCCTACTGGGGACCACAAAGCCTGGCGCAATATTTCCTGTTCTTCCTGCTGGGCGCTTTCTGGAGTCAGACTATGCTGCGCCTCAGCGAATGGCGGCGTGAAAACCTGATGCCGTGGGCCGTACTGGCGGCGCTGGCGGGCATTCACGTTATTTTCGGGCTGGATAAGAGCCTGTTCATGTGCATTCTGGCGGTGCTGTTCAGTATCGCGGCCTGTCGCTGGCTGAATCAGCATTTCAGTATGCGCTATATGAACTGGATCGGCCGCAATACGTTGCAGATTTATGTGATACACCGCATTTTCATTGAGTTTTTCGGCATGTCAGCGATTCTGTTTGCCCAGCGTCACCATCTGTTTAATCAGGCGTGGTTTTCGTTCCTCTGGGCCTGTTTCTATCCGGTGGCGATTGTCGGGATCTGTTCGCTCTGCTCGGTGGCGCTCTGGTCGCTGACCAACCGCGGATTGGGACAGTCGCTGTTTATATTCCCGACGCTGATGAAGCGGGAGCGAGCCAGTGAGGTTTCGTGAGTGCGCTTAGCTGTGGGAGAGGGTGCGCCTGGCGGCGGCTAAGTCTCGCAGCCGGCACGGGCGGTGCAGAGGGGATTACGCCTGGCGGCGGGCTGACATTGAGCAGGTTACGCCTGGCGGCGGGCTGACATTGAGCAGGTTACGCCTGCTGCGGGCTGACATTGAGTAAGGTTGCGCTTGCTGCGGACTGACATTGAGTGAGCTTACGCCCGCCAGGCGATGGGGAGTTTCAGATTGCCTGAGCAGGCGGACGCGTCAAGGGGCGGACGCCCGCCCCTTCACAATCCCGGCGTCCGGCGGCCTGCGCGCCACGCTGCGCGCGGTTCCTTCGTCACTCCCTGCGGCCGACGGACCGGCCGGACGCGCCATCCGTGGCGCGATCCGTCCTTTCGCCGACTTCCTGTCGGCTCTCCTGGCCTCCGGTTGTTCCTCAGCGCTGCGGACGCCTCTGGTAAATCGCCCGCCTGTAATTATTTTTTCATTTTGCTGTTGCCGTGCTGTCTGCTGGCCCGTTGCAAAGATAAACCTCAATATTTACCGGGATGACGAACCCAACTTGAAAAAGACGAAACAACCGCTGCAATTTACAAAGCCGCGCTGTCTGCCGACCCGATAGAAAAGACAATTCCAAAAACCCATAGCGATAAAATACCTAACATAAAAAAAGAGATAACAGCGGGTGGGTTGAATAACATTTTGTCTGCTGAGCCGAAAGCCAGAGGCAATCCCAAAAACCGACAGCGATAAAGTACCCGTCATAAAAAAAGAAATAACAGCGAGGGGTTGGGAGGCCATCTGAAGCGCTGAGCCGATGAGGGATTTCAGGACGAGCGACAGGGAGGTCGCGAAGAGGCGGGATCGTGCCAGGGATGGCGCGTCCCGCCGGTCCGTGAGAAATCCGGAAGAGGCGAAGGGACCGCGAAGCGGCGGTGAAGCAGGCCGGAGCCCGGGGTCAAGGGGGCGCGGCGACTGGCGCCCTCTTGTCGGTTGCCGGCAGCGGCGAAGCTGAAACTGCCACAGCCGGCTGGCGAACGAAACCTGCTCATAGCCCGTTCGCGCAGCGAACCCCAGCCCGCAGCCAGCCGGCGAACGACATCTGCTCACAGCCCGCTCGCGCAGCGAACACCTTTGGCAAACCCGTCTGTGGTTTCTTAAATTCTGGCAGGATAAGTGTTGTCTGATGGCAGGGATTACATCTGGTGGCTGTATGGATACTTTCCTTTTCTGACGGCTAACGGTCCTGAACGCAGAAAAACGCTGAAAGTAATGTTACTCGGGCATTACAGCGACGAAGTACCAAACAAAGGAAAAAAAGAAATAACAGCGAGGGGTTGGGAGGCCATCTGAAGCGCTGAGCCGATGAGGGATTTCAGGACGAGCGACAGGGAGGTCGCGAAGAGGCGGGATCGTGCCAGGGATGGCGCGTCCCGCCGGTCCGTGAGAAATCCGGAAGAGGCGAAGGGACCGCGAAGCGGAGGTGAAGCAGGCCGGAGCCCGGGGTCAAGGGGGCGCGGCGACTGGCGCACCTTGTCGGTCGCCGGCAGCGGCGAAGCTGAAACTGCCGCAGCCAGCCGGCGAACGAAACCTTCTCATAGCCCGTTCGCGCAGCGAACCCCAGCCCGCAGCCAGCCGGCGAACGACATCTGCTCACAGCCCGCTCGCGCAGCGAACACCTTTGGCAAACCCGTCTGTGGTTTCTTAAATTCTGGCAGGATAAGTGTTGTCTGATGGCAGGGATTACATCTGGTGGCTGTATGGATACTTTCCTTTTCTGACGGCTAACGGTCCTGAACGCAGAAAAACGCTGAAAGTAATGTTACTCGGGCATTACAGCGACGAAGTACCAAACAAAGGAAAAAAAGAAATAACAGCGAGGGGTTGGGAGGCCATCTGAAGCGCTGAGCTGATGAGGGATTTCAGGACGAGCGACAGGGAGGTCGCGAAGAGGCGGGATCGTGCCAGGGATGGCGCGTCCCGCCGGTCCGTGAGAAATCCGGAAGAGGCGAAGGGACCGCGAAGCGGCGGTGAAGCAGGCCGGAGCCCGGGGTCAAGGGGGCGCGGCGACTGGCGGCCCCTTGTCGGTCGCCGGCAGCGGCGAAACTGAAACTGCCACAGCCAGCCAGCGAACGAAACCCTCTCAGCCCCGTTCGCGCAGCGAACCTCAAAACCTCACCGGCTGGCGAACGAAACCTTCTCAGCCCCGTTCGCACAGCGAATCTCAAAACCTCACCGGCCAGCGAACGAAACCCTCTCAGCCCCGTTCGCGCAGCGAACCTCAAAACCTCACCAGCCGGCGAACGAAACCCTCTCAGCC
>NZ_JBEPNM010000022.1:0-29496 GCF_040546285.1 Pantoea sp. UYEF8 | reverse complement strand
AGCCAGAGCCAGAGCCAGAGCCAGAGCCAGAGCCAGAGCCAGAGCCAGAGCCAGAGCCAGAGCCAGAGCCAGAGCCAGAGCCAGAGCCAGAGCCAAAGCCAAAGCCAAAGCCAAAGCCAAAAAGCCAGAGCCAGAGCCAAAGCCGTGGATAAGCGTTATTACTGCACGCTTCTCTTCAGTCAGCCAACCGGGACAAAACAATAACAGCAATGCAATGAAAGAATTGCGGTGGCTGGTTCATTAGTAACCACTTAACTTTAAATTTACATTCGTTCAAACCGGCTCAGACCCGTGCAAACAGGCTGCTGTAAAGACCTCTGCCTGCTACAAATTAGTGCGCCAGAGTTATTTAGTATCTAAGTAGCTGTTTATTATAGGTAACCATCTAAAATTTCAGCCTGAAATCGCCACGATTTCACTCCTTCAGGGCGTAATTAACAGCCTTAAGGCGAAGCGATTGGCTGATAAAAGGTGCGTTTTGGCACAGCAGCGAAGCCGTGAAGCTACACTGAAAAAAGATACTCAGAAAATATCCCTCAGTTATCCACAGAAAAAGTGGATAACTTTTTTCAGACGGAAAAACTTCACTCTCTGCCTGCTATTCTCCCGATACGTGATTCTGTCTTGCAGGCTGTTAACTGAGGCTGACGAAACGCGGTGTCGTCAGGATATGTCCGCAGACTCGCGTGACGAAACCAGCATGGTTCAGCAACATAACGTTCACTGCGATCGGTAACAGCGTTTTGTTTAGCACAGTTTGAGCCTCATCCCGTCATATACCCCCATCATCGCAGGCTGGAAATCGCTAACTGACCCATTTGCTGTTTACAGTGAATAGCGCTATCCGGGGAGTAAACCAGACTTTGCCATCTTATCCGGATAAGAACAAAGGCCGTCGCCCGCGGTTGTGCTGCCTTCAGATTTCGTTGTGTTGTCAGAAAGTCGCCGTCCACTGCAATCAGTAAAGCGTGATTGGGGATTCGGCGTTGCCTAAGGCTTTCCCGGCGGAACGGGGATTGAGAGATAGCAGGCTGAAGAGAACGACAGAAACCAGAAAGAGGAAAGCAGAAAAAAAAACCGGGCCAGGCCCGGTTTCGATGCGGATTAGCCCGCCAGCCAGGCGGTGATTTGTTTGACCATCGCCTCGGTAGAGATGCCATAACGATCATGCAGCGTTGGCAATGCACCTGCCGCCAGAAACGCATCCGGCAGTGCGATTTGCTTAAAGCGCGGCGTGACATTGTTACGCATCAGTACCCCGGCAATCGCCTCGCCTAACCCGCCTACCACCGAGTGATTCTCAGCCGTGATCACCAGCCGATTCATGTCGACCGCTTCCCCCGCTTCGCGCAGGATGGTCGCTTCATCCAGCGGCTTGATGACCGGTGAATGCACCACCCCCACCTCAATGCCCTGTTTCTCCAGCGCCTCGGCGGCTTCCAGCGCCCGCATCGTCATTAACCCGCTGCTGATGATCATCGCATGCTTACCGCCACGCAGACGCTGAGCTTTACCGTGCTGATAGCGATAGTCATATTTATCCAGCACCAGCGGGACCTTACCACGCAGCAGCCGCAGATAAACCGGACCCTGATGTTCTGCGATGGCGGGCACCACCTGGCTAATCTCCAGCGCATCGCAGGGATCGATAATGGTGAGATTAGGCATCCCACGGAAGATAGCCAGATCCTCGGTGGCCTGATGACTGGGGCCGTAACCGGTGGTCAGGCCGGGCAGCGCACAGGCAATTTTGACGTTCAGATTTTCTTCGGCGATTGCCATACAGATAAAATCATAGGCCCGGCGTGAAGCAAACACGGCATAAGTGGTGACGAACGGGGTAAAGCCTTCACGCGCCATCCCGGCCGCCGCGCTCATCAGCAATTGTTCCGCCATGCCCATCTGATAGAAGCGTTCAGGAAACGCATCAGCGAACAGGTGCAGGTCGGTGTACTTGCTTAAATCAGCCGTCATGCCGACCACATCAGGCCGTTGCTGCGCCAGTGATACCAGCGCATGTCCAAACGGTGCTGAGACCGTGGGCTGACCCTCGGCGGCGATCGATGCAATCATTGCTGAGGTCGTCAGGCGTTTTTTCTGTGGTTGTGAACTCATCTCAGGCTCCTTGCTCCAGCGCGGTCAGGGCTTTATCCCACTCATCGGCATCGACCCGAATGAAGTGCGTTTTCTCACGACTCTCCAGAAAGGAGACGCCTTTACCCATTCGGGTATCGCAAATAATCACCCGGGGTTGCGGGTCCGGCCAGCTACAGGCGGCATCAAAGGCTGCCTGTAAGGCTGCAATGTCGTTGCCATCAACCCGCTGCGTATACCAGCCAAAAGCCTGCCAGCGATCCACGATCGGCTCGAAGGCAAGAATCTCGCTGCTGTGACCATCAGCCTGTTGATTGTTGACGTCGATAATGGCGATCAGATTATCCAGTTGCCAGTGCGAGGCAGACATCGCTGCTTCCCAGGTCGATCCTTCATTCAGCTCGCCATCAGAAAGCAGGTTGAAAACCCGCGCCGTCGATCCTTTCTGCTTCAGGCCGAGGCAGGCGCCAACCGCGATACCCAGTCCATGACCGAGTGAGCCGCCGGTGATCTCCATTCCCGGCGTATAGGCTGCCATTCCCGACATCGGTAAACGGCTTTCATCGGTGCCGTATGTTTCACGTTCCTCTGGCGGTATCACGCCCGCTTCAAGCAGCGCGGCATACAGCGCGATAGCGTAATGCCCAATCGACAGATAGAAGCGATCGCGCTGTTCCCAGTCAGGCTGGTCGGCACGATAGTTCATGGCATGAAAATAGCTGACAGCCAGCAAATCGGCGGCACCCAGCGCCTGGCCGATGTAGCCCTGTCCCTGAACCTGACCCATTAATAAGGCATGGCGGCGAATATTGGTGGCGCGTTGTTGCAGCGAAAGACCGGAAGATGCGTGCAGATGGTCAGTCATGTTACCTCCTGTTTAACGATTAACGTCTGCTGCCCGGATGCGCAGCACGCACAGCGCGCCACCCAGCAGTACGGCAGCGATAAAATACATTCCCGATGCGGGCGAGCCAGTTGCCGTGGTGATGGCACCAATCAGCCACGGCGAGAAGAAACCCGCCAGGTTAGCAATACAGTTCACGGCGGCGATGCCTGCGGCAGCAGAGACTCCGCCCAGCAGATTGGTTGGCAGCATCCAGAACAGCGATGAAGCAGAGAGGATGCCGGCGGCAGCGATGCACAGCGAGAGCAGCGACAGAGAGACGCTGTGGCTCATTAAGGTCGCCATTGACAAGCCGATAAGTCCCACCAGCATCGGGATAACCAGATGCCAGCGCCGCTCACGATGACGATCGCCACTGCGACCGGCCAGCAGCATAAAAATGATGGCGCACAGGTAGGGCAGGCTGGTCAGCAGGCCAATATGCAGCGGCTGGCTGACGCCTGAGTTTCTCACCAGCGTCGGCAACCAGAAGGTCAGGGCGTACTGGCCCATTACCACACAGAAATAAATCAGCGCCAGCAGCCACAGACGCTTATCAGCGACAAACGCTTTGACCGTGCTGTGACAGGCTTTCTGCTGGTTGTCCTCATCAAGATCGGCGCGTACCCGGCGTTTTTCGTCTTCATCCAGCCAGTCCGCCTGCTCAACACGATCTTTCAGCACCAGCAGCACCACTAAACCCATTGCAACCGTAGGGATAGCTTCCAGCAGGAACATCCATTGCCAGCCTGCCCAGCCATGAAAGCCGGCAAAAGTAGCCATAATCCAGCCAGAGAGCGGGCCGCCGATCATTCCGGAGAGCGGGATGGCAATAAACCACAGCACCGTCATACGGGCGCGTCGGTAGGAGGGGAACCAATAGGTGAGATAGAGCAGCAAGCCCGGCGCGAGGCCCGCCTCGGCTACGCCAAGCAGGAAGCGCAGCAGATAGAACTGCCATGCGGTTTCGACCAGCGCGAACAGCGCCTAGATCATGCCCCAGGTGATCATGATGCGGGCGATCCAGCGGCGAGCGCCGACCCGATGCAGAATCAGATTACTGGGGACTTCAAAAAAGAAGTAGCCGATGAAGAAGATCCCGGCGCCCAGCCCGTAGACCGTTTCGCTCAGCGATAGATCGTCCATCATCTGTAATTTAGCGAAGCCGACATTCACGCGGTCAAGGTAGGCACAGAGGTAGCACAGCATCAGCCAGGGCATTAAGCGCCAGGCGATTTTGCGATAGGTGAGATCGCGCGCAGCAGCGGCTGCGCTCAGGTTAAGCGTGGTCATGGTATTCACTCCCGGTATAAGCCCGCCGAGTGCGGGCAGGGCAGGGCGCTTGTTAGTGGATGAGCATGCCGCCGTTGACGTCGAGCGTGATGCCGGTCAGGTAACCGGAGAGATCGCTGGCGAGAAACAACGCTGCGTTGGCGACATCGCTGGCTGCGCCAAGGCGGCCAAGCGGAATACCGTCGATGATGGCGTGGCGGCGCTCATCCTGCAGCAGACCGCCGGTGATATCGGTCTGGATCAGACCGGGAGTAATTGCATTGATACGAATCTGATCGGGACCAAATTCGCGCGCCATCGCTTTGGTTAGCCCCAGCACGCCAGCTTTGGCTGCGCTGTAGTGCGGACCGCCAAAGATACCGCCGCCACGCTGTGCGGAGACGGATGAGAGACAGACAATACTGCCGCTTTTCTGCTGCTGCATGGTGGGGATCACCGCCTGTGACATCAGCAGCGTGCCGCGCAGGTTCACATCAAGGATGCGATTGTAATCTTCCACGCGGATATCCAGCGTTTTTACCGGCTGGGTGATACCGGCGTTGTTGACCAGCACATCGATGCGACCGTAGTGCTCAAGCACCTGATCGACTGCGCGGCGCACCGTAAGCGGATCGGTCACGTCGGCGGCCAGCCCCAGATGGCCATCACCACACGCCAGTGCGCTGGCTCTGGCCGCCTGCAGATCTAAATCCAGCACCACGACGCGGGCACCGTGGTGAGCAAAACAGGCGGCTGTTGCACGGCCGATGCCGCGCTGCGAAGCCGCACCTGTGATAATCGCAACTTTATTTTCAAGTAACATGGTCCACTCCAGAAGAATAATTATTAGTGGTTCGGTATGCCTACCGGCAGGGTCACGATCAGAATTGATAAAGCCGTCGATATTGGCAATGCAAAAAAATTCATTTGATGCTGAATGAATTTGTTGGTTTGATGCAGTTAACATTTCTGCGGTTTAAAAACGGGCATACATCACAAATTTTCTGCACGGAGGGAGAGATGGAAAAGCAGACCGACCACTTACCGTCAATTAAATCGCTGCGGGTGTTTGAACAGGTTGCCCATTTTGGCAACGTGGCGCGTGCGGCGGAGGAATTAAGCATTACGCCTTCTGCCGCCAGTCATCAGCTGGCAAAACTGGAGCGTGAACTGGGCTGCATCCTGTTTAATCGCTCGGCAAAAGGGGTGGTGCTGACGCTGGCGGGTGAACATTACCTGAAGGAAATCAGCCCGATACTGCTGGGTCTGGCGCAGGCGACGGCGCGCATCAGTAATGAGAAAGCGCGCAGCAATTTGCGTATTCACTGTGCGCCCAGTTTTGGCCTGCTGTGGCTGCTACCGCGGATCCATAAATTCTGTGACAGCTATCCCGAATTCCAGCTGACGCTCTCCTGCTCCTACGAGAACTTATCTTTCAGCCGCGATAATATTGATATTGCGGTGCGTCACGGTTTTCCGGACTGGAAGTCATTCGACATTAAAACCATCCGCCATGAAAGAATGTCGGTACTGGCTTCACCCGGCTATTTAGCCCGCCATCCGGTTAATCAGGCCAGCGATTTAATTCATCATGCACTGATATTATCGGAATCGCCGCTTATTCAGTGGCCGCAGTGGTTTGCTGCTCAGCAATTACCCCAGCCGGATAATGAGTGGTTATTTCGCTTTGACCGATCCTATATGAGCCTGGAGGCTGCCATGTTGGGTCATGGGCTTATTTTTGAAAGCGAGCTGCTGGCTGAGGATTATATACGCAGCGGTAAACTGGTCAGGGTATTGCCGGAGCACTACAGTCTGCCGGTCAGCGCGCACCATCTGGTCTACCCGCGCGGCTTTGCCCAGTTTCCCCGCGTTAGCCACTTCCTAAACTGGATTCAGAGCGAGCTGAAAGAGTTAATATAATGTTAAATTAAGTTTCGCTTCGTGACTATTCCGCGCCTCCTTCCGGCGCGACTTCCGCTATTATTTCGGCGCACTGTTTTGTAATTAATTATCCCGCCATAAAAAGCGCATTGCTAAAGCTAATTCAAAAATACCGTCTACACTTCATCTCCCAATCGGTAAAAAAGTTCCATTTTTATTCCGTATGAAATTTAATCAACGGATGTTTAACTTGTTAATGGCAGGGTAATTATGAGTACGAATACACCAGACTCTGGTGAAGCGGGCGAACACGCGCCTGCCGATACGGTACGCCAGCGTATTTTTTTAGTGGTGCTGGTAGCCACTATGGGTGCGCTGGCTTTTGGTTATGACACCGGGATTATTTCGGGTGCCTTACCTTATATGACCTCACCGCCGGATCAGGGCGGATTGGGGCTGAACTCCTTCACTGAAGGGTTAGTGGCTTCTTCACTGGTGTTCGGTGCGGCTATCGGTTCGTTCCTGAGCGGCTTCTTCTCCGATCGCTTCGGACGTCGTATCACGCTGCGCAGCCTGGCCGTGTTGTTTGTGCTGGGCTCGCTGGGCACGGCGCTGGCACCGTCGGTCAATGTGATGGTGGCGATGCGTTTCCTGCTCGGTATTGCGGTTGGCGGCGGTTCGTCCACCGTGCCGGTGTTCATCGCGGAAATTGCCGGGCCGCGACTGCGTGCGCCGCTGGTCAGTCGTAATGAGCTGATGATAGTTACCGGACAGCTGATCGCCTACGTGGCCAGTACTCTGTTGAGCTACCTGCTGCACGATGAGCATCTGTGGCGTTACATGCTGGCGATTGCCATGGTGCCAGGCCTGCTGCTGTTTATCGGGACCTTCTTTGTGCCAGCATCGCCTCACTGGCTGGTGGCCGAAGGTCGTCTTAAAGAAGCGAAAAAAATCCTTAAATACCTGCGCGAAACGCCGCGTGAAGTGCGTCATGAAATGGCGCAGATGAAGAAGCAGGCGCGGGCGGCAGAGCGCGGACCTGATGCGAAAACCCTGATCCGCGAGAAGTGGGTGATCCGTCTGATGATCATCGGTGTCGGGCTGGGCTTTGTTGCCCAGTTCACCGGGGTAAATGGCTTTATGTATTACACTCCGATCATCCTTAAACAGACCGGGCTGGGCACCAGCGCTTCGATTGCCGCGACCATCGGTAACGGGGTGGTCTCCGTCGTGGCGGCCATTGTGGGTATCTGGGCGGTCAGCCGCTTCCCGCGTCGGGCGATGCTGATTACCGGCCTCTGTCTGGTGATCACCTCGCAGATTCTGCTGGGAGCGGTGATGACCTTCATCAGCCCGAGCCTGATGCAGAGCTACCTCGCCCTGGGCTGTATTCTGCTGTTCCTGTTCTGTATGCAGATGTGCATCTCACCGGTCTACTGGCTGATGATGTCAGAACTGTTCCCGATGCAGTTGCGTGGCGTACTGACCGGTGGCGCAGTCTCATTACAGTGGATCTTTAACGCGATCGTCGCCTTTGGCTTCCCGCCGATAATGGAATATGCCGGCAGCACCACCTTCTTCATCTTTGCTGCGATTAACGTCGGCTCGCTAATCTTTGTTATGGCGATGGTGCCTGAGACGCGCGGCAAGAGTCTGGAAGAGATTGAGTCCCATATGAAAGAGAAGTTTGGCGAAAAATCCGAAGTGGCGAACGCCAGCTAATTTTTTCCGCCAGCGTCACACTAAAACCGGACTGAACCCAGTCCGGTTTTTTTTATCCTGATACGCGGAAGACCGCGCCATACCTGGTCTGAACCCCTTATCTCCTCCGCCTGACGTTCACTGTAATCAGCAGAAAACCCTCGGTTAAAATGTGCTCACCGCTGGCGATTTCAGCCTGAAATTCTGCTTGCTGGCCGATCGGCACGGCGGATGCCAACCGGCTTAGTGTGGCTTATCAGTGAATTAAGCGAAGCATGACCGCTGACAATCTGCATCTCAGGCGCTGCGCTATACTCATTCGTCATGACCTGCGCGCGCTGACGAGACCTGCTATGAAAAATGTCATTGCAACGGTATTGCTTACCTCGACGCTGGCCGCCGGGCCGCTTTACGCAGAAACCGCGGTTTCATCACTTTCTTCGTGGTGGGACGGCGTGACGGATGATGTCGCCACAACGTGGAATGAGCCGCAGCACACCGATGTTTATCTGCCCTTTATCAGCTGGCATGCCCGCTTCATGTATGACAAAGAGAAAACCGACCACTATAACGAGATGCCGTGGGGCGGTGGTCTGGGGATTTCACGTTACAACGACAGCGGCAACTGGAGCGCGTTATATGCGATGGCGTTTAAAGACTCGCACAATAAATGGCAGCCGATTGTCGGTTATGGCTGGGAGAAAGGCTGGTATCCGGCCGCAAATCAGGACTTTCGGTTAGGTGCGGGACTGACTGCAGGTATAACGGCGCACGATGATTTCGGCGGATATATTCCGTTGCCGATCGTATTGCCGCTGTTCTCCGCCGGTTATAAAGCACTTAATCTTCAGTTCACTTATATTCCCGGGACCTATAACAACGGCAATGTCTTATTTGCCTGGTTCCGTTATGGATTTTAATTTCTCAGGAAAGGATGCATGAGCAGGACGTTAACTTTTATTGCCCGCTGGGCCAGACGTATCACGCTCGCCGCTGCGCTGGTGGTGATACTGTTGCTGATTTTGCGGGTCTATGAGGCCGGTCGCGGACCAGAATTACACCGCTGGCACACCTGGGTTCCGCATGAGTTAAGCGTCGGGCAGCTCGATCACGCCAGCTATGCCGATTACCTGACGGCAGAGAACCGGCTGTTCGATGAGATGAAACGGCAAGTCAGCGACAAGCTGGAGGCGGATGAGAAAACACCGCTCAATCGCTACTACGCCCACAGCATGATCTACCCTGAAAGTTTTGATCACGACTGGAACCGCTCTTATGTGCTGCGGCCCGCGGGCATACCGCGTGGCGCGGTAGTGTTACTGCACGGCCTGACTGACAGTCCTTATAGCCTGCGCCATGTGGCAGAAGCTTATCAGCAGCAGGGTTTTGTCGCGGTGGCATTACGGTTACCCGGTCACGGCACGGTCCCGGCGGGTCTGACCGATGTAGACTGGCAGGACTGGCTGGCCGCCACGCGACTAGCGGTACGTGAAGCTACCCGGCTGGCGGGTGAGAATGCGCCGTTGCATCTGGTTGGATTTTCAAACGGCGGGGCGCTGGCGGTGAAATACACCCTCGATAGCCTGGCCGATCACCATTTACGCCGCCCGCAGCAGCTGATCCTGCTGTCACCGATGATTGGGGTAACCCGCTTCGCCCGGTTTGCCGGTATCGCCGGGTTGCCTTCCATCTTTCCAGCTTTTTCCAAAACCGCGTGGCTGAACATTGTGCCGGAGTTCAATCCCTTCAAATACAACTCCTTTCCGGTACACGCGGCCCGTCAGACCTATTTACTCACCCAGGCGCTGCAAAAACAGATTGTGCAGGAGGCCCGGCGTCAGCAGCTGGCCGACTTCCCGCCGGTACTGACCTTTCAGTCGGTGATGGACTCGACCGTCAGCACCCCGTCGGTTATCCGCTCGCTGTATAATTATCTGCCGGATAACGGCAGTGAGCTGGTGTTGTTCGATATCAATCAGGCGGTCAGCGTCAGTCCACTGTTTCGTCACTCCTCTTACACCGCCGTTAATCAGTTGCTGCCGGCTGCCCGACGTTTATATACCTCAACGGTGATCACCAACGCCTCGGCGACCTCGCTAAATATGGTGACCAAAACCGTGCGTGCCGGTGAGACCACTGAACAGACGCAACCTCTGGCGATCAATTACCCGGCCGGTCTCTATTCTCTGTCGCACGTCGCGATCCCGTTTCCGCCGCAGGATGGGTTATATGGCAGCGAGCCAGCGGTAAAAAATCAGTTCGGCATCAGCTTTGGCACGCTGTCGCTGCGCGGTGAGAGTGCGGTGCTGATTGTCGGCCTCGACTCGATTATGCGTGCCACCTCGAATCCGTTTTATCCCTACATGATCGACAGAATCGATCATCACATCGGCTGTAGCGATCGGCCGCAGCTCACGGAATGCCTCAGGCGTTTCTGAGGGCATCCCGCGGATAAAAAAGCCCGCCAGGCGGGCTACAGGCTTCAGAAGCCGTTGAGCGTTGTCATGATCTCATCGGTTAACGTCAGGCGGGCGCTGGCGAGGTTCTCCTGCAAATGCTCCGGTGAGGAGGTGCCAGGGATCAGCAGAATATTGGGCGAACGGCGCAGCAGCCAGGCGAGCGCCACCTGCATTGGGGTGGCATTCAGCGAAGTGGCAACGTCACTTAACCGGGTCGACTGCAACGGTGAGAAGCCGCCCAGCGGGAAGAACGGCACATAGGCGATCTGCTGTTGTGCCAGCTGATCGACCAGCGCATCATCCTGACGATTTGCCAGGTTATACATATTCTGCACGCAGACAATCGGCGTCATGGCCTGCGCCTCGGCAATCTGCTGCTGCGTAACGTTGCTCAGACCGATATGCCGGATCAGCCCGCGTGATTGCAGTTCCAGCAATGCCGCCAGTTGCGGTTCCAGCGAACCCTCTTTGGGCTTCGCGGCATTAAACATGCTGCGCAGATTTACCACCTCGATCACATCCAGTCCCAGATGACGGAGATTATCTTCTACCGCCTGGGTCAGCGCTTCCGGCTCCATCGCTGGCAGCCAGCCTCCTTTATCATCCCGCCGGGCACCGACTTTAGTCACAATGCACAGGTCCTGTGGGTAAGGATGCAACGCTTTTCTGATGAGCTTGTTGGTTTCATGCGGGCCGTAAAAATCACTGGTATCAATGTGATTAACCCCTGCGGCAACGGCATCACGCAGGACCTGCATGGCTCGCGTTTCATCTTTGACCGGGCCGAAGACGCCCGGTCCAGCCAGTTGCATAGCACCGTAGCCTAAACGGTTAACGACACGATCGCCCAGCTGATACGTCATGGTGGTGTGTGACATGGAAACCTCCTGCGTGAATGTAGATTGATTGTAACGGTGATCGCACTGTGCAACTATCCGGTGAAATCGGGACAGACTGTACGGAGTGCTGCACAATGGCGGTGGATATTGCGTTACTGGAAGCGGTAGTGGCGGTGGCGAAAGCTGGCGGGTTCCGCGAGGCGGCTCGCGTGAGCGGCAGCAACGCCTCACGCCTGAGCGAAGCTGTGCGCCGGGCAGAGCAGCAGCTCGGTATCCGGCTGTTTCATCGCACCACGCGCACGGTGGTGTTAACGGAAGCGGGCAGGGCGCTGATGGAACGCCTGTTACCGGCGATGAATGAAGTCAATGCCGCGCTGGATGCGATTAATCTTTATCGCAATACACCCGGCGGGACGCTGCGGCTGAACGTACCGGTCAGCGCCACCCGGCTGGTATTGCCGGCGCTGATACCGGCGTTTCTGCGGCGCTATCCCGATATTCAGCTGGAGATTGTCGCGGAAAGTAACGTTCAGGATGTATTCCGCGATGGCTGTGATGCCGGTATTCGCTACGATGAACGGCTGGAGCAGGATGTGGTGGCGCTGCCGATTGGTCCACGGGTTCAGCGGTTTGCGGCAGCCGCCTCTGCCGATTATCTGGCTGAAAAGGGTTGTCCGACCCATCCGCGCGATTTGATCCATCATCGTTGTCTGCGCGGCCGTTACGCCAGCGGCGTGATGCCGGACTGGGAATTCAGCCGGGATGGCACCAACCTGAGCGTACAGGTCAGCGGGCCGCTGGTGGTGAGTGTCGGTGGCGCAGTCGATCTGGCTGTTGAGGCGGCGATTGCCGGTAGCGGCATCGTTTATCTGTTTGAAGAGTGGCTGCGACCCGCTTTTGAGAGCGGCAAACTGGAACCGTTGTTGCAGCCGTGGTGGCTCAGCTTCTCCGGGCCGTGGCTTTATTATCACGACCGCCGCTTAATTCCGGCACCGTTACAGGCTTTCATCGATTTTATTCGCGAGGACAACCTCAGCCGTACCAGCTAAATCCCTGCGGCACCCGGGAAAAGCCAGCATGGCGCAGCACGCTGAGTAACGGTGATTGCGACACCGGCTGACCGTTGACCGTTTCCAGCGTAAAGCTCAGCGATTTTTCACGTTTCAGCGCCACCGCCAGTGCGGCGATCGCGGCATGCTGCTGCGCATCGTCATCGGTGAAAAGCAGCAGATCTTTTCCGCCCTGCGGCAGATACAGAGCCAGCTTGCCAGCGGCAATCACCACCCGCGCGCCCAGACGTCGCACCGGACGTACTCCGCTCGAATGAACCGGCCAGCCGAGCGTCGCGCCAAACGGATTCGCCGGGTCCATGGCCGCCAGCGCCACGGCTGCGGTGGTTTCCGCCGGTTGCTGTGCCAGTTCACGCAGTCGCTCAATGGTCACGGCGTCAGCGAACTGCGTCCCGCCAGCGCCGGTAATAAAGCGCCCTCGCATAATCCGTCCGGCATCCTCCATACCGCGTAATACCGGCTGTAACGCGGGAAAACCGCCTGGGATCTGTTCTGAAATCGCGCTGCCACGGGTGATGACGCCATAGCGGTCGAGCATATTTTCCGCCAGCGCGAGGGCCTGTCGGGTCGGCGAAATTTCCCCACGGGCGAGACGTGACCAGCGGCCGGCAATGGTGTTGACCCCAGGACCCCGGCCCGGCAGCGCGGATGGGGTGAAGCGCTGGCCGTGACGGGTCCGCAGCGTACGCGTCGGCCGTGAACGTGTCGCGCCCGGCGATCCCAGCAGCCCGCGCAATGCTATCCAGCTGTCGGTGGTGATCGCACCCTGCCACACCAGTTGCCACAGCGCGGCATAAACCTCTGCGGACGGCGGCGTCTGTGGCCCGTCGAGTTTTGCCATAATCTCGTGGGCGAACCACGCGCCGCCGTGACTGAGCGCCTCAAGGATCGCCTGCTGTAATGCTGTCAGCGGTTGTGCTGAATCGGAGGGTGGCAAGGTTTCAGCAGCAAACTCACTCAGATGCAGCGAGACCAGACCATCGTTGTTACCCAGCGCCTTATGACCGCACCAGATCACATCGCCGCTGGCGAGCAACTCATCGAGCATCGCCGGTTGGTAATGGCGAATGCGGGCACGCAGGATCTGCGACTCCCACAGCGATGCCGGCAGCGCCACTCCCGCCAGTTGCTCAATCACCCGCGCCAGTCCGTCGATATCGTGGTAAACGGCGTGCGCGACCGGCGAGGGTTCACGGGTAAAAACGGCTGCCGGGTTGAGTACACCGTGCCGCTCCAGCAGCAACGTCACCCAGGCGGCGGGAGGGACCGGGCGGGTCGCCTCGCGTGCTGTTTGCAGTGAACGTAGCCGAAGCCGTTTAAAAATGTCGGCTGAGACCCAGACGCCGCCATTCTGGCCGCTTTCGCTGCCGATGTGCAGCAGTTTGCCTTGCTCGCGTAAAGGCAGCAGTGCGCTGTTGATCACCGCGACGCCTGCACCATAGCGATCGGCAAGTTGCTGCGCGCTGAACAGGGCGTGGGTGCGGGCATAACGGGTGATTAAATCGCGCAGCGGATCGGGCAACGGTTGTAAAAAGGTGGCTGGCAGGTTGTCAGGAATGACGGTAGCAAGGGCATCACGCAGACGGGCGGCATCTTCAACCACCGCCCAGCGCACCTCACCGGCAAGGGTGACCGGGATTACCCGCTGTGCCGCCGCAAACTGCCGTAATGCCGCCATGGCCTGTTGCCGATCGCCGCTGAAACGCGCCTCAATTTCAGCTTGCGACAGCGGGCCGAGTTCACGTAGCAGATCGACGATGCCTTCGGCATGCTGGGCCTGATAGCGTGGCTCCAGGCGCTGTAACTCCTGTTCTACCTGCCCGACAACGGCCGGAGCCAGCAAATCACCTTTATCGGTCTGACCCAACAGTTCGCCCAGCAGGTTACTGTCGAGCGCCAGTAAAGAAGCGTGGCGTTCTGCCTGCGGCGCATCGCTGGCATAGATAAATTCTGCAATATAGCCAAACAGCAGCGGCGCCGCGAACGGTGAGGGGACGTCAGTCGTGACCTCGACAAACTGCACGCTTCCCTGCTGTATCTGATTCATCAGACGGTGCAGGGCGGGCAAGTCGTACACGTCCTGCAGACACTCGCGTGCGGTCTCAATCAGGATCGGGAAATCCTGATACTGGCGAGCCACTTCCAGCAGCTGACCAGCCCGTAAACGCTGCTGCCAGAGCGGGGATCGTTTACCCGGATTGCGCCTCGGCAGCAGCAACGCCCGGGAAGCGCATTCACGAAAGCGGGCGGCAAACAGCGCTGATCCGCCGATGGTGTCAGAAACGCGCTGCGTCAGGTTATCGGCATCAAACACAAACAGTTCCACGCCTGGCACCCGACCTTCGCTGTCGGGAAAGCGGGCAATGATGCCGTCGTCGCTGGCGACCACGGACGCATCAATGCCGAGGCGCTGCTGAATGCGTGCCGCAATCGCCAGCGCCCAGGGCGCATGGATACGCTGCCCCCAGGGGGAATGCAGGATCACCCGCCAGTCACCGCTTTCATCACGGCAGCGCTCAATCACCAGGGTGCGATCGCTGGGAAGAACGCCGGTGGCGGCGCGCTGTTCCGCCAGTAACGCCAGCAAATTGTTGACCGCATTGTCATCCAGCCCGAGTGAGCGCAGATAACGTTGTGCCTCGTCGGGCGCGGCGCTATCAAGCTGGCGTAAAAAAACCGCCAGGCTGGCACCCGCATCGGCGGCACGGCCAATACCTTCGCCGCGCCAGAACGGCAGACGTGCGGATCGGCCTGGCGCTGGCACCACCACCACCTGATCGTGGGTTATCTGCTGGATCCGCCATGACGTTGCGCCGAGGGTAATGATGTCATTCACCCGCGATTCGTAAACCATCTCTTCATCCAGCTCGCCGACCCGGCGCGAACCTGACTGCTCTTCGCCCTCCGGCAGAATAACGCTGAACATGCCGCGATCGGGAATGGTGCCGCCGCTGGTGACGGCCAGATGTTGAGTGCCGGGCCGCGCCGTTAGCAGGCCGCTTTGGCGATCCCAGACCAGGCGGGGACGCAGATGAGTGAAATCATCCGACGGAAACTTGCCGGCCAGCATATCCAGCGTAGCGTCGAACACGCGGCGTGACAGAGTGCGGAACGGATCGGCACGCCGCACCCGTTCAAACCATTCATCCGCCTGCAACGGATCCATAGAGACCGCTGCCAGCGTCTGCTGCGCCAGAATGTCCAGCGGGTTACGCGGCGGCGAAAGGGCGTCAAGCTGACCGTTCTGCATCGACTGTACCGTCACGGCGGCGTCAAGCAGATCGCGGCGGGTGCGGGGAAACAGGATACCGGTCGAGGCTCTGCCAACCTGATGTCCGGCCCGGCCTACCCGTTGCAGCGCGCTGGCCACTGATAACGGCGCGCCGACCTGAATCACCAAATCGACCGGCCCCATATCAATGCCGAGTTCAAGGCTCGACGTCGCCACCACACAGCGCAGTTCACCCTGTTTCAGCGCCGACTCAATTTCGCTGCGCTGTTCTTTCGATACCGAACCGTGGTGGGATCGCGCAATAACCGCGGACGCGCTGTCGCTGCGATTCTGGCTGCCGCCGGCAAAAGAGTCATATTGCTGCGCCGGATGCGGTTGTTTTTCCGCTGACTGCGCCGCTGCGTAGCGTTCATTCAGTCGCGCGGTCAGTTTTTCTGCCAGCCCGCGTGAGTTAGCAAACACCAGCGTGGCACGGTGCGCCATTACCAGCTGCAGAATGCGGGTTTCAATATGGGGCCAGATAGATCCGCTGGCCTGGCCCGTCCCGCTATGAGGTTTCGGATCGCTGGCGATATCAGTCATGTCGGTCACCGGCACTTCAATGCTGAGATGCAAGGTGCGGCCAGCGGCGGGATTCACCACCTGAGTCGGCTGACAGCCGCCAAGGAATGCCGCCACCCGTTCGACCGGGCGTACCGTGGCGGACAGGCCAATGCGCTGAGCGGGCTGCGGCAGTAATGCATCAAGCCGCTCAAGGCTGAGCGCCAGTTGAGAACCGCGCTTTGATCCCGCCACCGCATGCACTTCATCAACGATTACCGTGGTGACGCCCTGCAATGTATCGCGGGCTTTTGAGGTCAGCATCAAAAACAGCGATTCCGGGGTCGTAATCAGAATATCCGGTGGCCGTCGCAGCAGTTTTGCCCGCTCCGCGCTGGGCGTGTCACCGGATCGCATCCCGACCTGCAACCTTATCTCTGGCTCGCCGCGTTGCTGACGTTCGGCAACCACGCCGGCCAGCGGGACATTGAGGTTGCGCTGCACATCGGCCGCCAGCGCTTTTACCGGCGATATGTACAAAATGCGGGTGGTGGTCTGGCGGTCAGGCGCAGGCTGCCCGGTGCGTAAATGGAACAGAGAGTCGATTGCGGTCAGGAAGGCCGCCAGAGTTTTCCCTGAGCCGGTTGGCGCAATCACCAGACAGTGCTGACCGCTGGCAATAGCCTGCCATGCCGACTGCTGCACCGGCGTAGGTGCGTCGAAGGCGGTGGAAAACCAGCGCCGCGTGGCGGGTGAAAACAGCGCTAAAGCATTATCAGGACCGGATTCAGGCATGGTATTTATGGCGTTACGCCTCGACAGCGCTCAGTGAATCAACCCGTTGAGTGTAAATGATAATCGCCGTTTGTGAATGACGTGCCGACGGACGGCACGTCATTCAGCCCACTCCTCAGGATTGTGCTGTGCTGGCAAATGAACCGGATCGCACCGCCAGCAGCGACACCAGCGCCAGCATCACTATCGTCATGCCATAAAGAAATACGGTCTGGGTCAGACCAATGTGTGGCGCGGCGATGCCTGCCAGAATCGCCGGCACGGCAAAGGCGAGATAGCTTTTGATTAAAAAGGCAGAGAACAACCCGGCACGCTCATGGCTTTCCGCCAGTTGCATAATGATCTTCAGCACATTTGAAAAGATTGAGCCAAATCCCTGTCCCGCAATAACAGTACCGAGATAGAGCAAGGCGACGCTATGCAAACCAACGCCAGTCAGCGTGACACTGACGCCAGCTATCAGCATCAGCGTACCGATTAACAGCGCTCGCGCCGGTGCTAACGACCGGAAGATAAACACCGCGGCGGTCGCGCTCAGCATCAGGGTCGTCACCACGCTGCCGCCAACAAAAGGTGAAGTCAGGCCGGTAGCGCTGATCACCAGCGTCGGCATTAATGAGAGATAGAATCCGCCCAGCATCCAGGTCGCAATGTTCACCGGCGCGACTTTCAACAACGGCCCCAGCGCCCGACGCGGGATCATCACCTGCGGCCGGAGTGCAGCCAGCACGCCCGGCTGTGGTGAAATGGTTTCGGATATCAGCGGTAACAGCGCCATCATCACCAGCATCGTTAGCAACAACAGCGCATAAAGCGTGACGGTAGGGAAGGGAGCGTAAGTGACCAGGATGCTGCCTGCCAGCGTTCCCAGCGTCATTCCCAGAAACGCGGTGACTGAGTTGAGCAACGGACCACGATGTTTATTGGCATCGATCAGGGTGGCTCCAAAGGTTGGTAAAGCGATACCGGTCGCAAAGCCCTGAACCATCCGGGCGCCGATTAAAACCGCGGCAGAATCAGCGTAGATAAAAATCATCAGCGCCACGCTATTGAGCGCCAGAGCCAGCAACATCAGTGGCCGGCGGCCGGTATAGTCAGAAATTTTCCCCACCGTCAGCAGCGCGGCCAGTAACGCGAAAGCGTAGACCCCAAATATCACGGTGAGCAGCGATGGGCTCAGATGAAACAGCGTGCGGTAGAGCGGATAAAGCGGCGTCGGGGCACTGCTGGTGGCTGAAATCAGTACCGCGCCAGTGAAGCTGAAAAGCGTCAGACGCACAGCAGACTGAGGTGTCAAAGCGGGCTGGATGGCTGTCATGATCGATACCTTAATGCAAAGGATTAGCTTTAATCAGGTATACGGGCAGTGCGGCCTTAATGCAATATCTTTGCTTTAACCTTTCCTGCGGTGCAGTTAGCAGGAGGGGATTAAACCGGGTGGAGAACCCGGTTCGGAGAGGTCGTTTTATAATTAACTTATTGAAAGATAGTCATTTTATAGTGCTACACCCATAAAGGCATGATCGTCAGCCGGTTTGTACGGATAACTCCGTTACGGATTCGCGGAGAATAGAGTCACTGATTACAGTGAATGAAAAGGAGACAGCAGACAGCAGAAACAGAGGTGAACAGGCCGTATCGACAGATACCCGACGCTGTTTATGGAAAGAAGCTCGAAGCCGAGCCAGCGCCTGCCTGTTCAGGCCGCCATCTATGCCACCGATTAGTGTGCGATAAAAATAGAATGATAGCCGGACTCAGCGGCAGCCAGGATTGAGCCGCCCTGACGCTAAGCTGGCGGCGGAAAGAGATTGTCATCGATTACAACAATCCAGCCCGGTAATGAATACCATCGTTGTGCAGCCCGGCTATCATATCCTGCGGACCTTTCAGGTCTGTTTCATCGGCGTGGTTAAAAATTCGGTTTGCTGTTCGGCCAGTGATGTAAATCTGGCCGCTTCAGGATACCGCGCACGGCTCACCGTATCCGGCAGCATCACATCTGTAAAACTCCAGGCGACTGCGATACTGATACCGGCCACGGACAACATATCAGGATGACTTTCCCGCAGCCCGTTATCCAGCGTTTGCCAGGCACCATGAAGTTGTTGAGTGATCCGATTCACCCATGGCTGATGTTGTTTTTCTTCCGGCCTGACACGCTGTTCGTAGACAATCTGCACCGCTTTTTCGCAGGCAGCCAGGGCGAATCCGGTAAGACGCAGATCGCGTTGTTCTTCCGCCTCGGACGCTGATGTGGGTACAGGCGTATGAGCGGAATATTTCTCAAGGTAATTAATGATCAGTGTTGAGTCGATCAGCACCTGATTATCATCTGTGATAAGCGTTGGGACTTTAACGGTTGGGTTAATTTTCGCTAAGGCATCAAAATCGCTGAATACCGAAAGCGGTCGATGTTCAAATTGAATACCCAATACTTTCATGTAAATAGCAACCCGTCTGACATAGGGTGAATCCAGCATTCCGATCAGGATCATGGCTCTACCTCATATTCTGTTGATTAACAAAATCAATTAACTGTTCGGCGACAGGCAACGGGACATCTTCCGTTAAAAAGTGGCCGGCCTGTTTTAACGTTTCATCTCACCAGCAACGATTCAGCCTGCAACCAGCGCTCAAAATCCTGCAGGGCAGATTCATTTATTCCTGTTTCCAGCGGTTTGACCAGACAAAATGTCTTGCTCAACTGCTCTGAGTCCGGCCAGGGTGCCACCAGTGTTCCTCTTTCCAGTTCCTTTTCGACGTAGATACGCGGAATCATGGCTACGCCCTGGCCCGCCAACACGGCAGCCAGAGCCATTTCATGAAGGTCATACCTTACGCCCTGCGCCGGATTATCCAGGACTATGCCACTTTGTTCAGCGTAATGAAGCCAGGCATCAGGATTCTGCCGCCTGTGAATACGAGGCAGCCTGTTTAATTGTTCGACCACATTCTGATCGGTTAATAGATCGGGATGGCACACCGGCACCAGTTTCTCCTTAAACAGAGCGTGGGTGCACATACCCGCCCATGCAGGGTGTTCAAAATGTATTGCCGCATCAAAACCGCTGCCGGTCATAATAAAGGGATCGGTTCTGGCCGCGATATTCACGGTGATGTCCGGGTATAAAGATTGGAAACCGCGGAGGCGGGGGATAAGCCACCGGCTGCAAAAGGTGGGCAGGACGGCTATTTCCAGACTTCTGCTGCCTTCAGGCATTCCCATAACGAACTGTGTATCCCGTTCAAGCCGTTCGAGCATTTCCCTTACGTGATGAGCATAGCGTGCCCCGACCGGATTAAGCTTTACCCGGGCTTTAGTACGGTCAAACAGTCTGCAGTTGAGCAGAGACTCCAGGCGAGCAATCTGTCGGCTGATGGCGCCTTCTGTCAGTGACAACTCCTCTGCGGCACGGGCAAAATTACCGTGCCGGGCCGCAGCCTCAAACGCCTGAAGTGAAGCGCTGCTGGGGATTTTTCTGCGCATTAAAATTGCCTTATACGAAAAGTAAGACGATTGGTTAGTGACAAAAACTCACTAACGGGTGCGTTAATATCGTTTTATAACTGGAATAACAGCATATACCATGAGTTAAAGTCACTAAGCAGGGCGGTAAAGTACTGCTTTATTTCATGCAGAGGTGAGGCGATGTTCTACCTTGTGGCGTGCAGCTATACCGATCCTGAAAGTGAGAAAGAATGGAATGCGTTTTACAGTCTGGAAAAACTGCCAGCGTTGATTTCTGTTAACGGCTTTAGCAGCTCCCAGCGCTTTCAGGCTCTGAGCCAGGACTGCCCGATGTATCTCGCCATTCATACGGTGAAAGATGCGCAGGTGATAACCAGTGAAGAGTATTTACTGAAAGGAGGGGGCAACTTTTCACGCTGGCAGAAGCACATCACAGACTGGCATCGTAACCTCTATGAGTGTGAAGGGATCGCGCCCGCTGTTTCCAGAGATGAAATCCTGTTGCTCAGTACCCAGCCATTACGTTTTGTTGAGAGGCTGGGATGCCATGCACTCACGATGGTGGCATCAGGGTTAGACAGAATGCCGGCGAAGTGCATTGCCTATGTGATGACGCGTGAAGCTGCTGCGCAGATAGCAGATGTGACCGGAGCATACCGTTATGCGCCGCTGACGTCTCAACTGACCCCGCCGCATGGAGCAAATAACGAAGAACATGCATAAAATATGTCTGACCTGAGTTTGTATATTTAGCTGGAGCAGGTAGACAGTTGCGGTGGCCTAAGCGACATAACGCCTGTCTGCCGTGCTCGCTGTATCCGCACTCCCGGCGCAAAGCCGGCAAGCGTCGATATCATTTATTTCAAAATAGTACCCGGATGCAGACATCCAATTTATGCCGAACGCCTTTGTCATATGACAACATTCCGCACGCCAGACGCGATACAGGATTTTATGCACAAACGGCAACAGGCCGTTCAGGAGCCGCAGGATTCACCGCGCGTGTTGATTGTTCTGGCTCTGCGACACCCCAAATACTGCCGGAAATTAATCAGAGGAAATTATGAACTATCCTGCTTTTCCAAAGCGTCAGATTGGGGATTATCTGGTTACCGCTCTCAGTGATGGCGTGATGTCAGCCAGCCTGGATTTACTGTCAGGCATTGATATAGCAGAAGCGGCGGATATTCAACACAATGCCAGTATCACTCAGCCCGGTAATATTCATATCAATGGCTATCTTATTCAGGGCAGGGGACAAACCCTGCTGGTCGATGCTGGTGCTGGTAGTCTGAACAATGTGGGCGGACAGCTTGCATGTCATCTTGCTGCAACCGGTGTCAGCCCGGATGAGGTGAATAGCGTATTACTGACGCACGGCCACCCTGACCATATTGGCGGATTATTGGATGCAGCAGAGCAGCCCATGTTTAAACATGCCGAACTTCATCTTCATTTTCTTGAAGCGGAATACTGGCAGGATGAAGAAAACTTCAAACGAGCAAATGAGCGCGGACAGCGTAATTTTAAGCTGGCCCGACGGGCGCTAAGCGCGTATGCCGGCAAGATACGCCTGATTAACCAGGATGAGATCGCTGAGGGCATCGCTCCGGTCTGGTTGCCAGGACATACGCCAGGGCATACCGGATTTCGCATCACTTCAGCTGAAAAAAGCTTATTGATCTGGGGAGACATCGTCCATTTCCCCCCTATCCAGGCAGCACGCCCGGAAGTCTCAGTTGTTTTTGACTGTGACCCTCGTCAGGCTGAAGAGACGCGGAAAAAAATTCTCTCACAAGCGGCAAGAGAAAAATTGCTGATTGCAGGAATGCACTTAGACCGGCAGGGATTTGCCCGCGTGTCTGAAGCGGGTCAGGGATACCGTATTGTCTACCAGCAGAATGAATGAGCAACCGCGTCTGGTGAACGCCTTTCGGAAGCCGTTCTTACCCCGTCCTGTTAATTAAAAGTGGGGCAGATTGCAGGCAGCACAGGATCAGTGACTCACGAGGATGTGACGGCTATCAGCAACGGAATCGGCAGGCAGAGAGGACGTGCTGGCGTTGCAAGAAGCCATCAGAGATAAACCCCCGATGATAAAATTTGTTGGTATGACTTTTAAGGCGACAGGTTACCGGCATGTATGCAAATATTGCTTATAAACTTTTATTCGGGTACTGAGGCTATGTTTTCTGTTCCCTTTCCTGTTATTACGCTGGTGGCGCTGCTGATTTTGATTGTGACAGCGCTCTTCTCTGAAAAAAAACGCCACGGCGGCACTCTGCGTTTCCTTTTCGCCTGCATAGCGCTTATTTGTTTCAGCATGCTGCGCTGGCAGTACGAATCAGCCATGCTCAGGAATATTCAATCAGTGCTGGCAATACTGCTGCCTCCTCTGGCATGGCATTGTTTCATCTCAATGACGGAAACGAATAAGCAGCATCGCTGGCTGATGTTTTTATTGCCTCCAGCAACGGCCTTATTGCTCAGGTTTTATTGGCCCGTTGCGACGGATGTTATCCTGTTTATCATATTTGCGGGGTATGGATGTGAGCTCTTCCGTATTGCATGGCGGGGGGAGTCAACATTCACGCTGAGCCGACTGACTGAAACAACACATATCGTCAGGATGGCTTTTTTCGCAGGCAGCTTTCTTTGGATATCTGCCTTAACCGATCTCGCGATTGCAATTGACTTCAGCATCGCCGCTGGAGAACAGGCACCGGGTATCATTGTTTTTTTCCAGATGACACTGCTCCCTCTGATTGCCGCAGCTATTATCAGTGCGGGAAGAACAACGACACCCGGGAATAATAGCAGGGAAGAAGCGATCCCCATTAATGCAGTGACGCCTGCGAACGCGTTTTCGGAGATTTATAACAGACTCGAAAAATACGTTTATGAAAGCCAAATTTATCTTAATCCTGATCTTACGCTAACGCTTCTGGCACGAAAAACAGGTTTACCAGCACGACAACTTTCCGGCGCGGTCAATTCTGTGAGTCAGTGTAATGTCTCGCAGTGGATCAACGGCTTCAGAATTGAACGGGCAAAGGTGTTGCTGTTAAGCACCCTTTTGCCCGTGACGGAGATCATGCTGGAGTCTGGATTCACCACTAAATCAAATTTTAATCGTGAATTCCTGCGGGTCACTGGCGCATCGCCTACCTTGTTCCGACAGCAGGTGGAGAATAATCAAGAGCAGCATTCAGGAATGCACTGATCTTACGAACCAGATTTTGATGAATGTCCGATCTATTTGCATTGGCGCCATCCTGGCAAACAATCTCATCACCCGGTGATTCTTTGTGTAACAGGTTTTCAGCGCCGGGTTTACAACGCTGCATGAAACTGAAATGCGTGGCGCCCTCGACTATTTCATAGTGCCTCCAGTCCGGATTGATGTTGGCAGCCAGATATCCCGACTCCCCGGCTGCAGGCAAATCTGCCAGTTTGTCCGCCTGGGCGGCTAATATCATGACGGGTATGTGAATCGCATTCAGACTTTGAGACGTAAAACCCGGTGCTAAGCCAGAATCCAGAGCAACGATAGTCCGGACCCGGCCATCCTTGTTATTTGCCGTCATTTTTTCCCGCGAAGATGCTTCATTAATACCCAGCTTTTCTGTCAACCGACAGTCGCCCCGTTGGGGATGGTTTTGACAATCCTGGATAAACCGGTAAGGGTCAAATCGCGCACCTGCGAGCGACATGACTGTCCATCCGCCAAGAGAGTGCCCTAAAGCAGCAATTCGGTCCTTGTCCGTTACGCCGAAAAGCGCAGGGGAGCGAGTGACGAAATCAATAACCTGGGACAAATCGTGCGGACGTTGCCACAGCTTTTTAGCCTTTACCGGGTTCTGATCAAAGGTAGTTGTGCCTGGATGATCCGGAGCGGCAACAATATATCCCTCTGCTGCCATCGCCGCGGCAATCCATGACAGATTGCGCCAGTTTCCGTTGTATCCGTGTGAGATAACCAGCAGCGGGTGAGCCCCAGCCAATGGCGGCGCATTGGGGATCACCGTAACGCCAACGAAAGCGGGATTACTTCCTTTATCTGCTGTATTTCCCTCAGAAGCCGCGGGATACCACACCGTCACATTTAAAGCTTCCGGCGTCGAGTCGGATAACCTTAGCTGGCGAAAACCTGGATAGGCCTGAGCCTGCAAGCCGTAGAGAAAAACTGTCAATAAACAAAAAACGCGGATGCACAACATAAACAGTCCTGTAGCGATTAATTGAGCAGCAGGTATAGATCGGACTGGTCATTCTGGCGTCCTGGAACATGATTAAGGTCCTGAATTTAGCTTTTTAAGCCTCTTCCAGACTGATTTCTGACATCCGGATGCCTGGATATCACTACCAGCGTGAATGACTCGCGGATTAAAGGAGAGCTTATGCAGCGTCGGCTATCAGTAAGAAGTGGACGTACAGCGGCCCTGACGCTTAAGCAGCTCGCTGTACCTTCCACTTTTATCTAAAACGCCTGCAACTCACTCCGTTTCTCAGGAGCGGTATCGGTCAGGGAGGCCCTGACGTGAGGCAGACTCTGCGGGTAATTTTGCTGAATAAATTCAATCATCTTTTCCCGCACGTAACAGCGTAAATCAAAGGCTATCGGCGAGTTCTGAGCGGTCATCAGCATCCTGATGGTCATGGTTTTCTCGGTGGTATCGGTCACCTGAAGCACCTTAGTTTCCCGATCCCAAAGCTTGGTTTCATTCAGCACCTTATCAAAATGCTGTCGCAGCGGTTCCAGAGGCATCGAATAATCAACGTAGAGAAAAACTGAGCCTAAAATCTGGGCATTATTGCGCGTCCAGTTCTGGAATGGATTTTCTGTAAAATAGGTGATCGGCAACACCAGCCGGCGCAAATCCCAGATTCGCACTACCACATATGTCAGGTTGATCTCTTCTATCCAGCCCCATTCTTTTTCTACCACCACCGCATCGTCAATTTTGATCGGCTGCGTAAAAGCGATCTGAATACCGGCAAACAGATTGACCAGCGACTTCTGCAGGGCAAAGCCGATGATAATACCGGCTACGCCAGCACCGGCGAGGATAGTGGTGCCAAATTTCCGGACGCCAGGGAAACTGAGCAGAATCAGAGAGAGGCAGAATAACACCAGTATGACGATCACGACTTTCTTCACATAAATGATCTGCGTGCGAATTTTGCGCGCACGAAGATTATTCGAAATATTAATGTCGTAGCGGATATAAAGCATATCCTGCGCTACGTTGGTCAACCGGATTAACACTGAACAAAATGATAATATTATAAAGACGTTTACTGTATTGGTGATAAATACCAGCAGGTCCGGATGAATGTTAATGTAATTTATCCCTACATTGATCAGCAGTAGGGGAATAAAAAGAAACATCGATCCACGAAGGTGCTTTTCAAGTGACTTGAAGAGCTTTCGGTCACGACTCTGCCAGTAGCGAATAAACCTGAGGAGGATAAGGCGTGCGAGAAAACCCAATACAAACGAGAGAGAGAAGAGTAATACAACAGGCACCCATGACGGGAGGCCAGATAACTCATCGAATATCAACGGCATTATTTTCCCTTATATTCAGTCAACAACCTAGGGTTGTCAGATAAATTTAAAAATTCAGTAACCGTTGTTTTCACGGTTATCAGCAGGTAAATCACGTAACACCCCGGCTTACCCGTTATTCAATTTATCAACTGACGTAACACATGAAATCTCCTGAAATCCCGAAATTTATCAATATCAATGCCCACATCGGCATCGTTATGTCGTTTGCTGCCCGGCCAGATAGCCGGGCGTCCACGCTGTGTGCCCGTCGCAGCGCGACGACATGCACAGCATTTAGTATGAACTATAGTGGCCGGGTTAACCGAAAATGGTTGCGGCCGGCGTGGTTATGCTGAAACGCAGTTGTCTGGGTGATCAGCCGTGCCGCTCCCCGCCGCTGAGCTGAGCTGAGTTGATTAGAGCTGAGCTGATCTCCGGAAGCGGTTCCGCAGCAGCGCCTCTGCAAACCGGCTGGCGTGATGAATGTGATGGGCTAATGCAGGCTATCGCAACCGGAAGAGGCACAGAGGAATTATTCCCGCTGATAACGGCAGGTGAGAGACCAATGTTAATCCCGCCATCATCATAAGATGCGCACGCGTGGTCGGAACCCGTGAGACGACATTGATACCGTTTGGCTCGTCGGGTTAAGCGAACGCTGCCGTTTCGGCGAGATGATCCGGTCCAGGGCTGGCAGAGTATTTTATGCGTTTCGGTCAGTTCACTGAGTCATACCGCCGCTACCCGCCCACACTTAGCCGGCGCGCTGAACAGCATCTGCGCATTTTTTCCAGACGATAATGCACGCCTGATATCAGGCAGAGAATCGCCGTCTCGGTAGAACGCTAAAACGGGGAGTGAAAATGAACAGGCTTGCGCGATAAAGCTGAATGAAAATATTCAGCAGTCTAACCAGAAAGCCTTACCCTTTATTTGGCGCCGCTTCATTCTGTAAATGCAAAACTTATTACCTTTATTTTTCTGTATGCGTTTGCGCCCCGACGCGCACAGTTAATGCTGCCACACAGTCAGTAGAACGGTGGGCGGGGCGCAGCTTTTTTACTATAACAAGAGTCATCATGCTGTTAAGCATTTCGCTGGAGCAGATATCCAGTTTTGCTGGGCTGATATTAAATCAAAATGGCATTAAGCCTTGGATTAAATATTATTTGCTGAACTTCACTAAATCCTTAAATATCAGTTCACCCCATTTTTTCCCCTCAGCCTGCACCAGCATTCCGCCTTCCGACAGGCTACCCAGCACGATTGGTGCGAAACCCAGTGTTTCGGCCAGTGTGCTCACTTCGTCAAGCGCACTGTCATGATCGCTGGCGAGAAACACCACCCTGCGGCCGCCATTAACAGCCGGGTCCTCAGCCAGCACAGAAGCGATCAAATGATTGAAGCCCTTAACCACTTTACTGCCAGTGAAGGCGCGTGCCACAACGCGTGCAGAGGGTTCACCATCCAGTTCCTCGGGGGGCACTCCGTAAGCATTCGTCACATCGACAATCGTTTTTCCCTGCCAGGACGGCAGAATTTTCGCCACCTCGGGGTGTGACTGATAGCGGACAGCTAAAAAGATGATGTCGGCGTTGACGGCATCCACTAATTTTTCTGGCCTGATCCCGGGTCCAATCAGGGCCGCCTCGGATGCAAAACTCTCCGGGTCACGGGTGGTGGCAACGGAAACGTCGATGCCTTTTCGGGCAAACGCCGCGGCAAGTGCCTTTCCTGCACTGCCAAAACCAATAATTGCATAGTTCATATCGTGCCTCTGTATTCAAATGACGGCGGTATTCTGGAAACCGATAGGCGTTTTCGGTCGGCTGGCCTGTTCAGAGCTGAGCCAGCCCACCATCAACGGCGACCTCACTGGCGGTCATAAAGCTACTGTCGCCAGAAGCAAGAAATGCGGCCACCGCCCCAATTTCCTCTGGTTCCGCCATGCGCTGCAGCGGTGTCATCGCACCGTAGGCTTGCTGGCCTTCCTCACCCAGTGCTTCCTTCGCCAGTTCAGTCGCAGTGGCACCGGGTGATAGCACGTTCACCCGAATTCCGCTGCCTTTCAGGTCTGCCGCCCAGCTCCTGGCGAGGTTGCGCACGGCCGCCTTACTTGCACTGTAGGCCGTAAATCCGGGTGCACCTGTTGTGCCGGCACTGGAGCCAGTCAGGATAATCGAGCCACCCGCAGCCATTAACGGCAACGCCTGCTGGACCGTAAAGATGGTGCCCTTGACGTTGGTGTCGAAAGTTTCGTCGATGTGCTTCGCTGTGATCTGACCTAGCGGGAGAGGGCTTCCCGTTCCGGCATTGGCGAAAACGATATCGAGCGTGCCCCGTTCAGCTTTAACTGCAGCGTAGAGTCGATCGAGGTCAGCCGGCTGAGAAACCGATCCTTTCACTGCGCGGGCATCAGGTCCGAGAGCGGCTACTGCAGCATCAAGTTCTTCCTGTCTGCGACCAAAAATGAAGACGAAAGCGCCTTCTTCTATGAACCGTTTTGCTGCCGCAAGGCCTATCCCGGTCGCGCCACCGGTAATTACCGCAGTCTTTCCATTCAGTCTGGTCATGTCGTTTACCTTTTGGTGAGTTAAACGAAAGCAGGAATCTGCTCGCTTGCAGGCCAGTCTGTTCGTCTGCTAACTTAACGTCAAGTATGCACCTTTTGGTAAGTATCTAATGACAATCCCATCTGAAAGTGAAATTTGCGGTACCGGTTGTGGTCTCAACGCGACGCTGCGCGTGATATCGGGTAAGTGGAAACCACTGATTCTTTTTTTTCTGCGAGACGGTTCTAAGCGCTATGGAGAGCTAAAGCGTCTGATTCCGGAGGTGAGTGATAAGGTTCTTATTCAGCAGTTGAAAGATCTTGAAGCCGATCAGGTGCTGTTGCGAACTGATTATAAGGAGGTGCCACCGCGTGTGGATTATTCACTGACCCCGCTTGGCAGCAGCCTGTCCGATGCCATTATCCCGCTTTGCAACTGGGGTACGAAAAATGCTGAGCAAATGGCAAACATCTTTGCCAGTCGCGAAAGCAAATAGAGGCATTACAGGGAAGAGGAACAGGGCAGTTATGCATGATAACTGCCTCAATTTATCCTGCCCGATAGCCGGAATGGCAGCACTCAGTCTGTTATTTGTGCGGGTAATCGGATGAGCTAAAAGGTGGGCACGTTCCCGGTCAGTTTCACAGCTTTTATTGCCGGATGAATGATTAATCCGAACGTTCTTATAGCACTTTTTGCATAATATTTTTCGTTGCGAAACAATGGATTGAAATGTGAGTGTAATCGCATTCATATTTATGCTTAACAAAAATGATTAAGATCAATTTTAGCCTACGCATTCAGGGTTAGATTTCGCATCACAGGCGGCAATCGCCGCTTGAAGCCACCGGTGTAATCGCTTTCATTTCTCTTCCTGAGATGATCCTCCAGGTGGCTTCTTTTTAGATTTTAATGGGGGTTTCTGGCCTGTTAATATCTGAAAAAAAATAAGACTGAAAGATTTTCAGCCGAAAAACCCTGGTTCAGTTAACTGATAATGAACAAAAAAATCAATTGTGTTGCTGTCGTGTTAGCTTTTTTCTCATCGTTTAGTGGGTGATGCTGCCAACTTACTGATTTAGTGTATGATGGTGTTTTTGAGGTGCTCCAGTGGCTTCTGTTTCTATCAGCTGTCCCTCCTGTTCAGCT
>NZ_JBEPNM010000021.1:0-30362 GCF_040546285.1 Pantoea sp. UYEF8 | reverse complement strand
TAGCTGAACAGGAGGGACAGCTGATAGAAACAGAAGCCACTGGAGCACCTCAAAAACACCATCATACACTAAATCAGTAAGTTGGCAGCATCACCGGTAGCCCATATCATTGAATCAGGAGGGTTATTGAAATCAAGTTTTCCGGCCATCCAATTATAGACAATTAAGCCAAGCAAGCCATATACCATGGCCATAAGTATAGAATAGAGATTCTGAAAGTATGTGGAACTAGTTTCCTTGTTGATATCCATATCGAAGCCTCATTGCAATCAAATAAAAGGTCACATTATTGATGTGTGCTTTAAATTAAAATTTCATAAAACAGAAAACCATTATTGTCTCAAAAGAATGAAGATTCAAGAAATGTTTCGAATAAATTCTCACACTCTCATTCCTATGTTGTTATGACGAAACCGGAGAAAACTATGCACAAAAACAAACCTTCGCGTGTGCTGAGCCAGAAAGAAATGCGCAGCCTCGCTCTTGTTCACGTGCAGGCGTATGTAAATGCCTGTCACTGTCAGTCACGGGACGACGTGTTACTGGCAATGAGCTACTGGCAGAAAGCCGGCGAAAATGTCGTGGAATTCATTAAATCAGTCCATATCCACGTCGTGAAGTAAACCAGTAAGACAGCGCCCCTTCGGGGCCATCTGAATCAACCCGTGTGCCAGCCCCGGCACCTGTCAGACCTGGAGGTCATCCATGAAAGATCGTGAAACAGCAGAAAAAATCACCGAAACCCTTTTCGATGTGGCTGACAAACTGCACGCATCAGTAGACATGATTGATGCCTATGCGCAGGAAGGGAAAGTGAGTAAAGAAGAAGCAGATACTTACCGTACGACTGTGATGAGTTCACTTGAGGAAATGTATGAGTCAATTGTCGGCCCCATTTTCGAACTTCATCCGGACTTACGCCCCGCATGCTGCGGCTGTGACTCCTCAGAAGCAGACGAGGGCGAACAGCCATAACAACGTCCCTGATAACGCAAACATAACCGCCCGCTGTGGCGGTTTTTTTATTCCTGATGGGAGACCAGACATGATTATCCCTGTTAAGAATGGCCGGTTCATTTTCACGGCCTGCACGTTAAACAGAAGCCGCAGATTTTCAGATTCAGTGATGGCGTTTCCCGTGTCCATGTACCGCGACTGGCCGCAACCTGTGGCGCTGAAATGAGGTAAAGGCGATGCCCAAACCGCACGCACCCGCCCGGATAAAGCGGCGCGCCGAAGGGATTATCCGTTTATGGCGTGCAGGTCACATCCGGGCGAGGCGAACCTGTCGTGACAGATACCTCACGCTTCGGGTCACCCCGCAATGGCGACTCCTCTCCAGAGATAACGGACAGCACTGGGAGTTGCTCAGTCATGCAGATTATGACAAACAGATTTAGGGCCGGCGCTTCGCTTAAGCGCCGCGACTGACTGAGTCATCAGACTCTCAATGTTTAACCACTGGCCCTTTACTGAGGACGGGCCGGTGACAGTAAGGAGCACCTGCTGTGAAGATTGATTACATCACTAACGGCGTACGTTCGATACTCTCTATCAAAAGCTTCATCCTGTGCCTTTCTGAGCATATCCGTGTTGTTGAGGCCGCGCTCGAAGCCGCCCCTGAAGCTGACGTCACCACTAACGGCATTATCATTCTCCGGACGCTGATAGCAGGTGATCCGGTGAGTATCTTTGCTGCCCTCACAGCTGCAAGGCGAGAGGAAGAGTATTAACCCGTGGTTATGTGGTTGTGGCCCTGCCCGGTGGATTTATATTTTACCTTCTGACCACACCACTTTCTGACAGCCAGCCCGGCTTTTCCCTGATCGTATTCGTTTAACCCGACTGTTCAAAGGACCATTTCCCATGATGCAACCAGCCATCAGGGGCGATGCCGCATTTGCTCGCCCTTTTCACGCCATCCGCGATATTGAGTTTGCACCCGAAAACATCGTAACCAGTGCCAGTTTCTCGTCGTCTTCATCCCCGGCACTGCCACCGCAGCCTCCGCTGCCGCTGTTACAGGTCGTTTTTGACCGCATTATCGGGATCCTGATGCAGGAGGGAAAACCATGATCCCCTTCGCATTACATGAACAGCACAAGGATTTTCTCGATGCTCAGGAACAGGAAGCCATAGAGAAAGAGCGCTGGATCGATGATGAGGCACAGCGCCTGCTGGCCTGTTTCCCTGACTATCTCCATCAGTTCCGCCACTGGAACCTGCATCCCGAGGTGAAGAAGTGCTGTGCCCATCCCGAAGCTGACGAGACTTACATCGGTTTCATTACGAACCTGGCGTATCTGCAGGCGACCCGCAATTACGATCTTCAGGTCGCGCTTGGGTGGGAGGCGCCATCATGATGAGCCCCGGTCTTTACCCTGATCTCAGCAATGAAGCCTATCAGTCGGGCCCGGGCGTCAGTAAATCACAGCTCGATGACATTGCCCTTAATCCGGCCATCTATCTCTGGCGCAGACATGCCCCGCTCGATCCGGAAAAAACCACGGCGCTCGACATGGGCACTGCCCTGCACTGCCTGCTGCTTGAACCCGATGCATTTGATGCGCGCTTTATCGTCGCACCGGAATTCAACCGGCGGACCACTGCCGGCAAGTCGGACGAAAAACAGTTTCTGCAGGAGTGTGCTGAGAGCGGCAGGACGGTTATGGACGCTGAACAGGGCCGCAGGCTCAGGCTCATGCGCGACAGCGTCCTTGCCCACCACGGCGCGCGCTTCTTTCTGGAAGCCGCAGGGCAGAGTGAAGCGTCCATCTACTGGATGGATGATGAAACAGACGAGCTGTGCCGCATCCGTCCGGATAAATACCTGACAGAGCGCCCCGTCATGGTGGATGTGAAGAAAGTCGCTGACATGGCGCGCTTTGCGCGACACATCGAAGAGTTCCGCTATCACGTCCAGGACGCCATGTATCGCGAGGGTTTCCGCCGGCACTTCGGTGAGACCCCGCAGTTCATTTTTATCGCCGTCAGCGAATCGGCTGACTGTGGCCGCTATCCGGTACGCGTCTATGAGCTGAGCCGGGATGATGTCGCAGCCGGTTACGATCTGTTCCGGCGTGACCTGAACCGCTTTCATGACTGCGTCATCACAGGTAACTGGGGTGGCATTGAAGAAATCTCACGCCCTGAATGGGCCCGGAAAAAGGACAGACTATGAGTAACGACATGACCGAAACATCCCTGACCGGAACAGACAGCCGCTCGGCCGTATTCAGCCCGGACGGGCTCGATAAGCTCATCCGCTTTGCTGCAGTCATGGCAGAGGGACACGTTACCGTCCCTGCACACCTGAAAGGTAATGCTTCCGACTGCCTGGCCGTAACCATGCAGGCGGTTCAGTGGGGCATGAACCCCTTCGCGGTGGCGCAGAAAACCCACCTCGTTCACGGTGTTCTGGGGTATGAGGCACAACTTGTGAACGCGGTCATCACGAGCATGGCACCGACTCATGATCGCCTTCATTACGAGTGGTACGGCCCCTGGGAAAACGTTATCGGCAGGTTTAAAGAAAAAACATCTGCAAAAGACAGCGACAAAAAATTTTACGTTCAGGCCTGGACGCTCACAGATGAGGAGAAATGCGGCGTACGTGTCTGGGCAACCATGAAAGGCGAGAAACATCCCCGGGTCCTTGAATTACTGCTTTCCCAGGCACAGCCCAGAAACTCACCGCTCTGGGCCACGGATCCTAAGCAGCAGTTAGCGTACCTGGCAGTGAAGCGCTGGGCCCGGCTGCACTGTCCGGATGTCATTCTCGGGGTTTATACCCCGGATGAGATCGGGTCAGAGACGCCTCCTATGCGTGACATCACGCCGGTGGAAACAGCAGAAGATCTGAATGCCCTCATCAATGCCCCGACGGAAACCAGATCGGCACAGCACACTGAACCGGAGGCCAGGCCGGCAGAACGCTCAGAACCTTTGACGGCATCAGCAGAAACTGCCGGCGAAAACGCCGTGGCCAGTACCTCACAGGGAACGCCCGAAAGCCCGTCACCGGTAAAGCGAACGGCAGAAACGCTCCTGGCTGATTTCACGGAGGCAGCTGCGAAGGCAGAGACCATTGATGAGCTGGCCCGTTGCTACCGCTACGCAGCCCGGATGCTGTCGGATGACACTGACCTGCTGAGTAAAGCAACGGATGTCGCGCGTATAAGAAGAGAAGAACTCAGTGAGCAGAAGACAGGCCGTATACCCTCTGAGCCGGGTACTGAACAGGAGCAGTGAAATGTGGATATGGAAAGACCCCGTCAGCGGGGAAATCCTGACGACCTATGGTTCGTATGCCATCGAGGCCGCCAGGGCTGAAAGGCTGAACCTTTATGGTCGTGCAGCAACATTATGGGAAAAAGCGCGTTCACTGCCCTGCTCTGAAGCAGACAGGGAGTGGGCCGGATTAAGAAAGCAGTTCTGCCAGACGGCAAAACGCAATGGCTGGGGAAAAAGCGATGGTAATGACAGCAAACCTGCCCGCTTACCGTGACCGTACAGCCTGTTATCAGGCACAGGCCGGTCCCGGTTAAAGCGGAAGAGAATATTAAGCTCGCCGCAGAGGTCATGTGATACGCGGCATCAGGTCAGAACAGCAGAGTTATATGCGGAAAAATTATGGCCCGTATGATCAAATTAACTGCATGGGCAGCAGAAGAGTTTGGTGAACCCGTTCCGGGCATCGCCACCCTCAGCAAATACACGAAGAACGGTATGATATTTCCCCTTCCCGTTAAGGTCGGAAACTGCTGGCGCGTGGACCGGTCTGCCCGGTTTATAGGAACGCAGGGTAAGCCCGCGGTTAACACAGATGATAACCCTGTGCTGAAAAGGATCCTTGAAGATGGCCAGACCAAGAATATATCGTAACTATACCCGGGCTTTCATGTTATCTGGATTCGCGCACCAGGCGTGTTTACTGGCGTTATAAACATCCTGTCACTGGCAAGTTTCATGGACTTGGCACAGATGAAGATGAAGCCCGTCAAATCGCCAATGAGGCCAATATCCGTTTAGCACAGAGCCGGCTGCAGAATTTGCTGCAGGTGCGTCGCCACATTGCTGATGATGTTGCCGGAAAAATAACGGTTTCCTGCTGGGCTGAAAAATATCTTTGCATACAGGAAAGGCGCTTTAAAAACGGAGAAATAAAACCGGCTACAGTCCGGAGCCGGAAAATGGGTATCAACGTCCTCGTTACAGAACTGGGTTTAAAATATATGGAGGATGTTACGGTTAAAGATATCAGCACTATTCTTGAGCACTATGTTGAACAGGGTAAATCCACCATGGCACAGGTCGTCCGGAGTATTGCTGTGGATTTTATTAAAGAATCCCAGAGAGCCGGTGAGGTCAGCCCGGGATTTAATCCAGCACTTTTAACCCGTGCTCCTAAGGTCAGAGTCAGACGTACCAGGCTGGATATGGAAATCTGGCAGAAAATATATGACTGCGGGACGTATCCTGCCTATCTGCAGCGCGCCATGCTGCTGGCATTACTTACCGGCCAGCGCATCAGCGATATAACAAAAATGAAATTTTCAGATATCTGGGACGGCCATCTTCATGTGCAGCAGGAAAAAACCGGTACGAGGATCGGCATTCCATTGTCCCTGCGCTGCGAAGTCCTCGGGCTGAGTCTGGAAGAGGTCATCAACCGGTGTCGCGATAGTATTCTGAGTCCCTATATCCTGCATCACACCAGGAGGAGCGGATCGTCCGAAAGAGGTGACCCGGTGACGCCACACACCCTCCGGGCCCACTTCATGGCCGCACGTAAGGCAACAGGCCTGAAGTGGGAAACAGGCGCAGCGCCGACCTTCCATGAACAGCGATCGCTGTCAGAACGACTCTACCGTAAACAGGGCGTCGATACCCGGACGCTTCTGGGTCATAAAAGACAGGAAATGACAGATAAATATAACGACGATCGTGACCCGGGATGGTAGCGGATGGTGGTCAAAAAATAATCCGTTTTGCAGAAGAGTTTTGCAGGGGTTTTGCAGAAGACCCTTTTGCCCGCCTCTGAAAACAGCGCAGACTGTGATCGGCTCCGTCCGTTTGAGGCTTGAAACTGTCCGGCAATCGAGCGGACCGGGCAGTCAGATCGGTGACTTTTCAGCTGTGCTGTCAGCTGGCTGGATTATTTCCTGTCTCAGGATATCAGCAGCCCCGCTTAGCGCCGCCAGCCTGTCGCTGGCGGCCTGAGGCGATACGGCAGACACACTGCCACGGTTACCTGCTTAGCGGATCAGTGAGTAAAAAAATCCGTTAATATTTCCGCCAGTTTTTCCGGCTGCTCATCGGGAATAAAGTGCCCGCATTCCCCGATAACCGCACCGCTGACCTGCTCAGCCACGGCGCGCAGCGGGGTCGCCATATCCGGTATCGAGCCCTGATCGGCACTGACCGCCAGCAGCGGCAGCGCCAGCTTTCCGGCCTGCGCGCGCTGGCGATTCTGGCCGGCCGACTGCTCAACCGCCCGGTAGTAAGCCAGCCCGGCCCGCAGCGCGCCGGGCTGCTGATACAGGCGCAGATATTCAGCGCGCGCCGCCGCATCTATCCGGTGCGGACTGGCCGCTTTACGGTTAAAGAACCAGTCCAGATAAATCGCCTCCCGGCCGGCAATCAGCGCTTCCGGCAGATCGCTAACGCAGTGGAAGGCGAAATGCCAGGTTTTCCAGGCGTTACCGCCGGCCACGGGCAGCGAGTCAGGCAGCGTAATGCCCGGAATGCCGCCATCCAGCAGCGCCAGCCGGCTGACCTGCTGCGGAAACTGCGCCGCCAGCGACCAGGCGACCCAGGCACCGATATCGTGTCCCGCCAGATGAAAGCGCGTGATGCCGAGCTGCTGTAACAGCGCCATTACCCGCTGCGCCACCGTATCGGTATCGTAACCCTCAGCAGGAAAGTCAGAGTCCCCCTGTCCTGGCAGGTCAGGTGCGATCACCTGAAAGTGGTCAGCCAGCCCAGGGATGACCTCGCGCCACGCATAGCTGCTTTGCGGAAAACCGGCCAGCAGAACTACCACCTCGGCGTTTTCACATCCGGCACTGAGATAATGAAGACGCAGTTGATCCACGCTGGCAAAGTGATGCTGATAGTGTTGAAGAAAATGCATGGTGTCGCTCCAAAATTTAGGAAATGATCATTTCCATATTGATTAAAAAATTTAGTCGAGGATTTTCAGGGCCAGCGGGATAACGCTTTCATCCGGCCGGGTCACGGCCACTTTGCCGGCCACCCGCATACCAAGCACAATACATAACATCAGCGAGGCGGAGGCATTAGCATTCAGCGCCGGATTGATCGAGCCATCCTGCTGTCCCTGAACGATAAGCTGCTGCAGCGTCTGCTGATTGCGCATCAGCGCGTGGCTTACCGCCTCGGCCAGATCGTCATCCAGGGTCTGGATTTCTACTGCGCTGCCCGCCACCAGACATCCCCGCTCACCTTCGATCTCCCGCACCGACTCCACATAAAACTGCAGCAATGCCGTCAGTTTTTCGCGGCCGGTTTCACACTGCGCCAGCCGTTCGCGCAGCGCGGCCTGACGCAATGAGAGATAGCGCGCAAAGACCTGGGCAAACAGCGAGCGCTTGTCGGTGAAGGCTTTATAGATGCTGCCGGTGGTGAGTTGCATGGCACGGCTGAGATCGCCGATTGAGGTGGCGTGATAGCCTTTTTCGCGGAAGATCTGCATCGCACTATCCAGCGCCGCTTCTGTCTGAAATGCCCGCGGTCGGCCCCGTTCTCTGATCCGATTATCATTGCGCATTGCTCGCCCTTTAGGAAACGTTCGTTTCCTTAACGATAGCCGGAATCTACTCACAATAAAAGAGGCGTATTTCGTCCTCGCCAAACTCAGGATCTGAACAGCGACCGGTTCGCCGGTCCGCTTTGCGGGATGCTAATCCCGACTGACCTGACGCAAAGCGCTGTTACCGGCCGCTCATCTATACTGCAATTTATCTTCGCTAAAGGAGCTCCCTCATGGGACTGAGCTGGTTTACCCTCTGGCCGCCACTGGCACGCGTATTATTTGTTCTCGCTTCGTTAACCCTCATTCTTAGCGGCCTCTATCTGGCGGCACCGCTGATCAACCAGGTGCTACTGGCGATGTTATTGTCGATCATGCTCGATCCGCTTATCAGCTGGCTGGAGAAGAAGCACATACCGCGTATTGTGTCGACGATACTGGTGATTGCTTTGATGCTGATGGTGGTGGTGGTCACCATCATTAAACTGACGGTGCTGACCCCCGATTTGATGCAGCTCAGTCGTCAGGCACCGCTGCTGCTGGCCGCCCGGCTGGAGCAACTCACGCAGGCGTTTGCCCGGCTGGATATCGGCATGACGCCCGACCAGGTGCTGACCTTTGTTGATGCGGGTGCGGTGGTGCGGATAGTGACCGCCTTCCTGACGCAGATACCTGGCGTCATCTCCTGGTGGATCATGGTCTTTCTGATGCTGCTGTTTATGTTGTATGAATTACCGCTGCTGAAAAAGACGCTACAACAGCGGGTAGCAGGCAAACATCAGGCGCTTTATCAGGCACTGCAGGAAGGGATTATGAGTGTGATCGTCTATGCACGGGTAAAAACCCTGACCAGCCTGCTTGGCGCGCTGATCGTCGGAACCGGCGCGCAGTTGCTGGGCCTGAAGTTTGCCTTTTTCTGGGGCGTACTGATGTTTGTCTTTAACTATGTGCCGGTACTGGGATCGTTCCTGGCGGCGATCCCGCCGGTGATCCAGAGCTACATACTGTTTGATCTGCAGATGGCGCTGGCGGTTGCCGGCTTTTTCATGGTGCTGAATCTGGGGCTGAGTTCAGTGATTGAACCGTTGCTGGTGGGTAAGCGGCTTGATATGTCGCTGACCAGCCAGTTACTGGCGTTTCTGTTCTGGCAGGCATTGCTGGGGATAACCGGGGCAATTCTGGCGATTCCGTTAACCTATCTGATTAAAAAGGTCCTGCTGGCGGGTTATCCGCAGCAGCAGGACCATCAGTCGGAATTAACGCCGTGAGGGCGTTTTCAGTCGCCATGAACGGGTAAGACGCTTCTCGATCTCCACTATGAAGAAGATGATGACGCTGACGATCAGTGAAATCATCCAGTAGTTGATCGGCAATGGACGGGTACCAAACAGCGTATTCATCAGTGGCACATAGATAATTATCGCCTGCAGCACAATCAGCACCAGCGTAACCAGCCAGATGCCGCGATTTTTCAGCAGACCGCGATCCAGAGAGAAGCCATCAGCGTTACGGCAGTTGAGCATATACGCCCACTGCGCAGTGACCAGCATCTGTAGCAGCACAGTGCGGATAAATTCTGCGCTGTAGCCACGCGGCTGCAGCCAGGCTTCCAGCACGAAGGCGCTGATTGAGATCAGCAAGCCGACAAACACCACGCGCCAGATAGCGTAACCATCCATTACGTGCGCCTTCACATTACGCGGTGGACGCCGCATCGCATTGGCTTCAGCCGGTTCAAACGCCAGACCAAACGACAGCGTGGCGGACGTTGCCATGTTCATCCATAAAATCTGTACCGGCGTGAGCGGCAGCAGGTTCCCCATCAGGATGGCGATAATAATCAGCAAACCCTGCGCCAGGTTGGTGGGCATGATGAACAGGATGGTCTTCTTGAGGTTGTCATAAACCCGACGTCCCTCTTTCACCGCAGCGGCAATGGTGGCGAAGTTGTCGTCAGCCAGGATCATATCTGCCGCTTCTTTCGTCACCTCGGTGCCTTTAATCCCCATCGCGATACCGACGTTGGCCTGTTTCAGCGCGGGCGCATCGTTGACGCCATCGCCGGTCATCCCGACAATTTCGCCACTGGCTTCCAGCGCTTTTACCAGCCGCAGTTTATGTTCCGGGCTGGTGCGGGCGAAGATATCGTAGGTTTTCGCCGCTTCAGCCAGTTCGGCATCGCTCATGTGTTCCAGCTGGTAGCCGGTGATTGCCGCGTGACTGTTGCCAATCCCCAGCATCTGACCAATCGCCATCGCGGTTTCCTGATGGTCACCGGTGATCATTTTGACGCGGATTCCCGCCTGCTGGCACTCATCAATGGCCGCGATCGCTTCAGGGCGCGGCGGATCCATCATGCAGGCGAGACCCAGCAGCACCATGTCATGTTTCAGCTCATCATGATCGAGCGAGGTGACCGGCGCAGCGGTTTTCTTCCAGGCCGCGGCCACGGTACGTAACCCTTCGCTGGCGTAGGTAGTGATGGCGGCGTCCCAGTAGTCACGGTCGATGGGCTCTGCGCCCTCCGGCGTCTGCTGCTGCTGACATAAATTGAGTAGCACGTCTGGCGCGCCGGTCAGCAATACATAGGATTCGCCGCCGGCTACGCAGCTGACTGACATATATTTATACAGAGAATCAAATGGCAGCTTACTGACTACCTCAACTGGCCCGGAATCGGTCAGCCCTTTGGCCGCCAGCACTTTCAGCGCGCCTTCCGTCGGGCCGCCCACGATGGTCCAGTGGCCCTGATTATCCTGGCGGAGCTGGCTTTCATTACAGGTATCGACCGCACGCAGGAACTGCTGGAATAGCGGATCCTGTGCGGCACTGGTAGTGCCTGCTGTGGCCTGCTCGGCTACGATCTCGCCTTTGGGTTCATAACTGTTACCGCTGACGCGCCAGCGACTTTTGGCCAGCACCACCGCTTTGACCGTCATCTCATTCATGGTCAGCGTGCCGGTTTTATCAGAACAGATGACTGACATGGCACCCAGGGTTTCGACGGTCGGCAGCTTGCGGATAATCGCCTGATTGCGCGCCATCGACTGCACGCCCAGCGACAGGATGATCGAAATAATCGCCGGCAGCCCTTCCGGCACCGCCGCGACCGCCAGGCTGATCACCGACAGCGACAGCTCGCCCAGCGGAATATCGCGTAGCAGATAGCCGAAAATGAACAGCGCCACCATCATCAGCAGGATGATAAAGAAGATCGCTTTACCCAGTTTATCGATCTGCACCAGCAGCGGGGTTTTCACCTCTTTGATGCCGCTGATCATCTCGTTGATATGTCCGAGTTCAGTATCGCCACCGCTGGCGATGACCACGCCTGCCGCCGTACCTGAACTGACGGTGGTGCCTGAAAAGGCCAGATTAAGGCGATCGCCCAGCGATTTTTCACCGCTCAGCGTATCAACGCTTTTCGATACCACCGTCGATTCGCCGGTCAGAATCGCCTCTTCAACCCGCAGGTTGTTCACTTCAAACAACCGCAAATCTGCCGGAATTTTATCGCCGGGACGCAGCATCACCACGTCACCGATCACAATCTCACGCGTCGGCACGGTGACTTGTTTACCGTCTCGCACCAGCATGGCTTCATTCGCCAGCATATTCTGGATGCTTTTCAAAGATTTCTCGGCGTTGCTTTCCTGGATAAATCCAATCAGTGCGTTGATGACAGCAACGCCGAGAATGACAAAGGTATCTACCCAATGGCCCATGATTGCAGTAATCACTGCGGCAGCCAGCAGGATATAAATCAGTACATCTTTGAAATGCGCGATAAATTTTAGCAGCGCAGACTTTTCTGCTTTTTGCGGTAGGGCATTTGGACCATATTTCTGCAGACGGTCATGCGCGGTGGCCGAGGTTAATCCCGCTGACGAACTTTGTAAGTCAGAAAATATCTCGGCCACACTGCGCTGATACCAGGGACGATCGGATAAAGCGGGCGCTTTATCCTGTTTTTCGTTGTTTAGCATATATAAACCCCGTGCCATTAAGCGATGAATTAAAGGCGAAATTTAAAAAAAAAGCATTTTGCGGGATGCAAAACCCACAGGTAATGACCGACATCATTTTTCTGCAAAAAAGGTCTGGTGAATGACAGGAATGGCTAAATTAAATTTAACCTATATTATCAGAATGACAACGTTGTTTTTGTTTAGCTAAGGTTTAGCCTGGCTCATGCAGTGTGCATCGGTTTATATCGTGGCCTATAAAAGGAAACTCTGATGAAAAAACAGAGCATTATCGTGCTTTGCGGTTTCGTTATTCTCGCGGTTGCCGCGACCACGCTGGTGGGGTTATTAACCTGGCTGGTGGTTTCACAGATGGCAATCTGACAGGTAACAAACGAAGCGGCCCTGCCGTTTGGCTTAAAAATATGTTGATGCGGTTAAACTTTATTTTAAATCGCTGGCAATAAGCATCGGGCTGAATTATTCCTTAACGCTTATTAAACCGCGGCTAAAATAGCTGAAGTTAAGGCGAGGAAAATGATCAAACACAAAGTTATCCCTGTTTTGCTCTGTTGTTTTTTTATGACAGCCTGCGACGAGAAAAAAGAGCCGGATGCGCCACCGCCGCGCGTAATTAAAACATTCACTATTGAATCTGATCTTGCGCAAAATATCCGTATTTTTCCTGCACGTATTCAGGCCGGTGACAATACCGATCTGGCGTTTAAGCGCGCAGGTCAGCTGATTACCCTGAATATTCGCGATGGAACAGCGGTTAAAGCGGGTCAGACCCTCGCCACGCTCAACGACGCTGAAGCACAATTACGGGTGCGTGACCGTCAGACCAGCCTGCAACTCGCCGAACGGCAATATCAACGCTTCAGCACCCTGGCACAGCGCAGCGCCGTCTCTAAGTCGGAGATGGATGTGCAAAAAGCCAATCGCGATGCGGCGGCGACGGCGTTAAAACTCGCCAGGGAGGAGCTGCAGTTCCTGACGCTGCGCGCCCCGTTTGATGGGATGATCGCTCAGGTTCAGGTGCGTAATCATCAGGTCGTCGCTGCCGGACAGCCGGTGGCTCTGCTGACCCGCGCAGATTTACTCGATGTGATTTTTACGCTGCCCGAAACCCTGTTTACCAGTCTCGATATCCAGAACATCGACTATCAGCCCGAGGTGCAGTTCAATGCGCTGCCGGGCCGGGTATTTAAGGCTCAGTATAAGGAGCACACCAGCCAGACCGATGCCGCCACCCTGACCTATCAGGTGGTGCTGACCATGCCGCGTCCGGCGGATTTACCCGGCGTGGCGGGCCTGAGCGGCTCGGTGCGGGTCCAGTTGCATAATCTGCCCAATGCCCCGGCGCTGCCGCGTCTGGTGGTGCCTGCCGCCGCGGTATTTAATCCCGATCACAGCCCGACTAATCAGCCGCACGTCTGGCTGGTGGAGCAACAGGGCGATGTTCTGCGGGTCAAAGACCGCCAGGTTGAAGTCGGCAGGCTGAGTGCGCAAGGCGTTGAGATCGTCAGCGGACTGAAACCGGGTGACCGGATTGTCGCCGCCGGCGTGGGTGAGCTGCGTGAAGGCGAAGCGGTGCGGATCTGGCAGCGCGAGCGGGGGTTATAATGCGTATTCAGCAGCATTTCCTTGATAAGCCGATCCGCTACTGGATGATTATTCTGTTGCTTGGCATGGGCGGCATTTACGCCCTGCTCAATATCGGACGGCTGGAAGATCCGCTATTTACCATCAAATCAGCGGTGATTGTGACGCATTATCCCGGTGCCTCAGCGCAGCAGGTGGAGGAAGAGGTCACCCTGCCGCTGGAGAATGCCTTACAGCGCCTGCCGTCGCTGGATAACGTCAGTTCCATCTCGGCCAATGGCCTGTCGCAGATCACCGTCAACATTCATACCAGCTACCTTGCCGATCAGCTGCCGCAGATCTGGGACGAACTACGGCGACGCGTTGATGATGCGACCCGCCAGTTTCCGCCAGGCGTTCAGGCACCGCTGGTCAACGACGATTTCGGCGATGTCTATGGCTACTTTTTTGTCATCCATGGCAAGGACTTCACCAACAGCGAACTGCGCAACTATGCCGATCAGCTGCGGCGCGATCTGGTGCTGGTGCCCGGCGTGGCTAAAGTCGCGGTGGCGGGCGTCGAGCAGGAAGAGATACGGATCGTCCTCTCCACCGCTAAAATGACCGCCTACGGCCTGACGCCACAGCGGGTAGCCGAACTGCTCAGCCGCAACAACAGCGTAGCCAATGCCGGTAGCGTGCGGGTCGACAGTGAATCCATCCGGTTCCATTCAACCGGCGAGTTGCAGACGCTGGACGACCTGGCCAGCCTGCCGATTCTGCCGGCCGGCAGTCCGCAAAATGTGCATCTGCGCGACATCGCCACCCTGACGCACGGTGTTACGGATAATCCGGCGAATCTCTATTTTGCTGATGGCGAGGCCGTGCTGGCGATTGGCGTCTCTTTTGCGCCAGGCGTCAACGTGATTGACGTCGGCGATGCGCTCTCCAGCAAGCTGGCGCGCTATCAGCAGGATACGCCGGCGGGCATCAGCCTGAAGGTGTTTTATAACCAGGCGCACGAGGTCAAACAGTCGGTTGATGGCTTTATCCTTAACTTCCTGATGGCGCTGGCCATTGTGGTCGGTACGCTGCTGCTGTTTATGGGCTTACGCAGCGGGCTGGTGATTGCCGCCTCGCTGGCGCTCAACGTGCTGGGCACTCTGCTGATCATGAATTTATTCAGCCTGGAGCTGCAGCGGATATCGCTGGGAGCGTTAATTATCTCGCTGAGTATGCTGGTCGATAACGCTATCGTGGTGGTTGAAGGAGTCAAAATTGACCACCAGCGCGGCCAGCCCTTACAACAGGCAATGAACCGGATGATACGCCGTAGCGCGCTGCCGCTGCTGGGTGCGACCGTGATCGCCATCATCGCCTTTGCCCCGATCGGCCTGTCCCAGGACTCCACCGGCGAATATTGCAAATCACTGTTCCAGGTATTGCTGATTTCGCTGATGCTGAGCTGGGTCACCGCGCTGACCTTAACCCCGGTGTTTATCCGCTGGAGCGAGAAGCGTCAGCCGGCCCGCCAGCCGGTACAGCAAGCCGCGCCTTACCAGGGCGTGGTTTTCCGCCTTTACCGCCAGATGCTCAGCAGCTTGCTGCGTTTTCGTCTGACTACCCTGACCGTGATGGTGGCGCTGTTAGCCGTGTCGCTGTACGGCTTTGGTCTGGTTAAGCAGAATTTCTTTCCCTCTTCCAGCACGCCGATCTTCTTTACCGACCTGTGGCTGCCCTACGGTACCGATATCCACTACACCGCAGAGACGGCGGCCTCGATTGCGCGTTTTATCAATCAGGACCCGGCGGTAGAGGCGACGGTCACCACGGTCGGTCAGGGCGCGCTGCGCTTTACGCTGACCTATGATGGCGCCCGCCAGTACAGCAACTTTGCCCAGATCATGGTGCGGGTCAAAGATGCCCGTCAGCTGGATGCGTTAGCGCTGCAAACTGAACACTTTATTCAGCAGCACTACCCGCAGGTGAATGAGCGGATTAAACGCATTCAGTTTGGCAGCGCCAGCGACAGTGCAATCGCCCTGCGCGTCATCGGTCCCGATCCGGAAAAACTGCGCCACATTGCCAGCCAGCTGGACGCCATCTTCCTCGCGGACGGCACCACCTTCCCGGTGCGCAATGACTGGCAGGAGCGGAGCAAAGTGATCCGGCCGCTCTATTCTGCGCTACGCGGCCAGGAGCTGGGCATTGATAAACGCGATATCGATCAGGCCCTGAGAATGAATTTCAGCGGCGATGCGGTGGGCATTTTCCGTGACGGCTCGCGACTGATGCCGGTGAAGCTCTACCCGGCGGATGAAGAGCGTCAGGATATCGATCATATCGCCAATATTCAGCTGTGGAGCGCCGCTTTACAGCGCGTCGTTCCGCTCAGCAATGTGGTCGCTGACTTCCGGCTGGAGTGGGAAAATCCGCTGATCATGCGGCGTGATCGGATGCGGGTGATGACGGTGCAGACCGATCCGGATCCCGCAGCGGGCTTAACGTCCGCGCAGATTGTCGGCCGGGTTAAGCCGCAGATCGATCGGCTGGACTTGCCGGCTGGCTACCGGCTTGAATGGGGCGGCGAACTGGAGAGTTCACGCGACGCGCAGCGCGGTTTGCTGAGTTCACTGCCGGTGGGATTCCTGGCGATGTTCGTGATTACTATCCTGATGTTCAATTCGCTGCGTGACGCGCTGGCGATCTGGGCAACGGTGCCGCTGGCGCTGATCGGCGTCACCTGCGGCTTCCTGCTCACCGGTATTCCGTTTGGCTTTATGGCGCTGATTGGCCTGCTCAGCCTGTCAGGCATGCTGATCCGCAACGGTATCGTGCTGGTTGAGGAGATTCGGCTGCTGCAGCAGGAAAAACCGCTGCAACAGGCAATTATTGATGCCGCAACCTCACGTCTGCGCCCTATCCTGCTGACCGCCTTTACCACCGTGCTGGGACTGTTGCCGCTGCTGCGTGACGTCTTCTTCCAGAGCATGGCGGTAGTGATCATTTTCGGGTTGGGCTTCGCCACCGTGTTAACCCTGCTGGTATTACCGGTGATTTACCGCTGCCTGCATGGACGGGAGATGAAAAGTGAATAAAAGCGGGCTGGCGATGCTCAAGACGCTGGCCTGCATCACTGCCGTCTCCTTTTTTACCTTTTATCAGAGCTACGACAGTTACCACTACGACTCGGGCCTGGCGCTGAATGTGCTGAGCTTTGTTTCGACCATCGCTACGCCGCTCTACTTTTTACTCAATGGCTATATGGATGCGGGCAAGCAGCCTACTCCGGCGTGGCAGCTGAGTAAAATTCGCCGTATTTTGCTGATTTTTTTGTTCTGGTTTGGCTTTTTCTGGTTTGCCGGCCTGCACAAGAAGGGCTATTTAATCCAGCCGTGGTTTGTGATTACGCTGATTGTGATTTACGTTTCGCATCCCCTGTTCGATCGGCTGTTCCGTACGCCTGGACGGATGGCGCTGGGGATACTGCTGCTGCTGATTTTTGCCTTTGGATATGACCTGCTGGCCAGCCTCTATCCCAGCCAGCGGGCGTTTTCACTGTTGCCGCAGTACCGTATCTGGACCTGGGTGCTCTATTACCTGTCGGGGCGGCTGATGGCTGCACCGCAGGTGATCCGCCTGCTGATGTCGCCACGGATGATCAAAAGCAGCCTGCTATTGCTGCCCGCGGTCTGGCTGTTTACCTGGCTGTATGAGCGTTATTACTTCATCGCCCGCTTTTTTGCCACCAGCAATGAAATGGTACTCACCGGCTCACAGGTTTACCTGCTGGTGGTGCTGATTGTGATCAGCATTAATGCCATCAGGCTGCCGGCGAATAAACCGTGGATTACTGCTTTCCTGACCACGCTGGGCAAGACCATGACCGGCGTCTATATCCTGCACTATCTGATTTTTAATCTGCTGGCCGCGGCGATCCGAATTCAGACGCTGGGCGACAAGCTGCTGGTTATCGCCCTGACGCTGCTGTTTTCGATGGCTATTTCACTGCTGATGCTGCGTATTCCCGGCGTCCGTAAGCTGATCAGCCTGTAGCCGGGCCGCCGCCTGCTCCGTGGCCAGACGTCGGGTGGCAATGAAAGACGCCATCTGACTTCGCGCCTGTTCCACCTCGCCGGCTGGCGCGGTTCGGGGCGAGCCGCTGTTGAACGGAGGTTCCGGATCGTATTCCATCTGCAACTGAATCGCCCTGGCGACGGCGTCACCACAGAGTTCGGCCACCAGCGTCAGGGCAAAGTCGATGCCGGACGTCACCCCTGCGCCGGTAATCCGGTTGCGGTCACGTACCACCCGCTGGCTGACCGGCTCAGCGCCCAGTAACGCCAGCTGGTCAATCGATCCCCAATGCGAGGTGGCGCGATATCCCTGTAACAATCCCGCCGCGCCCAGCACCAGCGAGCCGGTGCAAACCGAGGTCACACATTGCGCCTGTCGCGCCTGCTGACGCAAAAAGTCCAGCGTCTCACGGTCGGACATCAGCGCGATTTGTCCCGGACCGCCGGGCACGAAGATCACATCCAGTTGCGGGCAGGCGTCGAACGTCATACCAGGCAGAATCGACAAGCCGCGATCGGAACGAACCGGCTGCAGGTCCTTCCACACCAGATGACAGACGAACTGCGGCGTGCGGGCAAACACTTCCCACGGACCGGTTAAGTCCAGCTGGGTAACATCAGGAAACAGCAACAGACCAATCTGTAGCGGACGGCTCATGGTAAGACTCCCGGCGGATCACCAGACCACATCATGCGATGATTAGCCCGCGCTGATCAATCTTTTGCGCCGGAGAAAAGGGTTAAGGTATCGCGTAGCGACGAGGGCAGGATCTGGCCGTGGCTTTGCCCGGCATAATGCGTCAGATGCAGCGTGACGCCCGACGGACGCAGGATACTGGTCAGTTCCGCTTCTTCCCGTTGCAGATCATCGGAGTGACCCGCCCGCCGTTCGGTGACGCCGTCGCTCTCCATCAGATAGAGTGACAGCGGCTGTAGCGAACGCGGATCGGCTCGTCGCGCCAGTCCGATAATGCGTTGCTGGTTCCAGCCCAGCGATGGAGCCGCAGCAAAATAATGACTGAACCAGGCGGCGTGGTAAAAGGTATCCAGCACGAACAGGCCGCCGTATGAGTGGCCCCACAGGCCACGCTGATGCGGATCGCTGGCGGCCTGAGTTTCGACCCACGGAACGATATGCGTCAGCAGCAACTGACGAAACTGCTGGCTGCCGCCACCCTTGAGCCCGTGCGGCTGAATCACCTCCGGGTTCGGTGCATCGTTGGGTGGGGTGTAATCATAGCTGCGCGCCGCCACATCAAACGGCAGCCGGGTGTCATAGCCGACCGCCACCAGCACCGGCGAATTGCCGCTGCGCAGCTGTTTAAGCTGGCTCTCCGTCAGATGATCCATCGCCGCATTCCCGTCCAGCATATACAGCACCGGATATCCCGCGGGCGGAGCCGTCGTTTTCGGAATACCCAGCCAGACCCGGTAGTGTCGCTGACCGTCCTGCGAGTCAAAAGTTCTGCTCTCGAAGCGGTACCACGCCGAGCCTTTGTCGGCGATATTTTCACCTAACGGGCGCAGATCAGGTCGGGCTTCGGCGGGCATGATCAAAAAAACAGCGGCCAGCGTGAGCAGCAACGGGAAGCAATAACGGAAGGTTTTACGGGCAAAATTCATTCAGCAGCGCCTGTTTACTCATTAACAAAAATTAACTGACCGGCATCCTAACAAATATCTGCTCCAATAAAATCCCGCTGTTGCTGGGGTTATCGTCGATCAAGGCACCCCGAAGTAGCGTAATAACGCCGTCATCAGCGCCGCGCCGAGAATAATGATAATCAGTGGCGCACGACGCCACGCCAGCAGCAGCGCAAAACCGACGCCGATAACCCGCGCCATACCGGAAAAGTGCTGACCTTCAAACAAGGTGGTGGTGGCAGCCACAGCTAACAGCAATACCGTGGCGGCGTCCGACAGCATTTGCTGACTGCGTTCGCTAAGCGGTAAGCGATTTCCCAGCCTGACACCGGCAAAGCGCATCAGCCAGGTACCGGCGGCCAGCAGGGCGATACCGGCGATGACCATCGTCTGGTGGCTCATTTGCGTGATCTCCATGCCAGCAGGCCCAGCAGCGAAAACAGCACCGGCATGCCAGCCGGCACCAGCGGCGTCGCCAGCAGCGACAGAGCAGCGCCGAGCACGGCGGGAACCCGGGTTCGACGCTGACGCAGCGCCGGAAAAATCAGCGCAATCAGGATGGCAGGAAACACCGCATCCAGTCCGATGACCGAGGTATCGGGAATGAACTGGCCAATAGCCGCGCCGGTCATAACGCTGATTGGCCAAATCAGGCCAATGCCGATGCCACACAGCCAGAAGGCGCTGCGCCGCTGCGCCAGTTTCGGCTGGGATATCCCAAACACCACGCTTTCATCGTTCATGATGTGACAACCCAGCCAGCCCGCCGGACCCCGTCCCACCAGATCTTTTACCGCGATGCCAAACGGCAGATGGCGGGCATTGACCAGCAGACCCGCCGCCGCCGCCGTGAACGGACTGCCGCCGCCGGCCACCACGCCAATAAACAAAAACTCCGAGGCCCCGGCCAGCACCAGGGTGGAGAGGGCCAGCGGCACCCACAGCGGAAACCCATCGGCGGTTGCCAGTGATCCATACGATAAACCAACAATGCCATCAGCCAGACAGACCAGAAAAATGGCTTTTACCACTCCTTTGTCCAGCAACTTTGTTTGCGGAAACTGCATAACCTGATCTCATAATGAACGAATTACCCATTATAATGAACATCGTCAGACTGTTTTACAAGACGAACATTACGTTCGTTATAGAGAACGATCACACTGCAGGAGTCCCTTTGAATACCCCTATCAGCATCATTGCCAACGCATTAGTCCGTGAACGCCAGCGGGCCGGCTTATCGCTGGCAGAAGTGGCACGTCGCGCGGGTATCGCCAAATCCACCCTGTCGCAGCTGGAAGCGGGCAACGGTAATCCCGGCATCGAGACGCTGTGGTCGCTTTGCGTGACCCTGAATATTCCGTTTTCACGGCTGATGGAGCCGGAAGCGCGCCGTATGCAGGTGATTCGCCGGGGGGAAGGACCGACGGTGACCGCCGATCTGGCCGACTATCAGGCGGTATTGCTGGCGACCTGTCCGCCGGGCGCACGCCGCGATATCTATCTGTTGCAGGTTCAGCCCGGTAGCGATCGCTGTTCGCAGCCGCACTCCCCTAACACCATTGAGCACATCATCGTCGCTAAAGGTCGGGCGCTGGTCGGTCCGGTTGATTCGCCGGTCGAACTGGAAGTGGGCGATTACATTACCTATCCCGGCGATGAGCCGCATATTTTCCGTGCGCTGGAAGCCGATACCCTGGCGCTGCTGGTAATGGAGCATATGTAGGCGTTGTTCAGCCCTCAGCCATGCGTTTACGCGTTGCCTCTGGTGTGAGGTGATGCACCAGCTGCACCTGTGAGGTCAGCTCAATTGCCGGATAGTGTTCGCGCATCCCGGCCAGCAGCACCGCATCCGGCCACTCTGCCTGCTTTCCTAATCTCTCCGCTGCCGCACTTAGCGGCAGCGTCTCAACGCTTGTCACCCACACCACCAGCGTGTCGGCTGGATTTTGCTGATTACAGTAGCGAAGCGGGCCAGGATGGATATCCCCTTCCTGCCAGCGCAGGGTATGGGTTTTCTCACCGCGTCGGACGGCGGGCAACAGGCGCGGCACAATTGAGAGTTGTTGCATTGTCGACTCCCGGTTAAGTTAATCCTGACTATCAGCCTGAACTGAACAGGCCACCTGATTCAAACCCTCGGCGGTTTTCGCTGCGTCGATCCATTACGGAGAAGAGTGACTATGCCTCAAAAGACTGTGCGACAACACACTGGATCACACCGTATTGCCGTCATCGGTGCGGGCGTGCTGGGCTTAGCGGTCGCCCGATCGCTGGCCAGTCAGGGCGCGCAGGTGACGCTGTTTGACCAACGCTATCCCGGCAGCGGCACCAGTCAGATCAGCTATGGCTGGGTGAATGCCAACGGCAAAGATCCGGCCAGCTATCACCGGCTCAACGCAGCGGCCATTGACGAGCACAAGCGCTGGCAGGCTGAACACCCCACGCCAGCGCCGTGGCTGCTGGAAACCGGCACGCTGGAGTGGGCAGCAGATCCGGCAACCCGGCGTCAGCTTGAACAACGGGTGGCAAAGCTCAAGGCGCTCGATTACCCTTCAGAACCCTACGATCGCGCCAGACTGCAGGCTGCCCTGCCGGAACTGCGTCTCGATCCCCGGGTACAGCAGGGATGGTATTTCCCCTCTGAATGCCTGATCTATCCGAGCCTGTTTATCGCCCGGATGCTGGCCGATCTGCGCCTGCTGGGCGGCGAGCTGATCTGTCACGATCAGGTGACGACACTCTCCACCGCCGACCAGGGCGTCTCAGTGACGCTGGCCAGTGGCAACTGCTGGCACGGCGATCAGCTGGTGCTGGCGACCGGCCGCTGGTCAGCTGAATTGCTGGCGCAGTGTGGTCTTGAACTGGCGATGACCGATGCTAACCGTGCCGATCCCGCCGCCTGCAGCTTTCTGGCGCATACGCAGCCCCTGCCGGTTCAGCTCAATTGCAACATCATCACCCCGGAACTGAACGTGCGGCCCGATGGTGGGGGTCGCCTGATGTTGCAGGCGCTGGATCTGGATCAACATGCCGATCCGGCACGTCCGGTTGCAGTGGATGGGATGATCGGTAATGAACTGCTGCGTCGCCTGCGGCGACTGTTTGCCAACAGTGACAATGCGCGGATCGAACGGATTGAGGTCGGACAACGCTCACGCCCGGCTGATGGATTACCGGCGATTGGTTATGTGAGCGGACTGGCGGGGATCTATCTGATGGTAAGCCACAGCGGTATGACGCTGGCACCGTTACTCGGCAAGCTGGTGGCTGAGGAGATGATGAGCGGCGCACGTCCCGCGATGCTGGCTGACTTTGCGCCGGATCGGTTAGTGCGTCCGCTCAGTGACGGGCGGAACGTTGCTGCGCCTGCCTATCTGCCGGCAGCGCAGTAAAAGCTAGCGACGATTTTTCCAGACGGTCTGGACGTTACAGAATTCGTGCACGCCAAAATGCGACAGTTCACGTCCGTAGCCACTTTTCTTCACGCCACCGATCGTCACTCGTGGATCAGAGGCGCCGTTACCGTTGATAAATACGGCGCCCACTTCCAGCTCTGACGCCAGCCGATCGGCAATCTCTTCATTGGCAGTCCACACCGTTGCGCTCAGACCAAACTCACTGTCATTGGCGATCGCCAGGGCATGTTGTGGATCGCGCGCCACCGCAATAGCCGCCACCGGTCCGAACAGCTCCTGCTGGAAAGCGGTCATGTTGGGGGTGACGTCTGACAAAATGGTCGGCGCATAGTAGTTACCCTGCCCCGCCACTTTTTCACCGCCGAGCACCAGACGCGCGCCTTCACGCAGCGTGGCTTCGACCTGCTGATGCAGTTCATCCCGCAAATCGGTGCGCGCCATTGGTCCGAGGAAGGTGTTTTCATCCAGCGGATCGCCCATCGTCAACGCCTGAACGGCAGCGGTGAAACGTTTTTCGAAGGCTTCCGCCACGGGCGCTTCAACGATAAAGCGTTTAGCCGCCATACAGACCTGTCCGGTGTTCTGGAAGCGACCAATCACCGCTGATTTCACGGCTTCATCCAGATCGGCATCCGCCAGCACGATAAACGGATCGGATCCGCCCAGTTCTAATACGGTTTTCTTCAGGGCGGCACCGGCCTGCGCGGCAATCGCAGCACCGGCTCGCACGCTACCGGTCACCGCGACGGCAGCAATACGATCGTCTTTGATCGCGGCGGAGACGCCATCATTGTCGACGTTGATCAGGTTAAAGCCACCCGCCGGCAGATCGGTAGCGTCGAACAGCTCAGCCATCAGCGTCGCGCTTCCCATGACGTTAGGCGCGTGTTTAAGCAGATAGGTATTGCCTGCCAGCAGCATGCTGACTGCGCCGCGCAGAACCTGCCACAGTGGGAAATTCCACGGCATTACTGCGAGGATCACGCCGAGCGGACGGAAACGTTGCCACGCATCGGCAACCTGAGTTGGCTGGTCAGCCAGCATTGCCGGGCCATGCTCTGCATACCAGTCGCATAAGTTGGCGCATTTAAGCACTTCGGCCCGCGCCTGAGCGATAGGTTTACCCATTTCCAGGGTGATAGTGCGTGAGAGTTGAGCTTCACGCAGGCGGATCTGTTCGCCCAACTGACGCAGAACCGCGACTCGCGTTGCCATTGTGCTGTGTCGCCATTGTGAAAAAGCGTCAGCACTGCGGCTCAGGCTCTTTTCCAGCTCATCGGCAGTCAGCATTGGATAGCGTGCAATTTCTTCGCCAGTGGTCGGGTTACGTGAGATGGCATAGTCAGTCATGATGCACTTTCCTCATTCAGATAACAGTGCCACCACCATACGCTCAGCCATTAGTGATGAAAAATGAATAATAATGAGGAAGTTCTTTAGGGTTTGAGAATTTAACTGATGCTGATTCAGCCTGTATGACGCTGACGATCGTGGGTCTGGTAGCGATCGCCATAATCATCCTGACCATTCTTTTAACCGGTCATAATGGTCAGCGCCGACAGCAGTTATCCACTTATACAGTGATTAGTTCCTATATAACGATCCTAAAGAGATCATATAGAGATCCTAAGAGATCCCCGATCGTCGCAGGCCGCACCCCACAAGGGCTGAAAGGGTGATCGCGTTCACTATAATCAGTAAAGTGTTCACTGTAATCAGTACTTTATTCACTGTACCAGGTAGAATGTTCACTATAAACAGTGCTAATGTTCACTGTAGTCAGAAAACGATCCCTTTCATCCACAGAATGAAGATCTCAAGCTATGGCAGATAAAGATAGTGAAAACAAAGCGTTACTAGAACCTTTTCTGTCGGTGACCAAAAACAGTGGTGAAGTTATTCAGCTTCATCCCAACAAGAATAATACGGTTCAACCTGTTGCTTTAATGCGGTTGGGATTGTTTGTTCCGACGCTGAAATCGACAGCGCGCGGTAAATCGGGTGCCATGGCTTCTACGGATGCGACTAAAGAGCTGAAAAACCTCTCGCTGGTGAAAGCTGAAGGCTATGAAAAGATTACCATCACCGGCGCGCGACTGGATATGGATAACGACTTTAAAACCTGGGCTGGCATTATCCAGTCCTTTTCGCGTTATCCGACCAAAGGCGACACGGTGACTCTGCCGTTTATCGATTTTGTGAAGATGTGTGGCATTCCTTCTGCTAACTCCTCTGCCGCGTTGCGTAAGCGACTGGATGCATCTCTGCGACGTATTGCCACCAATACCCTCTCTTTTGAAGGTAACGGTAAGGCGTACCATACGCACCTGGTGCAGTCAGCGTATTACGACCGTGAGAAAGATATCGTCCGTATTCAGGCCGATCCTAAGCTGTTCGAACTCTATAATTTCGATCATAAGGTGTTACTGCAGCTGCGGGCTATCTCACGGCTCAAGCGTAAAGAGTCTGCTCAGGCGCTTTATACCTTCCTCGAAAGTCTGCCGACCAATCCTGCCCCAATCTCACTCGCCCGACTGCGGATGCGTCTGAACCTCGGTTCCAAAACGACCACCCAGAATCACGTAGTGCGCCGCGCGATGGAGCAGCTGAAAGAGATTGGTTACCTGGATTATTCAGAAGTGAAACGCGGCCGCTCGGTATTTTTTATCATCCACAGCCGTACGCCGAAACTTGATGGCATCAGTAATCTGGAGAGCATTGACTCACTGGATGAGATTGAATTCGACGACTGATCACAACATTCACTGCAATCAGTTACTGTGCGTTGCAGTGTCACTTTCAGCCGAAACGTGACACTGCGCCTCTCCCTCCTCTGCTCCCCTACCGTTCACTGTAATCAGTATCCCTGTTACTGTTCACTGCAATCAGTAACGTTCACTGTAATCAGCAAACCTCAATCAGGCGAATATCTCCTCCTGCGGGGGTGTTAATGAAAATCATTAAATAACAGTTCTTTACTGGTTAGTGAGTGCTCGCTTCATTTTGTTTTCTTCATGCCGGTCGCTGCGTTTACCCGCTTTACTGATTACAGTGAATGTTCCCGGCAGGTAAACGCGGGTCTGCTGATTACAGTGAACCCTTTACCACAGCGCATTACTGATTACAGTGAATGATAGGGCCTAAATCACTGAGCTATAAGATTATTAACTGACTCAGTGCCTTTGAGCAGGCTATTACGCTAACCGGCAAAGTTTTTCAGGATAATCAGTGACAAACGTGACAGGGTTCGCAAAATCGCTGATTACTGTGAACGTTAAAGACCTGTGCCCGTCTCCCCTGACGTGACTGAGCATCGCTGCCAACATGATTGTTGTGACCTCCGCCGTAAGTGATGGCAAGGAAACCGGATGGATTACTGATTACAGTGAACGTTGCGCACGGTTTGTTCTCCGGCTGGCTACGCTGTGAACAAAACGCTGCTTATGACAGCAAAGCGAAAGCGTTTCCAGGATGTCCTACTGATTACAGTGAATGGTCTGCTGATTACAGTGAATGTTTGTGGCGTTGCGCTGGCTGAAAGAGAACGAGCTAATCGGACTACTGATTACAGTGAATGTCTGGTTGCGATTCTGAATGCGGATTACGGGCTGATCGGCTTCATCCGTGGTAATTAGTTCAGCTGTTTGAGCGTAGCTGTGACTGGCTGGAAAGCTGCTGGTGCTCTGCTCTGCTCCATGAGTGGCAGGCGGTCTGACGTTGACTGCTTAGGCGTAATGCTGAAGCTCTGGAATAAAGTCTAAGGGTTGCGGGCGTAGGGTTAATGATTGTGACTTCTGGCTACGAGCTACGAGCTACGAGCTACGAGCTACGAGCTACGAGCTACGAGCTAAATTTTCAGGCTCAAAGCGTAGGTTAAGACATCACGGTTTTGCATCCATGTCAGTGTCAGGGCTCAGGATTGAAAGCTCACGCCTCACGATAAGCAGGCAAGCTCACGGGCTGGAAAACCGCGGTTGTGCTGGTCGATTCGGCGCTTAAGGCACGAGGCAAAGGCTGAGGATCCTGCTCGCTGGGTTTAGCGCTTTAAGTTAGCGACAGGTCTACGGCTCTCGTTCAGGGGCCACATCTGATGCCTCAGAATCAACGCCAGAAGCGCTAAGCTCAGTTCAGGTCTCGTTTCAAAGGTCAGACAGGTCAAGCCAACACACGGCGCTGTATGCCTTTTGGGTGCCTGCATTACGCGGGATGGCAGCCGGGTGACAGTCTGCATGTCTGATGCACTCTGAATAAGCCCGCCGTTCTGTCGAAGGTGGTTTACTGATTACAGTGAACGTTACGAGCAACGCGCGTATTTTTTACTGATTATAGTGAACGCTGAGTTGTCAGGATCATGCTGCGCTACTGATTATAGTGAACGTTTGACGCTTTGCTCGCCCTTCATCTCTGTCAGCAATAGAGTCAGTCAGTTAGTCAGCGCTCAATGATTAAACAGTTAGCCTGACGCCTGCTGAGATTTGCTGATTACAGTGGATGTTTGCCGGATTTCCCTGCTGCATTATCGCCAACAGTCACCCGGTTACTGACTACAGTGAACGTTCAGCAAGTTTCGTTGCCGGTCGCATCATGCTGCAAAGCTTTGTCGGTGGATTTTACTGATTACAGTGAACGTTACATAAACCGTTTCTCGTAATGCCGTAATGCCGTAATGCCGTAATGCCATAATGCTGAGTGCTGGATGCTGGATGCTGGATGCTGGGTGCTGAGTGCTGAGTGCTGAGTGCTGAGTGCTGAGTGCTGAGTGCTGAGTGCTGAGTGCTGAGTGCTGAGTGCTGAGTGCTGAGTGCTGAGTGCTGGGTGCTGGGTGCTGGATGCTGGGTGCTGAGTGCTGGGTGACATCAATTCATCACCGTGCTTAGCTACGTATGGTTCCCCCTGAAAAGCCAGTAAAGGCACCGTTCAGCGGTCACTGCCGGGGGCTTCTGCTCATATCGCTACTACCATGCTGACAGGTGCTACTGATTACAGTGAATGTTTGAACCCGTTCCGGACTATTATTCTCCCTGCTCTCCCTGCTCTCCCTGCCAGTCCCGCTCCCCTCTTCCTTTTATGCCCTGTTCTCTCCTTAACCGGCAAACTCAATCCTCATTACCTTAGCCAGACCCTACCGGTTACTGATTACAGTGAATGTTCTGAAGCCGATCTACTGTTTACAGTGAACGTTCAGCTCACTGGAGAGGCTTTAAGTAAATCAGCATAGCGACGATAATGTGATGAAGCCCACCATAACCAGCCTGACTACACAAATACGAGCTTTACGTTGAGAAGATAAATTATTGCCTCATGTGCAGGATTTCTGTATAAAGTCATAAATCCTACATGTCTGGAGCAACTATGGCTAACGATGATAAGCAGGTAATGAAGGTGGCGCAGCGTTCAGAACGCATGCTGCTAAGCCTAACCGAGCAAATTCAGGCGCAAAAACAAGAGTTACACGAAAACACTTATTATCAGGTCTATGCCAAAGCGGCGTTAGCCAAGTTGCCTAAATTGACCCGTGCCAGTGTGGATTACGCGGTTAATGAGATGGAAGAAAGTGGCTATCAGTTTGATAAACGCGCTGCTGGTTCATCGGTTAAGTATGCGATGTCGATCCAGAACATCATCGACATTTATCACCACCGTGGCGTGCCTAAGTATCGTGACCGCCACGCCGATGCGTATACCCTGTTCGTGGGTAACCTGAAAGGTGGCGTCTCTAAGACTGTTTCCACCGTTTCGCTGGCACACGCGCTGCGCGCCCATCCCCATCTTTTGTTTGAAGATTTGCGCATACTGGTGATTGATCTCGATCCACAATCATCGGCCACCATGTTTTTGAATCACGAGCGTTCAGTTGGCCTGGTGGAAGCAACTGCGGCACAGGCCATGCTGCAAAATGTCAGCCGCGATGAGCTGGTGAATGAATTTATTGTCTCATCGATCATCCCGGGCGTTGATGTGCTGCCGGCATCTATCGACGACGCCTTTATTGCCTCACGCTGGGATGAATTATGCGCTGAGCATCTGCCCGGTCAAAACGTCCATTCAGTGTTGTATGACAACGTTATCGCTAAACTGAAGAAGGATTATGACTTCATCTTTATTGATAGCGGTCCCCATCTGGACGCTTTTCTGAAGAACGCTATTGCCGCGTCAGACCTGCTGATGACGCCGGTACCGCCTGCTCAGGTTGATTTCCATTCAACCCTGAAGTACCTGACCCGTTTGCCAGAGCTGATTGGCATCATCGAAGACTCGGGAGCAACCTGTCGGCTGCAAGGCAACATCGGCTTTATGTCGAAACTCTCAAACAAGGCGGATCACAAACTGTGTCATAGCCTCGCCAAAGAAATCTTTGGTGGAGACATGCTGGACGCAGCCCTTCCCCGTCTTGACGGCTTCGAACGGTGCGGTGAATCATTCGACACCGTGATCTCAGCAAATCCTTCGACTTATGTCGGCAGTAGCGAAGCATTAAAAAATGCGCGTTCGGCTGCTGAGGATTTCGCTAAAGCGGTTTTTGACCGTATCGAATTTATTCGCCTGAACTGAGGTTTGTATGAGCGCAAAAAGAATTACGATTGGCAGAACCTTCAGCCAGACTCCGCTGGATAATGACAACAAAGGTGACCAGCACAGCCAGACCTTCGTACTGGCAACCGGCAAGCGCGCACTGTTTCGCTTTGAGCGCATCGCCGCAAATGAAGTTGAAACTAAAACCTTTGTCACGATGGAAACGAACGGCCGCGACCAGGCCGGGCTGACGCCAGATTCACTGCGTGACATTATTCGCACTATTAAGCTGCAACAGTTCTTCCCGGCTATCGGGATTATGCGAAACGACCGGATAGAAATCCTCGATGGTTCACGTCGTCGTGCTGCGGCAATTTATTGCAAAACCGGTCTTGATGTTCTGATCAGCGATGCAGAAATCAGCGCTGATGAGGCACGTCGGCTGGCGCAGGATATTCAGACTGCGCGTGAACATAACCTGCGTGAAGTGGGTATGCGCCTGTTAGCACTGAAAGATGGCGGCCTGTCGCAGAAAGAGATTGCGGAGAATCAGGGGTTATCTCAGGCTAAAGTGACGCGAGCTTTGCAGGCCGCCAGCGTACCGGCTGAATTGATTTCGCTATTCCCCAATCATTCTGAACTGACCTATCCGGACTACAAAGCATTGTTGCAGGCGGCTGAAAAAATCAGTGAGTCCGGTCAAACTGTTGAGGCGTTGATCGATTCCATCTCAATGGAAATTGATGTGGTTTGTGCACGCGATGGTCTGGCAGAGGATGAGCTTAAAAACCATATCCTGCGTCTGATTCGTCAGGGCAGCCAGACATTAATGAAGGAACCGGAAAAAGATAAAACGCAGGCAACCACGCTTTGGTCATTTGCTGACAAAGATCGTTTTGCCCGTAAGAAGGTTCGCGGTCGGATGTTTAGCTATGAGTTTAATCGCCAGTCGAAAGAGTTGCAGGAAGAGCTGGATAAAGTCATTGCTGAGACACTGAAAAAATATCTTTCTCGTTAATCTTTGGTCAGACAATCAAGCCAGCGCTCATCGCTGGCTTTTTTTATCTCATCAGCCAGCCAATGCGCCATACCCACCTCACCTGCTCTGAAGGCGAATTTCAGGCTGAAATCGCCAGCGTTTCAGTTAAGTTATAAAACATATCTGTTTGATATTTAATGAATAAATGCTTTTTCAGCGCATGAGATTCAGCGTGAAATCGCCAGCTTGTATTTCACCTCGCCAGCAAAATGGCAGACTTCCCTGCCAAAGCCAAAGCCAAAGCCAAAGCCAAAGCCAGAGCCAGAGCCAGAGCCAGAGCCAGAGCCAGAGCCAGAGCCAGAGCCAGAGCCAGAGCCAGAGCCAGAGCCAGAGCCAGAGCCAGAGCCA
>NZ_JBEPNM010000020.1:0-31567 GCF_040546285.1 Pantoea sp. UYEF8 | reverse complement strand
CTGACCCCATGCCGAACTCAGAAGTGAAACGCCGTAGCGCCGATGGTAGTGTGGGGTCTCCCCATGCGAGAGTAGGGAACTGCCAGGCATCATACGAGTGAAGAAGCCCCGCACGAAAGTGCGGGGCTTTTTTACGTCTGCAGATCGCTGAAATTTTCGCTGAGAACCTGAAATTCCCCCTGCAACACCCGTCTGATACGGTAAACTACGGCCAGATTAATCAGTTAAGGCCGTCAAATGTCCAGCCAACACCCCTCATTAAAAGCCGACAATACGCTTGGGCTTGCCATTCATACCCAACAACGCATTGTGGCGGAAACTCCAGCCGCTATCCTGGCTGCCTGGCAAGCAAGCCAGCATCAACAAACGCCGTTTATGGTGTTAGGTGAGGGCAGCAACGTGCTGTTCCTGGAGGATTTCGCCGGCACGGTGGTACTGAACCGTATCAAAGGAATCGGGATCCGGGATGAGTTCGAGTACTGGAAACTGCACGTTGGGGCAGGTGAGAACTGGCATCAATTGGTGAAAAGTACGCTGGAAAAGGGCATTACCGGCCTGGAAAATCTGGCGTTAATCCCTGGCATGGTCGGTTCTGCACCGATCCAGAATATCGGCGCCTATGGCGTTGAATTAAAAGACGTATGCGAATATGTCGATGTGCTCAATCTGCGCACCGGTCAGACGGAGCGGCTCGATCGCGACGCCTGCGAGTTCGGCTACCGCGACAGTATATTTAAACACCGCTACCAGTCTGGCTACGTGATTGTGGCCGTAGGGATGATTCTGCCAAAACAATGGCGACCGATCCTGACCTACGGCGATCTAAAAACGCTTAATCCCGTCACCGCAAATGCCTGGGATGTTTATCAAGCAGTTTGTGAGATGCGTCAGAGCAAGTTACCCGACCCCAAAATCACCGGTAATGTGGGCAGCTTTTTCAAAAACCCGGTGATCAGCCAGGCGCAGGCCAGCCTGCTGCTGGCTCGCTTTCCGTCGATGCCAAATTATCCACTGGCGAGCGGCGAAACCAAACTGGCTGCAGGGTGGCTTATTGACCAATGCGCGTTAAAGGGCTTTCGTATGGGTGGCGCAGCTGTGCATCAGCAGCAGGCCCTGGTGTTGATCAATGCTGATGATGCGACCCCTGACGACATTGTGGCGCTGGCCCGAACCGTACGTACCCGGGTGGGTGAAAAATTTGATGTCTGGCTTGAGCCTGAAGTCCGGTTCATTCAGGCACAGGGTGAATGCAATGCTGTTGAGGTGATCGCATGAAGGACCATAATGTCCCGCTGAAACTGGTCGATATTTTGTCTGATGGCGAGTTTCATTCTGGCGAGCAGTTAGGTGAAACCCTCGGTATGAGCCGGGCAGCCATCAATAAGCATATTCAGACGCTAAAAAGCTGGGGCCTCGACGTTTATACCGTAACCGGGAAAGGCTACAGCCTGTCCGCGCCCATCCAGTTGCTGGATGAACAGGCGATTCTGTCACGGGTTAAGCAGGGCAATGTTTCAGTCATTCCGGTTATTGATTCGACCAATCAGTATTTGCTGGAGCGGATGCATGAGCTGCAATCGGGTGCTGCCTGTATTGCTGAATATCAGCAGGCGGGTCGCGGACGCCGTGGTCGGCAATGGTTCTCACCGTTTGGTGCCAATCTCTATATGTCGATGTACTGGCGTCTGGATCAGGGGCCTGCAGCCGCTATGGGGCTTAGCCTGGTGATTGGTATTATCATGGCTGAAACATTGCACGCGCTAGGTGCCACCGATGTACGGGTAAAATGGCCCAACGATATATACCTCAACGATCGCAAACTGGCAGGTATTCTGGTCGAACTTACCGGTAAAACCGGCGATGCTGCGCATATTGTGATGGGGGCCGGGATTAACCTGGCGATGCGTTCAGCGGATGCGTCCCAGATCAATCAGGGCTGGATCAACCTGCAGGAAGCAGGCGTAACGGTTAACCGTAATGAACTGGCCGCCAGCCTGATTAACAGCCTGCGTGACGCACTGCCGATGTTTGAGCAGGAAGGACTAGCGCCGTTTGTTACGCGCTGGGCAGCACTCGATAATTTTATTAATCGACCGGTTAAGCTGCTTATTGGCGAACGTGAGGTGCATGGCATTGCCCGGGGAGTAGATAGCCAGGGCGGGCTGTTATTAGAGCAGGATGGCGAAATAAAATCGTGGGTTGGCGGAGAAATATCACTTCGGCCAGTCTGAATATAAAAAGGCCTGCACGAACGCAGGCCTTTTTTATTGAACCGTTTATTTACGCAGTCGGACCTTGTCGACCGCATGATTACCACTCTTAGTCATAATCAGGCTGGCTCTTTCGCGCGTTGGCAGAATGTTTTCCTGCAAATTCAGCCAGTTAATCTCTTTCCACAAGTTGCCTGCTATTTCAATCGCTTCCGCTTCAGAGAGCTGGGCATAATGATGGAAATAAGAATCAGGATTGGTAAACGCACCCTGACGGAATTTCAGGAAGCGATTGATATACCATCTCTGCAACAGATCTTCTGCCGCATCGACATAAATAGAGAAATCGACAAAATCGGAAACGAAGACATGATGGGGATCGTGTGGATAATCCATCCCACTCTGTAATACGTTAAGCCCTTCCAGAATCACAATATCAGGTTGCTGAATAACCTTGTCGCCATCCGGGATGACATCGTAAATCAGATGCGAATAAACCGGTGCGGTCACCTGACTGGCACCGGACTTGAGGTCGGAGACAAACTTCACCAGCCGGTGCATATCATAAGACTGCGGGAAGCCTTTTTTCTTCATCAGGCCCCGTTCTTTCAGCACGGCATTGGGATGAAGAAAACCATCCGTAGTGATCAGCTCAACTTTACGATGCTCAGGCCAGCGGCTCAGCAGCGCCTGTAACACGCGTGCAGTGGTGCTTTTTCCCACCGCGACGCTGCCGGCGATGCTGATAATGTAGGGGATCTTTTGCCCGTTAGTCCCGAGGAACTGCTCCAGCACCGCCTGACGACGTACATTCGAGCTGATATAAAAATTGAGCAGACGTGAAAGCGGCAGATAAATCTCTGCGACTTCTTCCAGCGAGAGGTCTTCATTGATCCCCTCCAGCTGGGCGATCTCCTCTTCTGACAGCGTCATAGGGACAGAATCGCGTAATGCAGCCCACTGTTTACGAGTGAACTGCAAATAAGGCGTCGTCAAGGGTGTCGTTTTATCCATAAGCATGCATCTGACCGCAAATTCGTTACATTCAGGAGATTGTCACCCGGATAGGGTAAGACAACATGGTAAATATGAATCGCGGATCACGAGTTTATCATTGAGAACAATGGGCTGGAGGGTATCACCAGTAAGGCTTTTAACAGAAGTAAAAAGATAAATGTGCACTCGCTTTCGTCGGCAGGCCCACAAACTTACGTCGGGCAGCCCATAAAATAGTGCAATCCTGTTAAAGGCTGACCCGCATTACGTCATAACTTTGCGCTGTGCTATTGCTACTCACGCTGAGTATAGCGTGACAATGCTGATTCGCCCGATGAGGCCTGTAACCGCGTCTGTCGCCACGCTGACGCAACAGCCTGGCCCATGAGCGCAAGGTGGCGCAGATGAATCATCAGGCGGTGATACGCCAGAACAGGACAGCATACCGCCTATGAGCGTGTAGAGGAGGCAATCAGGTTGGCAGGGTGGGACTGACCCGCAGTCAGACAGGTGCGCCCGATTTAGCCGCCGGATAAGTAAAGGGGCAGGGGCAGGGGCAGGCTAAAAAAGCAGCACTTAATCTCCTGGCCGCAAAATAAATTTATTGCTGCAGCGCGCTGACCGGCAAAAAAGGGGAGCGATCAGCCAGTCACAGGCGTCCGCAGACTGGCTGCCATCCAGTAAAACGCCAGTGAATTGCACAATAATTCTGCATAAAAACGCTAAATTGCGATGATTTGCACAAATAGTAAGCGATAGCGCAATTTAAGCGATTTTTTTGTTGCATCCTGAAGCCGACCTTCCTAGAATGCGCGTCACTTGATGCCGGCTTAGCTCAGTTGGTAGAGCAACTGACTTGTAATCAGTAGGTCACCAGTTCGATTCCGGTAGCCGGCACCATCAAGTAGGTGGGATTCCCGAGCGGCCAAAGGGAGCAGACTGTAAATCTGCCGTCACAGACTTCGAAGGTTCGAATCCTTCTCCCACCACCATCTCAATCTCACGGTTGAGACCAGATAAACAACCTGTTTATCTGTCAGGTGAGTCACTTCTTCTCACCCTGAATTCAGGCTGGGCATTAGCGCAGTCAAAGTCGGTCAGCTTCGCTGACAGGCTGTGAATAATAGGGGAACATCCTCTGTTACTCACAAGCTACAGAAAGAACAGGTAGCCGAGTTCCAGGATGCGGGCATCGTATAATGGCTATTACCTCAGCCTTCCAAGCTGATGATGCGGGTTCGATTCCCGCTGCCCGCTCCAGATGTGCTGATATGGCTCAGTTGGTAGAGCGCACCCTTGGTAAGGGTGAGGTCCCCAGTTCGACTCTGGGTATCAGCACCACTTCCTTTATCTCCCTCCTGATTTTCTCTCTGTAACTTCCTTGCAGTCAGGCATTGCCTGGTTAATGTGATGATATCTTTGATATATCCGTGTCTTAGAGGGACAAGCGATGGCTAAAGAGCAATTTCAACGTAACAAACTGCACGTAAACGTGGGCACCATCGGTCACGTTGACCACGGTAAAACCACCCTGACTGCAGCTATCACCACCGTTCTGGCAAAAACTAACGGCGGCCAGGCGCGTGCATTCGATCAGATCGACAGCACGCCTGAAGAAAAAGCGCGTGGTATCACCATCAACACCGCACACGTTGAGTATGAGACGGCTTCTCGTCACTACGCTCACGTTGACTGCCCAGGCCACGCCGACTATGTGAAAAACATGATCACCGGTGCTGCGCAGATGGACGGCGCGATCCTGGTTGTTGCTGCGACTGATGGCCCAATGCCACAGACCCGTGAGCACATCCTGCTGGGTCGTCAGGTTGGCGTTCCTTACATCATCGTGTTCCTGAACAAGTGCGACATGGTTGATGATGAAGAGCTGCTGGAACTGGTTGAGATGGAAGTGCGTGACCTGCTGTCACAGTACGATTTCCCAGGCGACGACACCCCAATCGTTCGTGGTTCTGCGCTGAAAGCGCTGGAAGGCGAGCCAGAGTGGGAAGCGAAGATTGTTGAACTGGCTGAACACCTGGATAACTACATCCCGGATCCAGTCCGTGCGATCGACATGCCGTTCCTGCTGCCAATCGAAGACGTATTCTCAATCTCTGGCCGTGGTACTGTTGTTACCGGTCGTGTTGAGCGCGGCATCGTTAAAGTCGGCGACGAAGTTGAAATCGTGGGTATCAAAGATACTGCGAAATCAACCTGTACCGGTGTTGAGATGTTCCGTAAGCTGCTGGACCAGGGTCAGGCAGGCGAAAACTGTGGTGTTCTGCTGCGCGGTATCAAGCGTGAAGACATCCAGCGTGGTCAGGTTCTGGCTAAGCCAGGCACCATCAAGCCACACACCCAGTTCGAGTCAGAAGTTTACGTTCTGTCTAAAGACGAAGGCGGCCGCCATACTCCATTCTTCAAAGGCTACCGTCCTCAGTTCTACTTCCGTACTACTGACGTAACGGGCTCAGTTGAGCTGCCAGAAGGCGTTGAGATGGTAATGCCAGGCGACAACATCAAAATGGTTGTTACCCTGATTCACCCAATCGCGATGGACGAAGGTCTGCGCTTCGCAATCCGCGAAGGCGGCCGTACCGTTGGTGCGGGTGTTGTTGCTAAAGTTATCGCTTAATTATCGATAACGTTTGACGCAATGCACACGAAAAGGGCATCATTTGATGCCCTTTTTGCACGCTGCTTCATAGAACCTGGCTCATCAGTGATTTTCGATCATAATCATTGCTGAGACAGGCTCTGTTATGCGGCGTAGGATACCGAGTTACGCCCCAAAAGCTCATTCGGTTTGGATGCCTCGCACTGCGGGGCAGAATAGTTTCTGAATTATTGTGGCAGGTTGGTTTATGAGTGCGAATACCGAAGCTCAAGGGAGCGGGCGCGGCCTGGAAGCGGTAAAGTGGGTAGTAGTGGTGTTACTACTGCTCGCAGCGATCGTAGGTAACTACCTCTATCGTGATGTGACACTGCCTCTGCGCGCGTTAGCTGTAGTTGTGCTGATTGCAGCGGCCGGCGGCATTGCGCTTTTAACGACCAAAGGCAAAGCGACCGTGGCTTTTGCTCGTGAAGCAAGAACCGAAATGCGTAAGGTTATCTGGCCAACCCGCCAGGAAACGCTGCACACCACGTTAATCGTTGCCGCGGTTACCGCCGTGATGTCACTGATTTTGTGGGGGCTGGATGGTATTCTGGTCCGTCTGGTATCGTTTATCACTGGCCTGAGGTTCTGAGATGTCTGAAGCTCCAAAGAAACGCTGGTACGTCGTACAGGCGTTTTCCGGTTTTGAAGGCCGCGTAGCACAGTCGCTGCGCGAGCACATCAAATTGCACAACATGGAAGAGCTGTTTGGCGACGTCATGGTTCCGACTGAAGAAGTCGTTGAGATTCGTGGCGGCCAGCGTCGTAAGAGCGAGCGCAAGTTTTTCCCGGGTTATGTCCTGGTCCAGATGGTCATGAATGACGCAAGCTGGCACCTGGTCCGCAGCGTTCCGCGCGTGATGGGTTTCATCGGCGGCACCTCTGACCGTCCAGCGCCTATCAGTGACAAAGAAGTCGACGCGATCATGAACCGTCTGCAGCAGGTTGGCGATAAGCCACGGCCGAAAACGCTGTTCGAGCCAGGTGAAATGGTTCGCGTTAATGACGGTCCGTTTGCTGACTTTAATGGCGTCGTTGAAGATGTGGATTACGAGAAGAGTCGTCTGACTGTCTCCGTTTCCATCTTTGGACGTGCAACACCGGTTGAACTCGACTTCGGTCAGGTGGAGAAAGGTTAACCTCTTTCCGCTCACAATTTAGCTGTTGCAGCAGGCGCGAAATTTAACTACAATTTCGCGCCTTTTGTTTTTATGCGCTGGCAACAGCGTGTGAATCGTTATCACGGGGAGCCTTTTCAGGCGCTATAACCCAATTGAGGAAATATCATGGCTAAGAAAGTCCAAGCCTACGTCAAGCTGCAGGTTGCAGCTGGTATGGCGAACCCAAGTCCACCGGTTGGTCCAGCACTGGGTCAGCAGGGTGTTAACATCATGGAATTCTGTAAAGCGTTCAACGCGAAGACCGAATCTCTGGAAAAAGGTCTGCCGACTCCTGTTGTTATCACTGTATACAGCGACCGTTCTTTTACCTTCATTACCAAAACGCCTCCGGCTGCCGTACTGCTGAAAAAAGCAGCGGGCATCAAGTCTGGTTCTGGTAAGCCGAACAAAGATAAAGTCGGTAAAGTGACTCGTGCTCAGGTACGTGAAATCGCAGAAACTAAAGCTGCGGACATGACTGGTTCTGACGTTGAAGCGATGACTCGCTCCATCGAAGGTACTGCTCGTTCCATGGGCCTGGTAGTAGAGGACTAAGAAATGGCTAAGCTGACCAAGCGCATGACCGTAATTCGCGACAAAGTTGACGCGACCAAGCAGTACGACATTGCTGAAGCGATCGCTCTGCTGAAAGAACTGGCTACCGCTAAGTTCGTAGAAAGCGTTGACGTTGCTGTAAACCTCGGCATCGATGCTCGTAAATCTGATCAGAACGTGCGCGGCGCGACCGTTCTGCCACACGGTACTGGTCGTTCAGTACGTGTTGCTGTCTTCGCCCAGGGCGCCAACGCTGAAGCTGCTAAAGCAGCAGGCGCTGAGCTGGTAGGTATGGAAGACCTGGCCGATCAGATCAAGAAAGGCGAAATGAACTTTGACGTTGTTATTGCTTCTCCGGATGCAATGCGCGTTGTTGGCCAACTGGGCCAGGTTCTGGGTCCACGTGGCCTGATGCCAAACCCGAAAGTCGGTACTGTAACCCCTAACGTTGCTGAAGCAGTTAAGAATGCTAAAGCGGGTCAGGTTCGTTATCGTAACGACAAAAACGGCATCATCCACACTACCATCGGTAAAGTGGACTTCGACGCTGACAAACTGAAAGAAAACCTGGAGTCTCTGCTGGTTGCGCTGAAAAAAGCTAAACCATCTCAGGCGAAAGGCGTGTACATCAAGAAAGTTAGCCTTTCAACCACCATGGGCGCCGGCGTTGCCGTTGACCAGGCTGGTCTGAACGCAACAGCAAACTAATTGCTGCTTGAAACGGGCGAAAAATTCACCTAGAATCTTACGCCCGTTGTTCTGTTAATAGCAGAACCGATACCAGAGAGTCAGAACCGGTCGCTGCGTTTATCGCCTTCCCGCTTTGAACCCTGCTGCATCAAACAGAATTTAGGTTGGAGCCAGGCCTTATCCTGGCCTCCGTCCAAGACCGCAGGAGCAGCTTATCTTCGGATATTCCGCTTAATTCCCTGCGTAGACGGTGACAGAACCAAAAGAATTTTTTCTTAGCTGGATTCTGCTCACCGTGTTCGAGCGCTTATTTCCCTTCGGGTGAGTAAGTGAAGTGAGTTCCGGGGAAATCCTTCCCCGGTCAAATCCAGGAGCAAAAGCTAATGGCATTAAATCTTCAAGACAAACAAGCGATTGTTGCTGAAGTCAGCGAAGTAGCCAAAGGCGCGCTTTCAGCGGTTGTTGCGGATTCCCGTGGCGTTACCGTTGATAAAATGACCGAACTGCGTAAAGCAGGTCGTGAAGCTGGCGTTTACATGCGTGTTGTTCGTAACACCCTGCTGCGCCGCGTCGTTGAAGGTACTCAGTTTGAGTGCCTGAAAGACACGTTTGTTGGTCCGACCCTGATTGCATATTCTATGGAACACCCGGGCGCTGCTGCTCGTCTGTTCAAAGATTTCGCGAAAGCGAATGCAAAATTTGAGGTCAAAGCTGCAGCCTTTGAAGGTGAGCTGATCACGGCGGCTAATATTGACCGTCTGGCAACTCTGCCGACCTACGAAGAAGCACTGGCACGTCTGATGTCGACCATGAAAGAAGCCGCTGCTGGCAAACTGGTCCGCACTCTGGCTGCTGTACGCGATGCAAAAGAAGCGGCTTAAGGCCAGATTCTTTTTCTTCGTACTTGCTAACGTATAAACTTTTTCTGATTCTTAGGAACAATTGTCATGTCTATCACTAAAGACCAAATTCTGGAAGCTGTTGCAGCTATGTCCGTAATGGAAGTAGTTGAGCTGGTTTCTGCTATGGAAGAAAAATTCGGCGTTTCTGCTGCTGCCGCTGTAGCTGTTGCTGCTGGCCCAGCTGAAGCTGTTGAAGAAAAAACTGAATTCGACGTTATCCTGAAAGCTGTTGGCGCGAACAAAGTAGCAGTAATCAAAGCCGTACGTACTGCAACTGGTCTGGGCCTGAAAGAAGCCAAAGATCTGGTTGAAGCAACTGGCGTAATCAAAGAAGGCATCAGCAAAGATGACGCAGCTGCACTTGAAGCTGCTCTGAAAGAAGCTGGCGCTGAAGTTGAAGTTAAGTAAGACAACCTTCGGGTTGCAGTCTGAGTAGTTTCAGGCTGATGGCTGGTGACTTTTTGGTCACCAGCCTTTTTGCGCTCCAGGGCCTCAATGGGGTTTCACACTGTTTGTCCATTGTTGCTCTTCAATATCTTTCTCTATCGACGACTTAATATACCGCTTTCCTGTGCGGGTTCCCTGCCCTCGCAACAGCGATGAAATGATTTAAGCGTGATAGAAAGAGGTATTGCACTGCTGCCGCGCAGCCAGTGAATCAAACAAAATCGTGTTGCATGAACTGTCCTGTCAGGACGGACAGCGTGGGTCGACTTGTCAGCTAGCTGAGGAACCCTATGGTTTACTCCTATACCGAGAAAAAACGTATTCGTAAGGATTTTGGTAAACGTCCACAAGTTCTGGACATACCTTATCTCCTTTCCATCCAGCTTGACTCGTTCCAGAAGTTTATCGAGCAAGATCCAGAAGGTCAGTACGGACTGGAAGCTGCATTCCGTTCCGTCTTCCCTATCGCGAGCTACAGCGGCAACTCTGAGTTGCAGTATGTGAGCTATCGCTTAGGTGAACCTGTCTTTGACGTGAAAGAGTGTCAGATCCGTGGCGTGACCTATTCGGCACCGCTGCGCGTGAAACTGCGTCTGGTGATCTATGAGCGCGAAGCGCCAGAAGGCACCGTAAAAGACATTAAAGAGCAAGAAGTCTACATGGGCGAAATTCCGCTCATGACCGACAACGGTACCTTTGTTATCAATGGTACCGAGCGCGTTATCGTTTCTCAGCTGCACCGTAGTCCTGGCGTGTTCTTTGACAGCGATAAGGGTAAAACCCACTCTTCGGGTAAAGTGCTGTATAACGCACGTATCATCCCTTACCGTGGTTCATGGCTCGACTTTGAGTTTGACCCGAAAGATAACCTGTTCGTCCGTATTGACCGTCGTCGTAAGCTGCCGGCCAGTATCATTCTGCGCGCACTGCATTACACCACCGCTGAAATCCTCGATATCTTCTTCGAGAAAGTGGTGTTTGAAATCCGTGACAACAAGCTGCAGATGGAACTGGTGCCTGAGCGCCTGCGCGGTGAAACCGCGACCTTCGATATCGAAGCTAACGGCACCGTCTACGTCGAAAAAGCACGCCGTATTACTGCGCGCCATATCCGTCAGCTGGAAAAAGATGGCATTCAGCACATCGAAGTCCCGGTTGAATATATCGCGGGCAAAGTGGTCTCTAAAGATTATATCGATGAGAGCACCGGTGAGCTGATCATTGCTGCCAACATGGAGCTGTCGCTGGATCTGCTGGCTAAGCTGAGCCAGGCAGGTCATAAGCGCATCGAGACGCTGTTCACCAACGATCTGGACCACGGTCCTTATATCTCCGAGACCCTGCGTGTCGACCCAACCAGCGATCGCCTGAGCGCACTGGTTGAGATCTACCGCATGATGCGTCCTGGTGAGCCGCCAACGCGTGAAGCTGCAGAGAACCTGTTTGAGAACCTGTTCTTCTCTGAAGATCGTTACGATCTCTCTGCGGTTGGCCGCATGAAGTTCAACCGTTCATTGCTGCGTGATGAAATCGAAGGTTCAGGCATCCTGAGCAAAGAAGACATCATCGAAGTGATGAAGAAGCTGATCGACATCCGTAACGGTAAAGGCGAAGTGGACGATATCGACCACCTCGGTAACCGTCGTATTCGTTCAGTGGGTGAGATGGCTGAGAACCAGTTCCGTGTCGGTCTGGTGCGTGTTGAGCGTGCGGTTAAAGAGCGCCTGTCACTGGGCGACCTCGATACCCTGATGCCACAGGACATGATCAACGCCAAGCCAATTTCGGCGGCGGTGAAAGAGTTCTTTGGTTCAAGCCAGCTGTCTCAGTTTATGGATCAGAACAACCCGCTGTCAGAGATTACGCACAAACGTCGTATCTCTGCTCTCGGCCCAGGCGGTCTGACCCGTGAGCGTGCCGGCTTCGAAGTGCGTGACGTACACCCAACGCACTACGGTCGTGTCTGCCCAATCGAAACCCCTGAAGGTCCGAACATCGGCCTGATCAACTCCTTGTCTGTCTATGCGCAGACCAACGAGTACGGTTTCCTTGAAACACCTTATCGTCGCGTTATCGACGGTTTAGTGTCTGATGAGATTCACTACCTCTCCGCTATCGAAGAGGGTAACTACGTTATCGCTCAGGCTAACGCCTCTCTGGATGATAACGGCGCGTTTGTTGATGATCTGGTCACCTGCCGTAGCAAAGGCGAGTCGAGCCTGTTCAGTCGCGATCAGGTTGACTACATGGACGTCTCCACCCAACAGGTGGTTTCTGTCGGTGCATCACTGATCCCATTCCTGGAACACGATGACGCCAACCGCGCCCTGATGGGTGCGAACATGCAACGTCAGGCCGTTCCGACTCTGCGTGCTGATAAGCCGCTGGTTGGTACCGGTATGGAGCGCGCGGTTGCGGTTGACTCCGGTGTAACCGCCGTAGCGAAACGTGGTGGTACCGTGCAGTACGTTGATGCATCCCGTATCGTTATCAAAGTTAACGAAGACGAAATGCACGCTGGCGAAGCCGGTATCGACATTTACAACCTGACCAAATATACCCGTTCTAACCAGAACACCTGCATCAACCAGATGCCATGTGTTTCTCTGGGTGAGCCGGTTGAGCGCGGCGACGTGCTGGCAGATGGCCCGTCCACCGACCTCGGTGAACTGGCGCTGGGCCAGAACATGCGCGTAGCGTTCATGCCGTGGAACGGCTACAACTTCGAAGACTCCATCCTGGTCTCCGAGCGTGTGGTTCAGGAAGATCGCTTCACCACTATTCACATCCAGGAACTCGCCTGTGTGTCGCGTGACACTAAGCTGGGGCCAGAAGAGATCACTGCGGATATCCCGAACGTGGGTGAAGCAGCTCTGTCTAAACTGGATGAATCCGGCATCGTTTATATCGGTGCTGAAGTGACCGGTGGTGACATTCTGGTGGGCAAGGTTACGCCGAAAGGTGAAACCCAGCTGACGCCGGAAGAAAAACTGCTGCGCGCTATTTTCGGCGAAAAAGCCTCTGACGTGAAAGATTCGTCACTGCGCGTACCGAATGGCGTGTCAGGCACCGTGATTGACGTTCAGGTCTTTACCCGCGATGGCGTGGAAAAAGACAAACGTGCACTTGAAATCGAAGAGATGCAGCTGAAGCAGGCCAAGAAAGACCTGTCTGAAGAACTGCAGATTCTGGAAGCGGGCCTGTTCAGCCGTATCCAGAGCGTGCTGATTTCGGGTGGCGTTGAAGCAGACAAACTGGACAAGCTGCCGCGTGAGCGCTGGCTGGAACTGGGTCTGACTGACGAAGCCAAGCAAAACCAGCTGGAGCAGCTGGCAGAGCAGTACGACGAACTGAAACACGAGTTTGAGAAGAAGCTCGAAGGTAAGCGTCGTAAGATCACCCAGGGCGATGATCTGGCACCAGGCGTGCTGAAAATCGTTAAGGTTTATCTGGCGGTTAAGCGTCAGATTCAACCGGGTGACAAAATGGCGGGTCGTCACGGTAACAAAGGTGTTATCTCCAAGATCAACCCGATCGAAGATATGCCTTACGATGAACACGGCACGCCGGTTGACATCGTACTGAACCCGCTGGGCGTACCGTCACGTATGAACATCGGTCAGATCCTCGAAACCCACCTGGGTATGGCAGCGAAAGGCATCGGCGAGAAAATCAACGCCATGCTGAAGAAGCAGGAAGAAGTCGCGAAACTGCGCGAGTTCATCCAGCGCGCTTACGACCTGGGTACCGACGTACGTCAGAAAGTTGACCTGAATACGTTCACCGACGACGAAGTCCTGCGTCTGGCCGAGAACCTGAAAAAAGGTATGCCAATCGCCACTCCGGTGTTTGACGGCGCGAAAGAGAGCGAAATCAAAGAGCTGTTACAGCTCGGCGGCCTGCCTTCTTCTGGTCAGATTACCCTGTTTGACGGCCGTACCGGTGAGCAGTTCGAACGTCAGGTAACCGTTGGCTACATGTACATGCTGAAACTCAACCACCTGGTTGATGACAAGATGCATGCGCGTTCAACAGGTTCCTACAGCCTGGTTACTCAGCAGCCGCTGGGTGGTAAGGCGCAGTTCGGTGGTCAGCGCTTCGGTGAGATGGAAGTGTGGGCGCTGGAAGCATACGGCGCCGCGTATACCCTGCAGGAAATGCTTACCGTTAAGTCTGATGACGTCAACGGCCGTACCAAGATGTATAAAAACATCGTTGACGGCAACCATCAGATGGAACCGGGCATGCCAGAATCCTTCAACGTACTGTTGAAAGAGATTCGCTCGCTGGGTATCAACATCGAGCTGGAAGACGAGTAACCCCCACTTCAGGCTGGCGGGCAACCCCGCCGCCTGAAAGCGCAGGGTTTAAGCGCTCGCAATTGTACTGGTTATGGGGCGTTCAATTTCGGTTGGACGCCCCTGAGTCTCACTCCGACGGGAGCTAATCCGTGAAAGACTTACTTAAGTTTCTGAAAGCGCAAACTAAAACCGAAGAGTTTGATGCGATCAAAATTGCGCTGGCTTCGCCAGACATGATCCGTTCCTGGTCTTTCGGTGAAGTGAAAAAGCCGGAAACCATTAACTACCGTACTTTCAAGCCAGAGCGCGATGGTCTGTTCTGTGCCCGTATCTTCGGGCCGGTAAAAGACTACGAGTGCCTGTGCGGAAAGTATAAGCGCCTGAAACACCGTGGTGTGATTTGTGAGAAGTGCGGCGTTGAAGTGACCCAGACTAAAGTGCGCCGTGAGCGCATGGGCCACATCGAACTGGCGTCGCCAACTGCGCACATCTGGTTCCTGAAGTCACTGCCTTCGCGTATCGGCTTACTGCTGGATATGCCCCTGCGTGACATCGAGCGCGTGCTCTACTTTGAATCTTACGTGGTAATCGAAGGTGGCATGACCAACCTCGAGAAGCGCCAGATTCTGACTGAAGAGCAGTACCTTGACGCGCTGGAAGAGTTCGGTGATGAGTTCGACGCCAAAATGGGCGCCGAAGCGATCCAGGCCCTGTTGAAAAACATGGATCTGGAGCAGGAGTGCGAGCAGCTGCGTGAAGAGCTGAACGAAACCAACTCTGAAACCAAGCGTAAAAAACTGACCAAGCGTATCAAGCTGCTGGAAGCGTTCGTTCAGTCTGGCAACAAGCCAGAGTGGATGATCCTGACCGTGCTGCCTGTACTGCCGCCGGATCTGCGTCCGCTGGTACCGCTGGACGGTGGCCGTTTTGCTACGTCGGATCTGAACGATCTTTATCGTCGTGTGATCAACCGTAACAACCGTCTGAAGCGCCTGCTGGATCTGGCTGCGCCAGATATCATCGTACGTAACGAAAAACGTATGCTGCAGGAAGCGGTAGATGCCCTGCTGGACAACGGTCGTCGCGGTCGTGCGATCACCGGTTCCAACAAGCGTCCGCTGAAATCTCTGGCTGACATGATCAAAGGTAAGCAGGGTCGTTTCCGTCAGAACCTGCTGGGTAAACGTGTCGACTATTCAGGTCGTTCGGTTATCACCGTAGGTCCATACCTGCGCCTGCATCAGTGCGGTCTGCCGAAGAAAATGGCACTCGAACTGTTCAAACCGTTCATTTACGGCAAGCTGGAACTGCGTGGCCTCGCCACCACCATCAAAGCCGCGAAGAAAATGGTTGAGCGCGAAGAAGCGGTTGTCTGGGATATCCTCGACGAAGTAATCCGTGAGCACCCGGTTCTGCTGAACCGTGCGCCTACGCTGCACCGTCTGGGTATTCAGGCGTTTGAACCGGTTCTGATCGAAGGTAAAGCGATCCAGCTGCACCCGCTGGTTTGTGCGGCTTATAACGCCGACTTCGATGGTGACCAGATGGCTGTTCACGTACCGCTGACGCTGGAAGCCCAGCTGGAAGCGCGTGCGCTGATGATGTCGACCAACAACATTCTGTCTCCAGCGAACGGCGAGCCAATCATCGTTCCTTCACAGGACGTTGTTCTGGGTCTGTACTATATGACCCGCGACAAAGTGAACGCCAAAGGCGAAGGCATGGTGCTGACTGGCCCGAAAGAAGCTGAGCGTGTTTACCGCGCTGGCCTGGCTGAGCTGCATGCCCGCGTTAAAGTTCGTATCACTGAATACAGCAAAAACGAGCAGGACGAATTCGTTCCGAAAACCAGCATTATCGACACCACCATTGGTCGTGCGATTCTGTGGATGATCGTACCGCAAGGTCTGCCGTACTCAATCGTTAACCAGGCGCTGGGTAAAAAAGCCATCTCCAAAATGCTGAACACCTGTTACCGCATTTTGGGCCTGAAGCCGACCGTTATCTTTGCTGACCAGACCATGTACACCGGTTTTGCTTACGCAGCCCGTTCAGGTGCGTCAGTCGGTATCGACGACATGGTTATCCCGGCCAAGAAAGTGGAAATCATCTCTGAAGCTGAAGCCGAAGTGGCTGAGATTCAGGAACAGTTCCAGTCTGGTCTGGTTACCGCCGGCGAACGTTATAACAAAGTCATCGATATCTGGGCAGCAGCGAACGAACGTGTTGCCAAGGCGATGATGGAAAACCTCTCAACCGAAACCGTGATCAACCGTCATGGCGAAGAAGAGAAACAGGTTTCCTTTAACAGCATCTTTATGATGGCCGACTCCGGTGCGCGTGGTTCTGCTGCACAGATTCGTCAGCTGGCCGGTATGCGTGGTCTGATGGCGAAGCCAGATGGCTCCATCATCGAAACACCAATCACGGCGAACTTCCGTGAAGGGTTGAACGTACTTCAGTACTTCATCTCAACCCACGGTGCGCGTAAAGGTCTGGCGGATACCGCACTGAAAACGGCGAACTCCGGTTATCTGACGCGTCGTCTGGTTGACGTTGCACAGGATCTGGTGGTTACCGAAGACGATTGTGGTACGCACGAAGGCATCATGATGACTCCGGTCATCGAAGGTGGCGACGTTAAAGAACCACTGCGTGAACGTGTACTGGGTCGTGTGACGGCAGAAGACGTGCTGAAGCCAGGCACCGCTGACATTCTGGTTCCACGTAACACCCTGCTCGATGAGCACTGGTGTGACGTGCTGGAACTGAACTCAGTAGACAGCCTGAAAGTCCGTTCGGTAGTAGGTTGTGAAACCGACTTTGGTGTGTGTGCACACTGCTACGGTCGCGACCTGGCACGTGGTCACATCATCAACAAAGGTGAAGCGATCGGTGTTATCGCGGCACAGTCCATCGGTGAGCCGGGTACACAGCTGACGATGCGTACGTTCCACATCGGTGGTGCGGCATCACGTGCGGCTGCTGAATCCAGCATTCAGGTGAAGAACAAAGGTACCATCAAGCTGACCAATGCTAAGTCGGTAACCAACTCGGCTGGCAAGCTGGTGATCACCTCGCGTAACGTTGAACTGAAAATGATCGACGAATTTGGTCGTACCAAAGAGAGCTATAAAGTTCCTTACGGTGCCACCATGGCGAAAGGTGATGGTGAGCAGGTTGCAGCGGGCGAAACCGTCGCAAACTGGGATCCGCACACCATGCCGGTTATCACCGAAGTGGGCGGTTTCATTCGCTTCACCGACATGATTGATGGCCAGACCATTACCCGCCAGACAGATGACTTAACCGGTCTCTCCTCGCTGGTAGTTCTGGACAGCGCCGAGCGTACTGCGGGTGGTAAAGATCTGCGTCCAGCACTGAAAATTGTTGATGCCAACGGCAACGACGTTCTGATTCCGGGCACCGATATGCCGGCTCAGTACTTCCTGCCAGGTAAAGCGATTGTTCAGCTGGAAGATGGCGTTAAAATCAGCGCCGGTGACACGCTGTCGCGTGTACCGCAGGAATCTGGCGGTACCAAAGATATTACCGGTGGTCTGCCACGCGTTGCTGACCTGTTCGAAGCGCGTCGTCCGAAAGAGCCGGCTATTCTGGCCGAGATCAGCGGTATTATCTCGTTCGGTAAAGAGACCAAAGGTAAGCGTCGTCTGGTGATTACTCCGCTGGATGGCAGCGAGCCGTACGAAGAGATGATTCCGAAATGGCGTCAGCTGAACGTGTTCGAAGGTGAACGTGTTGAGCGTGGTGACGTGGTTTCCGATGGCCCAGAGTCTCCACATGACATCCTGCGCTTGCGTGGCGTGCATGCGGTGACCCGTTACATCACTAACGAAGTGCAGGAAGTTTACCGTCTGCAAGGCGTTAAGATTAACGATAAGCACATCGAAGTCATCGTTCGTCAGATGCTGCGTAAAGCAACCATCATGAGCGCAGGAAGTGCAGACTTCCTCGAAGGTGAACAGGCTGAATTCTCTCGCATCAAGATTGCTAACCGCGATCTGGAAGCGAACGGAAAAGTTGGTGCCACCTTCATGCGTGACCTGCTGGGTATCACCAAAGCGTCACTGGCAACCGAATCGTTCATCTCTGCCGCATCGTTCCAGGAGACTACTCGTGTCCTGACCGAAGCTGCTGTAGCAGGCAAGCGCGACGAACTGCGCGGTCTGAAAGAGAACGTAATCGTGGGTCGTCTGATCCCGGCCGGTACCGGTTACGCTTACCATCAGGATCGTATGCGCCGCAAAGCGGCAGGCGAAGTGCCGGTAGCACCGCAGGTTACTGCGGATGAAGCCTCAGCCAGCCTGGCCGAATTGCTTAACGCCGGTCTCGGCGGTAACAACGACGAGTAATCGTCATTGGCGTAATAAAAAACCCTGCTTCGGCAGGGTTTTTTTTTGTCTTCAGTTCAGCTTGTTCCATTCATTGCGACTGAGGCCGATATCTTTTAGCTGGCTGTCGCTGAGTTTCGACAGAATAAGGCGGGTTTCACGCCGGCACTGCCAGCGTCTGAAGCTGCGCCACAGATAACGCACCAGTGTGTAAGGTGTGCCGGTAAACGGTTTGCCTGCGCGATTTTCATCGTATCCCATCATGCTGCCCTCATTGTTTTGCCTGAGGACTATTCTCGTAAAGTAGCGCTGTATGATACAGATGCAAAAATCACTTTTATTTAACATACAGATTGCTGTCAGTGCGATCTGAATGGTAATAATAGTGACTAACTGTACTGGTTCAGGCTTTAAAAATTGCTACGAGGGGATACGATGACCCGATATGAACATCTGGCTACGCTACTGGCGCAGCGCATTGAACAGGGCTTATACCGCAGCGGAGAGCGTCTTCCTTCAGTACGCAGCCTGAGCGCCGAACATGGCGTGAGCATCAGTACGGTACAACAGGCCTATCACCTGCTGGAAGAGAAGCAGATGATCACACCGCAGTCGCGTTCGGGCTATTTTGTGGCATCACGGAAAGCGACCCCGCCGATACCCGCACTGACGCGGCCTGCGCAGCGGCCGGTTGAAGTCACCCAGTGGGACGCGGTACTGGAGTTGATCAACAGCCGTCTGGAAGATGACGTGCTGCAACTTGGCAGCGGCATGCCCGATCTGACCCAGCCGACGCTAAAGCCGCTGTGGAAAGCATTTAGCCGTCAGGCCCAGAAGCAGGAAACGGCGCTGCTTAATTATGACAACCTGTACGGCGTGCTCGCGCTGCGACAACAGATTGCGCGTCTGGCGATCGATAGCGGCTGTCAGTTTACCGCTGATGACATTGTGATCACCACCGGCTGTCATGAAGCGTTATCCGTCGCAGTACGCGCGGTCTGCGAGCCCGGCGATATCATCGCGGTTGAGTCACCTTCCTTTCACGGCATCATGCAGACGCTACGCGGCTTTGGCATTCGCGCCATTGAGATCCCCACCGATGCGGTGACCGGCATCAGTCTGGAAGCACTGGAACTGGCATTTGATCAGTGGCCAATCAAAGCGGTGGTGGTGGTACCGAACTGCAATAACCCGCTGGGTTTCATTATGCCGGAACCGCGTAAACGCGCCTTGCTGGCGCTGGCGCAACGCTTTGACGCCGCGGTGATTGAAGACGATGTCTATGGTGAGCTTGCCTGGGAATATCCGCGTCCGCCGACCATCAAAGCGTTAGATCTGGATGGCCGGGTCCTGCTCTGCAGCTCGTTTTCTAAAACGCTGGCACCCGGATTACGGGTTGGCTGGGTGGCACCGGGCCGCTACCGGGACCGCGTCCTGCATATGAAGTACATTGTTACCGGCTCTACCGCCACGCAACCGCAACATGCTGTGTCGGAGTTTATTCGTCAGGGCCATTATCAACCCCATCTGCGGCGGATGCGGCAGATCTATCATCGCAACTATGAAACCTTCAGCTGCTGGGTGCGTCATTACTTCCCTTGTGGGATTTGCGTGTCCCGTCCGCAGGGCGGTTTCCTGATGTGGATTGAGTTGCCGGAGCCCTTTGATGCCGTTCGTCTTAATCGCGAACTGCGTGAATCTAAAATTCAGATCGCCGTCGGCTCATTGTTTTCCGCCTCGGGCAAATACCGTAACTGTCTGCGCTTAAACTACGGCTTGCCGATCACTGAACAAACCGAACAGGCGGTGGCGCGGGTAGGGGCAGCCGTCGAGCGGGCGATGCAGGCCTGCCAGCATGATGATCTTCCTGCCGCCTTAGCGCCCGATTTGCTGGTGGCTAAGTAGGAAAGAAGCAGGGCCAGAAAGAGGAGGGAACTGGCCCTGGTCAGGTAACCGTACCTGACGAAGGCCACACTAAACGGCTGTCTGACACCGCGCCAGTGACTGATTGGCTAACTGCGCGCGGTATTCCTGATTTATCGCTGCCGTTACAGCAGTTTGATTATTTTTGCGCGCTGTTACCCAACAATACTCACGCTGGCTGCGCCGGTTCAGCCAGCGCCAGCAGGGTACGCGTCGCTTCATGCCAGTCCTCTGCCTCGGTGATGGCGCTTACCACCGCAATGCCGCCAACGCCGGTCGCCAGCACCGCGGGTGCCCGCGCAACGGAGATACCGCCAATCGCCACGGTCGGAATGTGCGTCAGGCGGGCCAGATGTCGCTGCAGTTCTGCCAGTCCCTGCGGCGCGGATGGCATCTGTTTAGTGCGGGTCGGAAAAATATGCCCGAGCGCGATGTAAGAGGGCTGAAGGGCCAGCGCACGATCCAGTTCGGCATCATCATGGGTTGAAATGCCGAGTCGTAATCCCGCCTGGCGGATTTGTGCCAGGTCCGCCACCGCCAGATCCTCCTGACCCAGATGGACACCGTAGGCCTGATGCTTTATCGCCAGCCGCCAGTAGTCATTGATGAACAGGCGCGCATCGTAGCGTTTGCCCAGCGCAATGGCCTGGGCGACGGCCGCTTCTGCCGCCTCGTCCGACTGATCTTTGATGCGCAGTTGCAGGGTACGGACGCCGGCATCTAACAGGCGTTCGATCCATTCAACACTATCGACTACCGGATACAGGCCGAGACGCGACACAGTAGTAGGAAATGCGGACATAGTTACTCCTCCTTCATGGCATCTGCCGGATGATAAAGCTCACCACCCCGGCTGCGAAATTGTTCAGACATCTGTGCCATGCCAACCTCAATCGGCTGCGCGCTGGCTTGCTGGCGTGCGGCAAAATCCCGTACCTCCTGAGATATTTTCATTGAGCAGAATTTAGGGCCGCACATTGAGCAGAAATGGGCCACCTTGCCGGACGCCTGAGGCAATGTTTCGTCATGCATCGCGCGCGCCGTATGCGGATCGAGTGCCAGATTGAACTGATCTTCCCAGCGGAATTCAAAGCGCGCTTTTGACATCGCGTTATCCCGGATCTGCGCGCCCGGATGGCCTTTGGCGAGATCGGCGGCATGAGCGGCGATTTTATAAGTGATCAGACCCTGCTTCACATCCTCCTTATCTGGCAGACCAAGATGTTCTTTGGGCGTGACATAACACAGCATCGCACAGCCGAACCAGCCAATCATTGCGGCGCCGATACCGGAGGTAATGTGGTCATAGCCGGGCGCAATGTCGGTGGTGAGGGGACCAAGCGTATAGAAGGGGGCCTCGTGACACCGATCGAGCTGCTCTGTCATATTACGGCGGATCATATGCATCGGGACGTGGCCGGGGCCTTCAATCATCACCTGCACATCATATTCCCAGGCGATCTGCGTTAGCTTGCCCAGCGTTCGCAGTTCGGCGAACTGCGCTTCATCGTTAGCATCCTGAATCGAGCCTGGACGCAAGCCATCGCCCAGCGACAGTGAGACATCGTAGGCCGCGCAGATTTCACAGATTTCGCGGAAATGCTGATAGAGGAAGCTCTCCTGATGATGCGACAGACACCATTTCGCCATGATCGATCCGCCGCGTGAGACAATCCCGGTCAGCCGTTTTGCCGTCATCGGCACGTAGCGCAGCAGTACGCCCGCATGAATGGTGAAGTAGTCGACTCCCTGTTCAGCCTGTTCCAGCAGCGTATCGCGGAATACTGCCCAGTTGAGCGCTTCGGCCACGCCGTTCACTTTCTCCAGCGCCTGATAAATCGGCACTGTGCCGATTGGCACCGGGCTGTTACGCAAAATCCATTCGCGCGTTTCATGAATATTACGGCCAGTAGAGAGATCCATCACCGTATCGGCGCCCCAGCGGGTCGACCAGACCAGTTTCTCTACCTCCTCCTCAATCGACGAGCTGACCGCTGAATTGCCGATGTTGGCATTCACCTTGACCAGGAAGTTACGCCCGATAATCATCGGTTCCGATTCAGGATGGTTAATGTTGGCGGGAATAATCGCCCGGCCAGCCGCCACTTCCTGACGCACAAACTCCGGGGTGATGTTATCTGGCAAATGCGCGCCAAAACTGTGGCCCGGGTGCTGTTGCAGTAACACCTCGCTGCGAATTCGCTCACGGCCCATATTCTCCCGCAGGGCGATGAACTCCATCTCCGGCGTCACGATGCCCTGGCGGGCGTAATGCATCTGCGTGACGCAACGGCCAGCAAGGGCGCGACGCGGGGTGGGCAGCGCGTCAAAGCGCAGATGATCGAGGCTATCATCCGCCAGACGCTGCTGGGTATAGTCTGAACTGCGCTGTGGCAGTGGCTGGCTATCATTGCGTTCTTCGATCCAACCTGCCCGCAGCTTTGTCAGCCCGCGATGCAGATCAATCTGCGCGGCGGGATCGCCATAGGCACCGGCGGTGTCATAGACCGGCACCGCCTCATTCTGCTCATAAAGTGGCTGATCTTTACTGCCGCCGACCGGGGTCGGACTGAGACTGATTTCGCGCATCGGTACGCGAATATCCTCCCGACTGCCGGTAATCCAGATGCGTTCAGAACGGGGAAATGCGCTGCCGCCTTGCAGTGAATCGATAAATTCCTGCGCCAGGGCACGCTGTTCACGACGGGTCATTTTTGGGTCAGACATAGCAATCTTCCAGTTGAGTGGGAATGATGCTTGTCCGGAGTTCGGAAGGAGTAACAGCACGGGCAGTGCAAGAGACTGGCGTACCGACAATATTTACTCTTGTTCCCTTCGCAGGTTCTAACCTGATCAGGTTCCGCGGATCCCGAATTAACGGTCTCAGCCCAACTGGGCACTCCGACAAGAATGCGGTTTTACGCTGCGGCTGGCAGAGCGCCCGCTGAAGACGAAAAACCTTAACGTTCTAACAGAAAAAAATGGGTTCTTCTGGCCTCAGCCATCAGAACCCCTTCAGCATAAAAGGGCTGCAACTGAATCACAACCCCTTTACCTGCGTTTAACCTTATGCCGGACGAGCAATCTGGCTGTCATTGGCCACCGGCGGTGGTGCCAGATGGTTATCCCACGCCAGCTGGATCAGCTTGTCTTCCAGCGTAAAGCGCGCCTCCAGCACTTCACCGACTTCAGATAGCGCCTGCTGGAACGTCATGCAGTTATCATCATCGATCGCCTGCTGCAGATGGCCATCATACAACTGCATCAGGCGCTCAGTGTTGGCTTCCAGCGGGGGATAGATTTGGGCCGCCGCGATCATCGGGCTGTCACCACTCATCTCACTGATGATGCGTTCATAAATACTAAAGTGACCGGCGGAAAGATAATCGACCAGGCCATGACAAAAGTTATCCAGCGCCTGCTCATCAAGGCGGGTCAGGGCTTCTTTATTCGGTTTAAGTCCGACCAGATGGTAATAGGTTACTAACAGCTGGCGACGGGCTTCCAGCCACGAATCGACCAGTTCGTTACTGCCACCTACGCGTTCGGCCAGGACGTCTAACTGGTTAAGCATATCTAACTCCATGTGAGTTATAGTTGTTCATCTACACACTTAACATCAGGACTTCAGCGTGCGAGTTGACGCTAAGGATGACGAAATAAATGCAATGCGAAATCTCAAGCGTAGACGCTGGATGGTGGATTGTCAGCCACGAGCAGAAACTTTGGTTGCCGCAAGGTGATTTACCCCACGGAAGCGCCGAAAATTTCGGTCTGACGGGTACTAAAGCCCGACAGATTGGCGAGTGGCAGGGGGAAAAAGTCTGGCTGATTTGCGAGCCACGTGCAGAGAGCATGTTCTCGGTACGGCAACTGATCGATCTGGATGTGGGGCTGTTTCAGCTGGCGGGACGCGGCGTGCAGCTGGCGGAGTTCTACCGTTCCCATCGCTGGTGTGGCTACTGTGGTCACGAAATGCACCACAGCAAACATGAGTTTGCCTGCCTGTGCAGTCATTGCCGCGAGCGCTATTATCCGCAGATTGCGCCCTGCATTATCGTGGCGATCCGGCGTGGCGATGAGATCCTGCTGGCGAATCACGCCCGTCATCGTAATAACGTCTATACCGTACTGGCTGGCTTTGTCGAAGTCGGCGAGACGCTGGAACAGGCGGTGGCACGTGAAGTGATGGAGGAGAGCAATATCCGCGTCAAAAATGTCCGCTACGTCACCTCCCAGCCGTGGCCGTTCCCGCAATCGCTGATGACGGCGTTTATGGCGGAATATGATAGTGGCGATCTGCAACATGACGGCAAAGAGCTGCTGGATGCGGCCTGGTTCCGTTTTGATGCCTTACCCTTGCTACCGCCACCGGGCACCGTGGCGCGTCGCCTGATTGAAGATACCGTCGCCCTGTGCCGCGCCGAAGCGTGAAAGTGCTACACTACACGCCTGAAATTGAGAGAGTAATGAAATGAGTGAACTGAAGAACGATCGTTATTTGCGTGCCCTGTTACGTCAGCCAGTAGATGTAACGCCAGTGTGGATGATGCGCCAGGCCGGACGTTATTTACCAGAATACAAAGCGACGCGCGCCGAAGCGGGTGACTTTATGTCGCTGTGTAAAAATGCTGAGCTGGCCTGTGAGGTGACGCTGCAGCCGCTGCGCCGCTATCCGCTGGATGCTGCAATCCTCTTCAGTGACATCCTGACTATCCCTGATGCGATGGGCCTGGGCCTCTATTTCGAAACCGGCGAAGGTCCGCGCTTTTCGCATACAATTACCTGCCGGGCAGATGTAGAGCGTTTGCCGGTGCCCGATCCGGAAATGGAACTGGGTTACGTAATGAACGCGGTGCGCACCATCCGTAAAAGCCTGAACGGCGACCTGCCGCTGATCGGATTTACCGGCAGTCCGTGGACGCTGGCCACCTACATGGTGGAAGGCGGCAGCAGCAAAGCGTTCACCAAAATCAAAAAGATGATGTATGCCGATCCCGCCACGCTGCATGCGATGCTGGATAAACTGGCGGACAGCGTTATTCTCTATCTCAATGCCCAGATTCGCGCCGGTGCGCAGTCAGTGATGGTGTTTGATACCTGGGGCGGCGTCCTGACCGGCCGTGATTATCGCGAGTTCTCGCTGCACTACATGCACAAAATCGTCGATAGCGTGCTGCGTGAAAACGACGGTCGTCGGGTGCCGATTACCCTGTTCACCAAAGGGGGCGGGCAGTGGCTGGAAGCGATGGCCGAAACCGGCTGCGATGCGCTGGGCCTCGACTGGACCACAGATATCGACGATGCACGCCGCCGTGTCGGTGACAAAGTTGCGCTGCAGGGCAACATGGATCCTTCAATGCTCTATGCGCCACCCGCCCGTATTGAACAGGAAGTGGCCGGGATTCTGCAGCGCTTTGGCAATGGCACCGGTCATGTTTTCAATCTCGGTCACGGTATTCATCAGGATGTCCCGCCGGAAAATGCGGGCGTGTTTGTTGAAGCGGTGCACCGTTTATCGCGTCCTTTCCATCAGGAGTAACCATGGATATTGCCGCACTTCGCGCTGAGCAGTTGCAACGCGCCGCTGATGTGGTGCGTGAAGATGACTTTGACGTATTGCCGCCGCGCTTTGTTGGCGGGGCGGACGTCGGATTTGAACAGGAAGGTGCCGTCACCCGGGCGGCGCTGGTGGTGCTGGAGTGGCCTTCGCTAACGCTGGTGGAACATCGCATTGCGCGTATTGAGACCACCATGCCTTACATTCCCGGCTTTCTCTCCTTCCGTGAGTATCCGGCGTTGATGGCCGCATGGCAGATGCTGGAGCAAAAACCGGATCTGCTGTTTGTCGACGGTCACGGTATCTCCCATCCCCGACGGCTCGGCGTTGCGTCGCATTTTGGCCTGCTGGTCGATGTGCCCACCATTGGTGTCGCGAAAAGTCGTCTGTGTGGCCGGTTTGCCGATCTGGATGCGCAGCCTGGCAGTCGTCAGCCACTGATCGACAAAGGCGAACAGATAGGCTGGGTATGGCGCAGCAAGCAGCGTTGCAATCCGCTGTTTGTCGCCACCGGTCATCGTGTCAGCCTGGATACCGCGCTGCAGTGGGTCGAAAACTGTACGCGTGGTTACCGGCTGCCGGAACCGACCCGCTGGGCCGACGCGGTTGCCTCGAACCGAACCGCTTTCCAGCGCTGGCAAAACGCGCTTTAACACTGTTTGTGCTGCGCTTTTGCAGTTACACTGCCGCCAGCGAAACGAATAAGAGCCACCTTTATGTTACAAAATCCCGTTCATCTGCGTCTGGCGAAGCTGGAAAGCTGGCAGCATCTTACTTTTATGGCCTGCCTGTGTGAGCGTATGTACCCGAATTATCGGGCATTCTGCGAGCAGACCGAATTTGCCGATCCGGCACTCTATCGCCGCATTCTTGATCTGATCTGGGAAAACCTGACGGTCAAAGATGCGAAGATCAACTTCGACAGCCAGCTGGAAAAACTTGAAGCTGCCATTCCTGATGGTGATGCGTTTGAGGTTTACGGTGTGTATCCGGCGATTGATGCCTGCGTGGCATTAAGCGAAGTGGTTCATGCGCAGCTGAGCGGCGACACACTTGAGCACGCGATTGAAGTCAGCGAGACCTCAATTACTACCGTTGCCATGCTGGAAATGACCCAGGCTGGACGCGAAATGACCGACGAAGAGCTTCGTGAAAACCCGGCCATCATTGACGAATGGGACCTTCAATGGGAGATTTTCCGCCTGCTTGCCGAGTGCGAAGAGCGTGACCTTGAATTAATCAAAGGCCTGCGATCGGACCTGCGTGAAGCGGGAATTAGCAACATCGGTATAAATTTCCAGCAGTAAGGCGACAAAACGTGACTTCAGGCCCGAATTAGCGCGCCTGGAGGCTTCACATCGGCCCCCTCTCTGGTCTACATTTGGGGGGCTGAAAATTGTGGCTATCGGTGCGTGCAGGCTGAAGAGTGCCAGAATATGGCTTTTCCCTCGCACTCGTTGCTTAGCAAGCGATAAATACACTTTAAGGATAACTTATGAACAAGACTCAACTGATTGATGTGATCGCAGAAAAAGCTGACCTGTCTAAAACCCAGGCAAAGGCAGCGCTGGAATCTACTCTGGCTGCGATCACTGAGTCTCTGAAAGATGGTGATGCTGTACAACTGGTTGGTTTTGGTACTTTTAAAGTGAACCACCGCGCTGAGCGTACCGGTCGTAACCCGCAGACTGGCAAAGAGATCAAAATCGCTGCAGCAAATGTACCGGCATTCGTGTCTGGTAAAGCGCTGAAAGACGCCGTTAAGTAAGACGTCGCACTGCGGTTAAGCTTTAAAACAGGGGGCGATTCGCCCCTTTTGTTTAAGGGGCCTGCCATCATGACCACGCTGCTTCAGCGTTTTTCCGCCCTGTCTCTCTCCTTATTGCTTTTCGGTTGCAGCTCAACACCCGATATTCCTCCTTTCTCTGCCAGTGGTTATCTTGCTGACCGTGGCGTCGTGCGCATCTGGCGCAAGAATAACGATCACCAGTCGGTCCATATCCGCACCATTTTTACCCCGTTCGCCAGCGGTGAAGGGGAAATTACCGATTACATCTGGCTGGAAGAGGCGTTAATCAGCGTTCATCGTCAGGTCAAAGGCGAGCATCCCGATGACGTCACCTTACGGTTTGACCAGGAAGGCGGCCTTAACTTTATGCAGCGCCAGCTGGCTGGCCGGCGCGAAGCGGTCAGTCCGGATGCGGTTGAGTTGTATAAGTTCGACGCCCAGCGGATGCGCCACGTTAGTGACGCGCTGCTCAGCGGCCGGATATTCCTGCGCCAGGGTCACTGGCAGGGCGGCAATTTGATCGAAAGCTGTGAAGGCCAGCAGGTCAGGCCCGCCTTCGATAGCGATGCCTTACGGACGCTGGCGCAGCAGCAGCGTGGGTCGGCCTCGCCATTGATGGTTTCATGGCTGGAAGCGCCGGAAGGGGTGCAACTGTTGCGGCTAAGCCAGCAGGATGACTGCGCACAGCAGCCGAAAGAAGAGGATATGTAAGCGCAGGAGTAAGGGGCACACAGTGCCCCTTTGACTTATTTGCGGTTAATAGCGCGGTAGCCAATATCGCGGCGGCAGAAACTGCCTTGCCAGGAAATCGGCTGAGCCAGCTGATAAGCCCGCTGTTGGGCCGCCGCCACATCGTCGCCCAGCGCGGTAACGCACAGTACCCGGCCACCGTTGGTAAGCACTAAATCGTCTTCCAGGCGTGTTCCGGCGTGGAATACCTTGCCATCCTCAACCTCTTCCAGGGGCAGACCGTGAATCTGATCGCCCTGATGGTAATCGCCCGGATAGCCGCCCGCCGCCAGCACCACGCCCAGTGACGGCCGTGGATCCCACTCAGAGGTTTTCTGATCCAGCGTGCCGGCACAGGCTGCCAGGCAAAGATCGACCAGATCCGACTGCATACGCAGCATGATCGGCTGAGTTTCCGGATCGCCGAAGCGGCAGTTAAATTCGATCACTTTAGGCTGACCGGATTGATCGATCATCAAGCCGGCATAGAGAAAGCCGGTATAGACGTTACCTTCAGCGGCCATGCCACGCACCGTTGGCCAGATAATCTGATCCATCACCCGCTGGTGGATCTCATCGGTAACCACCGGTGCCGGAGAATAGGCGCCCATACCGCCGGTGTTCGGGCCGGTATCGCCGTCGCCGACGCGTTTGTGATCCTGGCTGGTGGCCATTGGCAGGACATGCTCGCCATCGACCATGACGATGAAACTGGCTTCTTCACCGTCGAGAAACTCTTCGATCACAATCCGGTGGCCGGCATCGCCAAAAGCATTGCCGGCCAGCATATCCTGAACCGCCGCTTCCGCTTCCTGCAACGTCATCGCCACAATCACGCCTTTGCCCGCAGCCAGACCGTCAGCCTTAATGACGATCGGTGCGCCTTTCTCACGCAGATAGGCCAGCGCAGGCTCAACCTCGGTGAAGTTCTGGTATTCGGCACTCGGGATCTGATGGCGGGCAAGAAAATCTTTGGTGAAGGCTTTTGAGCCTTCCAGCTGAGCGGCTGCCTGGGTCGGGCCAAAAATGTTCAGGCCGGCAGCGCGAAACGCATCGACCACGCCCGCCACCAGTGGCGCTTCAGGGCCGACGATGGTCAGATCGATGGCTTCGCGTTGTGCAAAGGCCAGCAGGGCAGGGATGTCAGTGGCGGCGATCGCCACATTTTGCAGCGCCGGCTCTAATGCGGTGCCAGCGTTGCCCGGTGCCACAAACACAGTTTCCGCCAGCGGAGACTGTGCAGCTTTCCAGGCTAATGCGTGCTCACGTCCGCCATTGCCAATCACTAAAATTTTCATCTGTAACTCTCCAAACGATTAATGGCGGAAGTGGCGCATATCAGTAAAGATCATCGCTATGCCGTGTTCATCGGCTGCGGCGATCACTTCGTCATCACGGATCGAGCCGCCAGGCTGAATCACGCAGCTGATACCTACCGCCGCTGCCGCATCAATACCGTCGCGGAACGGGAAGAAGGCGTCAGACGCCATCGCCGAGCCTTTCACTTCCAGCCCTTCATCGCCCGCTTTGATGCCGGCAATCTTAGCGGAATAGACGCGGCTCATCTGGCCAGCGCCGATACCGATAGTCATATTGTCGCGCGCATAAACAATGGCGTTAGACTTAACGAACTTCGCCACTTTCCAGCAGAACAGCGCATCACGCAGTTCCTGCTCCGTTGGCTGGCGTTTGCTGACCACGCGCAGCTGGCTGGCATCGACCATACCGAGATCGCGATCCTGCACCAGTAAGCCGCCATTAACCCGTTTGAAGTCCAGCGCTGCCACCCGGTTTTGCCACTGACCGCAGATCAGCACCCGGACATTCTGTTTGGTCGCGGTAATTTTCAAAGCCGCCTCGGAAACTGCAGGCGCAATGATCACTTCAACAAACTGACGGCTGATAATGGCCTGCGCGGTTGCTTCATCCAGCTCGCGGTTAAAGGCGATGATGCCGCCGAATGCGGAGGTCGGGTCGGTCTGCCAGGCACGCTCATAGGCCGTCAGCAGAGAATCACCGACCGCGACGCCGCACGGGTTAGCATGTTTAACGATGACACAGGCTGGCTCGCTGAACTCTTTTACGCATTCCAGCGCCGCATCGGTATCGGCAATGTTGTTATAAGAAAGGGCCTTGCCCTGAACCTGCTGTGCGGTAGCGACGGACGCTTCCGCCACATTCTCTTCTATATAGAAGGCCGCATCCTGATGGCTGTTTTCGCCATAGCGCATATCCTGCTTCTTAATGAAGTTCAGGTTAAGGGTACGCGGGAAGCGACCGGCTGGCTGGCCGCGTTCGCCATGATAGGCCGGCACCAGCGATCCAAAATAGTTAGCGATCATGCTGTCGTAGGCGGCTGTATGCTCGAAGGCTTTAATGGCGAGGTCGAAGCGGGTTTCAAGGGTCAGGGCGTTCTGATTCGCATCCATCTCGGCCACGATAGCCGGATAGTCGCTGCTCTTCACTACGATCGCCACATCTTTATGGTTCTTTGCAGCGGAGCGCACCATAGTCGGGCCGCCGATATCGATGTTCTCAACGGCATCTTCCAGCGAACATCCTTCACGTGCCACCGTCTGGGCAAAGGGATACAGGTTTACCACCACCATATCGATTGGGCTGATGTCGTGCTGCGCCATGATGGCATCATCCTGGCCGCGACGGCCCAGAATGCCGCCGTGCACTTTCGGGTGCAGGGTTTTGACGCGTCCATCCATCATTTCCGGGAAGCCGGTGTAGTCAGAGACTTCAGTGACAGGCAGGCCCGCATCCGCCAGCAGGCGAGCCGTGCCACCTGTGGAGAGCAGCTCGACACTGCGGTCAGCGAGCGCCTGAGCAAATTCGAGGATACCGGCTTTGTCAGACACACTGAGCAGAGCGCGGCGTACAGGACGACGTTGTTGCATGGTGGTTTTATCCCTTGGCTTTGTTTCGCGTATATAAGAGCGTTACATCAAGCTTAACGATCCTTCCTTTGCTTATATAAGAAGAAAAGATCGAAAACTTCAGGTAACGCCCCGAAAAGGGGCGTCCGTTACGTCGCCGGGCATTGTAGCGAAAACGTTTGCGTGATGCTCGCCTAAATTCGCTGTGGCCGATGAATGTGGATAAGTTTGTGCGTAACTGCGTATAACAGGGGCTTTTGCTGTGGAATGCAGCGAACGGTTGTTTTTATGCAATTTACTGGTTGCGCCTGCCGAACAACTCCCTATAATGCGCCTCCATCGACACGGAACAACGGCTTACCGGCCGCCGGGTTGAGAGGCACAGGAGACTGCGCCGCCGGAGAAAAACTTC
>NZ_JBEPNM010000019.1:0-32677 GCF_040546285.1 Pantoea sp. UYEF8 | reverse complement strand
GGTTGATATTGGTGCCTGATAGGTTTTGTGGCGATATACTCCCCACAGGAGGACATCGCCATGTCACACAACTTAGCAGCACGCAGCAGAGAAGAACGCGACAGGATAAACGTGGATTTAGCCGCGTCAGGAGTAGCGTACAAGGAGCGTATGAATATGCCGGTTATCGCCATGGAGGTGGAGATGCAGCAGCCGGAAGCGCTGAAGGAGTATTTCCGTGAGCGTTTGCAGCACTACAGGAACGTTGCGCTGCAGTACCCGCGCGGCACTGACCCGGTTTATCAAAAGGAGGATATTAAGTGATTGAGATAATAGTGTTCAGACCACATCAATTCAGTTACAAGACCCTGCTTGAAATGTCTGGAGAGGAAGCCATGCATCATGGGCTTATCTTCGAAGGAAAGAATTTCTCTGTTAACTATGTTGAATACCCGGCACCGAATAATGGTGGCATCAAGCGAATATGGTATGCGGTAGAAGAAGGGCTTGCTGTAGCTGAAGAGCAAGTTCTACACGCCGAGAGAAACATAGCGGCAAAATGAGTGACTTTTTTTAAATCAACCTCGCCACGGCGGGGTTTTTTATTGCCTATAGGAAACCGAAATGACACATCCAGATCCGATAGATGAAGCTGCAGAACGCGAGCAGCAAATGATTGAGATCGCCCTGGCTAACCGGGCCAGGCCCGCGATGCAATTTAACGGTGCCTGTTATTACTGCGAGGAGGCAGTGGCGGCAGGATGCTTCTGCGACGAGGATTGCCGAAGCGACTACGAACGCGTTGAGCGAGCTAAGCAGCATAGGAGGGTTGCATGAGCATTGAATGGAATGGTGAAGGTTTGCCGCCGCTGGGGTGCGTATGTGAGATTGCGCCACCAATACATGATGCGGGTACAAAAGTACGCGTACTATGCCATGACGAAAACGCGGCTGTATGTCGCATTCTCGAAGGTGATCGACTGCACTCACTCTGCCAATTGGAAGTGACGGAGATTCGACCCGTTCGAACCGAAGCAGAGCGCAAGCGTGAGGAGACGATAGCAGACCTTCAGAATGCTTTGGGTCATGCGCACGGACTCTTTGACCTGGCATTTCTCTATAAAGCCCTCACGTCAGGCAGCATTCGTCACATCACCCTGAAGTAACCCCACCCACCCTATTCACTATCTCGCTCTGCGTGAGGAGTTGTTATGTCTGAATATAAGTGTTGCCGCTGCAAAGCTGAGCTTGATGGCTCCAGCGCATATGAATATCGCGGCTTCGTAGCCTGTGGAGATCACTTCGATGAGGTCATTCAGCTTGTCGATGCGAAGCGCGCCGACCTCATTCATCGCGAAGCGTCACGCCTGAAGCCGCTGGCTGGTCTCGACCTCCATCCAGACTCACCTATTGGACAGGTTAATCGCCGGATATTGGGAGGTGTCATTGAGGCCGCAGCTAAAGAGCACCCCATCGAGGCGGAGTACCGCAAAGGCATTCTTTGACCACCACCTGCGACGACATCACCCCGGGCGAGATCTTAACTGACCTCGCCCTTTTCATTTTGCTAATCATCGCATTTATCCGCGGTAAGCCTCCAAAGGAGTAGATATGGAATTACGTGACGATTCCCTTGTTGACATGAAATTCATGGTGAGTGATTCTGGTTTCACCGATCGGTACTTCTATAAGCAAATCCAGAAAGGCAATTTGCCTCCGCCGAAAAAATACGGCCGCTCATCCCGCTGGGAATACAAAGATTACAAATGCTGGAAACAGTCCTGCGGTCAACCAATGAAGTCCGCCGCGTGACGCTTTGCGGGCATATCTGCGGGCACAATAAAATTCACATCCGAATTATCTCTTCCGAATCAATCCCCTGCTCGCCGTATATGGTGTTTGCAGGGGACACCATATACACCCTTCACGCCGCCTCTTCTGTTCGTCAAAAACCGATTTCATCAGGCATTCCGCCCAACTACCGTTCGACATCGTTCGCTAAATCCCGCGATTAGTCCGGATAACGGCGGGAGAAATCACTTTTACTGCCCACCTGCGAGAAGTTCGCCGTGCAAGCCAAAACGCGTGGTTATCAGAGAAATGGATTGCGTCACTGATGGTTTTTACGGCCTTATTTTGATGCATTCCGTTTTAATTCAGCATAACCGGCAGTCAGTTGTTTCAGGTGCATCTCCAGTTGAGAGCTGGCAGCGGCAGGTAAAGGTTCACCGGCAGCATTTTCTGACAGTGCCCGCAGCTGCTCTTCAGCCGGCAGAGACTGGTTGAACGACTGCATGGCTGAAAATACCACTGATTTCAGCTCACTGACCGTCATGTATTTTCCCTTCTATTGATCCAGTCCGTTCAGGCGGTCGCTCAGATTCTGTAGCGTCGTCATTCCCTGATGCCAGCCATTCAGGTTTTCTGCCGGTATGCTGGCAGCGTTCAACTGCCGCAGCCACTGCTGTGCCAGAGGTTTTGCCTGTTCCGGCCACAACGCCTCAGCCTGTTCAACCAGCTGACGGCTGTAGTGAATACGCCAGTCAGGTGGCAACCGATCCAGGCGCTCAATCTGCTGCTGCGTAGCTCCGATAAAGGCTTGCGGTGAAAGCGCTTGCTGATGCAGCGTCTGCCGTTGTTCTGGCGTAAGTGTTGCGGGTAACGGCATCAGGGATGACGCAAGCTGCGTCAGTAGCGGGTCAGGTTGGTGCAAGAGATGCCAGCCCCACACCGCCGCCGCACCTGCCACCAGCATGGTAAACATCCCGGCGGCAAAGGATTTGCACTTTTTTTCTGGCACCGGGATCGCCGCCAGCACGTCCACATTCGGCTGATGTGCCGGCTGGGCTACATACACCCATTTTACCCGGTTATCCGGTTCGGTTTTCTCCGCAAGCGGAATGGTGGGCTGTGCATCAACGGATGTTCCTGAGCGATTGATCTCCGTTGCCGGTAGTACCACACCGGGCTGAAGTGCGTCAGCGTCGCTGGATGCACCTTTGCTGGATGCACCTTTGCTGGATGCACCTCCGCTGGATGCACCTCCGCTGGATGCACCTCCGCTGGATGCACCTTTGCTGTTTTCCAGCCGGACAGTGCTGTTGTGCATCTGGGTACGCAAGGTATCAAGCTGGCTCAGTTGTTTAAGCGCCTGCCGCTGCAGCACCTCTCCCATGCGATTAAGCTGCTGCTCCGCCAGATAAAGCGAGCGGAGATCGCTGTAGCTGAGAGGAAGCGTGCGCATCCGTTGCTGCAGGCGCTGGCTCAGACTGCTGAGGATTTCCATCCGGGCATGGACTGGCTGCGGCCAGAGTGCGCCCCATTGGTGGGCGATGAGCGCCTCGAGTATTGCCAGGCCTTCATTCAGGCCCGCCAATCCAGCCAGTTGAGTCCGGGTCAGCGTATACCAGGCTGCCGTCTGCAGCTCTACACCATTTTGCTCAAACAGTGAAAGACAGAGTTTTTCGGCATATCGCCAGTTCACGTCCGGACGCGCCGGATGTGACAGTTTGCTCAGTTCATCGCGCAGAGCAGCATAATCCGGCAGCATGCGCGGATCGCTGCCGGTTTTAATTTTACGGGAGATAATGTCATTCATGACGACTTGTCCAACTGACGTGTCTAAAGCTATGAGGGAGAGTGTTTATACGGCTTGGTTTTCTGCAGTTCGGGACGCTGCGGCCAGGGCTGTGGTAGAGGATCAATGACATCGGCCTTGTTTCTGCCTGATGATATTTATCCCGGGGGCGCTTTACCTGATGAATTTCACGCGCTGCTGCGATGTTCACAGATCCATTGAACGCATTCTCCTTCCGGCCGGGGTCAGCGTTTGCCTGTCTGGATACGTTATCTGTCTGCCCGACTCCCGCAGAGATAAAAAGCCTTGTTAACCGCGCTGTTATCGCCGGTAAGCGAGGATTAAAGATTCCCTTGAAATGAATCGGCTAAGGCAGCAGAACATTAATCAGGCGGAAAAAAGCGTCTTCATCAAATAATTCACCTGGCCGGGATAAATCACGTTGCTGATTAAGCGTCCAGGCACTAACCTGGCCTGCACGCATAAATAATCGACTCAGGCGGGCACCGGACGTTGCTCTGCGCCATTGCTGTAATCGCCGATTACCATCAGCTTGAGCGGGAGTTCGATTTTTTTCTGTGCGCCGCCGGTATGCAGGCTGAGCTGGATGTTAACGCGGGCCTTAGGGATCTCGGACTGATAGGAGTTAGACATGGCTGTCCCTGTTCTATGGAGTAATAGAAGCGGTTAATGCCACTGAAAAATTAATAAGAAAGACTTACCTTTAAACAACCACTTCCCCATTCACGCTACCCGAAAACACGAGTCTGTAATCGGGCAGATTCCATTCATCAGCGAGCATGACACCTGTTTTTAAGTCTTTCTCTGAAAATTTAAAATTTCAGATAAGTGCTCATTGACGAAGTTTAGAAACATTGGTTGTGTGATTGGAAATGAAAAGATGTATCTAAAGTTTACAAGATGCAAGTTTAACAACAATAGATCATCAAATTGATTTATAAGAATTTTCTCAAGACATACTCTACAAACCCCATGAGATAAGGGTGTGCGCTAATTGATCAATGTAACTCGCCGTTTAAAATCGTATAAAGCCTCATCACTTTCCTGTGGAATGTGATCCTCTGCTTTTTATGTAAATATGAGAGCCGGGTCGTAGGCCGGTAAACGAAATGTTCACCATTGTGTTGAAAGTGGATTTTTTGTTTTTACTTAAACAATACTTAATATTATTTTTGTGCATAAAGAGAGGGAAATGTAACTGCTCGTCGTCTCTTATTGAGCAGAAGGCTGGCATCCGGCGCACGCCGAAGTGATGCTAAACTTTGGCGGCAGAGATGACCCGAATAAGAGACTGTCAGATTGAAAAAGCGGCTGACCGCAGTCATGCTGGATCAGGAGAGGATGCTCAGAGCGGTGAAGCGGTGTGCTGACAACAAATCCGCAGCGTAGAATGAGTAAAATCAGATGAGTTTTGACCCCGATTTATCAAAACGAGGACCAAAGGTGTGAAAAAGAAAATTACCCTGCCCCAGTTTGGTCAGCAGGCTGATGCAGAGGTGTTCGGCAATAAAATCACCGTACGCTATGAGGGCAATGAATCCTTTCCCAGAGGCCTCAAAATAAATGAACAGTATTATGTGGTGATTGATGGCGAGGAAAAAACCATGACGCTGGTGCGCAAGCCGATGGGCTCATGGCAGTTCACTCTTCAGTAACGACCTGTCGCTGAAAACCACCTCGCTTCGGCGAGGTTTTTGTTGTCTGGCCGCCACCAGACGTTGCACCACAACGGCCAGTCGCTAAGCGCGTTGTAACGTTATCGCAGTCTGCGGTTATTGCCGCAAAACGCGGCGTCTATCAATCCGGCTGATGAGGCTTTGCCTTGCGGTAAGCCGAGGGCGTAACGCCGTGTACCTGACGAAAACGGTGGCTGAAGTGGCTGGAAGAGCGAAAACCGCACTGCAACGCGATGTCAGTAAGGGTTAATGCTGGCTGCGTCAACAGCATCCGGGCACGCAGCATACGGCGTCGCATCACAAACTGATGAGGGGCCTCACCCGCTGAGTGACGAAACATACGGGCAAAGTGATACTCACTCAGTGCCGCTTCGCTCGCCAGATCGGCCAGCGTTAACGGCTGATCGAGATGCGCATCGATAAATTCAAGCACCCGACGCAATACGGCAGGCGCCAGCCCGCCCCGCACCTGAGGCAGTTGCCACTGTACTTCGCTATATTCCTGCAGCAGATGAGTCAGTAATAACGTTGTCGCACTGCTCAGCGTGAGCTGGCTTGCAGGCTGTTGCCAGTCGCAGCTCAGCAAAAAATGCCGATAGAGCTGGGTAATGCGCGGGTCGGCAGAGAAGATTTTCTCGTGCAGATTTAGCTTCGCCGGACTGCGATCCCATACCTGCTCAGCCAGCTGGCGCAGCTGGGGCTCGCTGCAGTAAAGGTGAACAAAGGCGAGATCGGCACGCAGATCCCAGGTCGATTCTATCCCCGCCGGCATCAGGCAGAAACGATCCGGTCCGCCGCCATTACGCCAGCCCTGCGCGGTTTTATGCCAGGTATCGTAGCCCCCTTCCACATACAGACTCAGCGTATGGTGATCGCTGAGCGTCGTGACGCGATCGCCGCTGTTAAACCAGGCCGCCAGTTGCAGACCATTTCGCAGCTCCACCCGATCGCGCAGCTGCGCTTTATGGCGTTGCAGGGTTTCAAACGTCTGGTAAGTACGCATCCGGGTATTAGCTTCAGGGGAACAGAGTGCCAGTTTACGGATCTGACGGGACAGAGAACAGACCACATCGGGACGCATCATAAAAATGCGCAAGATTTTGCAAATCTGCCGCAGCCTGATGCAAGCGCCGCCTGCGCTAAAGCTGCACACTGCGGGCTTTAGGGTAAGGAACGCGACGATGAATCTGTTTTTATATCTCTCGGTGGTGCTGATCTGGGGCACCACCTGGATTGCCATTTATGCGCAACAGTCGGTTGGCACCAGTGCGGTGACCGTTGCCGTGTTCTGGCGCTTTTTACTGGCTTCAGTGGTGATGTTACTGCTGCTTAAAGCGGTGAAGCGCCTGCATCGCCTGAGCCTGCACGATCATCTGTTCTGCCTGCTGCAGGGCGGCTGCGTGTTTGGCTTCAACTTTGTCTGCTTCTATTACGCGTCCGGGTATATCAGTAGCGGGCTTGAGTCGGTCATTTTTTCCATGGCCGTGATGTATAACGCCATCAATAGCTGGATTTTCTTCGGCCAGCGCCCTTCGCCGCGTCTGATTCCGGCGGTGTTGCTGGGTATGGCAGGCATCGTGGCGCTGTTCTGGCATGACCTGCGTGAAACCCAGGCATCTGGTGAATTGTTGTGGGGAATGGGATTGAGCGCGCTCGGCACGCTGGGCTTTTCGTTCGGCAATATGATCAGTCAGCGCCATCAACGGCGGCAATGCGACGTGCTGACCACCAACAGTTATGGCATGTTGTATGGTGCGCTGCTGATGGCGCTGGTGTCACTGCTGCAGGGCGTTTCACTCTACCCTACCTGGAACGGGCAATGGCTGGCGGCATTGAGCTATCTGGCGATAGTTGGGTCGGTGATCGGTTTTGGCGCCTACTTCACGTTGGTGGGCCGCATCGGTGCCAGCCGGGCCGCCTATACCACGGTGCTGTTTCCGCTGGTTGCGCTGGCTTTCTCTACCCGTTACGAGGGGTATCAGTGGCATGCCAGCGCCATCCCTGGCCTTGTCATGATTTTGCTGGGCAACCTGGTGATGTTTGCCCGCTGGCCGGCAAGCCGTCGCCGGGCTATCGTCTGACGAGGAGGCGGGCTGTGGCCCACGTCCGGATGAGCGTCATGCCCATTGCTGCTGTTGAATGAGTTTTTGTGGTTGGTTGATTGCCTTACGCGCAATCCAGTAGAGCAGAACACGCTCATCGTCACTATCGCGATCGGCCATCGACAGCAGTTTGAGCGCCAGCGTCGATTTGGTCACAGGCTGTTGTTCAGCACTCAGTTCAATCACTGCCTGACCGATAATGCAGCAAACTTCATCCTCACTGGTGATGGATTCATATGTCCGGTCTTTCATATTTCCTCCTGATAAGTGAACCCTTAGCCTGGCAAAAAATCTGGAAAGCTGCAGGCATAATCGCCTGAGTGAAACATTATCTTACGGCTACTTACCCTTACTTATTAAACTGCCGCTTTGGTTATCTTGCAGCGGAGGCCGTTCATACCCTCTCAGCGGCATTTCATGCCGCGCCTGCTTCCGTTCATGCCGTTGTTCGCCACGCGCGCGTAAGGCTGCCCTATTCTGTCCGCAGTTTCCAGATTCCCGGACGGGAGAGAAAATTATGAACCAGACTCAACAGGCTTCGCACCAGCGCACCCGCTGGCTCACACTGATCGGAACGGTGATTACCCAGTTCGCACTGGGATCGGTTTATACATGGAGTTTATTCAACGGCCAGCTGTCGCAAAAGCTGGATGCCTCGATCAGTCAGGTGGCGTTTTCGTTTGGCCTGCTGAGTTTAGGCCTGGCTATCGCCTCGTCGCTGGCGGGAAAATTGCAGGAGCGATTTGGTGTCCGCCGCGTCACTATCGGTGCCGGTATCTTGATGGCATCAGGATTCTGGCTGACCGCCCATGCAGACAACCTGATGATGCTCTACCTCAGCGCTGGCCTGCTGGTCGGTCTGGCTGATGGCGCCGGTTATCTGATGACGCTGTCGAACTGTGTGAAGTGGTTCCCGGAGCGCAAAGGTATGATTTCGGCCTGCGCAATTGGTGCATACGGACTTGGCAGTCTGGGCTTCAAATTTATCTGCGGCGCGCTGCTGACCCGTGTCGGTCTGGAACAGACCTTTATTATCTGGGGCGTGCTGGCGATGACGATGATCATACTCGGAGCCCTGCTGATGCGTGATGCCCAGCCACAAAGTGCCGCCAGCGCCAGCCAGCAGCAGGCACGCGATTACACGCTGGCCCAGTCGGTACGTTTGCCACAGTACTGGATGCTGGCGCTGATGTTCCTGACTGCCTGCATGAGCGGTTTGTATGTGATTGGCGTGGCGAAGGATATCGGTGAAGGGCTGGTACATCTGAGCACGCAGACTGCTGCCAATGCCGTTACGGTGATTGCCATTGCTAACCTGAGCGGGCGTCTGGTGCTGGGTATCTTATCTGACAGGATGTTGCGTATCCGGGTGATTTCGCTGGCGCAGGTAGTTTCGCTGGCGGGAATGAGCGTACTGCTGTTTACCCACATGAATGAAACGACCTTCTTCCTGTCGTTAGCCTGCATCGCCTTCAGTTTCGGCGGCACCATTACCGTATTTCCCTCGCTGGTCAGTGACTTTTTTGGCCTTAACAACCTGACCAAAAACTATGGCCTGCTCTATCTCGGTTTTGGTATTGGCAGCGTAATGGGCTCACTGGTGGCGTCGCTGTTTGGCGGCTTTACCGTCACCTTCAGCCTGATTATGACCCTGCTGGTGATCTCACTGTTACTGTCATTGACCATTCGCTTACCGCATCAGCCTGTGACGGGTAAAGCGGTGTTGCAGCGCCACTAATGTTTACGGGCCGCGTCCACGCGGCCCTTTCGGATCAGCCGCGGAAATGCGGCTCTGCGATGCCCGCCACGTCGACCTCAACCGCAAAAATATCGCCTGACTCAGGATAGCGTGCCAGTTCTTCTTCGGTGCGATCTTCACGCGAACTGGTGATAAACAGGGTTTTCAGATCCGCCCCGCCAAACGCCACCATGGTAGGCCATTTCACCGGCAGCAGGATCTCATCCACAATTTCGCCGCTTTGCGGATCAATACGCACCACCCGCCCGCCGTCGAACTGGGCTGACCAGTAATAGCCCTCACTGTCGACCGCGGCGCCATCCGGTAAGCCGCCGGCGGCATCGAAGCGGCGGAAAACGCTGCGCTCGCCCGGTTCACCCTGGCTATCTAACGGATAGCGATAGAGCACCTCGTTGGGCGTGTCGCTGTGATACATCCAGCGACCATCGGGAGAGAACGCCACGCCGTTAGAGATTTTGATGTCCCGCGCTTTGACTTCCAGCGTCAGTTCCGGCGTAACGCGGCATAACAGTCCGCCGTTTTTATCCTGCGGTTCCCACAGGCTGCCACACCAGAAATTGCCCCAGGGATCGACACGGCCATCATTAAAGCGACTGCGCGCGGCTTCACCTGGATTATCCGCCACCTTCTGTTGCGGTTTACCTTGCGCATCCAACAGCCAGACGCCGCTGCGCAAGGCGGCAATCAGGCCGCCCTGTTCACGTAAGCCGATACAGCCCACCTCTTCAGGCTGGGGAAACGTCTGCAGTTCGCCACTGACCGGGTCAAAACGGTGGATCGCCGGTGCCAGAATATCGACGCACCACAGCACCTGCTCCTCTGTTGACCAGAGCGGGCATTCACCCAGTTCCGCCTGCAACGCCAGTACATTTTTCACTTCATGCGCCATGTTTCTCTCCTGTTGAAAACGTCTGCTAATAATGTAGCTATAATTTATTTTAAATGAGAATTATTTTCGCTTGCTTTTAAGATTATTCTCGCTGAGAATAATCGCTATTCAGCCCTTTCTTATTTCCTTCTCTTTTTGAGACGTCATTTTCTGCAAACAGAAATATTCAGTAATATCTGCATAAATAACTCTACATTTCCTGCATCTTCACTCCACTTTTCCAGCGTAATGTCGTAGTCATTGGAAAAGAGGAGACGTTTCCTATGAAAAGATTAATTAAAGTCGCGTCGGTAGTCGGGCTGATAACATTATTAAGCGGCTGTATTATCGAACCTCGTCACGACAATGGCTGGCATCACGGGGGCGGCGGGTATCATGGAGGCTATCACGGTGGGTATCATGGCGGACATCATCACCGCTAACGGGCAAAGACGTCACACAGCATAATATAAAAATAGAAAAATTAAGGGCGGGATAATTATCCCGCCCATTTTATTTAGCTTTTGACCGCATAATTACACTGGAACCAGGCTTTCTTTAGCCCAGGAATATGACTGTCCTGGGCAGGTAGCGATTCCACTTTATCGAATCCTTTCTTATTACAGTAATTTGCCAGGTCAATTTCCATCGCATCCCGATTGACTTTTAACGGGTCAAACCGGTACTGGACAGTATTTGAGCTGGCATCTTCGTCAATACGTTCAAATGCCCCGGGTTTACTGGCGGTACAACCGCTCAGCAAAATAAGCGCCAGCGCGCCAATAATCTGTTTTTTCATTTATTTATCCTCACAGTGCTGCGCAGTGTAAATCGCAGCACCTCGCGCATCCATAAGACTAATGCGCGAAAACCAAAACTTTACAAGCTTTTACCGATTAATGCTATTCGATTAAACGGCTATCGCTATCATAGTGAGCATGACATGATGCATTCAGACAAAACGAAGTCTGCACCACACCAGGTAATAGCCAAAATAAGAACGTAATCCTGACCTTTGTGCCCGCGCTACGCGGGCTTTTTTACGTCGGTAACTAACCGGAAACCGCAAACATTCTACGTAACAGGTTGGCCGCGCGCTTGTCAGGTAATGCGAGAATCGCGCTGTAGAGATCGATCGACATGGCGCACATCGATGAGCGATCAACGGCGGTATCGGCTGGCATATTCAGCTGCTGCAGCTTATCGCCCCAGCGCTGATAAAGCTGCGCAACCACCTGTTTCAGATCGCGCTGCGCCAGCACGCTGTCCATTGGCTGCTGCTGAGGTGCGCTGTTAAGCAGTAATTGCTCCATTGCCTCGGCCTCTTTGTGATTAAGCGACGGCGGCAGGATTTTCACTAAATTGACGCCGCCGTTGACCTGCGGATAGAGAAAACGGAAGCACAGGCCAGGATCGCGGGCATTGAGCGCCTGCATCTCCTCTACTGATACGCCAATGTAATTCACCACCGCCGCATCGGTTCCCCGCATCAGCCGCTGATTAATCACATCAAGCAGCCAGCCGCGCAGTTCGCCCGTCGCCTGTTCAACCGGCTCACCCGCGCGGACCCGGCGCGTCAGTTCCTGCGTCAGCAGCTGCCACAATGCCGGTTCCTGGGTTTGCAGTACCCGATATCCGGGCGTCTGTGCCAGGTAACTGGCCGCCTGATCATGCTGCCGGGCCTGCTGCTGCTGCGGCACGGCCCAGCTGAACCATAGCAGATTAGCCGCCACCAGCGGCAGCAGAAAAAGGATTAGCCCCTGCCACAGTCGCAATCGGGTGGTTTTAATCAGCACAATAATAATCAACGCCAGCAGCACAAAGGCGGCCAGCGTAATAACCAGCAGAGAGGTCATGCTACGGTATTAATCCTTACGCACATCAATCAGCACCGGACAGTGAGCACGCTCAATCACCGCCGCGCTGACCGAGCCTTTTAACAGTCGGTTAAAAGAAGAGAGATGGCGGCGTCCCATGATAATCATGCTGGCCTTGAGCTGGAGTGATTGCGCAATAATCGTGTCGGCTGCTTCACCGGCCAGAATCATACCGCGCGCATTAATGCCGGCCCGCAGCAGCGGTGCCAGAGCATGGCGCACCACCAGTTCCGCCGTGTTCTGCTCATCCTGCGCCGCGACAAAATCGGCCGGATCTTCACCGGCATCAATTTCCATCGGTTGATTGCAGGAAGAGTACGCCGGATCGACGCAGCACAGCACCACCACTTCTGCGTGGTGTGCCAGCGCCTCTTCAATGGTCAGCGCAACCACTTTTTCGGTTACCGGCGAATGATCAATGGCCATCAACAGGGTTTTCATCGAGTGCTTATCCTTCTACAGCGGCGATTTTGCCAATTTCACGCACCAGCGCGTCTTTACACTTCAGCATTTCATCACGAAAACGATCTTCGTGTCGGTGGAAGCGTGCAGAGGGCACCAGCAAAGAGACAGAGAAGCGGCCAAACAGCGTATCGAGGGCAAACGCCATGGTCGAGATGCCTTCCAGCGTTTCACCGCGATCGACGGCAATGCCGGTTTCGCGCACTTCATTGATCAGTTGCAGCAGCTGCGGCAGGGTTTTGACCGTCATCTCGGTTAACTCCCGCCAGGCTTCGCCGACAATCACCCGAACGTCTTTATCGCACTCTAACGCCAGCAGCGCTCGTCCGCCGGAGGTGCTGTAGAGCGGCAGGTTGAGTCCCATGTGCGGCACCACGCGCAGCTCACGCGAGGCGATCACACAGTGAACAATAGCCAGCTGAGTACCGCTGGCGCGCGCCAGCGAGACGGTTTCATTGGTATCGGCAGAGAGTTTCTCCAGCAGCGGCCGGACCAGATCGACCACGTCGGTGTGCACGCTGGAGATCAGCTTCAGCAACGCCGGGCCAAGCCGCAGGCCACCGGCACCGCTGCTGCGCACCAGTTCTGCACTGTCGAGTGCGGCGACAATCCGCTGTACGGTGGAGCGAGGCAGATCGACTGCCTGCGCGATCTCACCCAGGCTCATGCCGCCCGGCTGTTCGCCCAGCGCATTCAGAATTTTTGCCGCACGTGCGATAACCTGGATACCGCCCGTTTTTTCATCCTCACGGCTGGAGGGTTGATGTGCCATAGCGTCGTCCTTTTTAAGCTGCCCTACTGTAGCGCGATCGGCGCACTTTTTACAGCCTGTACCACATTGCAATACACCATACCGGGATGTAATATGACGACCTGTATCACATTGCAATACACTGCATCAAAATAACGAGATCACCTGCTATGAATGCTAAGCCAGCCACCGTGCCGGCCCCTCACCCATTTACGCTGCGCCTGGCGCTGGGGTTAGTCGGCGTGTTGATCGCCGCCCTGACATCAGGACTGAACGATCGCGTCAGTGATATCGCTCTGGCCGATATCCGTGCTGCGATCGGTATCAGTTACGATCAGGGTAGCTGGATTATTTCCGCCTATCAGGCGGCAGAAGTAGCGGCGATGATGATCGCGCCATGGTTCGCCGTCACGTTATCGCTGCGGCGCTTTGCGCTCGGCGTGTCGGCGGGCTTTATGCTGACCGGGATCCTGCTGCCGCTGGTGCCAGATCCGACGCTGTTTATTGGCCTGCGGGTGCTGCAGGGACTGTTTGGCGGCGCGCTGCCGCCGATGCTGATGACCGTTGCTCTGCGCTTTTTACCGCCGCCGATTAAACTGTTTGGCCTGGCCGGATATGCACTGACCGCCACCTTTGGCCCGAACATGGCGGCGTCCCTGGCATCATTATGGACCGATCACGTCAGCTGGATGATGGTGTTCTGGCAGGTGGTGCCGGGCATGCTGATCGCCATGCTGCTGATTGGCTGGGGTCTGCCGCAGGACCCGCTGCGTCCCGAACGTTTCCAGCAGATCGATCTGTTTGGCATGGCCACCGGCTGCAGTGCTATCGCCCTGCTGGTGCTGGTGCTGACCCAGGGCGAACGCCTCGACTGGCTCAACTCCCCGCTGATCGTCGGGATGCTGCTGACCGCACTGCCGCTGCTGCTGGTATTTCTGATTAACGAGTGGTTTCACCCGCTGCCGCTGTTTAAGTTGCAGATGCTGAAACGTCATAACCTGGCGCATGGCCTGCTGGCGCTGGCCTGCATACTGACCCTTTCGCTGTCAGGCTCGGCGCTGCCTTCCGCCTACTTTGCCCAGGTTGAGGGCTTTCGTACCCTGCAGTTTGCTCCGCTGGCGCTGACGGTTGGCCTGCCGCAACTGCTTATAGCGCCACTGGTAGCGGCGTTGCTGAATATCCGCTGGATCGACTGCCGCTGGATGCTGGCAGCGGGAGTGGGTCTGCTGGTGACGTCCTGCTTGCTGGGTATGCAGGTCACCAGTGACTGGGCGCGACAAAACTTCTGGCTGCTGCAAGTTTTACAGGCATTCGGTCAACCGATGGTGATTGTGCCGATTCTGATGAGTGCCACCAGCGTTGTCGCGCCGCCAGAAGGCCCGTTCGCCTCAGCGATGTTTAACACGGTGCGCGGTTTTTCCAGCATCGCCGCCTCGACGCTGGTTGAAGTATTCCTCAGCCACCGCGAGCAGTTTCACTCCAATATTTTAATTAACCAGGCAGCCAGTCGTCCGTGGCTGATGACCGCATCCAGCAGCAGTCAGGCCAGTAGCAGTCAGCCGTTACTGCCGGACGGCAGCATCAGCGCCAGTGAAAATATCAGCGGTTTCGCCACGCTGGTGAAACATCAGGCGACGGTACTGAGCCTGAGCGACAGCTGGCTGATGCTGATTGGCTTTGCTGGCTGCCTGTTATTACTGACCGCCATCCTGCCTAAACGCGTCTGGCCGCCTCAAACCCTGATTCAACCCCCATCCCGGAATAACTGAATATGCGTACTTTAATAATGAGAAAAACAGTGCTGCTGAGTCTGCTGCTGTTGGTTTTACTGGCGATAGCGTGGGTGATCGGCTCGATGATGACCCGTAACGATCACCGCACCGACGATGCTTACGTCAATGCCGATTACACCCTGGTGGCACCGAAAGTGTCGGGCTACATCAACACCGTGCTGGTGCAGGACAATCAGCAGGTTAAGGCCGGAGAACTGCTGGCCACGCTCGACGATCGGGACTATCGCGTGGCGCTGGAGAGCGCCAGAGCCGACCTGCAGGTTAGCGAGGCAAAACTGCTGAGCAGTCAGGCGCAGCTGGAACAGCAGCAGTCGGTGATTGAGCAGCAGAAAGCCAGCGTGGCCGCCAGCCAGGCCTCAGCGCAGTACGCCGGCCAGAGCGCCGATCGCTATAACCGACTGTATAAGAGCGGCACCGTTGCTGCTGACGATCAGCAGAAAGCCAGCTCAACCCAGCGTTCGGCGCTGGCGGCAGTACGCCAGAATCAGGCGGCGCTGGCATCGGCAGTAAAACAGGTTGGCGTATTGCAGGCGGCGGTCCGCTCCGCAGAGGCTGATGTGGCTGCGGCGAAAGCCAGTGTCGATCAGGCCGGGCTGAATCTTTCCTATACCCGGATCGTCGCACCCGTGGCCGGCATGATCGGACAGCGCTCGGTACGCACCGGTGCCTACGTCTCGGCCGGCACCCGTCTGCTGGCGGTAGTCCCGCTGCAGCAGACCTACATCACCGCCAATTATCTTGAGACTCAGCTGAGCGACGTGCGGCCGGGACAGCGGGTGCGTATCCACATCGACGCCTTACCGGGCGAGACCTTTACCGGTCACGTGGACAGCATTGCGCCCGCCACCGGCGCTACTTTTTCGGCTATCTCCCCCGATAATGCCACAGGCAACTACACTAAAGTCGTTCAGCGTCTGCCGGTGAAAATTGTGCTGGAGAGTAACCAACCGCATCTGGCGCAATTACGTGTAGGCATGTCGGCGATCCCGGAAATTGAAGTGCCGTAAATTTGTGAGCAATATCTCAGAACGGACCTATTTCATTTAGGCAGGATTCCGCGTAAATTAGCGCTCGATCCTGTTCTGAATTATTCAGTTCGACCCGGAAAAGAGCAGACCGTTAATCCAGGCGGCGTTCTTTTTTCCAAATCTGTTCGCGTTGCACTGGCCTGGGATCGCCATCATCGTAACCGCTCAGAGGAGTTGCTTTGTGAAATATGCCTTGATGGGAATATCTTTTTTCGCGTTACTTTGGTTCGGAACCTTCGTTCTGCTGCTGAAGTAATGGCGTGACAGTGCCGCCAGGGGGCGACAAGCTTGTCGCCCCAGTTGGCTGTCAAATCTCTTCTTCCAGACTTTTTACGCTGCCCGGCAACACGCCATCGGCACGGAACATCGCTTTAATCCCCCGCACTGCCTGACGAATCCGGTCACTGTTTTCAATCAGTGCAAACCGCACATGCGTATCACCGTAATCACCGAAGCCGATGCCTGGCGAGACGCACACCTTGGCCTCCTGCAGCATATGTTTGGCAAACTCCAGCGATCCCATATGGGCATAATGGTCGGGAATTTTCGCCCAGACGTACATTGAGGCTTTAGGATTGTCGACCATCCAGCCCGCTTCATGCAGTCCTTTGACCAGCACATCACGGCGGCGTTTATACTGCTCAGCGATATCGCGCACGCATTGCTGATCGCCTTCCAGCGCCGCAATAGCCGCCACCTGCAGCGGCGTGAAGGTGCCGTAGTCGTGGTAACTTTTGATACGTGCCAGCGCAGCAACCAGCTCTTTGTTACCGACCATAAAGCCGATGCGCCAGCCCGCCATGTTGTAGCTTTTTGACAGGGTAAAGAATTCGACGGCAACGTCACGCGCGCCCGGCACCTGCATAATCGACGGGGCTTTCCAGCCGTCATAAACGATGTCGGCATAGGCCAGATCGTGGATCACCAGTACGTTGTACTGCTTCGCCAGCGCAATCACCCGTTCGAAGAAGTCCAGTTCCACGCACTGCGCGGTCGGATTAGACGGGAAGCCGAGGATCATCATTTTTGGCTTGGGATAACTTTCGCGGATGGCGCGTTCCAGCTCATTGAAAAAGTCGACTCCCGCCACCAGCGGCACCGAACGGACCTGAGCCCCGGCAATCACTGCGCCGTAGATATGAATCGGATAGCTTGGGTTCGGCACCAGCACGGTATCGCCATGATCCAGCGTCGCCAGCATCAGGTGCGCCAGGCCCTCTTTCGAGCCGATGGTAACAATCGCTTCTGACTCCGGGTCAATTTCCACCTGATAACGATCGGCGTACCAGCGTGAAATTGCCCGACGCAGGCGAGGAATGCCGCGCGAAGTAGAGTAACCGTGGGTATCGTCACGCTGAGCGACCTGACACAACTTTTCAACGATATGCGGCGGCGTTGCCCCATCCGGGTTGCCCATAGAAAAGTCGATAATATCTTCGCCGCGCCGACGCGCAGCCATTTTCAGTTCAGCGGTGATGTTGAAAACGTAAGGGGGCAGACGTTCGATACGCGAAAAACGACGGGGTGTGCTGTTATCAGCCATGATGTCCTCTGGAGTACGTGAGCGCCCGGACCGTCCGAGCGACGCTGGTCACTGCGGTGACCTCTCAAGAACATAACGTGGCGATAACAACTTTGTCGAGGGTGGCGGAAAATATTTTTATTTTTGCGGATTCAGCCGTCCCAGCAGCCAATCGTTTACCCAGCGACCGTTCAGCAGATAATTATCCCGTAGCGTCCCTTCGAGCTGAAAGCCATTTTTTTCCAGAATGCGCCGCGATGCCCAGTTGCCTTCAATCACCATGGCTTTGAGCTTATGAAAGTCGGCCTCAAATAAAAACTGGCACAGCGCCGCCAGCGCTTCGCTGCCAAATCCCTGACCACAGTGGCGATGCAGCAGCATGTAGCCCACTTCCGCCTGGCGGTAAGGCTCCCATTCCGGGCTGCACCCAAACAGGCCAATCGGTTCGCCAGTATCGAGCCGGCGCGCCACCAGGCAGAGCATGTGAAAACTGCTGGCCTGCCAGGGGGCCAGTCGCTCATTAAAGCGCTGGCGAATATCCGCCTCATCAGGAATTTCGCTCACCCAGGTCATGGTGTCGCGGTCCCGATGCACAGCGCGGAACAGTTGCCAGTCCTCTGGCTGGAGTTTACTCAGGGCTAATCTGGCGGTGACGAATTGCATGCTCTGCTCCTGATGAGCGTGGTTTAACGACAGTCTCTGGCTCACTTATTGCGCAACATAGCAAACTGCCCCGCTGGCGACCAGTCCCGGCAGCCTGGAAAATGTTCCCCTTTATAGCACTCAGGCTTTCCCCTTTTCTTTATTTGATCACCATCATTGATCTGAAACATAAACCGGCATGGCGGATCGCCAGGATGCTAGCGGATCGCGATCACATTTTTTATCATAGGCCCACATTCCTTTGCCGATGAGTCGCCTGTGTCCTCCCACTTCACGATGTTACTGGCAGTGTTTGATCGCGCCGCATTGATGCTGATCTGTCTTTTTTTCCTGACGCGTACCCGTCTGTTTCGCCAGCTGCTGCAAAAAGATGAACACACCCTTTATGAGAAAGCGGTCGTAACCGCCATCTTTTCACTGTTTGCCCTGTTCAGCACCTGGTCCGGCGTGGAGGTTGATGGTTCTTTGCTGAATGTACGGGTGATTGCAGTTATGGCGGGCGGCATTCTGTTCGGGCCGTGGGTCGGTATCGCCACCGGCGTGATTGCCGGTCTCCACCGCTTTTTGATTGATATTCACGGCGTCACCTCGGTGCCGTGTCTGATCACCAGCATCATTGCCGGTCTTGTGGCGGGCGGCATTAACCGGCGGGTGCTGAAAGAGCATCGCTGGCGGGTGGGCATCATCGCCGGCATGCTGTGTGAAAGCCTGACCATGCTGCTGATTATCCTCTGGGCGCGCCCGACCTCACTCGGGCTGGCAATCGTATCGGAAATTGCGCTGCCGATGATCCTCGGTGCCTCCAGCATCGGCCTGATTGTGCTGCTGGTGCAGAGCGTAGAAGGCGAAAAAGAGGCGATTGCTGCCCGTCAGGCCAAGCTGGCGCTGGAAATTGCCAATAAAACCCTGCCGCTGTTCCGTCAGGTCAACAGCGATTCGCTGCGCAATATCTGTGACATTATCCGGCGCGAAATCAAAGCCGACGCGGTGGCGATGACCAATAAAAAACAGATCCTCGCCTACGTGGGTTATGGCGAACAGAACTATCAGCATGGCGATGATGACATCAGCCCGACCACCGCCCAGGCACTGGCCAGCGGTAAAATCATCATCAGAAACAATGATGAAGCGCACCGGACCAAAGATATTCACTCGATGATCGTCATTCCGCTGTGGGAAAAAGGCCAGGTAACCGGCACGCTGAAGATCTACTACCGCCGGGCGCACCGCATAACCGGTTCGCTAAAAGAGATGGCGATTGGGCTGTCACAGATTATCTCCACCCAGCTTGAAGTCTCCCGCGCCGAGCAACTGCGCGAGATGGCCAATAAAGCGGAACTGCGCGCGCTGCAAAGTAAAATAAATCCTCATTTCCTGTTTAATGCGCTGAATGCGATCTCCTCCTCCATCCGCCTCAATCCCGATACCGCCCGCCAGCTGGTGATCAATCTGTCGCGTTATCTGCGCTACAACCTGGAGCTAAATGATGATGAGCTGATCGACATCCGCAAAGAGCTGTGGCAGGTGAAAGATTACATCGCCATTGAGCAGGCGCGTTTTGGCGATAAGCTGACGATGATTTATGACGTCGATGAAGATCTGCACTTTTTACTGCCCAGCCTGCTGATTCAGCCGCTGGTGGAGAACGCCATTGTGCACGGTATCCAGCCCTGTAAGGGCAAAGGCGTGGTGACGTTAAGCGTGCGGGATCTGGGCGATCGGGTGCGGATCGCGGTGCGCGATACCGGCCAGGGGATCAGCGATGAGGTGATGGCACGCGTTGCCCGCAACGAGATGCCCGGCAATAAGATCGGCCTGCTGAATGTGCATCATCGGGTCAAACTGTTATCGGGCCAGGGATTGTCTATCGTACGCCATCAGCCCGGCACCGAGATTGCGTTCATGCTGAGTAAAAACGGCCAGCGACTGGCGGAGAATCTGTTATGAAAGCGATTATTGTCGAAGACGAGTTTTTAGCCCAGCAGGAGCTGAGCTGGATGATTCAGCAGCACAGCACTATCCAGATTGAAGCCTGCTTTGATGACGGTCTCGACGTGCTGAAATATCTGCAGCAGCATCGGGTCGACGTGATTTTCCTCGACATCAATATTCCCTCGCTGGATGGCATGCTGCTGGCACAGAATATTAATCAGTTTGCCCACAAACCGTTGATTGTGTTCATTACCGCGTGGAAAGAGCATGCGGTCGAGGCGTTTGAACTGGAGGCGTTCGACTATATTCTCAAGCCTTACCATGAGTCACGCATTGTTTCCATGCTCAACAAGCTTGAAGCCACCGCCCAGAGCCAGCAGGCCATCAGCAATCCTGCCGTTGCAGCAGCACCGCAGACGGTAAATTTGCTGAAAGATGAACGCATCATCGTCACCGACGTGAATGATATTTACTACGTGGAGGCCCACGAGAAGCTGACGTTTGTCTATACCCGACGTGAAGCCTATGTGATGTCGATGAATATCAGCGAGTTCTGTTCACGCCTGCCGGAACAGCTGTTCTTCCGCTGCCATCGCTCTTACTGCGTTAATCTGAATAAGATTCGCGAAATCGAACCGTGGTTCAACAACACCTACCTGCTGAAACTGCGCGATCTGGACTTTCAGGTGCCGGTCAGCCGCAGCAAAGTGAAGCTGTTTCGTCAGCTGATGCGTTTGTAATTACCGACAGGGGATGGCAGAAACCCACTTCCCGACCGATCTGCCTGATCGGCAGCCTGGTCGGGAAGCGGTATAGCGGATGAGGTGCAAATCAGATTTCGCGGCCCAGCGTCTGACGCAGATGCGCACCGGCACCCAGCAGGCCAGGCTGATCGTGGGTGATCATATAAACCGGGATGCTGGCAACATAATCGCGGAAACGGCCTTTATCTTCAAACGCAGCACGGAAACCCGAGGCTTTAAAGAATTCCAGGAAGCGTGGCACGATGCCACCCGCAATATAAACGCCACCAAAGGTGCCGAGGTTCAGCGCCAGGTTGCCGCCGAAGCGTCCCATGATGACGCAGAACAGCGAAAGTGCACGACGGCAATCGGTGCAGCTGTCATCCAGCGCCCGTTCACTGACATCTTTCGGCTTCAGGTTTTCCGGCACGCGATTATCCACTTTAACGATGGCGCGATAGAGGTTAACCAGCCCGGCACCGGAGAGCACGCGTTCTGCGGAGACATGGCCCAGCTCTTCGCGCAGCACTTCCAGAATCTGATCTTCTTCTTCGCTGTTGGCGGCGAAGTCGACGTGACCGCCCTCGCCCGGCAGGCTCACCCAGCGCTTATCGACGTGAACCAGATGGCTGACGCCCAGCCCGGTACCGGCGCCGTAAATAGCGATAGGTTTATCTTTAACCGGCTCGCCGCCGCCGAACTGAATAACGTTATCGGCAGTCAGCATCGGGATCGCCATCGAAACCGCGGTGAAGTCGTTAATGATTTCCAGGTGTTCAAAACCGATGTTCTCTTTCAGCTTGCGCGTCGAAAACGCCCAATCGTGGTTGGTCATTTCAACCCAGTCATCGGTAATCGGGCAGGCAATGGCAATACAGCCATCTTTAATATCCTGCTGTTGTTCATCAAGATAATGGCGGATGAGGGCTTCGAGGCTGTCGTACTCTGATGTTGAGAATGTTTTGGCCTGGGAGATGCTGCCGCTTTCCACCTCACACAGGGCGAGGCGGGCGTTGGTGCCGCCGACATCGCCGACCAAGGCATAGGTTGTCATTCTTCTGTTGCTCCGCTTGGGGTCTTAAAGAGTTGGAGGACACTATAAAATCCTGCCCATAAAACAACAACGCTCACCGGTGCGATTGGTGAGCGTCTACTCAGGTGCGCTACAGCCTAACCGCGATAGCCTGACCTGCACAGCGGCAACTATCTGAATCTATCCACCGTTGCGTTGATTCAGGCAGGCAGTGACTTTTCGCAGCAGCGGAGGCAAGTCCTCTTTCTGCATCACCACCTCAACCAGCGTCAGACGTTGAGGTTGAGAAAGTCGCGCCATCACTTCCTGTAACTGGACCGTTTCACTGATGCGCCAGCTCTGTGCCTGGCCGTGCAGGCTAAGGGCTTGCGGCAACGCCGTCCAGTTCCACTGGGCGATATCATTGTAACGTTGTGTTGCGCCGTGAATGGCCCGCTCAACCGTATATCCTTCATTATTCAGCAGAAAGATGATTGGCTGCTGCTGGTCGCGCAACATTGACCCCAGTTCCTGGATGGTTAGCTGTGCCGAACCGTCGCCAATAATCAGGATTACCCGGCGAGCGGGATCGGCGGTCTGCGCGCCAGACGCTGCCGGTAGAGTATAGCCGATCGATCCCCATAATGGCTGAACCAGTAGCTGCGCCTGTGTCGGCAAGCGCAATGCTGCCGCACCAAAGGCCGCGGTGCCCTGCTCAGCCAGAATAATATCGCCTGGCTGCAGAAATTCCTGCATCGCCTGCCAGAAAGCCTGCTGGCTGATGGTCGCCGCCGCCTCAACCGGCGCGGCGGCGGTCGCTTGCGGCCCGAGCTGCCATTGCTGACCATAGCGGGCAAATAATCCATCAAGTTCGCTGAGCGCGTCAGTCATCGATAGCGGTGAAAACGTTTCCCCGGCCACAGTGGCGCAGTGTGACTGCAGATCAATCAGACGTTCAGCAGCAAACTGTTGGGTAAAGCCGGCAGTAATGGTGTCGGTAAAGCGTACGCCCACGCAGAGGGTGACATCGACCTGTTCGATCTGCTCACGGACCTGGCCGGCGCTGCCCTCGCCCGCGTAGGTGCCGACAAATCCCGGTTGCTGTTCATCCAGCACCCCTTTGCCCATCAGTAAACTGGCGCAGGGGATTGCACGATGCTGGCGCAGCGCGGCCAGTGCCGGTTGCTGCTGCCAGCGCAATGCCAGAAAGTCCGCCAGTAACGAAACCCGCGCTGCCGGTGCCAGCAACCGTTCGGCGGCCTGCCTGAAGGCTTCGCGCACCTGGTGTGATGAAGCGTGGATCAGGTTTAAGGGCTGTGTTGGTGGCTCAGCGTCACAGGCGGCTACGTCCACCGCCAGCGACAGATAGCCGGGCTGGCGCATCTGTAGCGCGCTGACAATCACCCGGTCGATCTCCGCGCTGGCATTTTCCGCGGTTAACAGCGCGGTTGCGGCACTCACCTCTTCGGCCATGCGGATGAAATGACGAAAATCACCATCACCCAGTGAATGATGCACGCAGTCACCCTGCTGCTGGGCCTGGGTCGCGGGTGCGCCGACAATGTGGATCACCGGCAGATGTTCGGCATAACTGCCGGCAATGCCGTTGATGGCACTCAGTTCGCCCACGCCAAACGTCGTCAGCAGCGCCGCTGCCCCGCGGCAGCGGGCATAACCGTCTGCGGCGTAGGCGGCATTCAGCTCGTTAGCACAGCCGACCCAATGGATTACCGGATGGTCGATAACCCGATCCAGAAATTGCAGATTGTAGTCACCCGGCACACCGAACAGATGCTGCACGCCAATCTCCTGCAGACGTGCCAACAGGTAGTCACCAACAGTAAAAGCGGACATAGCAGATTCCTTTTATAGGAGAGTCGGCTTAAGTATCTGACAGCCTGCAAAATTGGCGAGAAAAGAGTCGCAGGTGCCAGCCACAATGGCTGGCAAGCCGCCGTTACGGCGGCGGATTACTCTGTAAATATGCGATGTGCGGCGCGTTGTCACTGAGTGTAACCGTATACACTGCTATCCTTTTGGCACAAATCCCCGTTTTTGACCCAGGAGCGTTGAATGTCGTCTTTCCCCCGTCCCGATCGATATCAGCAGATGGAATACCGCCGTAGCGGCCGCAGTGGCATTAAACTTCCCGCAATCTCACTTGGCCTGTGGCATAACTTTGGTGACAACACCCGGGTGGATAACAGCCGCGCCCTGCTGCGTCATGCGTTTGACCACGGCATAACCCACTTCGACTTAGCCAATAACTACGGTCCGCCGCCGGGCTCGGCAGAAGAAAACTTTGGCCGTATTCTGCGCGAAGATTTTCGTGCTCATCGCGATGAACTGATTATCTCGACCAAAGCGGGCTACACCATGTGGGACGGTCCGTATGGTGACTGGGGATCGCGTAAATATCTGGTGGCCAGTCTCGATCAAAGCCTGAAGCGTATGGGGCTGGAGTATGTCGATATCTTTTATCATCACCGTCCGGATCCGGAGACGCCGCTGGAAGAGACTATGCGCGCACTGGATCAGGTGGTGCGTCAGGGTAAAGCGTTATACGCCGCCATTTCGAATTATCCGGCCGATCGCGCAGCCGAGGCGATTGCCATTCTGCGCGATCTCGGCACACCGTGTCTGATCCACCAGCCGCGCTATTCAATGTTCGAACGTACTCCGGAGCAGGGTCTGATTCAGACGCTGGGTGACGCGGGGGTCGGCTGTATCGCCTTTTCACCGCTGGCGGGCGGCGTGCTGACTGACCGCTATCTGCAAGGCATTCCGGAGGATTCACGGGTAGCAAGCGGCAGTAAATTCCTTAGCGAGAATCAGCTGACCGACGAGAAGATGGAAAAAGTCCGCAAGCTGAATGAGATTGCCCTGCAGCGTGGACAAAAACTGGCGCAGATGGCGCTGGCCTGGGTGTTGCGCGACGATCGGGTAACCTCAGTATTGATCGGGGCCAGCAAAACCGCCCAGATTGATGATGCAGTGGCGATGCTCGCCAGCCGTCAGTTTGATCAGGCAGAGTTAGCCGCAATTGAGGCTGCCCTGCAGTAACTTTTTTCGCCCGGCGCAGGCCGGGCATTTTCTGCGCCAGAATAGTCTCAATCCCCGTTTTCTCCCCAATTTCCTCACAATCTTCCGACACAATGATGCGGTAACAACAGCAATACGCAGGCATAATCGCTGCGCCGCAACAGCATCAGACTGTTGATGAGGAGAAAAAAAATGAAAAGAGCCGTTTTGTTTGCCGCCTTGCTGGCAATGTTATCACCGCTGGCAATACACACCGCACACGCGTCCAGTGCCTCCATAACGCTGGCTCCCGGCGTGACTTTGCAACTGGGTGACCGCGACCGTCGTGGCTACTACTGGGATGGCGGCCACTGGCGCGAACCGCGCTGGTGGAACGATCGCTATTCCTGGAATGAGCGCCGCTGGTGGCGTCATGAAGAGTGGCGGCGTCATCAGGAGTGGGAACGTGAACGCCGCTGGCACCAGCGTGATCGGGATCGCCGCTGGGAACATCAGTATCGTCGCGACCATCATGACCGTCACGATCACCATGGCCGCGACCATCATGGACACGATCACCATTAATGCAAAACGCCCGGCAAAACCGGGCGTTTCTCGTTGCCTGCCGCCGTTATAGTCCCAGCGCTTGTCCCACCAGCAGATAGATATTCAGCGTAATCACCAGCGCCACAATGACCCAGCCGGTCAGCTGCATCAGGCGAGAATTCACCATCTCATCGCCCATCAGTTCACGGTTGCCGGTGAACGCCAGCAGCGGAATTAATGCCAGCGCAATACCAAAGCTGAGCAGCACCTGACTCATCACCAGAATACGGGTCGGATCCCAGCCTGCCCAGATGACAATAAAGGAGGGCAGCATGGTCACCGTGCGGCGCACCCAGAGCGGGATATGGAAACGGATAAAGCCCTGCATCACCACCTGTCCCGCCAGCGTACCGACCACCGTCGACGATAAACCGGCGGCCACCAGGCTCAGACCAAACACGATGGCAGCGGCTTCGCCCAGTAACGGTTGCAGCGTCAGGTAGGCCTGATCGAGTTCGGCAATTTTACTGTGTCCACTAAAGTGGAAGGCCGCGGCTGCGGTTGCCATCATCGCCAGGTTAACGAATCCGGCGATGGTCATCGCAATCGCCACGTCCAGTTTGGTCGACGAGTAACGCTGACCTTTGCTGTCGCTGCTTTTGCCCTGGGTCAGTGCGGAGTGCAGATAGATCACGTGCGGCATAATGGTCGCGCCCAGCACCCCGGCGGCGAGGAACACCGCATCTGAGGTCGGCAAAGAGGGCAGCGCCATGCCGATCACCAGTTCACTGACCTTGGGCTGGGAGAAGAACAGCTCAACGATATAGGCGGCGGCGACAAACAGCAGCAGCCCGCCAATCACCAGCTCCAGCGGCTTTTGCCCGCGACTCTGTAACATCAGGATCAGGAAGGTAGCGATGCCGGTCAGCACCGCGCCCTGCATCAACGAGATGCCCAGCAGCAATTTGAAGCCCAGCGCCGCGCCGATAAATTCCGCCAGATCGGTGGCCATGGCGATAATTTCCGCCTGCACCCAATAGAACCACACCGCCGGCCGGGGGAAGCGGTCACGAATATGTTCAGCGAGGTTTTTGCCGGTGGCGATACCCAGTTTGGCCGACATCAGCTGGATCAGCATCGCCATGATGTTGGCCCACACCACCACCCACAGCAATTTATAGCCGTACGCCGCGCCCGCCTGAATATTTGTCGCAAAGTTGCCCGGATCGATATAGCCGATAGCGGCAATAAACGCGGGTCCCAACAGTGCGAGTTTGACTTTTCTTACTCCGCGAGCGGCGCGCTCGGCGGTACGACTTTCAAACATATACGGTACCCTGTCTGAACATGTGCCTACCCCGGCAAGCTTAGGAGGAAGCGGTTGCAAGTGAAATTCGGTTATTGTTATTGATGAAATAGATGCTGCTATAAAGTATAGCCATTGCTATATCTTACAGTAAAGGAAGTGAGTGCTAAAAATGTGAGCAACGATGTCACTCTACGCCCGGTGCAAAATATAGACAATAAATTTGTGGTTATCTACTGTGAACGTTTTGTAAACGAGACGTGATCGCTGAGAGTTTTCTGGAAAATAAGGTGATAGCGAATACTTATATTGTGGTTCAGATCTCGTTTTTAAGTAACGCGTTACATAGAATACGCAGCAAAATACAACCCTCCTCAAATTTGGAGCAACCATGTCCCATATTTTGCAGTTTCTTTTAGCACTGGTGGTGGTCGGCGTGTTGGCCTTGCTGGTCAGTCACGACCGAAAAAGTATTCGCATTCGCTACATTATACAGCTTCTGGTGATTGAAATTGTGCTCGCCTGGTTCTTCCTGAACTCCGAAGCGGGACTCGGATTCGTCAAAGGCTTTGCCGGCGTGTTTGACCATCTGCTGAAATATGCGGCTGAGGGTACCAACTTCGTCTTCGGCAATATGAATGATAAAGGCCTCGCCTTCTTCTTCCTCAACGTACTGTGCCCGATCGTCTTTATCTCTGCGCTGATCGGTATCCTGCAGCACTTCCGCATTCTGCCGTGGGTTATCCGTGGCATCGGCACCGTGCTGTCAAAAGTGAATGGCATGGGCAAGCTGGAATCGTTTAACGCCGTGAGTTCTCTGATACTGGGACAGTCAGAAAACTTCATTGCCTATAAAGATATCCTCGGCCAGATGTCACAGCGCCGGATGTACACCATGGCGGCCACCGCGATGTCGACCGTTTCGATGTCGATTGTCGGCGCTTACATGACTATGCTGCAGCCTAAATATGTGGTCGCGGCGCTGGTACTGAACATGTTCAGCACCTTTATCGTGCTGTCACTGATCAACCCTTACCGCGTCGACAGCGAAGAAGATCTGCAACTGCAGGATCTGCATAAAGGCCAGAGCTTCTTTGAAATGCTGGGCGAGTATATCCTGGCCGGTTTCCGTGTTGCCATCATTGTGGCCGCGATGCTGATCGGTTTTATCGCGCTGATTTCCGGCCTGAATGCACTGTTTGACGTGATTTTCGGTATCACCTTCCAGGGCGTGCTGGGTTATGTCTTCTATCCGTTTGCCTGGGTGATGGGCGTGCCGGCAGGTGAAGCGTTACAGGTTGGCAGTATTATGGCCACCAAGCTGGTGTCGAATGAGTTCGTTGCGATGATGGATCTGCAGAAACTCGCCGGTCAGCTGTCACCGCACGCCGAAGGCATCCTGTCGGTGTTCCTGGTTTCGTTCGCTAACTTCTCTTCTATCGGTATTGTGGCAGGCGCTATCAAAGGTCTGAACGAAGAGCAAGGCAACGTCGTTTCCCGCTTTGGTCTGAAACTGCTGTACGGCTCAACCCTGGTCAGCGTGCTTTCAGCCGCGATTGCCGGTCTGGTGCTGGCGTTCTGATTTAAAAGGGCGAGCAGGTCTCGCCCTTCTCTTCTGTCTCTTTGCCCTTTCTGCTTCATCCCTCTTCTGCTTCCTGTCATCACGGCTCAGCAACATGCTGACGCTGCGCATCACCGATCGCTAAGCACAGCGCAATCATCTCAACAGCGTGCCGGGGGCAGAATAGTCGTCTGGCAGACAAAGAATGGCGGTATCGCCGCACAGCAGCGTTCTGAGCGTGATAGCAGGTGGCTACAACAGAAGGTTCAGATACAGGCCGATCGGGTGATAAACGGCAGAAATCACGCATTCGCGCGGTTAAGCGAGAAGTCACAATCAGAAAGGCGAGTTTGACAGAAATTGTCAGAAAATGGTGGAGATAAGCGGGATCGAACCGCTGACCTCTTGCATGCCATGCAAGCGCTCTCCCAGCTGAGCTATACCCCCACATCTGGAATCGTTTTTCAGTGCCAAACTTTTGGGAAGAAGTTTGGTGGAGCTAAGCGGGATCGAACCGCTGACCTCCTGCATGCCATGCAGGCGCTCTCCCAGCTGAGCTATAGCCCCGAACCGAAAAACTGTCGTGTTAAGCGACGGACGGCATAATATGAAACCCCCTCCAGAGTGTCAACGGCAAAATCACATTCTGCGTCTGATCGCTGAAAAAGGCGGCAACCTGAGCGGTTTCAGCAGCATGGCAACCTCAGAAAAGCGGCTGTAAAAGCCTGAGCGGTTTTTTCTGTTATTCAGACTGCGGCCAGGTTAAATCACGGTTAAATATGTTATAGGAATTTTCTTGTCTTCGTCTTTTCCGCATGCAAAACTTAGCGCGCTAATTAAGTGGTCAGCGGGACCCTCTCCCGCCAGCCACGCGTCCACCAGGCGTTTACCGTCCCATTAATCAAAAAAATATTGAGAAACTATGTCGCTGCATACACCAAAAGAAATCGCCCAACTGGCGATCCAGGCGGGCGTGGCCAAAAGCCGTGCGCCGGTCAGCATTCTTCTGATCCTCGGCTTTATGGCAGGAGCCTTTATTGCCACCGGATTCCTGCTGGATCTGCACGTTATCAATTCCCTGCCTGCTGACTGGGGCTCATTCGGCGGCCTGTTGGGTGCGGCGGTCTTCCCGGTCGGATTAATTCTGACGGTTCTGGCGGGCGGAGAGCTGCTGACCGGCAATATGATGACCTTACCGGTGGCGTGGTTTGCCCGTCGTATCTCGTTTTTCAGCGTTGCGCGTAACTGGTTTTGGGTGACGCTGGCTAACTTCCTCGGCAGCGTGGCGGTGGCCTGGTTCTTTGGCCACATGCTGGGCATGACCGAAGGAGATTACCTGAAGAAGACTGTCGCCATCGCCTCAGCGAAAGTACACGCCGATTTCCTGCACGCTTTTATTTCCGGCGTAGGCTGTAACTGGCTGGTCTGTCTGGCGGTGTGGCTGGCGTTTGCCAGTAAAGATGTGGTGGGCAAAATTTTCGGCATGTGGTTCCCGGTCATGGCCTTCGTCGCTATCGGCTTCCAGCACGTAGTGGCCAATATGTTTATCATTCCGGCCGCCATCTTCGCCGGTCAGATGAGCTGGGCAGAATACTTCCCTAACTTTGTCGCGGTATTTTTAGGTAACGGCGTCGGCGGGGCAGTTTTCGTCGGTCTGGCCTACTTCCTCGCCTTCCGCCCGGCTGTTGAACCTGCCGGCAGCGTGCAATAAATGATTTCTTGCCTTTTGTCGAGTGGCAAAAGGCAATTTCACCTTCAGTTACTTTCACCCGTTACGTTTTGCTGTAATATGTAGTGCTAATGTATTTAACAGGGACAGCATTGTGAAAAAGGAATGGCTCACTCCCGAAGAGTTGGCAGCAGAAACGGGTTACAGTCGACAAACGGTGAACAAGTGGATCAAACGGGAAAACTGGACCACCACGCCAAAGCCCGGTGTACAAGGCGGTAAGGCTCGCCTGATCCATATTGATGAGCGTGTTAAAAATTTCATCCAGTCAACGCGCAACCTGAATGAACCCTCAGCGACCTACGGTACAGCCCCTCATTCATTGCCTGCGTTATTAATTAGTTCCGTGCAGCAAATGAGTCAGGCCGAGCAGGATCAGTTCACGGCATTAATATTACGTGAAGGGATTAAAGGCGTATTGCAGCGGCTGGGGATTAATGAAGAGTAAAAAAAACCGGAAGCGTGCTGGCTTCCGGCAGATTTATTTAGGCCTGCGCTTCGCGCTCACTGATGAAGGCCAGCGCCTGATCGATGCGCGCGACGCTGCGGCTACGACCAATCGCTTCAACAGTCACGTCCAGACCGGGTGACTGACCGGCACCGGTCACCGCCACACGCAGCGGCATACCGACTTTGCCCATTCCGACTTCCAGCTCATCTGCAGTGCTCTGAATCGCCTGATGAACGTTTTCCGCAGTCCAGTCGCTGATTGCCGCCAGCTTATCACGCACCACTTCCAGCGGCTGACGCGCGACCGGACGAAGATGTTTCTTCGCAGCATCGGCGTCAAACTCATTAAAGTCTTCATAGAAATAACGGCAGGAAGCCGCCATCTCTTTCAGCGTCTTACAACGTTCCCCCAGCAGACCAACCAGCTTCGCCAGTTCCGGACCGGTACGGGTATCAATTTTTTGCTCTTCAATATGCCATTGCAGATGCGTCGCAACATATTCTGGCGGCAAGGCATTAATATAATGGTGATTCAGCCACTGCAATTTTTCGGTATTGAAGGCACTGGCAGACTTGCTGACCGCATCCAGCGTAAACAGCTCAGTCATCTCAGCAACGCTAAAGATCTCCTGATCGCCATGTGACCAGCCGAGGCGAACCAGGTAGTTCAGCAGCGCTTCCGGCAGATAACCATCATCACGATACTGCATAACGCCAACGGCACCGTGACGCTTGGACAGCTTCTTGCCATCATCGCCGAGGATCATCGACACATGGGCATAGACCGGCACCTGTGCGCCAATCGCTTTCAGAATGTTGATCTGGCGCGGGGTGTTGTTGATATGGTCTTCGCCACGAATGACGTGCGTAATACCCATATCCCAGTCATCAACCACTACGCAGAAGTTATAAGTCGGTGAGCCGTCGGTGCGGCGGATGATCAAATCATCCAGCTCCTGGTTGCTGAATTCAATCGGACCGCGGATCTGGTCATCAAAAATGACCGAGCCGTCCTGTGGGTTGCGAAAACGCACCACGCAAGGCTCATCCGCTGCGTGATGATCGTGGCTGTCACGGCAGCGACCGTCGTAACGTGGCTTTTCGCCATCCGCCATCTGCTGTTCACGCAGGGCTTCGAGACGTTCTTTCGAGCAGTAGCATTTATAGGCTGTGCCCGCCGCCAGCATTTCATCAATCACCGCGTTATAGCGATCGAAACGTTTAGTCTGGTAGTAAGGGCCTTCATTCCAGTCGAGGCTCAGCCAGTTCATGCCATCCATAATAGCTTCGATGGCTTCTGGCGTTGAGCGCTCCAGATCGGTGTCTTCAATACGCAGCACGAACTCGCCCTGATTGTGGCGGGCGAAGAGCCAGGAATAGAGTGCGGTACGGGCGCCGCCCACATGTAAATAGCCGGTAGGACTGGGCGCGAAGCGAGTTTTGATTTTCATTCAGTATTGCCTTAGATGCGCGGGTTCTCTGTCTGGATGACAAAAAACAGGTTAGACGCGAAATAGTGGCCACATTCTAGCATCTGGTGGTGAATCCTCAATGCGTGCCCGCTGGCTGCGCCCGAGGAAAAGGGCCTTTTCTGCCAGTAAAACCAGCACATTGGCTAAAAGCGCCACAGGATGTTTAAAAATAAACCGAACGCACATTTATGTTTTAAAAAGCGTTGACTCAAAATCAACTATCCCTATAATGCGACTCCACACAGCGGGGGTGATTAGCTCAGTTGGTAGAGCATCTCCCTTACAAGGAGGGGGTCGGCGGTTCGAACCCGTCATCACCCACCACTCTAACCCGGTGGCCCGCAGTGAACAGGTTATAAGATATGGGTGATTAGCTCAGTTGGTAGAGCATCTCCCTTACAAGGAGGGGGTCGGCGGTTCGAGCCCGTCATCACCCACCATATCTTAGTGTGATACAGACCTGTTAAGCAGTACGAAGTGGGTGATTAGCTCAGTTGGTAGAGCATCTCCCTTACAAGGAGGGGGTCGGCGGTTCGAACCCGTCATCACCCACCACTTCGGGTCGTTAGCTCAGTTGGTAGAGCAGTTGACTTTTAATCAATTGGTCGCAGGTTCGAATCCTGCACGACCCACCAATTCAGAAAAAAGCGCCTTAAAGGCGCTTTTTTCGTTTCTGCTGCACAGAGTTGAACGTGCCGGATGAGAACCTGCGCAGGTTCGACTGAAGCGCCGGGAGCGGTTCAGGCTGATGCGCCAGCATCACCCGCAGGGCGTGGCCCCGGATGGGCCGCGGCTTATCCTGCACGACCCACCCATTCAGAATAAAG
>NZ_JBEPNM010000018.1:0-37954 GCF_040546285.1 Pantoea sp. UYEF8 | reverse complement strand
TAGCTGAACAGGAGGGACAGCTGATAGAAACAGAAGCCACTGGAGCACCTCAAAAACACCATCATACACTAAATCAGTAAGTTGGCAGCATCACCCTGCAAACGATAATAATAGCTGACAGGGCGCGCATATTTTTATTCAGGCGCATAAATAAAGTCCCATTTAAAGCCAAACTCATGGCGGTTAAAGCTAAATGTAATGGCGGGGATTCTGTCATTCAAACAGACAACTTCAGTTAAATGAAAAGTTATTGGCGACGGGTTTTCGCTCCGGTTTGATAATGAATGTTTCTGTTACCAACCCCGACGGATAATTTACACACCCATCATCAGCCAATACCACCGATCTCTGATCCAGCCAGCGTTACTCGCCGACACTCACCAAGTCCTGAATAAATTCGCATCATTTGCTAACAAATTCTTGCAATGATAATCGCAATGCGTATATTTCTCATTTGTTTTAAATAAACATCACACCCGCGCCCAGGCGCTCAGGGAAGGGTTTTGATTCCTCAAACCATCAGTAGGGCAGAGATGCCAGCAGGAAGCATGGTCGTGAACAGTGGCAGCATAAAAATCATAATAATTTGAGGAATAAACGATGTCTTTTGATGTTCAGCACGCCAGGGAAACGGGCGTGTCAGCCCGGCAGCGCCCGCTGCGCTACTCTCTGCTTGCCGCCATGATTGCCACCTTGCTGGCGCATAATGTCGCCAGTGCCGCAGAAACGTCTCCGCCGGCCGCCAGCGATAACCAGACCATGACCGTCAGCGCATCAGCACCGGCAGAGGGCGTGGAAGCGTCGTCTCCGGCTAGCGATTACAGCGTTCCGGTGACCCGCGCGGGCACAAAAATGCTCGGTACGGTGCGTGATGTGCCGCAGTCGGTCAGCATTGTCAGCAAGCAACGAATGGAAGATCAGCAACTTCAGTCGCTGAATGATGTGCTCTCTAACACCACCGGCATTCGCGGGATCAGTGGTGACATGGACCGCACCAACTACTATTCGCGCGGCTTCATGATCGACAACTACATGGTTGACGGCATCCCGACCGCATTCGCCGCCCGCTGGAACCTGGGTGACGCCCAGACCGACATGGCGCTGTACCAACGGGTAGAAGTGGTGCGCGGCGCAACCGGCCTGCTGACCGGGCCAGGCAACCCCTCCGCTGCGATCAACATGGTGCGTAAGCACGCCGACAGCAAAGAATTCGGCGGCACCGTCTCCGCCAGTTACGGCAGCTGGAACAAGCAGCGTTACGTGGCCGATCTCTCTGCGCCGCTGAGCGATTCGGGCAACGTGCGTGGCCGACTGATTGCCGGCTGGCAGGATAACAACAGTTTCATTGAGCGCTACGGTGCGAAAAAGCAGTTTGTCTATGGCGTGGTTGATGCCGATCTGACCGATTCGGCCACGCTATCGGTCGGCTATGAGTTCAGCCAGGTGAATACAGACTCCACCATGTGGGGCGGTGCGCCACGCTGGTATACCGACGGCAGTCAGATTCACAGCCGTCGCGGCTACAACACCGCGCCGGACTGGGCCTACAACGATAAAGAGAACCGTAAACTGTTTGTGAATCTGAAACAGGACTTTGATAACGGCTGGAACATCACGCTGAACGGCGCGCACAACGAGATGCGACTTGACAGTAAACAGCTCTATCTGGATGGATTCTTTGATAAGAATACCGGCGTCGGATACTCCTCCTACGCCAATTATCCGGTGGTCGGCGGCACCGGCTACAACACCGGCAAACGTAAGGTGGATGCGGTTGATGCCTTCGCCAGCGGTCCCTATGAACTGTTTGGCCGCCAGCATGAACTGATGGTCGGCGTGAACTACAGCCGTCAGGACAACAAATACTTCAGCACCTTCGAAAACATCTCTTCCGAATCGCTGGGTAATTTTAATGATTTCAACGGTCAGTATCCGGAATCCGACTGGACGCCACGTTTGCCTGCCAGCGATACCCAACTGGTTCGCCAGAAATCAACCTACATGGCGACCCGCCTCTCTCTCGCCGATCCATTGCATTTGATCGTTGGTGCCCGTCACACCAACTGGAATCGCGAAACCCCGACCGGTGAGATGGAGAAGAATAACACCACGCCTTACGGCGGGCTGATCTTTGATTTCGCTGAAAACTGGTCCGCTTATGCCAGCTACACCTCGGTGTTCCAGCCGCAGGATTATCGCGACGTCAATGGCGCGTATCTGGCCCCGGTGATCGGTAAAAACTACGAAGCGGGCCTGAAATCTGACTGGATGAACAGCCGTTTTACCACCTCACTGTCGGTGTTCCGTACCGAACTGGATAACGTCGGCGAAGCCACGACCCAGACGGTAAAAGGCTCGGGTGATGTGGCCTACATTGGCCGTAAAGGCGTGGTCAGCCGCGGCGTAGAGTTTGAAGTCAACGGCGCACTGACCGATTACTGGCAGATGACTTTCGGCGGCACGCGTTACATTGCGGAAAACCGCGACGGCAGCACCTTTAATCCGCAACTGCCGCAGACCAGCTTCAACCTGTTCACCAGTTATCGCCTGCCTGCGCTGCAACAGCTGACGCTGGGCGGCGGAGTAAACTGGCAGACCCACGTCTGGAACGACGTCGGTGCACCGGAAGGCAACGGCACCTGGCGCGCCCGTCAGGGGAGCTATGCGCTGGTTGACCTGTTTGCCCGCTATCAGGTCAGTAAAAACCTGACGCTGCAGGGCAATCTGAATAACCTGTTCGATAAAGAGTACGACACTAACGTCGCCAGCTCGGTGGTTTATGGCGAGCCGCGCAACGTCTCGGTTACCGCCAGCTACACCTTCTGATCATCGCGGTTCATCAACGATAAAACGCCTCAGCAGAGGCGTTTTTTTTGCGATGTTCCGCTGGCTGCCGCCCTCAGGTAAAGCGTAAGGCCAGATGAAAACCCTGTCCCGATTCAACCAGAATCGCCTCCGACTGTTGTTCGAAGCTGACGTCGCCGGCCAGCAGCGCGGTTTTGACTTTGGTCAGATCGTCGGTAACAAAGCCCAGCGCCACCATCCGCGCACTGCCATCATAATCTTCCGGCAGCGGCCCAAAGCGCTGCTGCGCATAGTCTGCCGAGGCAAAACGCACCGTGGCAGCACCGGCGCGTAACACAAAAGCGCCTTCCGGACAGGCGATAATTTTTCCGCTGCCAAACAGGTGGCTGTAGACCTGCGCTGACAGGGCCGGGTCCTGCGCCACAATCACGAACTCACTGATATTGCGCACACCGTTCGGATGCGCCTGCCACACCGGTTGCCACACCGCTTCCGGCGTCAGATGCTGACAAAAAAAACTGCGTCCGTTGGGGATTAAAGATGGACGCAGTCGCACGGTGCGAAAACGCGCTTCAGTCACCGCGCCATCGGGCAGGGTAACCGGCCGGTGAAAGCTGGCGGGGGGATCGCCATCCAGATCCTGCCGCTGCAGATGCTGATATTCACTATCGGCTTCGCTGCTCTTCCACACCAGCCCGCTCAGCCCGAGTGGCGCTTGCCACAGATCGGCACGGCGGGCGGCCTTGCCCGGCTCATAGCCTAATAACTCCAGATAGTTTTCGCCAAAAACAGCCAGATGGTTACTGGACCCCAGCGAGTGATGACCCCGTTCGGTCAGCTGGAACCCGAGGCGACGAAACAGCGCGCTGGCCGCATCCAGCTGATCGGCGACATTGATCACAGCGTGATCGAGAATCGGTTGTGGGACAGGGACAGACATAAGCAGATTCCTTCTTTTGGTCATTGTGCCGCCACAATCTGCAACGCGCGTGGCGCCAGGCGGGTGAAGTAATTCACCGCAGGCTCGATCAGCGCTTCATCAGGATCGAAACCCGCATGATGCAATCCATACGTGCTGGCGCTTCCGATACTGACAAATGCCCCAGGCACCTGTTGCAGATAGAAAGCAAAATCTTCGCCGCCCATCTGCGGGGTGGCGGCGCGCTCGGCCAGATAGCCCGTTTCCTGCGCCAGTTCCAGTGCCACATCTACCCAGGCTGGCGTATTGATCAGTGCCGGTGGGCCTTCCGTCCATTCCAGTTCGGCGGTGGCACCAAAGCCGGCGGCGATGCCCTGAATTAATGCGCTAATCCGCTGCGGGATCTGCGCCCGAATCTCGCTGTTATGGGTTCGCACCGTGCCTTCCAGCTCGACGCTTTCTGGCAGCACATTCCAGGTGTTGCCGGCGGTAAAGCGCGTCACGCTCAGCACTACCGTCTCGAGCGAACTGAATACCCGGCTCGGCAGCGTCTGCAAAGCGGTCACAATGTGGCTGGCAATCACAATAGAATCGATGCCTTCCTGCGGCCGCGCGGCGTGTGCGCCTTTGCCCTTAACCCGGATGACAAAGCGATCAACGTTAGCGTAGAACGCGCCCGGGCGGGTCCGCAGCGTTCCCAACGGCAGATCAGGCGCATTGTGCAGGCCAAAGATGGCCTGCACGCCCTCCAGCGCACCGGCATCGATCAGCTGTCGTGCGCCGGTAAAGGTCTCTTCCGCCGGCTGAAACAGGATCCGCACCCGGCCAGGCAGCGTGGCTTCACGCTGTTTCAGTTGCAGGGCAACACCCATCATCACCGCCGTATGCAGATCGTGACCGCAGGCGTGCATCACGCCCGGTTGCTGTGAGCGCCACGGCCGGTCAGTAATTTCATCAATCGGCAGCGCATCGATATCGGCACGCAGTGCGATCAGCGCCGGTCCGTCGCCCATCTCCGCCACCACGCCGGTTTTCAGTCCCAGCGGCAGCAGGCGGATGCCCGCCTGTTCCAGCCAGCGGGTAATGCGTTCGGTGGTAGCGAATTCGTGACTGGATAATTCCGGATGCTGATGCAATTCGCGACGCCACTGCACCAGTTGTTCAGTTGAAAACGATGTCATGGTTATCCCTGTTGTTGCGGCAGAAAAGGTTCACCCAGCGTCAGCATCAGGCGGTTCGCCCAGGCAAAAAAGGCACTGGACTGGATCAGATCGAGCAGGGCAAGCGTGTCCAGCCCCTGATCACGCACCGCATCGATATGCTGTTGCGTCAGCCGCGCCGGTGTGACCGATAGCGCCGCCGCGAAAGCGATCAGTGCCTGCCAGCGCGGGCTTTGACCGTGGGACAACACCGCACCCGGCGCGACGTTCAGCAGTTTCTGAATCGCATCATCCTGCTTCGCTAACTGACTGGCTTTGCGCGCATGGACCGACGCGCAATAGATACAGCCGTTAACCTTACTTACTACCGTTGCCGCCAGTTCCCGTTCAGCACGTAGCAGACCGCCCGCGGTGTAGAAAATGCCTTTATCGGTCAGGGTGCGCTGTTCCAGCAGCGGCAGGTTACGCGCCAGCAGACGGAAATAATCGGAGTCGCTATGACCAAATTTAGCCAGCGTAGCCTGTTCATCCGCACTGAACTCCGCCAGCGGTTTCGCCGCCAGCCAGGGTTCCCAGCCCAGTTCACGCTGGGTAAAGGCGGTAACGGCCGTCTTGCCGCTGGCGGTGTGCGGCGCATCGTGCCAGTGACCAGCCACCACCGGCGGCGCGTCAGCCTGTGCCACATCGCCCTGTAATGCACGCAGACCGGCCAGCAACCGGCTCTGGAAACTGATAAAAGCCACCAGCTGCGCCAGCGTGACAATGCCGCGTGGGCTCCAGCCCGCCTGCTGCAATTCGGCAATGTGTGCCGGTGCCGCGCTGACCGGTTCGAAGGTCAGGCGTCGGGCAAACGCTTCGGCGGCCCGATCGCGCTCAGAGACGCCGCCCGGCTGCGACGATCGCAGGTGTAAATAGTGTGCCTGCAGGCCCGGCTGGTCATGCCACTCCGCCAGCTGCGCGGCCAATGCCAGCCGTTCAGGCAGCGGAAAATCATCCTCCTGCTGGCCGAACAGCACCGCATAACTGCCCTGGGTATGCTGGGTGGCGGCGTGGCGGACCTGGCGCGCTTGTGCCAGGTCAGAATCGGGGGCGATATCGGCCAGTGCGTTTAGCAGATCGTCAGCTTGAGTCATAACGTGCTCCTGTTAGCGAGGTTCGCCAGCCGCACGAAGCGCTGGCGCAAGATGTTCGGCAATCAGTTCGATCGAGCGCAGCGTGTCAGCATGCGACGGCTCAACGGAGTGCACCTGAAAAGAGATATCGGTGACGCGCAATAGCGTGCTGTCCTGTGCCAGCGAGCGCTGAACCGTCGCGACATCCCCGACGTGGGCATCAAACTGCGCCAGCAGATCGTCGAAGCGTTCGCCGCGCAATTGATGTCCGCCCGCGCGATACTGTTGCGCCTGCTGGCGAATGCCCGGCTCGGCCACCTGGCGTGCATACGCCGTTGAGTCCGCGACAAAAGCGGTGCGGGAGGCGAGAATGCGGGGCGTCACGCCCGCCGGTAGCGCAGCCAGATAGGCATCAATCAGTGGGTTTTGCAGCGCATCAAGCGGTAACGCCGGTTGGTCGGCCGGGCGCGGCTGGGTGCGGGACAGCATCAGACCGTGTCCGCCCTGTGCCGCGCGTACCGCACCTTCCACGGAGAATGTGGCGATCCAGACGCGATCGGCCAGTTGTGTCGCTGCCGGATAGAGATGGTTATCAGGATGGCCGAGCGAATCGCCACGCCAGGCGCTGAGCAGGGTATGCAGATGCTCTGCAAACGCCACGCCTCGCGCTTCAAAACGCTGACCAAATGAGTGAAACGACGACGGCGCACCGCCCGATCCCAGCCCGATTTCCAGCCGGCCATCCGCCAGCTGATCCAGCACCGCAGCGTCTTCGGCGACCCGCAGCGCATTCTCCATCGGCAGGGTGATAATGGCGGTACCGAGCCGGATATGGCGGGTGAGCGCTGCAACGTGCGCCAGAAACAGCAGCGGTGACGGCAGCCCGCCTTCATCCTGATGAAAATGGTGCTGCGCCACCCAGGCGTTATCAAAACCACATCGCTCCGCGTGCTGAATCTGTTCAGTTGCCAGCCGGTAACGCTGCTTCGCAGGCACCTTATCCAGCAGGCGGGTAAAAAAGCCGAGGCGACGGGTCATGCTGACTCCTTAGTCTTCAGGGGAAGCGTGTTCAATGGAATAAGAGGAGGAATGGCGTCGATTAATTCACGGGTGTAAGGATGGCGTGGGGATGAAAATAGCGTGACAACGTCACCTTGCTCTGCCACCTGTCCCGCTTTTAACACCGTTACGCTGTCGGCAATCTGCCGCACCGTGGCTAAATCGTGGGTAATAAACAGATAGGTCAGCCCCAGATCCGCCTGTAACTGCTGCAACAGGTCGAGGATTTGCGCCTGTACCGTGACGTCGAGCGCCGAGGTCGCTTCATCCAGCACCAGTATCTGCGGTTCGGCGATCAGCGCGCGCGCCAGCGCTACCCGCTGACGCTGGCCACCGGAGAGCTGATGCGGCCGACGCGACAACAGGCTCAGCGGCAGCGCCACTCTGTCGGTCACCGCTTCGACCCGCTGCCGACGCACTTCGCGGCTCAGGCGCCCAAAGTTACGTAACGGCTCTTCAATGATCTCAAACAGCGTCTGACGCGGATCGAGCGAGGCAAACGGATTCTGATAAACAAACTGGATTTTGCGTCGCAGCTGACGCAGTGCTTCACCGCGCAGTCCGTTGACAATATCGCCGTCCAGCGTCACCGTACCGCTGTCCGCCGTTTCAAATCCCATGACGATGCGCGCCAGCGTGGTTTTCCCCGATCCGGATTCCCCGACCAGCGCATGCGTGGTGCCGCGTGCCACCTGAAAACTGACCTGATCCAGCGCCTGTAACCGCTGTTGTTTACCAAGGGAAAAACTCTTTGCGATAGCGGTGACCTGAATCGCCGGGGCGGAAAAATGCGCGCGCTGACTCTGAGGGCGGGTACGCCGTTGCGGGGTGGCGTCCTGCAGCAACTGACGGGTATAGGGATGTGCCGGCGCGCTGATCAGACGGGCCGCCGGGGCGGATTCCTGAATTTCACCGTGGCGGAATACCATAATGCGGTCAGCCCGCTGGGCCGCCAGCGCCAGGTCATGCGTTACAAACAACACGGCGGTTCCCGACTCACGCCGCAGTTGATCCAGCAGGTCAAGAATGCGCTTTTGCACCGTTACATCCAGCGCGCTGGTTGGCTCATCAGCGATAATCAACGCCGGTTGCAGGGCAAGCGCAATGGCGATCAATACCCGCTGCTTCATCCCGCCCGACAGCTGATGTGGATACTGGTGAACGCGCTGTTCCGGATGGCTAAGCCCGACGCGGGTCAGCAACTCAATCACCCGCTGCTGACGCTGGGCGGTGGAACTTGCCCGGTGCAGGCGCAGAATTTCTGATACCTGCTCACCGATGGTTTTCACCGGATTAAGGGAATTGCCGGGGTCCTGAGGCACCAGACTAATCTGCGCACCGCGCAGCGAATCGAAACGCTTCTGCGACCACTGACTGATATCGACGCCGTTGAGTCGGATTTCCCCGCGATCGCGGCGGCCGTTATCCGCCATCAGCCCGATAATTGCCTGCGCCGTGGTGGTTTTACCCGATCCGGATTCACCCACCAGCGCCACCATCTCACCGGCGTTAAGCGTAAAACTGACATTGTGCACCACCGGTTGCCACAGATTGCCGCTGCGATAACTCAGGGTAAGTTGATCGACAGCGAGTAACGGTTGCCTGCTCATCGCTGGCCTCCTGACAGTTGCTGACTGATACGGTTAGCGGCGAGCACGACAGCCACCACCACCACGCCAGGAAAAGTGGTCAGCCACCAGGCGGTGGCCAGATAATTACGGCCTTCGGCGATCAGTAATCCCCATTCCGGGATCGGCGGCGGCGTGCCGTAGCCAAGAAAACTCAGGGTTGAGAGCGCCAGAATGGCCTGCCCAAACTGCAGTGCGGCATAGGCGATGACCGGGCTGAGCGCATTCGGCAGAATGTGACGCCACAGCACGGTGAAAAAGCGGCCGCCGCTGCCATAGGCCGCTTCGACATAGTCACTGTGACGGATGCGCACCACTTCAGCGCGCGCCAGCCGGGCGAAGCTGGCGATCGAGGCGGTGCCCACCGCCAGCGCCGCGTTCACCGTGCCGAAACCGAGCAGAATCAACAGGCTCAGCGAGAGTAACAGCGCCGGAATTGAGAGCAGCACATCGACCAGCCGCATCAGTACCGATTCGGTTTTGCCGCCTGTCGCACCGGCGATCAGGCCGAGCGCGGTGCCGATAACCAGCCCAATCGCCACCGCAATAAATGCCGCTGACAGCGAGTGTGACGCGCCGTAAACGATGCGGGCAAACAGGTCGCGTCCCAGCTGATCGGTGCCCAGCCAGTGACCGGCCTGCGGCGCCAGACGCTGGGCGCCGGCCACGCCTTCAACCGGGCTGGCGTCTGTAAACAGGCCAGGAAACAGCGCCGCCAGCAGTGCCAGCAGCATCACCAGCGCCGCCAGCCATAAGCCGGGCTGCACGCTGACTGCACCTCTCTTCGCCCGTGCCGGGCGTCGCGCCGCGGCATAATCAACCAGACTCATGGTGTGCCTCTCAACAGTTGTAAGCGCGGATCAAGCAGCGGCATCAGCAAATCCACCACCAGGTTAATCACCACAAAGCCCATCGCTGAAATCACCACCACCGCCTGCAGCACCGCCACGTCCTGATTATTAACCGCCTGCTGCGTGAGCTGGCCAAGGCCGCCCAGACCAAACACCGTCTCGGTAATCAGCGCACCGGCGATCAGTTCGCCCAGCAGTAAACCGGCCACCGTCAGCACCGGCAGCAGGGCGTTACGCAGCACGTGTCGCCACAGCACGTAGCCTTCGCTGGCACCTTTGGCTCTGACTACCGCCACAAACGGACGGGTTGAGACCTCATCAATACTGCGCAACAGAATCTGCGCCAGCGGCGCGGAGATCGGGATCGCCACGGTGATAATCGGCAGAATCAGTCCCTGCCACGGCGAGGGATTGATCACCGGTATCCAGCGCAGCTGAAATGAGAACAGCTGTATTAAGGCGATCCCCAGCCAGAAGGTCGGGACCGAGATAAACAGCGCCGGCAGCGATTGCAGCAGATTACGCAGGCCGCGCAGCGCCGGATGGCGGGAGAGCGCCGCCAGCGCAAACGCCAGCAGCGTCGCCAGTAAAAATCCGCACAACGCCAGACGCAGGGTACCCGGCAGATTAGCGACCAGCAGCTGGCTGACCGGCACGCCCGCCTGAACCGAATAGCCAAAGTCACCGTGCAGCATGGCGGCCAGCGTATGCAGATATTGCTGCCACAGCGGATTGTCCGCGCCATAAGCCTGACGCATCTCAGCAATCTGCTGCGGGCTGAGACCGAGATCCGGATTCTGGAACTTAATCAGTACCGCATCGCCCGGCAGCACCTGCAACAGGAAAAATGACAGGGTAAAAGCGGCCCACAGGACCAGCAGTCCCAGTCCTGCCCGATGCAACAAGTAGTGGCGCATCATCAACTCCGGTTTAATGTTTTTCCAGCCATGCGCCATACAGCGCCGGACGGCCTACCGCTTCAAACTTCACCCCTTTCAGCCAGGGTGCACCGGCATAAACCTGGGGCTCTTCGAAGATAGGAATGACGTAAGCCTGATCGAGCAGATAACGCTGCACATCACCGGTCAGCTGGAGTCGTTTGGCCGGATCGACCTCGGCTGAGATCGCCACCAGCAGCTGATTAAGCCGGTCGTCACGGAAGTTTTTGACTTTGTCGCTGGAGCCGCCTTTCTGCAGCAGGTTGTCGCGGTTAGCCGGATAGAAGCTGCTCTTAATCACGTCAGGATCGGCACGGCCAACTTCGGTGACGTTAAGCGGGGTTTTAAGCGGATCGAGATTATCCAGCGTTTTACTGCCGGCATCACCGGCCTTCACCGTCAGCGCGACACCCACCTGACGCCACTGCTGCGCCACCAGTTGCAGCACCTCTTTGTTCTGCGGCTGGGGTAAGGATTCATACACGGTGAGCGCCAGCCGCTGACCCGCTTTCTGACGAATGCCGTCGGCACCCGGCTGCCAGCCTGCCTGATCCAGCAATGCCCTGGCTTTCGCCAGATCGAACGTCAGTTTGTCAGCCAGATTGACGTAACCCGCCGCGCTTTTCGCTACCACCGAGGTGGCCTGCGGATAGTTGGCTGAGAACAGCGTATCCACCACCTGCTTCGCGTTGGTGGCGTGCAATAACGCCTGACGAACCCGGATATCGCTGACCAGCGGATTATCCGGGCGGAAGCTCAGGCTATCGTTGACGCCACGGGTCGGTGCGGCATAGATCGGGAAATTCTGTTCGCTAGCCTGTTTCTCATCATAGGCCTGAACCTGGCGGATAAAATCGGCCTGACCGGCCAGCAGCGCACCAATGCGCACGCTATCTTCCGGCGTGACCAGCACTTTAATGCCGTCCAGATTAGCCGGACCCTGCTGCTGACCGTTTACGGGTCCCCAGCGGTAATCCTTACGCGCCACCAGGTCGACTTCACGCCCCAGCTTTTCATCGCTGACCACAAAGGGTCCCGAGCCGATAATATGGCGGGCATCGCCCAGCTGATCGAAGCTGCGTGCCAGCGTGCTGAGTGAAACCAGCCCGGAGCCGATAGTTGCAGTGCCCTGCAGGAACCCCGGAGACGGCTGTTTAAAATAGAACTTCACCGTCAGCGGATCGATGACTTCGCTGTGATCGTAATTATTGATCACCTCAGACACCGGCAGGCGCAGGGCTTTGTTACCCAGCCCGTAGGTATCGAAGTTTTTCGCCACCGCATTGGCATCCAGCGGCGTGCCATCGGAGAAGGTGACGCCGGGACGGAGTTTAAAGGTGTACTGGGTTTTATCGGCGTTGGTGGTCCAGCTCTCGGCAATCCAGGGTTCCACCTGCAGGGTTTCCGGGTTCTGCCAGGTTAACTTGTCGGTGATCTGATTCAGAATACCGCCATTCGGATAAAATCCGCCGGCAGGAGGATAGAGATTCGTATGTGCCTGCTGCTCCAGATAAATCAGCGTGCCGCCTTTGACCGGTGCGGCCACGGCATTAAAGGCAAAACTCCCGGCGAGTAAACTCAAAACCAGCGCCGGCGAACGCGGCGCACGGTGAAAAAACGTCTTCATAATGAATTCCTTTGTTATCAATTGTCTCAGCAGACGGAATCATCATCGAATGACGCAACACGCAGATAAACTAATGAATTGGTCAAAGCTTATCTGAAAAAAATCAATGCCCGGACAGGATGGCGTGTTCCGCCTTTATCCACCCGCCCGCTCCAATAATCTTCTGCACCGCACAACAACACCGCTGTTAAACCTCAACGCCGATAGCGGGCGTTAATAAAAAACAACGGGATATTCCCGCCGCCTTTACGGCAGCAGCCTTTTTAACCGCTGTTTTATTTAGCGATAAAGTGATCCGTGATTTGAAGTTCGCTTGTTGACTGCTTAAGACACTTTTCTGCAATCCATTGCCGATAATTTCGCTTTATGCCTGCAATAGCCGATTCATCAATATCTGAATAATTGATCAATAATCATAAGTAGCTGTTTTTAATATCATTTATTATCCATTCACTTTCCCTTTTCGCACTGATATGAATAAACTAAAAATAGATAAAACAATATGATGTTTTACCAAATATAAGCCTCGCTCCACACTGGCCAGCAACCGGAATAATAAGGATCAGGTGAATGGCATATCGATTAAGTCTGTTAGACAAAGCGCCCGTCGTTGAGGGGGAATCGCCAGGCGCAGCATTGCAGCGCACCCTGCAACTGGCGCAGTTGGCTGAACAGTGGGGCTATCACCGCTTCTGGCTGGCGGAACACCACAACACCGCGCAGCTGGCCAGCCCGTCACCGGAACTGTTGATCGCGTGGATTATTGCCCAGACCCGGCATATCCGCGTGGGATCGGGCGGGGTGATGCTCCAGCATTACAGTCCTTATAAGGTGGCGGAAAACTTCAATCTGCTGGCGTCACTGGCACCGGGCCGTATCGATTTAGGTATCGGCAAGGCGCCAGGCGGATTACCACTTTCTACCCGTGCGCTTCAGCTGGGTGTACAGCCGTCAGAGAAGGGCAGCTTTGCCGAACAGCTGCAGCTGCTGGATAGCTGGCTGAAACCCGACAGCCACAGCGGCGCTGATGACGATGAACGTTTGCAGGCGACGCCGCTGCCGTCACGGCCGGTGAACCGTTTTCTGCTGGGTGCCAGTGAAGAGAGCGCCCGACTGGCCGCCAGTCTCGGCTGGCAGCTGGTGTTCGCGGCGCATCTGAACGGTGACCGTCAGTTGCTGGAGCAGGTGCTCGGCACCTATTCCCGCCTCAGCAACGGTCAGCGCGCGCTGGTGGCCGTGCAGGTGGTGGTGGCCGATTCGCCCGCGGGTGCCGATCTGCTGGTGGCTAACCTCCGTCACTACCACGTAGCGGTGAAAAATGGTCCCGGCGTCAATGTTGCCAGCCTCGAACAGGCCGAACGGTATGTGCGCCAGGGGGGTTATCGTGATTACCTGATTGAGCCGCGTACGCCGTCGCTGCTGAAAGGCACCGCCGCGCAGGTTCATGCCCAGCTGGATGCGCTGCACCATAACTTTGGTATCGATGAGTTCATTATTGATACGCCGATCAGCGAACCGGTTGCACGTCACCATTCGCTGGCCCTGCTGGCAACGCATCATCTGGTCGCAGCCTGATCGCCCTTCAGCGGAGAATCATCATGAAGCCGAATGCATCACAACTGATTGAATGGCGGCGCGAGCTGCACACCTGGCCGGAGCTGTCGGGTCAGGAGTTTGCGACCACGGCACGGCTGCGCCACTGGCTGCAGGAGGCCGGCATCCGGCTGCTTGATTACCCGCTTGAAACCGGCGTGGTGGCGGAAATTGGACAGGGTGAAACGGTGATCGCCCTGCGTGCTGATATTGATGCACTGCCGATTCACGAGGCGAGTGGCGTACGGTTTCATTCCCGTCATCCTGGCGTCATGCATGCCTGCGGCCACGATCTGCACAGCGCCGTGATGTTAGGCGCGGCGGTACAGCTTCGGGCAATTGAGCCACAACTGGCGGGGCGGGTGCGCATTCTGTTTCAGCCCGCCGAAGAGATTGCACGGGGCGCCCGTCAGTTTATTGACGCTGGCGTACTGGATCAGGTGCAGGCCATCTTTGGCATGCACAATGAACCGACGCTGCCGGTCGGCACATTCGCCACCCGCGGCGGCGCGTTCTACGCCAACGCCGACAAATTTATTATCCGCGTGACCGGCAAAGGCGCGCATGCTGCCCACCCGGAACAGGGTGTCGACAGTATCGTGGTCGCCAGCCAGATCATTCAGGCATTACAGGGACTCACCAGCCGCAGTTTCAGCGCGCTCGACAGTCTGGTACTGAGCATTACCCGGATTGATGGCGGCAAAACATGGAATGTCCTGCCTGGTGGCGTCGAGTTCGGCGGCACCGCCCGTACCCACGATCGCCAGCTGCGGGCCGAACTGGAACAGCGGGTGCGCACGCTGGTGGAAAATTTTGCCCAGGCGAATGGTGCAGACGCGACGCTGAGCTGGCATCCGGGTCCGCCGGTGCTGGTCAATGATGATGACTGGGCGCACTTCAGCAGTGAGGTGGCGCAACAGCTCGGGTACCGGGTGCAGCCAGCCGGACTGCATCTGCTGGGTGAGGACTTTGCCTTCTATCTGCAACAGGTGCCTGGCGTGTTCGTCAGTATCGGCAGTGCCAGCGATTATGGCCTGCACCACGCCAGTTTCAATCCGGATGAAGCCCTGATCGCCCCTGCGGCAGACTACTTCGCTCAACTGGCCCAACAGGCGCTGCAACAGCTCAATGCGCGATGTCGGGAAGCCATTCTGACCTGATTTCACTATCTGCTGACATTCCCTTGCGGCTGTCGTGACGACCGCCGTTCAGGCAGCGCTATGACTAAAAAAGAGAGAGCATCATGAGCACAAGACAACTTCGGCTGGGTACTATTCTGCACGGCGCGTCCGGGAACATGTCTGCCTGGCGTCATCCGGCGGCCCAGGCCGATGCCAGCATCAGCTTTGATTACGCCAGAAAGATCGCCCGCAAAGCGGAGCAGGGCAAGCTCGACTTTCTGTTTGTCGCCGATGGTTTATACATCAACGAAAAGTCGATTCCGCACTTTCTCAACCGCTTTGAACCGCTGACGCTGCTGTCGGCGCTGGCGGGCGTCACCGAGCATCTCGGGCTGGTTGGCACCGTTTCAACCTCCTACAGTGAACCCTTTACCGTGGCGCGCCAGTTTGCCAGCCTCGATCATCTCAGCGGTGGCCGCGCCGGCTGGAACGTGGTGACTTCGCCGCTGGAAGGCTCGGCTAAAAACTTCTCGCGTCAGCAGCATCCGGAGCACGCCTTACGCTATCGCATCGCCGATGAGTATCTGCAGGTGGTGAAAGGCCTGTGGGATTCGTGGGAGCAGGATGCCTTTGTGCGCGACAAGCAGAGCGGCCACTTTTTCGATCCGGCTAAGCTGCATACCCTGAATCATCACGGTGATTTCTTCCAGGTTCAGGGCCCGCTTAACATCTCGCGCACGCCGCAGGGCCGTCCGATTATCTTCCAGGCCGGGGCGTCAGAGGACGGCAAAAAGCTGGCCGCCCGCCATGCCGATGCCATCTTCACCCACCAGCCGACCCGCGAAGAGGCGCAGGCCTTTTACCGTGACGTTAAACAGCAGCTGGTGGCGAACGGCCGTCAGCCAGAGGATCTCCACATCTTCCAGGGCGTGAGCGTGATTGTCGGTGACGACGCCGACGACGTGGAGCGTCAGTACCAGACTACCGCCGCGCTGGTGTCGATTAACGATGCACTCAACTACCTTGGCCGCTTCTTCGACCATCACGACTTCTCACAGTATCCGCTCGATCAGCCCTTTCCTGATATCGGTGACATCGGGCAGAACAGTTTCCGCAGCACCACCGATGAGATCAAACGTAAAGCGCGTGAACAGGGACACACCCTGCGTCAGGCAGCACTGGAGGCGGCAACGCCGCGTCCCCTGTTCCACGGTACGCCGGAAGAGGTGGCAGACGGTCTGCAGCTTTGGTTCGAAACCGACGCCACCGATGGCTTCATTATCAACGGCGGCACCCCGGATACCTTCGAACGGTTTGTTGACCGCGTAGTGCCGATTTTGCAGGCGCGCGGCCTGACCCGTCGCGACTATCCCGGTAACACCCTGCGCGATAGTTTTGACCTGACGCTGCCGGTCAATCAGTTCACTTCACAATAAGAGCCTGTGCTATGCAAAAAAATAAAAGACTCATCGCCCTGATTATTCTGGCAGCCAGCGGCAGCGCCCTGGCGGACGGCACCAGCGTGGCGTACAACGGCCAGCGGGTCAGCCTCGACGCCAATAAAACGCCGATCCACAGTAGCAAGAACCCACAAGCGGTGGCGCAGTTGCCGGCCGGTCATCGCTTTGCGGTGCCAGGTTCATTTACCGTGGCGGTGGCGGCACAGAACTCTCCGCCGCTGACGGTCTTCTCCGATGACAACAAAACCCTGCTCGGCAGCGAAGTCGATATCGCCCGTCTGGTGGCCGACAGCCTCGGCCTGAAGCTCAATGTGGTGCCGACCTCATGGGAAGACTGGCCGCTGGGTGTCGCCTCCGGCAAATATGATGCGGCGATCTCTAACATCACCGTCACCAAAGAACGTAAAGAGAAGTTCGATTTCGCCACCTATCGCAAAGACTCACTCGGCTTTTACGTCAAAACCAACAGCCCAATCACCTCGCTGACCAAAGCGGAGGATATTGCCGGACTGCGCATCATCGTCGGTTCCGGCACCAATCAGGAAGCGATCCTGCTGGCGTGGGATAAACAGAATCAGGCGAAAGGCCTGAAGCCGTTTACGCCGATTTATACCAAAGATGATGCCGCCCAGACGCTGGCACTGCAGGCCGGACGGGCCGACGCCTATTTTGGCCCCAACGTAATTGGCGCATGGAAAGCGGCGCTTAACGGCAAAACCCGGCTGGTCGGCAGCGTCGATGGTGGCTGGCCGAAAGCAGCCCACATCGCAGTGACGGTGAAAAAGGGCAGCGGCCTGGCTGAACCGATCAGCACCGCGCTGAACGGCGTAATGAAAAACGGCGACTACCAGCAGGTGCTGAACCGCTGGGGCGAAGGGGTGGAGCGGATCGATCGTTCCGAAATTAACCCGGCCGGACTGGGCGATTAAGGAGCAGACGATGAGTGAAGCCATATTCCGTGAAGTTTCGCCCGAGGCGGCGGAACTGCAACCGATTCTGACCGGCCTGTTTGGCGAATATGCCGCCCGCTACGGCGACTATTTTGCCCGCCAAAAGGAGCAGGAGCTGACCGAGTGGTATCTGCCGCCGCAGGGATTATTCATCGTGCTGGAGCGTGACGGCGAGATCATCGCGATGGGTGCCTATAAGCCTTATGACCCGCAGACGGCGGAACTGAAACGCATCTGGACCCGCAGCGATCTGCGGCGTCAGGGGCTGGCGCTGGTGGTGTTACAGGAGCTGGAGCGGCGTGCGCTGCGGGCGGGGTATCAGCGGCTGTTTCTCACCACCGGTTTCCGCCAGCCAGAGGCGGTGCGGCTTTACACCGGCCATGGCTATCAGCCGCAGTTTGATCTGAGCGGGGATCTGGAACGCTATGGTCAGCCGCCGCACGATGGCCGGCTGCGTTTTATAAAAGTGATTGGCGTGCAGGACGTCGCACAGGCGAGTTAAGGAGGGACGATGAGCAAGCATCAACATCTGCAGGTGGTGCCGGCGCGTTATCCGGCCCGTACCGTTGGGGCGATCGTCGCCCTGTTTATTCTGGCGGGCGTGATCCAGTCGGTCGCCTTTAATCCGCGCTGGGAATGGGGCGTATTTGCCCGCTGGTTCTTCGATCCGGTGATCCTGCATGGTCTGGGTCAGACCCTGTTGCTGACGCTGCTGGGGACGGTGTTCAGCCTGATATTTGGCGGGCTGCTGGCCCTGGCGCGCCTCTCCTCCTCGTGGCTGCTGAGCAGTCTGGCGTGGGGTTATATCTGGCTGTTCCGTTCGCTGCCGCTGATTGTGGTGCTGATCATTCTGTACAACTTCTCTTATCTCTACGACACCCTGTCGATTGGTATCCCGTTTACCACTCTGTCGTGGGGCGCGTTTCAGACCATTAATGTGCTGGGCCAGTTTCCGGCAGCGGTCATTGGCTTAACGCTGGTGCAGGCGGCCTACAGCGCGGAGATCATTCGCGGCGGGATTCTGGGGGTCGATCACGGCCAGGTCGAAGCGGCCTCCGCGCTGGGACTGTCGGCAACCCGCCGCACCTTCCGCATCATTCTGCCGCAGGCGTTACGCGCCATCATTCCCACTGCCTTTAACGAAATCATCAGCCTGGCGAAGGGCACCGCGATGGTGTACGTGCTGGCGATGCCGGAACTGTTTTACACCATCCAGATGATCTACAACCGCAACCAGGAAGTGATCCCGCTGCTGATGGTCGGCGCCGCCTGGTATCTGATTATCACCACCGTGCTGTCGGTGATTCAGCACAGCGTTGAACGCTGGCTGGCCCGCAGTGTGACCCGCGAACCGCAGCCGTCGCGCTGGCGGCAGTGGCGCAACCGCGTCACGCCTCTCAATCCAACCGAGGAGATCAGCCATGTCCGAAGCCATTGATTACCGCACATCACACACCACCGGTGCCATCAGCATTACCGGCGTCAGTAAAAGTTTTGGCAAACACAAAGCGCTGGATGCGGTTTCACTGTCACTGGATCCGGGATCGGTGACGGTGATCCTCGGCCCCTCCGGCTCCGGCAAGTCGACCCTGTTGCGCACCATCAATCATCTGGAGCGGGTGGATGAAGGGTTTATCCAGATTGACGGCGACTACATCGGCTATCAGCAGCGCGGCGATAAGCTCTACGAACTGAAAGAGCAGGCGATTCTGCGTCAGCGCATCAACGTCGGCTATGTGTTTCAGAATTTCAATCTGTTCCCGCACCTCAGCGTGATGGACAATCTGATTGAAGCGCCGATTGCCCATCGACAGCTCACCAAAGCGGCAGCGATTCAGCGTGCCGGTGAGCTGCTGGATATTGTCGGTCTGCGGCATAAAGCTGACGCCTGGCCGCGTCATCTGTCAGGCGGCCAGCAACAGCGTATCGCCATTGCCCGGGCGCTGATGCTAAATCCACGGGTGATGCTGTTTGACGAACCAACTTCGGCGCTTGATCCGGAACTGGTCGGCGAGGTGCTCGACGTGATCAAAAAACTGGCGCGCTCCGGCACCACGCTGGTGATCGTTACCCACGAGATTGGCTTTGCACGTGAAGTGGCGGATAACGTGGTGTTTATGGTCGATGGCAGGATCGTAGAGCAGGGCAGCACCAGCCAGGTACTGAATAATCCGCGCCATGAGCGAACCCGGCGCTTCCTGGCGCGCGTGCTGTGAGGGTGACGATGAAGCTGAGCCCTCTGTCATTGCTGCTGCTGTCGCTGCTGTCGCCGCTGGCCACTTCCGCCGCTGAACAACGTGACACCCGGCAAAATGAAACGCCGATTCATGCGCCCGCCAATCCGGCAGCGATCGCAAAAATTCCGGCAAACTTTACTTTTATTGAGCCAGGCACCCTGACGGTGGCGACTTCCGCCACCAACTCGCCGCCGCTGTCACTGCTGGCGTCGGATAATGTCTCGCGGATCGGCAGCGATCCCGATATTGCCCGGCTGCTGGCCGACAGTCTGGGATTAAAACTGAAGCTGGTGCCGGCATCGTGGGAGGACTGGCCGCTGGGGATCACCGCAGGCCGCTACGATGTGGCGATGTTTAACATCGCCGTGACCGAAGAGCGCAAAAAGAAGTTCGATTTCGCCACCTATCGCGCCGATAACCACGCTTTCTCGGTGAAAAGTGACAGTAAAATCAGCGCGATCAATGCGCCCGCCGATATCGCCGGTAAACGCATCATCGTGGCGTCCGGCACCAATCAGGAGCGAATCCTGCTGAGCTGGGATCGGCAAAACCAGGCCAAAGGGTTGCCAGCAGTCACGCCGATCTATCTGACCGATGACGCCTCGGCCACGCTTTCCCTGCTGTCGGGACGTGCCGATGCGATGTTCGGGCCGCACTCGATGGCAGCGTGGAAGGCGGCGTCACGCGGACAAACAAAACTGGTTGGCAGCGGGCCGTTTCGCGCCTGGGTCGCGGTCACCACCAAAAAGGGCAACGGTCTGGCACCCGCACTGCAGGCGGCCATTGATGGCACCATCAGCGGCGGTCAGTATCAGCAGGTTCTGACGCGCTGGGGCGAACAGGATGAAGCCATCGCGCACTCCACGGTAAATCCCCCCGGCATTCAGTACTGAACCTTCTCTGGCGCTTCGGCGCCGTTTATTCTGCCTGCCTCTCTCCTCCGGCTGAACGGCCATCACGGCGACGGACCACAGAATTGCGCTACACTCTCCAGCGTTAGTGTTCTATCCTGCCCGCCTGTCGATTCAGCGCGCGGCGGAGCAATTAACCTGGAAGCCCCATGAAAATCAGATTCCTTTCTGCCAATGAGCAAAAGCTGGCGGAGGTGCGCAAAATCCTCGAACCTATCGGGGTCGAAGTATTGCCCATCTCCCGTCGTATCGAAGAAATTCAGACTGAAAACGAACTCGATCTGGTGCGCGATAAGCTGACCAAGGCCTTTTCACTGATTGGACGACCGCTGTTCGTTGAGCATACCGGACTCTATCTGGATGGCCTGAATGGCCTGCCAGCCGGGTTGACCCGCATCTTCTGGAACCGGCTGGATGCCGAGCGTTTTACCGCCCTGGTGCAGGGGCTCGATAGCCAGGCCGTGACGGCTAAAACCGTGCTGGGCTACTGCGATGGTCGCAAAATGTATCAGTTTTCCGGCGAACTGCGCGGTACCATCGCCGCCGAACCGGCCGGCACACGCGGCTTTCAATGGGATTGTGTCTTTATCCCGGAAGGTTACGATCAGACATTTGCCGAAATGGGTGAACTCAAGAATGAGATTTCGATGCGGCGCATCGCGCTCGATCGCTTCGCCACTTTTTTGAAAACGGCTCGGGGAGTCGCATGAAACCTGAACTTAAACGTGCTTATGATTCCGGTAAGCTGATTCTGTTTGCCGGCGCGGGTATCTCACGCAATCTTGGTTTGCCGGAGTGGCATGAGCTGATTGCCCATCTCGCCAATGAGCTGGGTTACGATCCAAAAATCTTTAACACCTATGGCACCCATCTGTCGCTGGCGGAATATTACAAACAGAAGAAAGGATCGCTCGGCCCGCTGCGCAGCTGGATGGATCGCGAATGGCACCGCCCGGATATTGATGTCCGGACCTCAGAAATCCACACCATGATCACCCAGGGCAACTTTTCCCGCATCTATACCACCAATTACGATCGCTGGCTGGAAGCGGCACACGATGCGCATGGCGTCCCGTATTACAAAGTGGCTAACGCCGCCGATCTGGTGTCGCTGACCGAAGATAAACGCCACATTATCAAGCTGCACGGCGATTTCGATGATGACACCTCTATCGTGCTCGATGAAAGCAGCTACTTTGAACGGCTCTATTTCGATTCGCCGCTCGACATAAAACTGACCCACGACGTGATGGGCAATTCGGTGCTGTTTGTCGGCTACAGCATCAGCGATTTTAATATCCGGCTGCTGTTTTACCGCCTGACTAAAATGTGGGGCCGCACCGGGCTGGCGACGGCGCGTCCGAAATCGTATCTGTTTACCAACCGCAATAATCCAGTGGCAAAAGAGGTACTTGGACAGTGGGGGATTGAGATGATCGTCTCGGAAGAGGATGACCCGCGTAAAGCGCTGGCCGACTTTCTTGAGGCGCTGCTGGTCTAGCCAGCAACGCGCCTTCCCCGACAGAGTGGTTAAAGTTTGTGCCCGGTTAAGGTTATGCCGGGGATAACCGATAAACTCTATTCTCTGCTGGAAAAGCATCATCGTCGTGATATACTGTATGTATACACAGTATCCGAGGGGCAAAAACATGGCTGTCGAAACAAAATTTGTAGTAGTCAGAAAGGGTGAAGAGAAGATGACGTTTGCCAATAAAAAAGAGGCCGATGCCTACGACAAAATGCTCGATATGGCCGAAGCCTTCACCGACTGGCTGTTACAGCATCAACCCGCGCTGGATGAGACGCAGGCGGAAACCCTGGGCCTGCTGATTGCCGAGCAGAAAGATGCCGTGCAGCATATTCTGCGCACCAGCAAACTGCCTGAGCCAGTTGCTGCTGATGCCCGTCAGCCTGAGACGGCATCAGACAGCGCCGATGACAAGGCTGAAGAGACTGGCAGTAAAAAAGTCCGCGCGGTAAAAGCAGCCTGACCCCGTTAACGCCGGAAGCGATCCTTCCGGCGTTATTGTTTTGACTGTGTCTGGCACCGATCTTCACCTTATGCCGCTTTGCGCACTTCCTTGTTAAAACGCCTTGCCTGAAAGGCCGTCTCGTCAAACCCCTCTGCTTTGAAAATCCTTTCCGCTGAAAGATCTGCGCGTTTATGTCGCGTTCGCCGTAATGACGGCCCTTAAGGCGTCTCGCGGTTTACCTGTAGCGGGTTATATTTTTGATCTCGCCTTGCTGCAAATCACACCAGTAAGAACGATCTGTATCACGTTTCTTTTCGTAAGCTATTGAGGCTGCGATTGAAACTGATACAGTACCGCCACTGGATTGTTACTGCTTCGGCAGGCAAAACCTGATTTTCTGGCTTCTGCCGGAGGTCAGGTTTTTTTGTTTCTGGGGTTCCAATGAAAATCGCCAAAATTCTTAATAATAATGTGGTGGTTGTTCAGGATAAACACGGCGGCGAACAGGTCGTTATGGGGCGCGGTCTGGCCTTCCAGAGACGCGTCGGCGACACGCTTGATAAGGCGCGCATTGAGAAGATTTTCGCGCTGCAAAGCGACGAACTGATGCATCGGCTGGGGATCTGTTAAGTCAAATTCCGCTGGAGGTGATGACCACCTGCGATCGCATCATCCAGCTTGCCGCCCAGCGGCTGGGGACCTTGCAGGAGAGCCTGTATATCACCCTCACCGACCACTGCCATTTTGCGATTGAACGGCAACATAAAGGCCTGACCATCAAAAATGTGCTGCTGTGGGAGATTAAACGGCTCTACCCGAAAGAATTTGAACTGGGGCAGGAGGCGCGGGCCATTATCGCTCAGCGCCTGAACGTCCAGCTGCCAGAGGATGAAGCGGGCTTCATCGCCCTGCATCTGGTAACGGCGCAGCTCAACAGCGAAAAGCCGGAGGTTATGCACGTAACCCGGGTGCTGCAGGAAATCCTGCAGCTGGTGAAGTATCAGTTACAGATTGAATATGATGAAGAGTCGCTGAGCTACCAGCGCTTTGTGACTCATCTGAAGTTTTTTGCCCAGCGAATGCTGACGCGTACCGTGGTGCCGGATGACGATCTCTCCCTCCATCGGGCAGTAAAAGATAACTACGCCAACGCCTGGAAATGTGCCGAAAAGCTGGCGCAGCACCTGCAAAAAAGCTATCAGCGCGAGCTGACTGCGGAAGAAATTATGTTCCTCACCATTCATATCGAACGGGTGAGAAAAGAAGCACGCTAGACGCTAGTACTGGATTTTTCTGCAACTGGATTTTTACTTCAACAGGATTGTTACTGCATAACGCAGGCAAAACCTGAGCGCGGCCTGAACACACAGGCTGCTCTCGGGTTTTTTTTTATTTTTTACTCAGTCATCCGGCGCCCGCGGGCCACGGCTATAAGGAAATCGAGATGGAATATCACGCGTTGGCGAAAGATATTCTCGGCCACGTCGGTGGCAAAGAGAATATCGTCAGTCTGGTACATTGCGCCACACGGCTTCGCTTCAAGCTGAAGGATCACGGCAAAGCCGATGCCCGCAGTCTGAAGGAGAATCCAGGCGTGATCATGGTGGTCGAAAGCGGCGGTCAGTTTCAGGTGGTGATTGGCAATCACGTCCACGATGTCTGGCAGGCCGTCAGCAAAGCGGCCGGACTGGCGGAAGACGCACCCAGCATCAATGACGGGAAGGGCGACAAGATCAACCTGTTCAACCGCCTGATTGATATCGTATCAGGCATTTTTACTCCGTTTATCGGTATCCTGGCCGCCTCCGGTATTCTCAAGGGCTTTCTGGCGCTGGCGGTGGTCTGCAACTGGCTGTCTCCCGACAGCGGCACCTATAAGATCCTGTTCGCCGCCAGTGATGCGCTGTTCTTTTTCTTCCCGCTGGTGCTGGGCTATACCGCCGGGAAAAAATTTGGCGGCAACCCGTTTATCACCATGAGCATTGGTGGAGCACTCACCCATCCGACTATGATTGCGGCTTTTGAGGCCAGCCAGCAGGCGGGGGCGGTGACCGAGGCTTTTTTTGGCATTCCGATAACCTGGATTAACTACAGCTCCTCTGTGATCCCGATTATTCTTGCCGCCTGGCTGAGCTGCTGGCTGGAAAAACAGAGCAGCCGCTTTCTGCCTTCCTCCGTGAAAAACTTTTTTGCCCCGCTGATCTGCATAGCGATCACCGTTCCTCTGACCTTCCTGCTGATTGGACCGCTGGCGACCGGGATGAGCCAGATGCTGGCGAATGGCTATCAGTGGATTTACCAGCAGGCTCCGTGGCTGGCAGGCGCGGCGATGGGCGCACTATGGCAGGTCTGCGTAATTTTCGGTTTGCACTGGGGACTGGTGCCCTTGATGATCAACAACCTGGCGGTGCTGGGTCACGACACCATGGCACCGATCCTGTTGCCTGCGGTAATGGGACAGGTAGGTGCCACGCTCGGTGTCTTGCTGCGTACCCGTGACGCGCGCCAGAAAGTGCTGGCGGGCTCTTCGGTCACCGCCGGGATTTTCGGCATCACCGAGCCGGCTGTCTATGGCGTTAACCTGCCACTACGTCGCCCGTTCTACTTTGGCTGCGTCGCCGGAGCGATCGGCGGTGCCATTGTCGGGTTCAGTGATACCCACGTTTATTCCTTCGGCTTTGCCAATATCTTTACTATTGCCCAGATGATCCCGCCGGGTGGCGTCGACAGTACGCTATGGGGCGGCATTATCGGCACGCTGGTGGCGCTGGTGCTGAGTTTCACAATGACGCTGCTGGCGGGAATGCCGGGTGCGCGCCGTCCGTCCGAGGCCGCGTTGCCCGCTACCCTCAGTGCCAATGAGGTGCTCTCACCGATGACCGGTAGCGTACTGGCACTCGACCAATTGCCTGATGCCACTTTTGCCAGCGGCCTGCTCGGTCAGGGTACCGCCATTATTCCCTCAGGAAATCAGGTTATTGCGCCGTTTTCCGGCATGGTTGCCTCCTTGTTCCAGACCCGACACGCGATTGGCTTGCTGAGCGACAGCGGAATCGAGGTATTGATTCACGTCGGGATCGATACCGTCAAACTCGACGGCAAACCCTTCACCGCCCATGTAAACGTCGGCGACAAAGTGCAGCCGGGTGACCTGCTGCTGACCTTTGACCGTCAGGCCATTATTGACGCCGGATACGATCTGGCGACCCCGATCATTATCAGTAACAGCGATGCGTATCAGCAGGTGGTGACCGTTGCGGCCAGCACCGTGGTTGCCGGTGCGCCATTGCTCAGCGTAAGCCACGACTAAAAGGAGCACGTGATGAAGAGTTTCCCGAGTACATTTTTATGGGGCGGCGCACTGGCCGCAAACCAGGTCGAAGGCGCTTATCGCGAAGAGGGTAAAGGGCTATCCACCTCTGACGTCCAGCCGCAGGGCATATTTGGTCCTATCGTCGAGCGTGAGCCCGGCAGCAGTAGCATTAAAGATATCGCCATCGATTTCTACCATCGCTACCCGGAAGATATCAAACTGTTCGCCGAAATGGGCTTCAGCTGTCTGCGCGTCTCTATCGCATGGACGCGCATCTTCCCGAACGGTGACGATCCGCAGCCGAATGAGGCCGGGCTGGCCTTTTACGACCGGTTATTTGATGAACTGGCGGCGCACCGCATCACGCCATTGGTGACGTTGTCACACTATGAAATGCCGTGGTCACTGGTAAAACAGTACGGCGGCTGGGGCAACCGTCAGGTGATTGATTTCTTTGAACGTTATGCCCGCACCGTTTTTGCGCGCTATCAGCATAAAGTGAAGCGCTGGCTGACCTTCAACGAAATTAATATGTCGCTGCACGCGCCAATGACCGGCGTCGGACTGCCGGACGGCAGCAGCAAAAGCGAAGTCTACCAGGCCATTCACCACCAGCTGGTGGCCAGCGCGCTGGCGGTCAACGCCTGTCATGAGATCATTCCTGACGCTCAAATCGGCAACATGCTGCTCGGCGGGCTGATGTATCCGCTGACCTGCAAGCCCGATGATGTGTTCAAAACGCTGCAGGAAAACCGCAGCTGGCAGTTCTTTGGCGACGTACAGTGCCGCGGCAGTTATCCGGGCTATATGCTGCGTTTCTTCCGCGATAATGGCATCCGACTGGATATCACCGATGCCGATCGCCAGGCGCTGAAATCGACCGTCGATTTTATCTCGTTCAGCTATTACATGACCGGCTGCGTAACCGCCGACGAAGCACATAGCCAGCGCGCACGAAGTAACATCCTGAGCATGGTGCCGAACCCGCATCTTGCCAGTTCGGAATGGGGCTGGCAGATTGACCCGGTCGGGCTGCGTACGCTGTTAAACGTGCTGTGGGACCGCTATCAAAAACCGCTGTTTATCGTTGAAAACGGCCTTGGCGCAAAGGATGAGCCGGATGCAGCAGGCATGGTGCAGGATGACTATCGCATCAGCTATCTTAACGACCATCTGGTGCAGGTCCGCGAGGCGATCGACGACGGCGTTGAGGTGCTGGGCTATACCAGCTGGGGACCGATCGATTTGGTCAGCGCATCGAAAGCTGAACTCTCTAAGCGCTACGGCTTCATTTATGTCGATCGGGATGACAGTGGGAACGGCTCGCTGGCGCGCAGCCGCAAGAAGAGTTTTTACTGGTACAAAGAGGTGATTAGCACCAACGGGGCGTCGCTGAAACAGTAATTGCAGCAATGCGCCATCGCGGCGAAGACCTTTTCGCCGCGATGCATCTCGCCGCCGCGCTACTCATGCGCGACACCAGGCATTTCATCCCATTTTCTCCGGCTGTTTATCCGGGCGTTGGTTGACGATCTGCTGACGTGATGTTCGTTTGCCAGGATGTCCGCTGATCCTCAGCGTTCTTCTGCGGCTCTGACCTGATAGCGCGTACTGCGTCCGCCGCCTTCCAGCCGGTAAAGACAGCCTTTCTCCAGCAGATCGGCTAAATGACGTGTCGCCGTCGCCTTACTCACTTTCGCCACCTTCTGATACTGACTGGCGCTGATCCCCTGTTCAAAACCCTGTTCGCCGCCGTCTAACAACCGGTTCAGTACTTTTACCTGCTCTTTGCTCAGGGCCAGTCCCTGATGCCGGAGCCAGAAGCGTGCTTTTGCCTGGGTGCGGGCAACGGTGTTAATCGCCTGCTGCAGACTCTCATCCAGAATATCGAGAAACCACACCAGCCAGTCGGTAATATCCAGCCCGCCTTTCTGCGTCTGTTCCAGGATGCGGTAGTAATCCGCGCGGTGGGCCAGAATGGCAGGTGACATCGCGTACAGACGGATGCTCTGACTGTCAGCCTGCGCCAGCGCCAGATCGGTTAAAGCGCGGGTGATACGGCCATTACCGTCATCAAAAGGGTGCAGGGTAACAAACCAGAGATGGCAGATTGCGGCGCGCAGCAACGGGTCCAGCATCACATCCTGTTCGCTGCGGTTGAACCACGCAATAAACGCTGTCAGCTGCGGTTCCAGTCCGCTGCGCGGCGGTGCTTCAAAATGCACCGTCGGACGATCGATGCGTCCGGATATGACCTGCATCGGCTCGCTGCCGCGCAGGGTGCCAACACTCAGACGCTGCACTGACCATTCATCGGCCGGAAATAACCAGCAATGCCATTGGTAAAGACGCGCCAGCGTGAGCGGCTGGCTGCGGTTGTTAATGGCATCCAGCATCATCGCCGCCAGTCCCTCCGATCGATCCGAAACCGGATAAGGCTGTTGTTCGGTCACGCCTAAGCGGCGCGCCAGAGATGAACGCACCGATTGTACGTTTACCCGTTCTTCTTCAATCGCCGAGGAGGAGAGGATATTGCTGAGCAGAGTGTCGAGCGTTTGCGCCTGATCGCCGGGGTGCAGGCTGGCACGGCCCAGCAGTAAACCGCGCTGCTGCTGCAGATGGCGCAAACGGGGTAACAGTGCGGCCTGCTGCCAGTGAAATTGCGGCCAGTCGGCCTGTTGCCATATCCAGTCAGTCGTCATATCCGGCTCATCATCAGGGTAATGAGCCGAATAAGTCTGCTTATTCGGCTCACATAATGAGTCGATTGTAACGAAGATTTGGCTCACAGACCACTTTGTCAGCCACCAGACACAAAAGAAAACAGGACCCGAAGGTCCTGTCTGTTTAGCGGGAGAATTGCAAAAAGGTGTCTGAGTAGTAGTGAACAATCCAGGCGACATACGCTAACCAGATGATCATACCGCCTGCTAAGCCAATTTTACCGGTCATTGATTTTTCTCCACCGTGATGAGGGAACAACAACGTCTGTTTACATAAACTGACAGTAGTGACGGCTGCCGGTATTGTTTTAGATCAAATTAAACAGATTCATTGCTGTCGCCATAACCCCTTTGCGATCAACTTCCCGCTTTTATCATCCGGTCTGACCCGCACACTCCAGCCGGTTGCGTAATTAAAGTTCAAAAAAACGGCGCCGATAGATGATCTCAGGAGCACCAGAACCACAGGGAGGTCGCGAAAAGGGTAAATTCCAGGGGAATCAACATGGCCAGTCAGTTAAAAGATAAAAAGAAAATGAGTACCCGAGCGCAGATGCTCATTACCGGCGGCTTGACCATTATGCTGGGATTTACCGTGACGATCGGTGTCCTTAGCTGGCAGTCAGGCAAAGAGCAGAAGGCGCTGGCAGAGAAGTATCTGCAGCAGATTGCCCAAAGCCGCGGCTTACAGGTGCAACAGGAGCTGAGTCATGCGCGTGACGTGGCCAGCCATCTGGGACAAAGCCTGATCGCTTTACCCCATGCCGGTATTACCGACCGCAAAGTGGTCGATAAGATCATGGAATATTCACTGCGGGCCAATCCCGACTATCTGTCGATGTCTGTGATCTTTGAACCGAACGCCTTCGATGGTCGCGATGCCGAATTCGTGAACCAGCCGGGCCAGGCTCCACAGGGGCGTTACGCCTGGTTTGTTGACCGCGATCAGGCGGGTCAATTCGCCATGCATCCTCTGCTCTCAATCCTGACGCCAGGTCAGGGTGATTACTATCAAATCCCGCAGCAATCGAAGAAAGATACCCTGATCGAGCCTTACAGCTATGCCTATAACGGCGTGCCGACCTTACTGACCTCGGTCGCGGCGGCAATAATCGAGCAGGGCACGCTGAAGGCGATTGTCACCTCCGATATTTCACTCGCGTCTTTACAGCAGAAGGTGAATCAAATCAAACCCTGGCAGGGAAGCGGCTATGCGCTGCTGCTCTCCAATGGTGGAAAGGTGGTGTCATCGCCGGTCAAAGATGAGGCCGGTAAGCCGTGGAAAGGGGAAACCGATCATTTCACCTCGGGCGTGGTGCAGCATTTTGATTCAGTGCTGGGAGAAGAGGCGTTGATGACCTGGCAACCGGTGATTATTGGCGACAGCGATAAACCCTGGTACCTCGGGGTGGTGGCGCCGGTGAGTCAGGTGATGGCCGCCGCTAACCGTCAGCTGAGCTGGGCGATTGGCCTGATGATCGTCAGCATTCTGCTGGTCGGAACGGTGCTGGGCCTGCTGTTCAGCCGTAAAGTATTACGTCCGATTGGTGGCGAACCGATTGAGGCGGCTAAAATCGCGCTGGCGGTAGCGGATGGCAAACTCGACAATGCCATCGTTATCAAAGCCGGCGACCGCAGCAGCCTGTTCTTCGCGCTGGAAACCATGCAAAGTCAGCTGCGACAAATCGTTGGCCAGATTAAAGATGCCAGCGAATCGGTGCGTCAGGGCGCGGGCGAAATTGCCAGCGGCAACCTCAACCTGGCATCCCGTACCGAGCAGCAGGCGGCCGCGCTGGAGCAGACCGCCGCCAGTATGGAGCAGATCAGCGCCACCATCCGCCTGAATGCGGATAATGCGCAGCAGGCAACCAGCCTGACGGAAAATGCCACCCACATCGCCAGCCGCGGCGCCACGCTGGTGGGCCAGGTGGTCCAGACCATGGCGCAGATCGATGATAGTTCGAAGAAGATCGGCGACATCACCACCATGATCAACAGCATCGCCTTCCAGACCAATATTCTGGCGCTCAACGCTGCGGTGGAAGCGGCACGCGCCGGCGAGCAGGGCCGTGGCTTTGCAGTGGTGGCATCTGAAGTGCGTAATCTGGCGCAGCGCAGCGCCAGTGCGGTCAAGGAGATCGCGGCACTGATCGAGGAGTCAAGCGTACGGGTTGAAAGCGGCGTCAGGCTGGTGAACGATGCCGGTAAGACCATGCAGGAGATGACGCAGGCGGTTAATTCGGTGCAGGGCATTATCGGGGAGATCGTTTCCGCCTCGGATGAGCAGGCGCGCGGCATTACCCAGGTGACGATTGCCGTTAACGAAATGGATGGCACCACCCAGCAGAACGCCGCGCTGGTGCAGCAGATGTCGGCCGCGGCCAGTTCACTGGAAGACCAGGCGCAACAGCTGGCGCAAACGGTCGAGCAGTTCCATCTGGCTTAACGTAATCCGCTGATGATAAAGAAAACCCGCCGTTGGCGGGTTTTTTATTGATTACTGTTCGGTCAGGCGCTCACCGCTGTGCGCATCGAACAGATGCATCTTGTCCGGATTGACGGTGACCGGCAATGTCCCGCCCGGCGTCGCCTCGCTGCGCCCGCTCTGTTGCATATGCAGGGCGAAACCCTGCCAGTTCAGATGCAGCAGCGTCGACTCGCCGGTAATCTCAACGATACTGACATCGGCTGGCTGACCACCCGCATCGCTGATTAGATCGTGAGGCCGCACGCCGAGCGTCACCGGCTGGTCCGGCTGCTCACCCGCCGCACGGTGCCAGCGGGGTGGTAACGGCAGCCACTGTTGACCACACAGCACGCCCGGCACGCCATCACGCGGCTGAAACTGCGCATCCAGCAGATTCATCGGCGGCGAACCGATAAAGCGTGCCACAAAGGTATTCACCGGACGATCGTAGATCGCCAGCGGTGCGCCCTGTTGCACGATAACGCCATCCTTCATCACTACAATCTGATCCGCCAGCGTCATCGCCTCGACCTGATCGTGCGTCACATACACCATGGTGGTTTTAAAACGCTGGTGCAGCGATTTGATCTCGGCACGCAGCTCCATGCGTAACTGCGCATCAAGGTTAGACAGCGGTTCATCGAACAGAAACACCTGCGGATTACGCACCATCGCGCGTCCCATCGCCACACGTTGCCGCTGGCCGCCCGATAGCGCCCGTGGATAACGTTGCAACAGCTGTCCGATGCCGAGGATGCCGGCAATGCGGGCGATCTTGCTTTTCTGCTCCTCGCGCGCCACCTTTTTGACCTGCATATGGAAGGCCAGATTCTCTGCTACCGTCAGGTGCGGATAGAGCGCATAGCTCTGGAATACCATGGCGATATCGCGGTCAGCGGGATCGAGGTCGTTGATGCGTTTTTTATCGAGCGTGATCGCCCCGTCAGAGACGCTATCCAGCCCCGCCAGCAAACGCAATAAGGTTGATTTACCGCAGCCGGAGGGACCAACCAGCACGGTAAAACTGCCGTCGGGGATGGTGAGATCCAGCGGGTGCAGCACGCTCTGCTTACCGTAGCGCTTAGCCACCTGTACAAGTTCAACACTGGCCATAATTAGCGCACCTCATGTGAAAGTTGGAGTTGTTGCCAGCCGGGATAGCGGCGCGGTGAACTGCTGATCGCCAGAGAGGCGACATCTATGCCCCAGCGCAGCGCGGTCTGCGTTGGCTGGCGGTAAAGCAGCGCGGCAAGAAAACCGGCGTTGAAACTGTCTCCGGCGCCGATGGTATCAACCACCGTCACCGGTTGCGCCGCCACGTGCAGCGTCCCGGTGGCAGACCACAACCGCGCGCCGTCCGCACCGCTTTTCACCACACAGCCACCGCGACCACTGAGCCGGGCCGCCAGCTGAACCGCGCTTTGCTCCACGGATGCGCCGTTGGCTAAGCCGAGCGTTTCGACTTCGTTCAGCAGCAGCCAGTCGCAATCGGCTAACCAGCGATGAACCTGCTGGCGAAGCTCATCATGCCAGCCGGTGGGGGGCCAGCCGGTATCGACCGCCACAGCAAAACCCCGTTGCTGTAGCGCCGTCAGCAGCGCCGGATACGCCTGATAGAGTTCCAGGCAGAGAAAGGTGCCGCACAGCAGAACGATATCGCCCGGTACGGCCTGCGCGGGCAGCTGGTTCAGCACATCCGCAGCGGTCATTTGCGTGATATGGCCAAAGTTGCTGATAAACGAACGTTCGTTGTCAGGATGGGTGACGCCCACCGTCAGCGAGGTTTCACAGCGATAGCGTGGCCAGTGCGCCGCACTGTGCGGGAAATGACTGGCGAGCCAGTGGCTAAATCCGTCATCGCCCTGATTGGCGATAGCGCGGTGCGGCACCTGCATCGCCTCCAGCGCCAGCGCACAGTTACCGGCTGAGCCGCCCGGACGCAGTTCGCTGTGTTGCAGCATCACTTCGGTACCACGCTGTGGCCAGTCGCTCAGCGTGCCCATAATCAAATCCACATTGATATTGCCCACCACGTAAAGCGTGGATGAAGTCGTGTTTAGCATCGTTATCCCTTACTTCCCCCACTGGCCAGACCGCTAACCAGCGTCTTCTGCAGCCAGATGGCAATAAACAGTGGCGGCACCGAGGCCAGAATGCCGATAGCGGCGATCAGCCCGTCATCGGTGGCCCGTCCGGCCGTAAAGCCGGCAATGGCAACCGGTAGCGTCTGGGCCGAAATATTGCTGGTAAACAGCAGCGCATAGAAAAACTCATCCCACGCCAGCAGCCAGCCAAACAGCGCGGCCGCGCCCAGAACCGGCTTCGCCAGCGGCAGGGTAATGCGCAGCAGCACCTGCCAGAAGCGCAGACCATCGAGGCGGGCGGCCTGCTCGATATCACGTGGCAGCGAATCGAACTGGTTCTTCAGCATCCAGGTGAGAAACGGCAGGATCAGCGAGCAGTAGACCATCACCAGGCCAGGCCGGGTATTCAGCAGATCCAGTTGCTGGAGCAGGAAGTAGAGCGGCAGCACGAAAGCCACCGGCGGCACCATGTAGATGGCCAGCGCGCCAAACAGCCAGCCGTCGCGACCGGCGTAACGGGAGAAGCTGAAGGCCGCCGGAATAGCCAGCAGCAGTGAGATGGCGGTTGCTACGCTGGCGACCAGCAGGCTATTGCCCAGCGCATGCAGAAAGATGTTGCCCGGCTGATTCGGTGCCAGCGACACCAATCCGTGATAGCGGCTAAAATCCCACTGCCGGGGCAGCCACTCGAGCGGAACGCGCGACAGATCGCTGGCAGAACTGACGCTCATCAGGAACAGCCAGCCCATCGGGGCCAGAATAGTGATCGCCACCAGCAGCGCCGCGCCATAGCGCAACACCCGCCGCAGTTTAGTTTTCATAAGCAGAACTCCGACGGCGCTGACGCCATAACATCAACAGATAGAGGGTGATCAGCAGGGCGCACATCAGGGTCATCAGCATCGCATAGGCCGCACCGCTGCCGGCTCGCAGATAGCTAAAGGATTCCTGATAAACGAAGAAGCTCAGGGTCTTGGTGCTGTCTACCGGCCCGCCGCGCGTCATTACGTAGATAATGTCGAAGATCTTAAAGGCATCAATGGTGCGCAGGACCAGCGCCACCCCAAGCGGGGCGACGATCGCCGGGAAGGTGATCGCCCGGAAGCGGCGCCAGGCGGAAGCCCCATCCAGTCTGGCAGCTTCAAACAGATCCTCCGGAATCGATTGCAGCGCAGCCAGCACCAGCAGCGTCACCAGCGGATAGTTCTTCCAGATATCCGCGAACATTACCGCATTGAGTGCGGCATCCGGTGAGCCCAGCCAGCTGCGGTAACCGTCGATAATACCCAGCTGGCTGAGCAGGGCGTTGATGCTGCCATAGTCCGGGTTGAAGTTAAGCCGCCACATCATCGCGTTGACGATGGTTGGCAGCGCCCACGGCAGAATCACCAGCACCCGCAGGATATTGCGTCCGGCAAACTTCTGGTTAAGCAGCAACGCCACCAGCACGCCAATCACGCCTTCAAAGGTCACCGAGACGAGGGTGAAATAAAGCGTACGGCCAATCGATGCCCGAAAGTCGGGATCGCTCAGCGCGTAAACGTAGTTTTCCAGTCCGATCCAGCCTGGCGTTTCCCCGCTGCCAATCAGCGCAGCATCAGTGAAACTCAGCCAGATGGTGCGCAACAAAGGCCAGGCGGTAAGCAGCAGCATCACCAGCAGCATGGGTGCCAGCAGCACCCATGCCTGACGCTGTTCGCGTTGACGCAAACTCAGCATCATGACTCCTTAACGCAGACGCGCAGCGCTTTTATCCACCGCCGCCATCGCATCCTGGGCCGTGGTTTTACCCAGTAACACCTGCTGCAACTGCTGCTGAAGCTGGTTCGAGAGACGCGAATAGTCGGCCGTTTCCGGACGTGACAGCATCACGTTTAGTGACTTATCAGCCGCAGCGATCAGGCTCTCCTGATCTTTTTTCACCGCCGGGTCCTGATAAGACGATTTCCAGATTGGCAGGCTGAGGCGGGCGTACTGATTCTGTACCGGCTGTGAGGTCATATACTGAATGTACTGCCATGCCTGCTCCGGATGGGTGCTGCCTTTGGCGATACCCAGACCCATTGAGCCGTTTACGCCGCCCGCCTGGCCCGGCGCATCACCTGGCGCTGGCATGATGCCAACGTCGCCCGCCACCTTACTCTGCTTAGGGTCGTTGGCCATGTTGTACATATAGGTCCAGTTGAGCGCGAACGCTGCATCACCGTTGGAGAAGGATTTACGCACATCTTCTTCCAGATACTCGCGTGAAGCCGGATTACTCAGTCCGTCGTCGAGTGAACTTTTCATCAGGTTTAACGCTTTAAGCGAGGCCGGACTGGAGAAGTTGAGCTTACCGTTTTGATAGAACTGGCCGCCAAAGCCCGACACCAGTGTGGTGTAGTCACACACCAGCGCTTCGGCCTGCGACCAGCTCCAGACCAGCGGATAGTTAACGATTTTTTTCTGCTTGATGATTTTTGCGTCGTCCAGCACCTGCTGCCAGGTCTGTGGCGGGGTGGTGATGCCCGCTTTGCTCAGCATCGCCTTGTTGTAGTAGAGATATTTAGTATCCAGAATCCACGGCATTCCCAGGGTTTTGCCCTTATAGATCACCGTGTTCATCGCGCCCGGGAAAACTTTATCTTTCTCTTCCGGCGTGATGCGGGCGCTCACATCCTGCAGCAGATCGAAACGGGTAAACTCAGCCGGCCAGATGGCATCGAACAGCACCACATCGTAACCATTGCCACCGGCACCGCGCGCCGCAACAATCTTGTCGTGCAGCGCTTCATACGGCACAAACTCCAGATTGACGCTGACATCCGGATGCTGCTTTTGAAAATTCTGCGTCATGGCGCGAATATCATTTTCGCTGTAGGCCGCCTGAGTCATAAACAGGGCATTGATCTGGCTGGCCGCTACCGCACTGCCGGCGCTGAGCATCAGCAGGGCGGCAACGCCCGCTTTGAGTTGAGGGGTAAAACGCTGTGACATGATCTTCTCCACTATGCAGCAACAGGATGTCGATTAATTAAATCAATTTGATTGATTTAATCAGGGGCGTAATCTGGGGCAGTTATTGCACTGGCCTGGAAAGTAATAAGCAAACGGCGTGCCACAAAAATCGCAGCGGATGAAACAATGCCGTAACAACGCTGAAACTCAGACTGCGCTTTTACGCTAAAACTGCCTATCCTGTTCGCCCGGATTTGTGTGCAGGATCAAAGATATTATTTGCCCGCGCCGCCACAGGGACTAATACTGTCGGTCCCGCTGTAATGGAAAACAACATGACAACCTCGGGCACTAACCTTGAACATGCGCGGGCGCACAATCGACGCGTGGTGATTGAAGCCATTCGTCTGCATGGCGAACTGACGCGCGCAGAACTGGCCCGCATGACGGCGCTGACGCCGCAGACGGTCTCTAACATTGTGGCGGAACTGGAGCAGGCGGAACTGCTGACCAGCCGCCAGCCGCGCCGTAGCGGACGCGGTCAGCCGTCGATTCCGGTAACGCTGAATCCCACCAGCGCCTGGTCGATTGGCATTCATCTCGATCATCAGACGCTGCTGCTGGTGCTGGTCGATCTCAGCGGCGAAGTGCACCTGCGCCGCCTCGTTATGGTGCAAAAGCCCCAGCCCGCTGCCACTCTGGCGCGCATTGCTGGTGTGCTGGATGAGATGCGTACCTTTCTTGGTGCGCAGTGGAGTAAAGTTCTCGGCATTGGCGTGGTGATGCCGGGGCCGTTTGGCGTAGAGGGCATTTCCTCGGTGGGTCCCACCACCCTGAACGGCTGGGAGCAGGTTGATATCGAAGCCGAACTCAGAGCCCTCAGCGGATTGCCGGTCACGCTGGAGAACGATGCCACGGTAGCCGCCATCGGCGAACGCTTTCACGGCGTTGCTCGCCAGCTCAACTCATTTATCTATCTCTACATTGGCACCGGTCTCGGCGCGGGGATCTTTACCGATGGCCACATCTATACCGGCCACGCCCACAATGCCGGCGAGATAGGGCACATAGTGGTTGAACCAGGCGGACGCGACTGTTACTGCGGTAACCAGGGCTGCCTTGAACGCTACGTCTCGCTCCAGGCCGCCTACGAATTTTGCGGACTCGACCCGATGCGCGCGCTGCCGGAAGATCTGTTGCAGATTGAACCCGCACGGTTTGCGGCGTGGATTGACAGCGTGTTGATCCCGTTGCGCCAGGCGATCAATATTCTGGAATCGGTGTTTGATGCTGAAGCGGTGATTATTGGCGGGATGATGCCAGCGCCGTTACTGGAACAGATCGTGCACCGTTTACCGCCGCTTTATCAGTCGGTGCGTGGGCGCTATCTCAATGCGATGCGTCTGAAGACAGGAATGACCGGGAGTGATACCGCTGCGCTTGGCGCTGCCGCATTACCGATCTTTGACGAGTTTAATCCTCAGTTTCAGGTGCTGATGAAGCAGGCGTGAAAACGGGCGCTGCCGGTAACGGCAGCGCCAGCCAGATTAGCCAGGATAGATACCGCGATCTTTACGCGCCATCAGAATGCGCTCACACGCCACGATGTACGCTGCGGTGCGCAGTGAACAATCTTTCTCTTTGGCTTTCTCCCAGACGTGGACCATCGCATCGGTCATGATCTTGTCTGAACGACGGTTGATCTCATCTTCGCTCCAGAAGAAGCTCGCCATGTCCTGCACCCACTCGAAGTAGCTGACGGTTACGCCGCCGGCGTTACAGACCACATCCGGCACCACGATAATGCCGCGCGTCGCCAGCATATCGTCAGCATCGGGATAGGTCGGACCGTTAGCGCCTTCCAGAACGATTTTGCAGCTCAGGATTTCGGCTCGTTCGCGGGTAATCTGACCTTCCAGCGCCGCCGGGATCAGGATGTCCATTTCCGTGGTCCAGAACGCCTCTTTATCGATGGTCTGTTCGCCCGGATAGGGGGCAGTTTGGATATCGAAAATTATTGTACGTTAAGGCTATTTTTTGACCTTTCGACTTTAGCTGGCCTCAGCCGACGAAACTTACCGGAAGC
>NZ_JBEPNM010000017.1:0-37986 GCF_040546285.1 Pantoea sp. UYEF8 | reverse complement strand
ACGAAAGCAGGTATACCTGAAAGCGTGCGTATTGCCTGAAAACACAACCCGCTACGGGGGAGACTTACCCGAAATCTGATTTATTCAACAAAGCCATCATGAACACCTGGGGCTACCATAAATCGAATGCCAGCATTGGTGATGCACCGCTGATATTTGGCAGCACAGTGCTGGGAACCACGATAAAAGGTATGGCGGTGAATACGGCCATTGGCGTGGGTGTTAATACTGGGGTACAGCTTGCTGGAAAAGACCCATTCAGTTATGTGGATATGATTATGGCGGGAGTCACAGCGGCAGCAACGACAGGAAAAGGGATCATAGCTTCAGCTCCAATAAATGTGGGAGGTGCTGCGATTGGAAGCAGTATTAAAGGAGATAATCCGGTTAACTCTATGGCAGGTGCGGCTGCGGGTACTGTCGTTGGTGGCGTAGGCGGTGAAATAATAAAAGGGGTCGGCTCAAAGCTTGGAAAAGATGCAGTATCTGATTTAACAGGTGCAGTTCTTGGAGGCTACATCGGTGAGAAAACAGGGAATGCTGTAAAAGATGAACTTGATAAGAAGGATAAAACCGATGCTAAAAAATAATCTTTCTAGTTTGATCAAACTCATATTGAGTTGCCTGATTTTATTTCTTATTGGTGATGTTGTAGCTGAACTACTTGCATCAGTGATTATTTATTTTAAAAAAGGTTTTTTCCCGTTCAGTTGGAGGGATGTTTTTGACTCTTTCTTCAGATCCGGGTATGTCGGCGGCCTCATTTTGGGTGTTGGGATCTGGATAAAAATCTGGTTAAAGGAGAGAAAAAGCCAGACAACTCCGTCTGAATGAATGCTCGATTCCAACCCCAGCGGCTAAGTTTGTTGTTGAGAATAACTATCTGAGCCAGAAACAGCAGGCTCAGAAGGATAAAGATATTGCTGAATGCCAGACAGTAGCCTGCAAAGCGGGAGCGCAGGCGAAATGGACGGCGATTGACATGGGTCAGGATGGCAGCTTTGCGGCGGGTATGGTGGCCGGGGTTCCGGCAGGTCTGTATGACGCTGTGAACAGTATCGTGAAAACAGCCAGCAGTCCGTCGGTGGAAATTTACGAAGCACTGAAGACGCTGTTTAACAGCGGCGATGTGCTGGGTAACGTGTCGGATGCGGTGAAGCAGTCCTACATTGACCGTATCGACCGGATGGAAGCGCAGTATCAGAAGGCCGGAGCCAGCGGCTCGTTAATGAAAAATCTGGACATGATTGTTATTCCGCTGACAACAACGAAGCGCAGAATCGATGTTCACTGAGCTAATCACTAAAGTTAAAAAGCAGGCAAATACGATGAATAAAATAACCGTAATTCAGGGTGATATCACTAAAATCGCGGCAGAAGCGATTGTCAATGCCGCCAATTCTTCGTTACTGGGTGGCGGCGGCGTTGATGGCGCAATCCACCGCGCAGGCGGGCCGGCGATTCTGGCTGAGTGTCAGGCAATCCGCAATCGTCAGGGTGGCTGCAAAGTCGGTGATGCCGTTATTACCGGCGCAGGCAATCTGCCCGCTGATTACGTCATCCATACCGTTGGCCCGCGCTGGAGTGATGGAAGACATGACGAAGATGCGCTGTTAAGAAGGACCTACCTGAGTTGTTTTAAACTCGTCGACCAGCATGACATCAAAACGGTTTCGTTTCCCAACATCAGCACAGGAATTTATGGTTTCCCTAAAGAACGTGCCGCGGCGATTGCCTTAGAAGTAATCAAACATTGCATCGCTGAGAACAGCAAAATCGGCAAGGTTAACTTAGTCTGCTTTGATGCGGAAAATTATGATCTGTATCTTAAACTACTGGCCTGAGGATTGGTGCGGGCAGGTCAGAGGATGCGTTTATTAGCCAGGACAAACGTCCTGAAGGTCAGCCGCACTGGCATCCCGCTGAAGAGCAGTGTCTTCGTTGTTGAGAAGGCTCTTCGAGACAGGCCGGCCTGTCGAATGCTGTCTGAATCTTAATCGCCAGGGCAGCTGAAAGGCGCCAGAGTGACAGACAGGGTAAAGGAAATCACCCGTCACGCTTAAGACTGCTCCCTATGCTGAGGACTATTACTGGCTGCGCGTGGATCCTGGTGTGACGGATCTGCCGGAAAAGAGTTTGGCTAAAGCCCGGACATCTCAAAACAGCCTTAATCACCTCCCGCAACACCAAATCCTCCAAAGCTGAGTAATGCAGTCTCACGCCTGCTAAAGAAGGCTGATCACTGAAGAACGTTTATCTTATTAAGTGATTAATCTAACATGACCTTAGCTAACCTGATGATGTGAGGCTGAGTGTTGCGTTGACAGAGAAAAAGAAAAGTACCATCAAAGAGGTGGCGGCCTTAGCAGAGGTCTCTATCGGTGTGGTTTCTCGGGTATTGAACCCCGGTTCAGGTTCAGTATCTGAACGCACCCGTCAGCGTATTCTGGAGGCAATGCAAACGCTGAATTACACTCCTCAAAGTGCCGCTCGTGAGCTTAAAACCAGTCTGAATAACACTATCGGCCTGGTTGTAGCAGACATCGCAAACGATTTTTTTTCTGAGATCTCCGATCTCATTGTCCGCCGCGCCAGAGAAATGGCGATGAATGTCATTTTGGTGACTACCCAGGAAGACCCGCTACTGGAGCGGGAAAGCTTGAGTATGTTAATGCAAAAGCGGGTTAAAGCCATTATAGCAACGCCCACCAGCGCAAATAGCGATATGTGGCAATCCATTAGCGAAATGGGCATCGCTATTGTTTTCATCGATCGCTACCTTAGCGAGGTGACACATGCCAGCGTCATCGGCTTCAACAATGAAGCTTCCGCTTGTGAGGCAACCCGCTATCTTGCTCAGCAAGGCCATCGCCGTATTGGCTGGATAAGCGGGCCGCTGAACACCTCGACCTCTTTGCAAAGGCTGAAGGGTTATAAACAAGGATTGAAAGAGTATGGAATTGACTGGGAAAAACAGTATGCGGTAGTGAAGAACTTTCGTGATCCGCTAGCCAGTCAGGCGCTTGATGAGTTGTTATCGCTTGAGGAACCACCGACTGCAGTCATTATTGGAAATACGTCGATTGCACCGATGATTATGTCGCGCATCCGGCAGTTGAAGCTCTCTGTTCCTGAAGACCTCTCGCTGATTGTTTACCATGACAGCCACTGGAGCCGTCTCCTGAGCCCGTCAATAAGCGTTATCAAACATCCTCTTGAAGCGTTGGCCGATAAGGCACTATTAAGTCTCTCCGTTGAGAAGCAGACGACCTGTGAACTAAACAGCACGTTAATCAAACGTGAGAGCGTGGCCCGGGTTAAATAGTCATGCCGTTTAAACGCTGAATTTGCCTGATAATGGCGCAGTGATCTAAGTCGCCATCGCCAGCTTCAATCATCTGGCTGAAAAGCTGGTTCACCGTCTCAGTCAGCGGCAATGTCAGACCAAATTGCTCAGCCAGCGCCACACTACTGCGCGTATCTTTAAGCTGCCACTTTGCCGCACCGCGGGCCTTAAAGTCCTGGTTTACCATACGTTCCCCTTGCTGTTGCAGCAGGGTTGAGTCAGCAAAACCACCCAGCAATGCTTCCCGCACTTTTACCGGATCGGCTCCGCCGCGCTGGGCAAGGGTAAAGGCTTCCGACAACAAGCTTAGCGTGCCTGCGACAATAATCTGATTGGCGAGTTTTGTCAGCTGACCCGCGCCCACCTCACCGACCCGCGTGACTTTTCCCAGTTGAGACAGCAGAGGGCGTAACCGGTCAATAGTTTCTGCCTTACCACCGGCCATCAATGACAATGTGCCGTTTTCAGCCCCCGAAGTGCCACCTGAGACAGGCATATCGATATAGTCCGCCTGTGCTGCGTTCGCCTTGTGTTGCTGCTCAATCACAATCTGTGGCGACAGGGTGCTCATCATAATAATGACTGCTTTTTTCTCGATGTGCTTCAGCGCATCATCAGTAAAAAGAACATCGTTACAGGCTTGAGCATCGCTCAATAAACAGATGATGACATTACTGCCTGCTATTAACCGGGCGGGCGTGTCTACCGCCGTAACGCCATACTTTTCCAGCGCATACGCTTTATCTTTAGAACGATTCCACACCGCAACGGAGTAACCGGCAGCAGCTAAGCGCCGTGCCACCGGCTGTCCCATTAATCCGGTGCCAGCCAACCCAATACGTATTTCTGAAGTCATGTTGTTCCTCCTGACATTACCCGCTACTGCAACGTCAATAGCGGGTAATATCACTGTTTATAATCCTGCCAGACTGACCATCTGCTTGCGCAACTCGACGATATCCAGATTGTTATCAAACTGAACATCTGAAAAACGCACCGCTTTGTCTTTGGCGACATCTTTCACCAGACGAACGTGATGCGCTAATCCCATAGGTAACAGATCCTGCGCCACGCTGATGTTAGCAGGCAGAGCATTGGCCCAGACGGTAAACCCACCTTCGCCATCCAACATTTCGCCCGCTTTGAGGTCTCGTTTAGCCATTGCGACAGCATCACCCCGGAAGCTTAAAGCCGAACCGGTGGCTTCATTACGCAGCACCGCAGAGAGAATACTGATGCTGGTTTCAAGACCAATGAGATGGAAAGGGCGCCACATAGAGGCATACCAGCCACTGGGATCGGTCAACAGTCCGTACTGTTTAAAACAGGCGCGGCTGTATTCATCCCGGGCTTTAAAGGTGACAAATACGCCATAGCGAATGTTGTTCAGTACCTCCCTGCCATCTGGCTCCTGGCTGGCAGCAATATCCACCAGACCGCTACGGCTCAGTCGCCCACCGTCAGACTCAGGTGAGAAGACCCGCGCCAGGTCATGCACACCGGCTGGAGGGAAGGCCAGTCCGTTATCAGGACAATCCAGTCCGGTAGCATTGGCCACCGCCGCCATTTCAATTGCCGCTTTGGTGCCGTCGGTGAAGGAATTGTACATCTTTGGATTAAAGTCTCCGGCCGCCACTTCTTCTTCGCTCCAGCCGAAAAATCCCCATACTGTATCCGGAGTAGAATAGCGATAGCGTGGTTCAAAGTTCATGCCTTTGCCAGCCGCAACAATTTCAAATCCACAGGCTTTGGCCCAATCCACCAGCTCACAAATAATGGCGGGTTGATCGCCGTACGCCATGCTGTAAATCACACCATTTTGACGTGCACGCTCAGCGATTAACGGGCCACACAGCACATCGGCCTCAACGTTTACCATCACCACATGCTTGCCATGTTCAACCGCATGGAGTGCATGACGCGTTCCCGCCAGCGGATGTCCAGTGGCTTCAACAATGCAATCGATCTGCTCGCAGCGGAACAGTTTTTCCGCATCCTCAACCACACAGGTTGAACCTTCGCGTAACGCAGCCTCGATAGTTTGTGCCTGATACTGAGATTCAGGCCAGCCCACGCGCGCCAGAGCTGCACGGGCTTTACTCACGTCAAGATCGGCAATGGCGACCACCTGTAAACCGTCCAGATGGCGCAGTTGGGCAAGAACCATCGACCCAAATTTACCTGCGCCAATGATGCCAACCCGGATCGGTTGTGCTGCACCTGATTTCACGGCACAGGCACGCTCAGCTAACAGTGCTGCTAAGTTCATTTTCTACTCCTTGACAGGGTTTGATGCGTGGGATTTAACGCCAGCCAGCGACCTGACGGCGACTTTTACTCAGGAGATAAATCAGTAGCGGCGAGAACAGCACCAGAATCGATAACAGATAGAGGCCGTTTTGTGATTTACCGGTAAGAGAAATAGTGAGACCCACCAGGAAAGGGCCAAAGAAACCGCCAACATTCCCGATAGAGTTGATGAGCGCCAGGCCACCCGCAGAACCCTGGCTGGTAAGGAAGGAGGCGGGCAGAGTATAAAACGTCGGTACACATGCCAGCATACCAACAGTCGAAAGCGTCAATCCCAGCATGGATATGACGGGAGAATCACTGATAGCTGCGACCACGAAACCGACAGAAAACAGTAGCGAAGGCAGAATGAAATGCCAGGTGCGCTCGTTGGTTTTGTCAGAATGATTTGACCACCAGCACATCACCACGGCACCCACGATATAGGGAATAGTGCCAAGCAGTCCTACCACCGTGTCTGAATAGTCGAAGCGTTTAATAAACTGCGGCATCCAGAAACCGAGACCGGTTAAGCCAATGACCGTAAAGAAGTAAGCCAGGCCTAAGATCCATACCCGCCGGTCTTTGAACATCGCTTTCAAACCAGAGTGGCCCACCGCTAATGTTGCCTGCTGCTCTTTTTCCATCAGCTCCTGATAGGCCTGACGTTCCTCAGGCTTAAGCCAGGAAGCTTTAGCCGGTTTATCCGTGAGGTAAAGAAAAACGATGACTGACAAAATTACCGGCGGACATCCTTCAATTAAAAACAGCCACTGCCAGCTTTCCAGCCCACCCACATCATGGAAATTGTCGAGAATATATCCTGATAAAGGATTGGCAATAATAGCGGCCAGCGGTACACCTAAATAGTAAATTGAGAAAACCCTGGCCAGCTCTTTTTTGGGAAACCATGTGGTGAGATAAAAAACAATACCAGGCGCCAGACCTGCTTCGGCTACACCTAATAAGAATCGCAGGATACTGAGACTCACCACACCTTGTGCGAACGCCATCGCCATCGAAATAACACCCCAGGTGATCATGATCCTGGCTAACCAGAAGCGTGCACCATAACGTTCCAGCAGAACATTGCTGGGAATTTCAAACAGGATGTAGCCAAAAGAGAAAATGCCGACAGCGAAGCCAAAATGCTCAGGCGTTAACCCTAAAGACTGGTTCATGGTTAATGCCGCCATGCCGATATTAGAACGATCAATAAACGCCAGCAGATACATCATCAGGATCAGCGGCATTAAGCGCATCCGGGCTTTTTTGATCGCGCCACTGGCCAGTGATGATATTTCTGGCTGAGGATGATCCGGCATCACATCAATGCCGACCAGTGAATTATCGTACTCTTCTACGTGTTTCATGATGTATCCCAGTAGAGTTATAACCCCCGGAAATATCACGGAAAATGCATATATACCGCGACGCCTGAGTCGAAAAGTAAAACGTTTTACTTTCTGCAAGTTTTACGACAGAGCGGTCAACAGTCAAGAGATGGAAGCGTGAAGTTAAAAAATTGTGACTGAGTTAACGCATAGCACTCGCCACGGGTAAAGCGCCTGTCACGAGATCTAAAATGACTCCACTGGGGTTTCGACAGCGGCAATTATTACGTTGAGTTTTGGCTGCTCTGACGCATTGGCTTTGTAAAGGGCGGCAATCGCTCGCCGCCGGTATCCTGACGAGTGAAGGGAGGGGTGTACCCGCGATATCACCTGTGATGAAGACAGATATCCGTATAGCTAACTTCACTGTTATTTAACATAATCTATATTTTGCGCATTTAAATCTCTGGCATATTTCATTCTTCTTTCCAGACAGCAACACCCGTTCAACCAGCCCTCAGCAGCAGTTGCCGCCAGACAAAACATGCCATCACTCCGACGTCACCACTCATCCGCGGCTCTCGAAAGCTACGGCCACGCATACTAAAAAGCCTCCTCTGTTTAAAACTCTGTGCCGCACAGCCATCATTCATATTTTTTGATAAAGCAAAGCAATAAACACGGATTTTCATTGTCAGGCCTGTTCTCTATTATTCATTCCATCGAGGCACAACGCCTCACAATCTAAAAATCAACTTCAGGAACTGACCATGAAAAACTTCAAAAAATTCGTTGTTGTCGCTGTACTGGCCTTCATCTCATCAGCAAGTTTTGCGCAGACCGTAACCGCGACAGCCTCCACGCTGGATGGTGCGGAAGCACAAATTGCGGCCCGGGCAAAAATGGCCGGTGCGGATTACAGCATTACTGAGGCGTACAGTGGGAATCAGGTTCATATGACCGCGCGACTGATTAAATAATCATGGTCGCAAAAGGATTTGCCAGAAAGGGCTGCCGTCAGGCGGCCTTTTCTGGTTTTGCGGGTTGCTGAAGTGGTATAGAAATTCCACGGCGGATAGGCCTCAGCCAGAGTCTGGCTGCCCGTCACTGTGCCGTTTAAAGGGCTGCCGCAGCGACTGTTTTGTACAGAATCACGTCAGACCTGCGCGTAAAGAGATCCGCGTTTATTTAACTGCAAAATCTCTGAAAGCCACCAGCTGGCGTGACAGGAATTGACGGGTAGATTCATCGGTCAGGATGCCGTCTGTAACCTTATCACTCACTTCACCAATGATAGCCTCCGGCTTGTTGAGGATACGGGCATCGAAGTAGCCGAGGATCTGTCGCAAATGCAGTTGCGCCCTTACCCCACCCAGCTTGCCGGGCGAAGCTGACTGAATCAGTACCGGTTTACCGGCGATCGGCTGAGGTGATACCCGGGACAGCCAGTCGAGGGCATTTTTGAGCACGCCCGGAATCGAATGGTTGTATTCCGGTGTAATGATAATCAGCCCGTCGGCTTTGAAAATCGCCTCAGCCATCGCCAGCACTTCAGTTGGAAATCCTGCTGCTTCGGTGTCCTGGCTGTAATGCGGGAATGAACCTGGCGATCCTAACGGCTCAAAAGTGACGCTTTCAGGTCCCAGTTCCGGTAGCGCGGCTGCAATGGCGGCATTAAATGAACCGGCTCGCAGGCTGCAGGTTAGCGTGACAAACTTCAGGGCAGTATTCATGGTGATCCTCATTATTCAGTAAACAACGGCACAATCAGAACTGATAAACCAGACCGACGGCCAGAATATCATCGGTGGATACGCCGGCCTGTTGAGAAAATTCGCTGTTATCAATCAGGTTGAGTTTGTAATCGACGTACGCCAGCATATTGCGGTTAAACAGGTAGGAGCAGCCAAAGTCGATGAACTTCACCAGATCCTGACTACCGTAGACGCGGCCATTACCTGCCGCGCCAAGGTCTTTTGCCCGGGACTGGCTATAGGCGATAAAAGGAACCCAGCCGGTATCAAAGGTATATTGCGCAAACAGTTCGATGATATCTGACCGGTTAGCGTAGCCATAAATCCCGGTTGCACTGCTGCTGCCAAACCGCGAGGCATTGAATGCCTGCGTATACATCACCGCCAGATAGAGGTTGTGGGCGTCATATTTAAGCGACGCAGAGTAAGCTTCCGCTTTGTCGCCCTCCCCCATAATTCCGGCGTCACTGTTCTGGGCAGCGGTACGACCAGAACGGGTTAACGCTCCCACCGCTTTAAAACCTGCGCCAAAGGAATATGAGGCAGAGACGCCGTATCCCTCACCATTCTGACGCAACACATCCCGTGTACCCGGTTCACCAGTGCCGCTATTTTTCCCCTGATACTGCAGGGCAAAATCCAGACCGTTCACCAGGCCAAAGAAATCGGTGTTGCGATAAGTGGCCAGGCTATTTCCTCGCCGAAACATAAACTGATCGGTGTTATAGGTTTGCGCATCAAACTCGGGCTGCATGTCAGTCTGGCTCAGCGCGTCATACAACACGCCGACATTGCGGCCATAATCAAATGACCCGTAGCGACCGACCTTAATACCGGCAAAACCGAGGCGGGTGAACAGACTGTTGCTGTCTCTTTCTGACTGGTTAGTGTTGAACTGACCCTGCCACTGGCCATAGCCAGTGATCTGCTCAGCGATCTGGCTTTGTCCTTTAAAACCTATTCGCATATAAGACTGATCGCCATCCTGGCTTTTGTCATCACTTATATAACGGAGTCCGGAAACCAGACCATACAGGTCAATCTTATTCCCGTGGTTATTATAAATTTCAGCGGCAGACACTGGCAGGGTTAAAAAAAGACAAGACGTCATTAGCGCCAGATAATTCGCTTTCATTTATTCCTCATAGCCTGTTAAGACCGCTTGTCGGCCTCGTCAGACAGGTTCACGACGCCGCTGATTGCTTAATGTCAGGGCAATAATTTCCACAACAGGAGACCAGGGATTATCAGGCGCGAACGGGGAAAAGAGAAATTATACAAAGGGATAGGTATACCAATGGATAATAGCTAAAACGGCACATCTGTTTTTTGCCGTTCGCCCAGACCCTTTTCACTGCAGCAGGATATAAAACGCAGGATGTTCAAATTAACTGATTTACTTCAGCATAATCTCTCTGTTTCAAAGTGGGTCCTGAACGCATAACATTCATCTCGACGACACCGGTTATCGCCGTGCTGAATATCAGCGCAAAGATAAGGTGTTGAGAAAATGAAAGTGAGTTTTACACCCGCGCCATCAACAGGTCCGCAGTGCGGATAAATAATACCGCCGCCGGTCTGCCGGCAATTAAATGAGATAATTACCGTGAATATGCTGAAAACCTGGGTTGTGCTGATCATTGTTGGCCTGTTTTTGCTGATTTTAAAGAAATACGCCAGGCCTGCGGGATGAGGACGATGATAAACCGGCTGACGAAGGTGGGCGAACCCGGCCGTTCAGCCTGCCCGCCCACCCTGCCCGGTTCTGCGCTCAACACAACGGAAGCACACTCAGGCGGTCGTCTCTTTTCCTTCCAGGAGTTTGGGGTCCAATCGTGTAAAAACCACGCTAGTAAGATATCATTCTGTTTTATTTATCAAAAATCAGCATCTGATGGATGGAATGATCCAGATTTTCCCGAAATCTTTGTGTATACTTTGCTCCAGAGAAGTATCTACATTTTAAGGATGGAAGGTGAGATGCTATGAAAGTGAGTGAAGCAGCATTACTGAAGTCTGGTTTTAGCCATGCTGATCTACAAAAAATCAAAAACAATGTAGATAGTTATGGAGGGAGTTTGGGTGAATCCATTCATGATCTTGCTAATCGTTTTAGAATTGTGTTGTGGGTTTTTTTCGGCTGTATGGTTGTATTTATCTGGGTAATTCTTTCAAGTAACCAAGTTTACATTATTTCTACGGGTATAGGCTTGTTAATTACAATGCTCATCGTAATATTCGTGCAACCGCCAGTTCTGTCTTACAAGTCCTGGCGATACTGTAGAATGTACCGGACTAACGATGATCTTGGTCAGTAGATAATAAATCAAAGATTACTTTAGCTTTAACGCCATAGCCCACTATTTTCATAGTTAGTTTTGGCCTGTTCATAGTATCTACTTTTCGATAACAATCGCGAGGAAGCCAACGGAATAACCGCCATGCACCGGGCTTTCTTGCTAATCCGAAAATACTGTAAACACTAGCGCTGAGCGTAACTGCATTATAAAAAGCCAGCCCAGACTCAGCCTTAAATCCCATGAACTGCGCTATATCTATGACTTTATCGGCTATTACGCCCTCAGAATGAACCTGACTGCCGGAATTAAAATTTATTATTTCTTTAGTTATTCCGTTTGCACCGTCTGCTACAAGAATAGCTCCTGCAAGCACGCCTAACGGGGTCATTGTAGACATCATTAGTACGCCGCCAGCAACGGCAAAGCCCGATATGACTACATGAACAGCAGAAATCACATACCCTACAATTTTATTATTTCCCGAACAAACTCCACTTTAGCGTAAAGTTTTGCTGTCTTCATACGCAACATCCGGCCCTGTTCTTCGAGGTTTTCAGTCTCTACTCTCAGGTTTTTGATGCATGCTATGCACTCTTCATCCGATTTCGCGCGCCGGGCCGCGGCAAATTGCTGCTCTATAACCTGTTTTATTTCCTGAACAAAATTAATACGGGTCAGACCATCCTGAAGGTGAAAGGCGGAAAGTCTGTTGGCAATATTAATCAGTTTTCTTGCTTCAAGATTAACCATTGTTTCAGCCCAGGCTTTATTTCTTCCGCCAGAGCGCATCATATCAAGCAATGCCGCATCCATTTTTGTTCTCCCTGTATATCACATCGCCGATGATACCCCTTTATTTTCAGCTGTAAACAACCGTCGTTTCAGCCGGAAATATGTCGGTCTCGATATGCCTGTTTTTTCCGATACCGCCTTAAACGAAACGCCCTGCCGAATCAGAGTCAGAGCCGAAGCTGTCGCCGGATGGGGCTTCCTGCCGAACCGAACACCTGAGGCCATTGCAGCAACCCGTCCGTCATTGGTTCGCTCCAATCGGGACTGCTCCGTTCTCTGCTCAGGAGTACCCGCCCATCGGGGCTGGCGCAGGCGATCATGGAGGTAGGGAGGGTCAATAACACGTTGTACCTTCTTAATTATATTGATGATGAGGATTATCGTCGCCGTATCCTGACCCAGTTAAACAGGGGAGAAGGACGTCATGCCGTAGCCAGGGCCATCTGTTATGGCCAGCGTGGTGAAATCAGAAAACGTTATCGTGAGGGACAGGAAGATCAGCTTGGTGCCTTGGGCCTGGTCACGAATGCGGTAGTACTGTGGAACACGCTTTATATGCAGGAAGTACTTTCACATCTGCGTGCGACAGGAGAAACGCCGCATGACGAGCATATTGCCCGGATTTCGCCACTGATGCACGGTCATATCAATATGCTGGGACATTATACGTTTGCTCTACCGGAGGATATTATGAAGGGAGAACTGAGGCCATTAAATTTCAATGTAAACAGAGAATTATCTTCTTAACGTGTTTTTTTACATCATTGACCGTCAACCCCCTTCTAATGGCAATGTGAACCAGAACAGGCTGCCGCCCTGCGGACGGTTTTCTGCGCGTAGCTCACCGCCGTGACGTTTAATAATCTCATTGCTGATGGTCAGCCCCATGCCCATCCCTTCCGCTTTGGTGGTGTAAAACGAGTCGAATATTTTTCCGATCACCGTATCAGACAGACCCGCGCCGTTATCAGCAACCTCGATGCGAATCACCTTAGCGGAAGGATGTGAAGAGGCGATGCGTAAATGACGCGCACCGATGTTATCGGCCATCGCTTCAATTGCATTGATCACCAGGTTGAGCAGCACCTGTTGTATCTGAACGCTTTCACAGAAAACATTGTCGTTATCTGCCACCAGATCCAGCTCCAGTGAGACAAACCGACGTTCCAGCTCCAGACGCGACAGAACGATAATATCGCGGGTAATCAGGTGCATTTTTGCCGGCGCAAATTCGGCAACCTGATTCCGCGTCAGCGCCTGCAGTCCGCGAATAATATCGCCAGCCCGCCGGCCTTCCCGGATGATCTCATCAAGACTGTGACTGGCATTTTCCAGATTCGCCGGATCACGTTTAAGCCAGCGCTGGCTGGCACCGGCATTGGCCACGATTGACATCAGTGGCTGATTAATCTCATGGGCAATGGAAGAGGTAAGCTGGCCAACGGTGGTTGCCCGCGCGACGCGAGCCAGTTCCGCCTGAGCGATGCGCACCGCATCTTCCGACTGGCGCTGAGCCGTGATATCGGTGAGCGTGCCAAAATATTCGGCCACTTCTGGCCAGTTTTCATTGGGCTCGCCGATGCCTTTGATGTAGCGGCATTCACCGTCATCGCGAATGATACGAAACTCAGCCTGCATCACCGTCCCTTTTCGCACACTGGTCTCGATCAACTCCCTCAGGCAGAGTATGTCATCCGGATGAACGCGACGCTGAAACTCCACCATTGAGGTGCTTGCCTGCTCCTGTGGCAGTCCCATAATGCGTTTATATTCATCGGAGATGTACTGAATATCCGGTTCAAGATGCCAGTGCCAGGTGCCGGTATGACTGATTTTTTCGCCGAGCATTAAAGAGGTCTGGCTGGCACGCAGCTGCTTCTCAATTTTGCGGCGTTGAATATTCTCATCAACCAGCTCGGCGTACAGGCGAGCTGTCTCAAGTGATACCGCAGCCTGCGCTCCCAGCATTGAAACGATCCGCGAGTGATCGGCGGTAAATACGTCTGGCATCAGGCGGTTTTCCAGATAAAGCACACCTACCATCTGCGCCTGTCTGAACATCGGGACACACATTACCGCCGCGCCGGAGGCAACCAGATAGTTATCCTGACTGAAGGGGCTGAATACCTCTGGCTTACCGGTACGGATCTCCTGCCCGGTACGGATCACCGCAGACAGCACTGACAGCGGCAGATCGGTGGCGACCGGCAACTCACGTACGATTTTGACCTTAACGCCGTCGACGGTGGTCGAAGCCCTTGCCTGGATTTCCGGGATATTGCCGTCGACCAGTCGAATCAGCATGCAGTGCTGGGCACCGGCACGCTCCACCAGCATCATCATCAGCACATGAATAAGCCGGTCCAGATTAATCTCTTCGGTGAGCGCTCGCATCACCGTCACCATACTTTGTAAATCGCCGATCACCGCACTTTGCTCAAACGGAACGGTACTCAGCGCGGTCTGCGTTGCCTGGCTGGCCAGCGCCGGATGCTGCATCTCCAGCTGGCGAACCTTAGCCCCGGCTCCCCAGCGATCCCAGGCGGCGATGGCCCCTTTAATGTAGGCATCGCCAGCAAACGTCATATTACTGGCATAGGCCATCCGTGCAGCCAGTTCGCAGGTCAGCCCGTTAATATGATGAAACTGCCCTTCGCGTGACAACACGATCGCCTTTTCAAATTGCTCAAACGCCGGTGCGGTTTTCCCTTCCAGACGCAGCCACTCGGCGCGCAGCAGCGCCTCTTTATCGGCGAACGTTTTGCTGTTTTCGTTTGACCAGGTCACGATCCTGTCGAGGTGCTGCTTCAGCTGCAGTCGTAACTTATCCGTCATCGCTCCGGTTTTAAGCGGCACGGTCAGCGAAAGCGCGCTGTAGAGATGATAATCGAGCATATGCACATGCCCCGGTATACGTGCGGTGAACGGTTCGGCCTGCTTAAACCATGCCTCTGCCGCCGCATACTCACTGGCAAAGAAGTGGGCCATCGCTTTATAAAGCCGGGACCAGAACTGCATCAGGTAGATAGGTTCAACCGCATGTTCAGGTTTAACCACCGCCAGCACCGGCGGCTGAAAATCATCACCGGTGAAGATAGTGCTGCGCGGCTTGCGCAGGAAAAGGACGTAGTCCAGCTGCATCCCGAGGATCACTTCCACGTCGCGGTATTGTGCTTTTCTGACAAACTGCATGCCTCGCGCAATCGAGGTGTGTACGCCATCAAGATGATCGCCGCGCGCCAGATAATTCATGACGATGTGCCGCAGTGCCAGACACGCCGACGTCCGGTCGCCGGTTTCAACCCCCACGTCAAAGGTGGCCTTCGCCCGCTCGATGGCATAGGTTAGCGGCATCGTCCAGATACTGACCTGATCGAGCGGGAGCAGCGTCCGGGCTTTAAAGCTGACAAAGTCATGCTTATAGACCAGCTCGCGCGCCAGCAGCGTGCTGGCAAAGCCGCGGCTGTACTCATCATACTGGTCGCCGCACACCACGCCATACCACGAGAGCGCCAGCGTCGAGGCGCCACTTAGCCCACGCTCCATTGTCAGGTGCAGCAGCTGGCACAGGATCATAAAGTGCAGTCGCGGATTGATGAAGGCGGCAAATGTACTGGCGCTGGCCAGCAGATTCATCACCGCTTCGGTATTTTTACAGTCGACCCGGGCCAGCGAACGGAAGCGGGCATAGGGATTTTTCCCCACCGCCTCCTTCAGCTTCACTCTGGCCGCATCGCACTCCGCCTGGTCCGGATGACGGTTCAGATGAATGCCAAACACCGCCAGCCAGGCGAGCGCGGTCTCCAGCGCCAGCTTACTGTCCGACTGACGCATATGAATTTCAGCAATCAGGCAGGCCGCACCGGCTTTATCGGCGGCGTCGCCGGGTGAAGACTGGACCCGGGAGCTTAAGGTCAGTGCGGCGGGCAGATTGCCATTAAGAAATTCGCATTCCGCCTCTTCCAGCAGAAATTCGCTGCTTCCGGCATCACCGGCACCGTCGTGCAATACCCGGGCGGTCTGCAAATAGCGCAGCGCAGAGAGATAATCGCCGGTGGTTTTTGCCCGCCGGCTGGCGCTGAGCAACAGCTGGCAGAACGGCCCGGTTTCATGTCGGAGGAGCGTAAGCTTTTTAACCGCCAGCAGGTGATGCGCCGCCCGGAACAGCACCGCATTGGTGATATCGTGCTGCGATTGATGCATGTAAAAGCGTGCCGCGGCGCAATGGAAAGCATCTTTATCTGCATCCGGCAGAAGATTAAGCGCCGCCTCATGCACGCTGTCATGCATAAAGGCGTAGCCCTCCTCATTGCGGGTGACCAGCCTGGCCGTCACCGCTGGCAACAGTATCGCCTCTATCTCCGCGCTGGAGACGGCAAGAATCTGGCTCAGGACCTGCAACTCGCCGGCACTGCCCAGCAAGGCCAGCTTACCCAGCATATGCCGGGCCGTCAGCGGTAGCGAGGCGAGGTGCAGCAGCACGCTGGCCGCGACGTTAGCGGTGTAGTGGCTGTTTTTAAGCGCCTCTGCATCGTAGGTCCATCTGAACGGCGCATGGTGGGTAATCAATCCCTGCTGCACCGCCTGGCGGAAAAAGTTATGAGTGGCGAGCGGATTACCGCCGGTTTTTTCGTGGATGACCCGTGCCAGCTCAGCCGTTGCCGAACTGCGGGTATGAAACTGCCCCGCCAGCCAGCCCGCAATACTCTTTTCCGACAGCGGCTCGGGCGTGATCGCCATAATGCGCGGGGTGCTCGCGCAGAGCTGGTTCAGATTACCCGCAATGAGCGGACAGGGTAACGAGGTGATATCCCGGTGCGCGATCACCAGCAGCAGCGGGATCTCTTCACCCTGACTCAGCAGATTTTGCAGCAACAGCAGCGTCGCCTGATCGGCCCAGTGGCCATCATCAATAAGAATAACCAGCGGCCGCCCCTGGGCCGTAAACGCTTTAACCAGGCTACAGGCAACCAGATTAAAGCGATTTTTCGCATCAAGCGTATGCGAGTGCGGCAGAACCGCCGCTTTCTGATTAAGCAATATTCCCAGTTCTGGCACCAGGTTTACCGCCAGTCCGGCATAGGCACCGAGCAACCGTGAAATATGTGCTTTCCACTGGGCCATTTCTTCAGCGGGCAGACCCAGCACGTGCAGGGTCAGCGTCCTGAAGGCTGCAGTAAAAACCGTATAGGGTAACACCGGCGCATGCTGATCGACTTTCACCAGGGTGAGCAAGGTTTTCCGGGTGCGCAGCAGTTTGAGCGCGGAGGCAATCAGGGAGGATTTCCCGGCACCGGCAGCACCACTGATGGTCACCAGGCTGTGTTTGCCGCTGTTGCTGACCTCATCCAACGCCGCCAGGATGCTGCTGGCCTGCGGATGATCGCTACACAGCGAATCAGCAGACAGACTGGCGGCAGGTGAATCCTGCAGTCCCAGCGTAAACGGCTCAATCATGCCATCCGGCTGCAGCGTGGCCGCACAGCGACGAAGATCGGCCAGCAGCCCATCGGCGGTCTGATAACGGTACTCCGGCGATTTGGCCAGCAGTCGCAGGATGATGGAGGAGAGGATCACCGGCACGTCAGGACGCAGCAGATGAGGCGGCAATGCTTCCGAGGCGATGTGATGGTGCACCCACTCCGCGTGGCCGCCCTCAATGCTGCCATAAGGCAGTCTGCCGGTCAGCAGCTCATAAAGCACAATGCCGAGACTGTACAAATCACTGACGTGACTCACCTGATGAGCTGAACGGGAGGTATGTTCTGGCGACATATAGGCAAGCGTACCGCCCGTTACAGGCAGGCGCTGCTGCTCCGGCAGCGGATTATGCAGCGAGGAGAGCCCAAAGCCCCCGAGATAAACGCCATCCTCATCGCTCAGAAAGAAGTTTGCCGGTTTGATATCACCGTGCACCAGTCCCTGTTGATGTAGCTGGCTCAGCGTACTGCACAGCATCGCGGCAGATTTGAGAAACTCAGAGAGGGGGCCAGGCGGCATGCACAGCACATCCGTCAGGGTGCGATAATCAAAGGCGGGATAAACCAGCGCATAACGTCCCTGGTAATGGGTGTGCCATTGCGGTTTCAGCGCCCAGCTTTCCGCTAACCGGTCACGAAGGGCATATTCATTTTTCAGCAGCTGCGTGACATGAAAGACCGACGCTTCATTGCCTGCGGTCGCCAGCACAAAGGTGTCACCGGAGGTGGTGTGCCGGCACAGCAGCCAGTCGATATTGCCCTCCTGCGCCAGCGGGCTGAAGAGAATATCCTCTGATAGTGCGATTTCATCGTTTTCTGCTGAATGTAACGCCTGCGGATTAGTACTCATTGGCGGGCAGCCCTTGAGGAGAATTCCTGTCGGATATGTTCAAACAACGTATCAATTTCGATCGGCTTTGGCAAAAAGGCAATCGCCCCCAGGTTGATGGCATACCGCAACATGGTGTCGTCACCGTTGCCGGAAATGATAATCCCCGGCGGATTTTCAATGCGCTGGGTCAGGTTGATAAACAGCTCAAACCCATTCATCCCCTTCAGTTGCACATCAATGATAAAAAGCGCGGCATTCGCTATCGCGGCTTCATCACCAAGCAGAGATTCTGCCGACTCGAAGGCATTGGTCAGATAGCCCTCAGACTGGAGCAGGTTGGTCAGACCACTACGAACAGAACGTTCATCATCGATGACGACAATACGCTGCGACAGCTGCATGCTGTTTTCCTTAAATAAAGCTCAGGCCTGTGTCAGGCACGTCCGTAGCAGGATTTGTCACCTGAGAACGGTGGAGAGTTGCCGATGTCAGCGGAAGAGCCGTGACGAAACGGCTGGCGGTTCATTCCGCTTGCCGTCCGCCTTTGCTGGGCAGCAGAGCCGGTCACGAGCGCGGATTGGTCAGCTGAATCAAACCGATCCGCCCTGAGGCCAGCCGCTTTCGCGTTGCGCAACGGTCTGGCGCCATTGTAAGAACCTTTTTTTCTTCGGACTATTATCTTTAGGTATAACTATACTGACCCGGACTGTCTGTCTGGCTGACGCCGGGTTACCGGAAAATCGCATGCATCAATTTTTTTGATTTACTTCAGCATATTTTCGGGATTTTCATCGCCGCCTTTCCTGCGTAACCTTCACTCCATCGAGGCAGTCCGCCTCACAAACACAGATTAACGCCGGGAAAATCGCCATGAAAAACGTCAAAAAATTCGCTGCAATCGTTGTTCTGTCACTGATTTCAACCACCAGCTTCGCGCAGACGGTGACAGCCACTGCCTCCACGCTCGACGCAGCCGAAGCGCAGATCGCCGCCAGAGCGAAAATGGCGGGTGCCAGCTACAGCATTACGGAAGCCTACAGCGGCAATCAGGTGCACATGACTGCCCGCCTGACTAAATAATCCCTGCTTCTGCACCAGGGCTGCCCGCGGGCAGCCCTTTGCTGTTCAGCTTTTTGTTGTGATTACTGACTCAGTGTCAGTGATAGCGGGCATCAGACGCTGGCCAATGACGCTTTCAATGACCATGGCTGCCTGCAAAATAGCTGCATCCTGGCCCGGCGCGGCGTATACCGTAACGCCGAACGGCAAGCCTGCCGAATCTGCGCCTGCGGGTATCGCCACCACCGGCGCGCCCGCTTTTCCGGTGCATTTTGCCGCTGCCGACATCGGCGACAGCAGCACATCTGCCGGTCCGGCGTTCAGCGCAGCCAGAATGCCGGCATTCAGGCTGAGGGCAATGTCCTGCCGCCGATCGTCAATATAGGCTGATGAGCGAAGATCCGGCGCGGCATCCGTCGCTTCAAGCAGAGACTGACCATAGGGAATGCTCTGCGGATGTGCGCTGTTCCACGCGATAATGTCCTGCAGAGAGCGCATGCCGCACGGCTTAAGCGCCGTAAGCAGGCTGTTAAGACCGGCACGAAACTCCGCGCGAAAAACGCATGAGCGCACGCCATTCAGCTGTTCTGCCGAAGGCAGATCGCAGGGATCGACAATCACCGCCCCCGCCTGGGCCAGTGCGTGCAGCAGGCGTTCAAACACTGCCTCGCGGTCGGGCGTCAGCACCGTGTCGGCGATAAAGCGCCGCGGGATGCCGATTCGCAGCCCCTGCAGGCTTTGATTACCCCGGGTTTCAGCCGGAAAAACGGTAAGCGTGGCGGTATCTTTGATATCCGCCCCGCCGATCGCCTGATAAACCAGCTGCGCGTCATCAACGGTCCGGGTAAGCGGACCGGGAGAATCCTGACTGGCAACCAGCGGAATAAAGCCGTGACGACTGACGCGGCCCACCGTGGGTTTAAAGCCGACGACCGCACTGTGAACCGCCGGAGCCTGAATCGAACTTTGTGTTTCCGAGCCAATAGCAAAACCGCAAAAACCGGCTGCCACCGCGGCCGCCGACCCGACGCTGGAACCCATTCCCCGATCGTATCGCCCGCCCAGCGGATGCCGCACCACACCGCCCGCTCCGCTAAACTCAGCGGGCATGGTTTCGGCAACGAAGTCGGCAAATTCGGTCAGGTTAGTTTTACCCAGCAGTACAGCGCCCGCCTCGCGAAGACGCGCCACAACCGTCGCTTCATAAGGCGGGATAAACTCTGCCAGCGCACTGGCACCTGCCGAGGCAAAGCTGCCGTCGAGGGTAAACGCATTATCTTTGATCAGATAAGGCACGCCATGCAGCGGTCCTGCCGCCTGACCGGCAGCCAGCGCGGCATCGGCACGTCGCGCCTCTTCCCGCGCCAGACGGGATACCGTTCTGACGCAGTTAATGCCCTCTTTACCCTGATCTAATCGCTCAATACGATCCAGGTACCATTCGGTAGCTTCAAGCGCGCTGATTTCACCCGCCGCAATCGCCGCACCGATCGCCCGTGCTGAGCCCGAAGCCAGCAATGCTGATCTCTCTTTCATTACAAATTCCGCCCTTTCCGCGCGAACACGAGGTGCGCAGTGCTTTTCCCGCCCTCAGGATGAGGCGGCTGAGATCATCCTGCCACGGGACGGGCCGGCCGGTTTTTACAAATTGGTTCAGTTGAGTTCACGTGAGGCAAATCGCGCCAGCGCCGGGCCATCCAGCCGGTAGCGCACCCATTCACTCAGCGGAAGTGCATCAATACTCTGATAAAAATCTTTCGCGGATTTATCCCAGTCCAGCACATTCCACTCAATCCGGCTGCATTGCCGGCTGACTGCCAGCTGAGCAACGTAATGGAGCATCGCTTTGCCCGCACCTCTGCCGCGATAATCAGGCGTAAAGTAGAGGTCTTCCATATTCAGGCTCTGGCGGCCAATCCAGGTTGAAAAGCTCATCGAAATGACGCAGTAACCTGCAATCACCCCCTCAATTTCACAGATGTAGGCTTCTGCTGTGCTGTCAGCTCCAAACAGGGCGTGTCTGATTTCGTCAGCGTCCGGTATCGCCTGCAGGGGGGCTTCGCTGTATACGGATAAGCCGTTGATCATGTTATAGAGGGCATCCGTATCTTCCGGGCTGGCCTGGCGAATAATCACGCTCATAAATATTCTCTGATCAGTACTGTTTGATGCCCGTAAGGATAATCGCTATTCTTTAATGAATTAAGTGCAATAAAATCAATTACAGGTGAATTTCATGCATCATGTGCTGAGACGTCTCGATCTCAATCTTCTGCCTGTTTTCGATGCCGTCTACCGCCACCGCTCTGTCAGGCTGGCTGCGGTTGAACTCTCTATGAGTACTTCTGCGTTAAGTCATGCGTTAACCCGCCTGCGTGAATTCCTGAAAGATCCGCTGTTCTATCGCGAAGGGCATAAGATGTGTCCCAGCGTCTTTGCGCACCAGCTGGCACCGCATATTGCTGCCTCACTCGCGGTGCTCAATCAGCATCTCAGCCCGGTACAACCCTTTGATCCCCGGACCAGCACCCAATCTTTTCGGGTTGCCGTAACGGACTACACCGCTTTTTGTATCTTTCCGGAACTGATCAAAGCGCTGGAAAAAACCGCGCCCGGCGTTAATTTCGAACTCTGCCACCTGCCGCACAACCCGGCGCTGACAGAATTACTGGCCGGTGAGGTTGACCTGGCGTTGAGTTTTAGCGAGCCGGATGATGTCCGGCATCAGGATCTGGATGAGGTGGATTTATTCAGCGATGAATTTGTGGTGATCGGTAACATCAATCGCCAGAGCCTGACGCTGGAGGAGTATCTGGCCGCTGGTCATCTGGTGGTGACGCCGTGGAATGAAAAAAAAGGGTTGCTGGATACGCATCTTGCCCGGCTGGGGCTGACGCGCCGGATCGCGCTCAAAACCCCGTCAATGCTCAGTTCGCCGCACATTGTGGCGGAGAGTGAATTGCTGATGGCTATTCCCTCCTTTGCCGCCGGTAAAATTGCGCCAGTCGCGCAGGTCAGAATCTTCAGATTGCCCTTCCATGCGCCCCCTTTTACGGTAAAAATTTTTTCCCACCAACGCAGCGGCAAGAAATCCTCTACCGACTGGCTGAAGAACAATATTTTTCAGAGCATCCAGCGACAGAATCTGACGCTTAACCGGCAAGCCCAGCCGGTCGGCTAATGGCCTGATAGCCCTGCCACAGACGCTGCCGCCTAGCGCACCGGCTCTTCAAACGCCGATCTGACTGCCGCGATAATCCGCTGGGCTTTTTCGGCATCATCAAGCTGCGGGAAGGCCTTTTTCAGTTTGCCGGAAACCTGCCAGCCATTCTCTTTCAGCGAACGGATGATGCGGCTGGCATCCTGATCGGGCATCTCAATCACCTCTTTCAACCGCTCCTGCGCCCGCTGAAAAATCACCAGCACTCTGGCCTCATCTGCCATTTCTGTTCGCACCGTATGCTCGACCACCCGGGCGGTATACAGCACCTGTTCGGTCAGGTCGGGATAACGCCAGGCAAAACGCGCATCGTCATAGTCAGTGAAAACAAAGTTACTCAGCGTGCCATCTTCATAGGTGATCAGTTCAGCAAACCGATAGCTGCCGGCGTAGCGCCGCATCAGCCGTTTTGAAAAAACGTCCAGCGTGCGATCGTAGCCAGCGCGGAAATCAAGTGAACTGGTGATGGTAGCCGAGACCGGCAGAATAACGCCCTCCGGCACGGCATGGTCGCGGATTAGCGTATCGTTGATTAAAAAGCGGTGGATGCGGCCATTACCATCGCGCATCGGATGGATATAGACAAAACCAAAAGCGATCACGCCAGCCCGCGCCAGCGGTTCTGCCCCGCGCGTTGCCTGCTCGAAGGCTTTCAGGCCCTGCATAAAACGTGGAACATCGCTAAACTGCGGCGCAATGTAATGGACGATGTCTTCGCGCATTGTCGCCTGGCCGACAAATACCGGCGAGCGGCGCAGCCCCAGTCCGAGCGCATCGTGACCGAGAATGCCCTTCTGCAGGGTGTGCAGACTGGCATCGCTGAGCGGGTCGTCAAGCTGGCCGCAATATTGCGCAATGACGTGCGCAAAACGCTGAATACGATCGGCCTGGCTGGCCTCTTTCTCTATCAGAAAGCTGGCGCGGGATTCCTTAAACGTCAGCCAGCTGGCGGTACGCAGCAGGATATCGGCACCAAACGCATTATCCAGCTCAGCGAGGGCGCTCTGCAGATCAAAAGCCAGCGCCTGTTCGGTGGCGGCCGTCCGACGCACTATCGGGCAGAAATCAACGCTGCCAGGCAGATTGTCATTGATGCGCCAGCGTTTTGACCGCTTGAGGCTGGTGCGGGTCAGGTAGGCCTTGGTTGAAATCGCATCCACATAGCCGCCGTTGGTCACATCCGGCACTGCCAGCGTCTCGCCGGTCAGCCACTCATAGAAAAAACCGGCGCGGCGCGCATATTGCCCGTAAGGCTCACGGCGGCACCAGTTCTCCAGCGGTTCGGGGCCGATGGCTGCAAACAGGCGGGCAAAAAACTCCAGATGGATCTCTTCATATTTGAGACCAAAGGCGAAGTGACCAGCAATATCGTCTTCCGGGCGGTAGCTCGGCGGATAGCGGTTCTCTATCTGCCCCTGACTCTCGTGGCGGGATCGTACGGTGCCGATAAAGGACGCCACACGCAGCGGTTGCGCCAGTTCAATAGCATAACGTTCAGACAGCGCTTTAAAACCGACCAGCATGGGTTAAATCCTTTATCAGAAGACGAAAAACGATAATAAAAAGCAGATTTAACACGGAAATGATAATTTCGCCAGCTGCAGAACGTGAATGCGCGCGCGAAAAGGGTAATCAAAACGACATTAGCAGTGAAAATGATAACCGGCAGGCGTGGCGCAATTTCATCACCGCGCCAGTCGGGACAGCAGGGTAACCACCGGGAATGGGAATGGAGATAAGATTAGCGATGGAACGGACCGGCATTGCCTGGTCAGATGGCAGATGCGTCCGTTGCCGTCTGACCACAATAAAGTGACGCGAGCGGCCGGGGTGGTGAAGGTTTTATTCCTCCAGCACCAGACACGTTACCCCGAGAATGATAACGGCGATACCTGCCAGCCCGCGCCAGCTAAAAGGTTCATGGAAAAATGGCAGGCTGACAGCCGCCAGCCACACCAGCACATAGCTCAGGCTCAGCAGGGGATAAATCCGGCTGAGCGGAAAACTGTGCAGCGCCCGTAGCCAGCACAACATCGACAATCCGTAGGCCACGAGCCCGACCATCAGCAGCAGAACCGGCAACAGGGCAAACGGATTGCCGGATGAGATCGGTCCATACAGATCGGGCAGTTGCGGCATTGCCCAGCGCATCATCAGTTGGGCCGCTGACACCAGCAGCACGCTGCCCGCTATCCAGCCGTAGCCTTTCATAGCTGGCTGCCCATCAGCGTCACCCCAATCACCACCAGCAGCGTGCCGCCGATCTGGCGCAGCGTCAGGCGCTCACGCCAGATGATGCGCGCCGCCAGCGCAACAAAGATAAAATTGAGGCTCAGCATCGGATACGCCTGGCTGACCGGCACCCGCTGCAACACCGCCAGCCACAGGATCATGGCGATCACCAGCAGCAGTACGCTGCCCGCCAGCCAGCCAGAAACCGCCAGCCGGGAACCGCTGACCCGCGTGGCCTGTTTCTGACACAGCTGCGCGCTGCAGCTGAGCAGGCTCACCAGCACAATCAGCAGCACCATCAGGGAGTCTGACCATAATAGAGGCTGACCAGTCTGCCCTGACGATAAACCGCATCCGGTACCGGGATCGCCGCTCCGATATCGCTGTGCACCGAATCAACCAGCAACAGCAACGACACGCTACCGGTACGGCGATGCGCCGCGAGCCAGCCGCCCAGAGCGGCCTCGCTGACAAAGCGGGATTGCGCATCCGGATAGCCCAGCCCATATTCCAGTTCGCCTTTCTGGTCATAAAAACCGATATCGCTGCGCCGCAGATGCCAGGCAACCGCCGCGGCGACGCCCGGATTATCCGCCAGAATATAACGGCTGCCGGCCAGCCGATCGCTGATTGCCGCCACAAAATGCTGTGGCTGCTTGGCATCACGTATTTTATCCGGGATCACAGGGCCGATCGTCAGCGCAACGACTAACGGGCAAAGCGCCGCTGCCTGCCAGCGATGGCTGGCGTAACGGGTGCTGTACAGGCCGATCAGCGACCAGCTGAGGAACGCCAGCGCCGCCAGCGCCAGCTTGCTGTTTTCATCCGGCGCAAACAGCGGATGGTGTGTCAGGCTCCACGGTGCCAGCACCAGTAGCAAAGCAGCCAGCATCACCACGCCATACAGGGCATTCAGCCAGCCGTTGATCTTCAGCGCCCGCCCCGCCCGCTGCGCCGTCTGTAGTCCGTAGTGCGCCATCAGCAGCGACAGCGGCACAAAACAGGGCAGAATATAGGTCGGCAGTTTGCCTTTTGCCAGGCTAAAAAACAGCAGCGGCATCACCGTCCAGCTCAGCAGATAACGTGCGGCAGCCTGATACTGACCTTCGCGCCAGCCCGTCATCAGCGCACCGGGCAGCAGTCCCAGCCAGGGTAACGTCCCCAGCAGTAAAACCGGCAGGTAATACCAGAATGGCGCTTTGTGTTGCGCATTCGGTTCGGCAAAACGCTGAATATGCTCAACCCAGAAGAAGTAGTGCCAGAAATCGGGCGCCTGATGCCAGATCGCCAGCGCCCAGGGTGCGCTAATCGCGGCAGCCGCCAGCACCGCCAGCGGACCATAGAACAGCAGTTCAGTGCCCCGCCGACGCCAGACCGCCCACGGCAGAATCGCCAGCACCGGCACCGCCAGCGCCAGAAATCCTTTGGTCATGAATCCCATACCGCAGGCGAGGCCGAGCAGCAGGTAGCCACCGACCCGGGTGGTGCGCGCGTCAGATTGGGTTGCCAGCCAGTAGCTGCACATCGCAGCCGCCAGCCACAGCATCAGCATCGGATCGAGCACCGCATAGGTACCGATGCCGTAAACCAGCAGAGAGCTGAGGAAAATCACCGCGCCCACCGCTGCCGTACGCCGTGAATCAAACAGCCGTTTGCCCAGCCAGTAAATAAGCGCGGCGGTCAGCGTGGTAGTGATTATCGATCCGGCCCGCACGCCAAAAAGAGTGTGACCAAACAGCCACTGGCACAGCGTGTTGACCCAATAGCCCGCCACCGGCTTTTCAAAATAGCGCAGGCCGAAAAAATGCGGTACCACCCAGTCACCGGTCGCCAGCATCTCGCGGCTGATCTCAGCATAGCGGGTTTCATCCGGCTGCCAGAGATCGCGAAACATCGGCGGGATCAGGTAATACAGGGCAAAAAAACCCAAAAAAAGCAGCCATTTGCTGGTTATCCGCATCGGGGCTCTTTCACCTCATCAATCAGTTTCTGATAGCCCAGCCACCCTTCCCGCCCGGCAATTTCGCCTCTCACCACTTTGCCGCGCGGCAGGGTTGAGAGATCGGCAGGCAACAGCGCGCTTAACGGGCAAAACTCAATGCCGTTGCGGCCCGCCCACGTCAGCAGCGTGGCAAAGTCCTGATAGCCGACAATGCCTTCCACCTCGGCATGAATGGTGTAAACCGGCGTTTCCCCGGCGGAGAGCATCTGCTCGAGGATATAGCCATTGAAACCGTTCGCACTGACCTGTCGGCCCACTACTTCATCCCAGGTGGGCAGCGTGACCGGTATCTGTACCGTGCCGGGCTGCCCGTCAGGCAGTATCGGCAGGAACGGGCCGCTGCCACGGCAGTCGCTGTTGTAGTGAAAGCCAAAGTTCTGTTTAGCAGCCATCACCCGCCCATCGGCGCGCCAGCCTGCGGCGGCCGAGCAGCGGATGGGCTGACCCAGGATCTCGCTCAGCGTCTCGTTGCCGCGGGCTATCTGCTCAATCAGTTTCTCTTCCGGCCAGACACCGGCCCAGGTTTGCCAGGCAAAATGATCCCAGGCGTGCAGTCCGACCTCATGCTGCCGGGCCGTCTCCTGCATAATGCGACTCAGGCCGCGCCCAATCGGCTTGCCCGGCCAGGCGGTGCCGGCCAGCAGGATGTCCCAGCCGTACAGCGAGGCGGCGCGCGAACGCATCATTTTCCACAGAAAAGCCGGCTTAATCAGACGCCACAGATGGCGTCCCATGTTGTCGGGTCCGACACTGAAGAAAAAACTGGCGCGTATGGCGTGCTGCCTGAACAGCGCCAGCAGCGCCGGTACGCCCTGCTGCGTGCCGCGCCAGGTATCCACGTCAATCCGCAGACCGATCCTTTTCATCGATGATCAGCCTGCTGCTCAAGGGTTCGCAGGAAGAAGTCGAGCGTATTATCGATGGTGGTATCCATCGTCACGGTCGGCGTCCAGCCCAGCAGCCGGCGCGCGTTGCGGATCGCCGGTTTGCGGTGCTCGACATCCTGATAGCCTTTGCCGTAGTAGCTGCTGCTCTCCACCTCACGGAAACCGGCAAACGGCGGGAACTGGTGACGCAATGGATGACGTTCGAAGCTGGCCAGCAGCTGCTCTGCCAGCTCTTTAATGCTGGCTTCGTTATCCGGGTTGCCAATGTTGATGATTTGACCATCACAGTTCTGCTGCTTGTTTTCGATAATCCGGAACAGCGCTTCCACCCCATCCTGAATGTCGGTAAAGCAGCGCTTCTGCCTGCCGCCATCTATCAGCTTGATCGGAGAACCCTCGACCAGGTTGAGGATCAACTGGGTGATGGCGCGTGAACTGCCGATGCGCGCCGCATTGAGGTTATCCAGCCGCGGTCCCATCCAGTTGAACGGACGGAACAGGGTGAAACGCAGCCCTTCTTTCTCGCCGTAGGCCCAGATCACCCGATCCAGCAGCTGTTTTGATACCGAATAGATCCAGCGCTGCTTGTTAATCGGTCCGACCACCAGATTGGAGCAGTCCTCATCAAAGCTGGCGTCGGTACACATGCCGTACACCTCCGAGGTAGAGGGGAAGATGATGCGCTTTTGATACTTCACGCAGTCGCGGATGATTTTGAGGTTCTCCTCGAAATCCAGCTCAAACACCCGCAGCGGATTACGGGTGTATTCGATCGGTGTCGCAATCGCCACCAGCGGCAGAATGACGTCACATTTCTTAATGTGGTACTCAATCCATTCGGAATGGATAGCGATATCCCCCTCGACAAAGTGAAAGTGTGGATGATCGAGAAAACGGCTGATGGCATCGGAACTGATATCCAGTCCATAAACCTCAAAGTGGTCATCCTGTAATAGCCGTTCGGTGAGATGGTTACCGATAAAGCCGTTTACGCCGAGGATCAACACCCGGGTACGGCGCTGCAGTACCGACTGCGGTTGCGAGTAGAGCAGCGCGCCCGGCACCATCCCTAAGCTTTGCGCCAGCTGGCTGCCGTTCATGTAGACGCCATGCTCAGACTGCCCGGTCTGGATCTCCAGCGCGCCGTCACCACAGGCGATCAGAAAAGGGTGTTTCGACAGCACCGTGCCCGGCCTGGCGTGGTGTTGCTGCGGATGAACCCGGCTCTTCCAGACGATAAATTTTACCGAGCCGGCAAAGGCGAAGGCACCCGGCCAGGGATCGGTGACTGCCCTGACCAGATTGTGAATCGCCTGCGCCGGCTGATGCCAGTCGATGCGGCCATCTTCGGCGGTGCGCCGTCCAACCCGGCTAGCCTGGCTCTCCTCCTGCGGCCATTCGCTGATTTGCCCGCGACGCAGATCGGGCAGCAGATCGTTCAGCAGCTGTTCCGCCGCCGCCGACAGTTTGCGGTGCAGGGTCAGCGCCGTGTCCTGATCCTCAATCGCCACCCGCTGCTGCGCCAGGATATTACCGGCATCGGCCCGTTTCACCATCCGGTGCAGGGTGACGCCGGTCTCGCGCTCGCCATTGATCAACGCCCAGTTGAGCGGTGCCCGGCCCCGATATTTTGGCAGCAGCGAACCGTGCAGATTAAACGCGCCATGACGGGCGCACTGCAAAATCTCGTCGCTCAGCAGATGCCGGTAGTAGAACGAAAAAATCATGTCGGGTGCCAGAGTGCGGATGCGGTCAAGCCAGATCGGATGGTTCGCCTCGTCCGGGGCATAGACCGGGATACCATGCTCAGCCGCCAGCCGCGCCACCGATCCGAAAAAGTGATTTTCGGTCGCCTCATCGTTGTGGGTAAAAATGGCGGCGATCTCATAGCCAGCATTCAGCAACGCCGTGATACCAACACAGCCCATGTCGTGGTAGGCGAAAACGAGGGTCTTCATAGTGAACTTTCCTGTACTGATGGCTGTACTGAAGGCGCTTGCGGAGCCTTAACAACCCGTTGAACGAAATAGCGCGGACGCGCCCGAACATCGTTATAAATACGCCCGATATACTCACCGAGCAGGCCCATACCGACGAACTGCGCGCCGATAAACATGAACAGCACGGCGAACAACACGAAAACGCCGTCGCCCGCCCAGGCGGCACCAAAGAACAGCCGCAGCACAATTAACACCAGGGAAAAGGCGAAGCCGGTCAGCGCAATCAGGCTGCCGACCACGCTGAGCAAGCGCAGTGGCGTGGTGGTCAGGCAGGTCACCAGGTCATACATCAGGTTGATCAGCCGCATGAAGCTGTATTTCGAGTCGCCAAACGCCCGTTCGGCGTGGATGACCGGCAGCTCAATGGTGTGGCGGGCAAAGGTATTCGCCAGTATCGGAATAAAGGTGCTGCGTTCGTGGCAGTTGAGCATCGCATCGACAATATGACGACGGTAGGCGCGTAACATGCAGCCGTAATCGCCCATCGCCTGGCCGGTCACCCGCTGGATCAGCCGATTGAGGGTGCGGGAGGCCTGACGACGGAACCAGCTATCCTGCCGCTGTTGCCGCACGGTCCCGACCACGTCATAACCCTGACGGGCGGCGTCAACCAGCCGCGGGATCTCTTCCGGCGGATTTTGCAGATCGGCATCAAGCGTGACAATGACGTCGCCGCGGACGTGGCTGAAGCCCGCCATGATGGCGGAGTGCTGACCATAATTACGGTTGAGCAGCACCCCAATCACCGGGCTATCCGGAAGGGCTGCCGCCTGTTCAATGACCTCTGCTGAGCGATCGCTGCTGCCGTCATCGACCAGCAGGATTTCATACTCCAGTTCCAGCGGATCGCAGGCTGCGCGGGTGCGGCGAATCAGTTCAGGCAGACTCTCCTGCTCGTTGTAGACCGGGATAACCACGGACAGCAGGTTGATGGGTTTTACGTCACGCATTACAGGCTCCCGCAATGTCATGCAACGCCGCGATCACCCGTTCCACATCCTGATCGGTCATGCCGGGGAACAGCGGGATCGAACACATTTGCTGGCTGTTGCGTTCACTGGCAGGCAAACGCAGCTGCGGGTAGTGCTCACGGTAATATTTGTGGGTATGGGCAGCGCGGAAATGCAGTCCCGATCCTATCTCCCGCGCTTTCAGCGCCTGCATAAACGCATCGCGTGACAGTCCGCAGCGCGACTCATCGATGCGCAGAATAAACAGATGCCACGCATGCTGATGCGGCCAGTCGGGCAGCGACAGTGGCGTGAACGGCAGCGTTTGCAGGGCATCCAGATAGCGCCGGGCAATCTCACTGCGGCGCGCGATAAAACCCGGCAGTTTTTTTAACTGCACCAGCGCTATCGCGGCGCTGATGTCAGGCAGGTTGTATTTAAAGCCCGGCATCATCACTTCAGCCTGCGGCTGGCGGCCGTGAGTCTGGCGGTCGAAGGCATCAACCGCCAGACCGTGAAACTTCAGGCTGCGGATCCGATCGGCCAGCGCGGCGTCATCCGTCACCACCAGGCCGCCCTCCGCGCAGGTGATATTTTTAATCGCATGAAAGGAAAAAATCGCGGTGCCCTGATGCCCGACATGCTGGCCATGATAAGTGGTACCGACCGCATGGGCGGCGTCTTCGATCACCGCAATGCCGTGCTGGCGCGCCAGCTGATAAATCGGCTCCAGATCCACCGGCACACCGGCGTAGTGCACCGGTATAATGGCGCGGGTGCGCGGCGTGATGGCGCGGGCAATCTGCCCGGGCATCACCATCAGATGATCCGGGTCCACATCAATCATCACCGGCGTTGCCCCAAGCAGGGTGATCAGATTGAGGGTGGAAACCCAGGTCATCGACGGGGTAATCACCTCATCGCCCAGCTGAATGCCGAGGGCCATCAACGTGACGTGCATCCCCGCCGTCGCCGAACTGACGGCGATTGCATGCTGATTGCCGGTCAGCTGAATAAATGCCTGCTCCAGCTCGGCGCATTTCGCGCCGGTGGTTATCCAGCCGGAGTCAAAAACCGCTTTTACGGCGGCCAGTTCCTCATCGCCAAACGCGGGGCGTGAAAAAGGCAAAAATGCCATGGTGAAGCTCCTGCAGTTCTACACAATAAACAGGCACGCACGGTTAATCATGCGCAACGCCAGTAATAGCGAGGAAATAGCGAATCTCCCGCCGACACCCTTTCAAAACAGAGCACGTTGATCTTCTTAATAAATTAAAAATATCAGACTGGTGATACACGCTAACGCACAAAAGTTAACTAAACATTAAATGAAGTGGGTTAAACCCAATAAAATAAAAACAGTTTCATTTAATGATTTCTGGAAAAGTTCAGTTATTTAATATTAATAATCATGTCGATTGCCACTCTCTCCACTTTATTGACAATACGTTTATAATCGATGAATATCAGGAGAGTTAATGGCTTTGTCATAAAATTGAATTAATGACCAGAAATCGATTAAAAAGCGTTTATTTTCATAATGATAAAAACGGTTCCGGCACGAAAAATGAATTAAAATCGCTGTGACTCGCACGGAAGAATAATTTGAGAAGAAATGTTATCAGCTTAAGGTTTTCTTAATATTAGCCATGCCGGTTTACGCACGCACTGTACTCACCTGTTAACCGTGCGTGGAGATCGATGTTGTTAGCACCCGGCTATTCCCCTGCAGGCCAGCGGTTGCAGTTGCGAAAATATGCTGATGGCGGTCAAGCGCGGTGCCGGGCAATAACGCTATTCGCGCTACTGGCCGGTGTTATTCAGGCGATAGTAAAGCTGGCCGTGCGATAAAATGAATACATACAGCCCGACAGACGTTAACACCTTACCTGCACGTATAAAGAGAACCATCTGATGATCCGCACCGCCTGTCTGTTAAGCCTGAGCTGTTTCTTAAGCGCGTCGCTTCACGCCGCGCCAATCACCTACGCCATCGCCACCGATAAAACTGCCATCGGGCTGTCGTGGCGTGCCTTTGGCCACAGCTTTTCACAGGCGCATCTTGAAGGCGTGACCGGTACCGTGACGCTGAACCCCGATCAGGACAGGGACGATCGTATTGAGGTGAATATTCCAGTCGATACGCTGGTCGCCTCAAATACGTTATTAACCTGGCAGCTAAAAAGTGACATGTTCTTTGATGCGCAGCATTACCCGGGGATTCGCTTCGTCAGCAGCCGGGTTGCCGCGCTGGGAGCGGGGGAATACCGAATCTTTGGCGTCCTGACGGTGAAAGATGTCAGCCGTCCGGTGGTGATGCTGGCGACACTGGAGGGTGGCCAGCCGCTCACGTCTTCATCACAGTCGCTGACGCTGCATGCCAGCACCGCGATATCCCGCACCGCCTTCCGGGTTGACCGGCTGGTCGGGATAGTCGATGACCGCGTGGCGATTGCCCTTACCATCACGGCTCAGACGAAGTCCCCGTTATAACCGCTGTGCAATCAGCCTCAGCGCAGCGCTGACCGTAATGCTTCGGCGATTGCGGCCAGTTGCCGCGGTGGATTACGGCCGATCAGTACAAACTGATGTCGCTGATCTGCCCACCAGGCGAGCTGCATACCGTGGCGCTGCTCGCGCTGAACGACATGGCTTGCCTGCGTTTCGGGCGAGATACAGAGCGCCAGCGGGCCGAAATCGGCGTGTAGCCAGGCAATCTGCGCAATTGAGGTGCGCTCATAGCGCAGCATCCGCACCATTTTCAGCTCAGCCTGCGGCAGGTGCAGCTGCTGTTGCGTAATCTGCAGGCCCAAATCGAGCCGGGTGCGATCCAGGCCACGTTGCAACAGATCGGGATCGCCCGGCGTATCCGCCAGGGTTTCCGCACTGTAAAGCGACATGTAGCGCGCCTCAAGATCGCGGACATTCTGGCTTTCGTCGGCGCTTTCCGGTGCCGGGCGGGCCAGTAAACCGAGACCACTTCCCACCAGCAGAAAGCTCACCGAGGCGGCAATCAGCGCACGGCGACTGTAGCCAGCCACGGGTGACGCCGGCGACAGCGCCGCCAGCCGCTGCGCCATTATTTGCTGCGGCGCCTGTTCCAGTAACGGTGCAAAAGCCTGCTGAAAATCGATGCTGCCATTACGCAGTTCCTCAACCCGTGCTGCCAGCAGCGGATCACGCACGATATCCTGTTCAAACTGCACCGCATCGTGACGGCTCATCTCACCATCCAGCCAGGCGACAATCACTTCGTCGCGCCACGGCGGCATAAAATTCCCTGTGGTCATAGCCGTTTCTCCTGCGGGACGGGCGGGGCCGTGGTTGTTTTCGCCAGCGTGGCGCGGGCGGCGGCCAGACGGCTCATAATAGTGCCAATCGGTACCGATACCGTATCGGCCGCTTCCTGATAGGAGAGCCCTTCCACGTAAACCAGGAACAGGGCATTCCGCTGCGCTTCGGGCAGCGCGTTGACCTGCTGCATGATGCGCCGGAAATGGCGGTTATCATCATCTGCGGGGTGCGTATCGGCAGCCAGCAGCAGATCGGGATCGACAAAACCCTGTCCCTGCCGGACTTTACGCGCGCGCAAATCACTGACCCAGATAGAGTGCAGAATAGAGAACAGCCACCTGTCAATGCGGGTGCCCGGCGTATACTGCGCGCTCCGCTCCAGCGCGCGCACGCAGGTCGACTGCACCAGCTCTTCGGCCAGATCGCGGTTGTGCGACAGCACATAGCCATAACGCCAGAGGCGCGTCAGGTGCGCCGCAAGGTGCTGTCGGACGTCGCTATAGGTAATTTTGCTCTCCCCCACCGATCAGGTTTCAGGATGCCCGTTGATGGCTGCCTGCAGATCACGATATTCCTCGCAATCTGTACCGCAAATTCCGGCAATGGTTTTTAACTGCTCGCGCGCCAGATCGGGACGCCCTTTGATCATCCAGGCTTCACCAAGATATTCGCGCACTTTAGCGTAACGCGGATCGATCGCAATGGCGCGCTGGTAATAACCAATCCCTTCATCGGTGCGGCCCAGCTTGCGGGTGGCATAACCGCGATAATTCCACGCCTCGCGCGTATCCGGATTTTTCAGCGTATCCAGCAGGTTCAGTGCCGCCTGATATTCGCCTTTTTTCGCCAGATGGTAGGCGTAGCGCGTTTTATCCTCATCGCTGAGCATGCTGGTCTTTTCCGGCACGCAGGCTTTGGTTTTACCGTTATAAACCTGCCCTTTGGGGCAGTCCGGCACCTTTGTATCACTGTCATTATCGCCCATCGCCATACTCAGCGGCGCGTGCAGGGTGAGCAGCAGTACGGGAACGGCAAACAGGCGGACGCCATAGCACTTTTTCATGATTGATCCTTGAATCGCTGAGTTAGCACGACGAGGCAGTACTCTGTCGCGAGGGTGAAAATATTGACGGTGCGCGGCCAGCGCAGGCGGGCCTTCAGCGTCTGAACGATTTCACGTTGCCGGCTGTCGTGCTCAGGCAGCGCCCGGCGAAGCGCAGTGCCACGCGCGGCCGTCAACATGGAAAAAGAGACCTGTCGGGCCGGGAAGAAACGAACAGAGGGCATCGTCGTTGTCCTGAAAAGGTTCACTGAGCAGTAAACACTTCACCGCCGGTTTCTATTCGATAATTTTTTTGTCACTGCGGTGGAGGGCGGCAGCGAGTCAGGCGCATGCCAGGCACGGGATAATCAGCAGCGCGGGCTGAAGCTGTTACCACACTCAGGGCGCGATGGCGGCAGACGGCAAACTCAACAGCGCATCAGTGACCGGCAGGCAGATCGTCCTGCCGGTCCGGATTACAGCGAGACTTTTTCAACCGGACAGAAGCGATGTTCGGCCAGCGAAATCACCGCCGCCTCAGCAATCGCCTGGGCTTGCAGACCATCTTCCAGCCCAGGCAGATCGGCAACCGTCTCGCCATTCAGCGAACGGACAAACGCATCCAGTTGCGCATACCAGGTCGCCTTTACCCGGCTGAGCCAGTCAGGCAGCAGCCCGGGCTGCTGGATCTGCTCGCGCTGATAGCAGGTCACGCCCTGCTGCTGCTGACTGCGGGACTCCAGCATACCAAGCGGCCCCATCACGCTGATCCGCTCGTCGTAGCCGTAGCCGGTGCGGCGGGCGTTATCCAGTTGCGCCAGCCCGCCACGTTGCAGCCGCAGCAGCAGCGTGCTGGTGTCTACGTCTGCAAAATCGCTGATGGCCGGCAGCGCCAGCGCCGCCCCCATGGCGGCCACTTCCGTCACTTCGTCATCGGTCAGCCAGCGTAGCAGATCAAAAAAATGGATCGCCTGGTCACGCATCTGTCCCCCGGACGCCTGCAGATAGGCCAGCGGCGGCATCTCTGAAGAACGGCAGACCATCTGAATCAACTCAGCTGGCCCGACTCTGCCCTGCCGGAGCTGCTGCTTAAGCTGCTGGTGGCTGATGTCGAAACGGCGATTGAATCCGACCGTTACCGGCACATTACAGGGCAACACCTGAGCCACCACCCGGCGCGCGCGCTCCAGAGACAGATCGATAGGTTTCTCACAGTAGATCGCTTTGCCGGCACGCGCCGCCGCCACCAGCAGATCGGCATGGGTCGGTGTCGCACTGGCGATGAGCACCATATCGATACTGTCATCGTTCATTACCTGGCTGACTGGCGCGGCGTGAGCAGCAAAACGCGCAGCAAATGCAGCGGCGCGTGCGCTATCGGTATCGGTTACCGAGACCAGTTCTGTGGCCGGATGCGCCTGCAGATTGACGGCATGCACTTCGCCTATAAATCCACAGCCCAGCAGGGCAACACGTTGCTTTTTATTCATTTATTTGAACTCCATCATAGTCCAGTGGAAAGCGCCGTTTGCAGCTTAGCCTTGCTGGTTACACTGGTGACATCGCGTTGTTGAGGTCTTTACCTCAGGGGAGAAAAGAATGTCGCTGAAAGAGATCGCCCGGCGTGCGGGTGTCGGTCTGGCGACCGTGGATCGGGTGCTCAATGAGCGCGGTGGCGTGTCACCCCAGACGGTGCGTAAAGTCCTGCAGGCCGCGCGTGACAGCGGTCTGAAACGCATTTTGCCGCAAGAGCATCGCCAGCCGTGGCAGATTGAGGTGTTAATCAGCAGCAACGATGCCTTTTTCTTCCGCCAGCTGGCGCAGGATTTGATTGAAGCGGCAATGCATCCGGGCTATCAGCGGCTGACGCTGCACCGTACCTTTGTGCCTGAAGCGCAGCATGAGCGACTGGCACAGCGCATTATGGCTGGCAGTGAAACGCGGGACGGCCTGATGGTGTTTGCGCAGGCACATCCGGCGATTTACGCTGCGCTGGCGCACTGTGAGGCGCGTGGCGTGCCGGTTATCACGCTGGTGACCGATCTGCCTGACGCGGCCCGGCTCTGTCACGTCGGCATAGACCAGCGGAAAGCAGGACGCACCGCCGGTCAACTGATGGGCAAAATGCTGCAACAGCCGGGTGAGGTACTGATGGTCAGTGGACGGATGGATTACACCGCGCACCGGGAGCGGATCGACGGCTTTCGGGATGTGCTGAGCGCGCGTTTTCCGCATCTTCATTTGCGGGAGGAGCTGGCGGCTGAGGAAAATCGCGATGTCATCAGCAAACTGCTGGAAAAACAGCTGATCCGCGGCGGCAATCTGCTGGGTATTTACAATACGGGACTGGGAAATACCGAAATAGGCCAGGCGCTGGCGCGCCATCGCCGCCTGAATCAGTGCGTGTGGATCGCCCATGAGCTCTATTCCACTACCCGCACGCTGCTGGCGCAGCAAAGTCTTGCCCTGACGCTGGACCAGAACACCCGGCAACATGCGCAGCTGGCACTGCAACTGATGCTGAACTATCTGGAACAGGGAGAAAAGCCCGACACCTACGCTGCCGGAAAAGTTGAGTTCGTCATTTACACCTCTGAAAATAGTGTTTAAGCAACAGGCTATCAATGCCTGCCCTCCCACCCTGCACGCCAGCTTCAAACCAGCTGCGGGATTAGCGGATGAGCCATTTATGTCACCACTTTACCCTTTAGGGTTTGCGGCTGCGCCTTCCAGCACGCGCACTGCGGGTCATCATATCCTCCCGGTCAAACTTATTTTATTTTTCCATTTTATTTCTGGACCAGCCGTTGTCTGGTTATTTAGGGTTTGTTGAAATCAGGTTAATAATAAAACCAGGAATATTTATCCGAAAAAGAAAATACCCTTTAATTACAGATAAATAGCATTCAGTAGTAGAACGCACTTAAGTATTAATTTTATTTAACCTAAATAGCACTGATTAATAAACAACCAGACCCGATCACTATGACGATTTATATCAACTTTATCCTGGCTTGAGATGTCTGATAATGACGGCGCTTACAGATACCTCTTACGGTTCTGTTAACACCGGAACGCGGCTTTGTTGAATAAATCGAACTTTTGCTGAGTTGAAGGATCAGATCACGTATCTTCCCGACAACGCAGACCGTTCCGTGGCAAAGCAAAAGTTC
>NZ_JBEPNM010000016.1:0-62029 GCF_040546285.1 Pantoea sp. UYEF8 | reverse complement strand
GAACTTTTGCTTTGCCACGGAACGGTCTGCGTTGTCGGGAAGATACGTGATCTGATCCTTCAACTCAGCAAAAGTTCGATTTATTCAACAAAGCCTATTATATCAGTAAGGAAACCTTTTAATAAACTAGTGATTATTTAATTTAAACTTATATTTAACCTCCATAAAACAAATAAACTCAATTATGCTTTTCTCAATCGCCTCTAAAATATGAGTGTATCCATCCCTGCTTAAGGATCTATCCAATGCAAAGTGATGAACTATTCCATGCCTATATTGTATGATTTCAGAAATTTTATTTTCTAAAAAATTAATTGACTTCCCTATTCTCTTTTTCTTAAAAAGAATTGCTCTTACATCAATACCCAACCATTCTTTATAAGCCTTATTAAGTTGATCAAGGTTTTGAAAAGTGAAATTTCTTGCGATTACACTTTCTATAGACAGAGTTCCTTTTTCAATTTCTAGCAAGACGTCAAAATCAAATTTTTGCTTATGCAAAGCCCTCTTTTTTATTGCTAAGGGGTCGTATTTTATGAGGACTTGAAAAGCTTGAGAAAAAAAGTATTCAAACATTGCAACCGCAAAGGGAACCAAACCATTATATATGACCCTGCTCGGATCCATACTTTGCATCAAATCAAAAAAATCTGACGAACTGCCATCTTCTGGAGGATTTAATTTAATTGAAGATTCGGGTAAGGCATGCTTAACGGAGGAAATTTCTTGGCTAATATGATTATAGATTGATGAAATCCCCCTACTTATCGGTGTGCTAGAATCTTCCCATAAAGGTGCATATCTATTTCTTCCATAATCACCTATAATAGTCCCGCCAAAAAGTTTTCTTGCTCCTTTAAGAACATCGTTAAGCATTTTCACATCATACCAACTGGCACTATATAAATTACGCACATGCAATGCCCATTTATTTCCAGAAATATCTAGTTCGTCATCTGATGTAGGATAAATATCAGCCGATACTCCATCAATTGATTTGAAATCATTGTAATCAAACCAAGAATAATTCAAGGTTCCTTTTGGCCAATTCCAAAGATGCTTACACTTTTCGAAACCCAAGCTCTCAAGATAATTTTTAAGTTCATCTCTCGTTGCCTTCTTAGGATGCAAGGTTAAATCTCTTCCCATATTTTTTCCTATTTTGTTCACATTAAAATCAATCGTTGATTAGGGGATCATCCTTACATTGGTCGCTTTGATGATTCAACAATTTTTTAACACATGACGTTCGCTTATCGCTCAGGCTGTGTGAAAACTTTAACTAAATATTTAGGACGCACGTCTAATTGATAGTTGCCGCCGTTTCCTAAGTAAGCTCTTGCAGATTAAACGCAATGCGCTTACTACGGTTCTTATTGTGTTTTACTTAAAGCTAAACTGGGTTTAACACAGTCTTTACCTTTACCGAAAGTTCACTTCAACGCTTCGTGCAACTCTTTTTTGAGCAAAACCATAATCTGCCCAATATGTGCCAGCGCCTTTTCAACGCTTACTGGCACCGCCACTTTTTCAATCTGAACTATAGGCGCTGGAATGCACTCGCCTTACTTAATCCGTTTGGGCTACTTATACAGCTCGGTGCGGCAATTTCCACGCAGCTCTGACTCACTCAGCCCTTTTACGCGCATCTGGTTGTAGAGGGTTGTAACCAACCAGTAATGTGCATTGGCTTGCCATGGGTACGCCTCTGGTAAGGTATACAGGCGTCGCGCGCTGTTGCGCATGATCACGCCATACAAAGCATGTTCATCCGACGAACCTGCAGCACCATGTTCACCGTCCCTTCAACAGCGGATCAATCGCCCGGTGGATAGTCAGAAATCTGGTCTGCTGGTTCGCGACGTTTAATGATATCTATTGGATTCAGTCGTGATATCAATGGACGCTTGAACTGTAACCAAAATGAATACTTCCCATGTGGTAATTCAAGCACCCATGATAAATCAGCCACTTTACCTACAACTCAGCAGGCTTATGGAAACACTGGTAAAAACACTGAGCCAGCAACAAAAATGCTTATCACTACAATGACAAAGAATGCATCAACAAAAGGTATGCGTGGTATACTTGATTTATTAGCCGATGTAGGGTCGTATTGCTTTGAATATATTCTTACCTCACAACCATATGTAATAACGATAATTGAAAGGCCAATTAGAAACCCTAACGCGCCATGAACTACGGTTTGTTGTACATCCGGCTCCTGTAGTATTTTTTTTATGCTCTCAAGTAAAGCATACAAAAGAGGCAAGACAGCATAAAACCAGTCAAAGCTGAATTCACGGGCTTTAGCCCTGAAGTAGGTTAAAATCCAGAGGCATAGAAACACATTTAAGCCTACTATACATTTATCAAAATCCCTATCCATGATTAGGTTCATTGCTGTGGTAATGCAAAAAATCAGCACAATAATTACATTCGCCACTTTTGACAGAACAATTCTTTTCACAAAACTCTTAACAACCTGCCGTAACATAAAAATTCCTTTTTTTAAATGATTATTAAACTCTTAGCTTTGTATTTACGTACCAATTTTATCTGACCCCACTTAATCTCGGTTGTAATTCTTAGTTAAATGATTATTTTAAGCAGAAAGGATTAATCATTTCTGATACCGCTCTTATGCTTTAAGAATTTAGTGCAGTGTACTATGAATGCGGCCAATCATGGCTCTTTGCTGCACCTTCACCCTACAGTGACTTTCATAAAGTACTGATGGATGCGAGATAAACCCTTTAACGGGTTATCAAATTATCCATTGATCATTCACTTTAAATTTTTTCGACAACAAATCCATCCTGCCTGAAAAAGTTAAGAACTCTGTCAATATTCACTATGCCCCATTGATTTGATATTACAACGAGCTCACCAGATGCAAGTTTTATAGCGTCATTCATATGATAACGATTTTTTCTGCCATCACTTACAGAACCTGCCAAGGTAATCGTTCTGTTCTTTATAACGCCTTCCAGCTTGCGTTTAATGTCTTCAAGGCTGGCTGGGTTTTCTTTTTCAATCCAGTCAGTGAAAATCTCCAAAGCTAACTTTCTTTTATTTAACACTAAGCCTTTGTATTTGTAGCTTGAATAATCCTTTTCTGTTTTACTCAAGCTAGCGATTTGCTCTGTCCTTTTTTCTCTGAACCTTACTTGATATTCATTTAGCTCAGGCACAGGTATAATCTGCTCAGCATTAATTAAAACCTCCCCTTTAAAATTATATGGGGTAATTTTAACACAGCTAATATCAACGCCTTTATCTCTTAACCAAATTGCTGTTGTTGTAAGCTCTTTGCTAAATCCTCCAGATGCCAGAATAATTCTCACATCTTTTCCGAACTCGACAAGCTCAGTGTCCTGAAGTTCGACAAAATCTAAAATGCTCTCCCTAGCATCAATGTCAAATCCATTTTTTGAGAGATAATCCTGATAATATTCACATGCTTTTGAAAAGCTCATTGTTGAAATCATCGAGGCATATCGCAGTGCCTGAAGCTCCATATGAGCGCCAAACTCATCTCGTTTTAATTCAATGACTACCAAGTTTGCCTGTTTATCGATTGCCAGAATATCGATTCTGCGACGGCTATCTTCCCAATCAGAAAACTCTTCAGCAATGACGAGACAATCGGGAGCCAAAATGGCAATATTATTCTTAATTGCTTCCTGTAAATCATAACGCTCTTGTAGCCCTTCGATAGTGAACGTTGTTCTATCTAAAGGCGTTAACGTCTTGTTTGATATGTTATATAGAGCCACATAAACTCCTTTTTATGTAATGGTGACTTCGCAATGATTATATAGCGGTTATTTGAAGTGAATATACATTCCTTCCCGACAGGAATTCAATTGAAAAATTAATATTTTAAAGTACAGAGATCTGCATCCACAAGCTTAGTGCCGGATACCTTTAGCCTTTAACATCGCTTTAATCCTCATGATATGTTCAAGAGCCGTATCAGTACTTACTGGCACATACAGCTTTTCAACCAGAGGGCGAGGTGGCGGAATGTATTCACCAGCCTTAATCCGTTTGGCCATCTTATGCAATTCGGTGCGGCATTTTCCACGCAGCTCTGACTCGCTCAGCCCTTTACCGCGCATCTGGCTGTAAAGGGTTGTGACCAACCAGTAATGGGCATTAGCTTGCCATGGGTAGGCCTCGGGAGAGTTATAGAAGCCACGTCGCGCGCTGTAGCGCATGACCATGTCATACAGTGAATGTTCATCCGGCAAACCCGCAGCGCCACTTTCGCCGTCCCTGCACCAGCTGATGAACTGTCCAGGTGATGGCCAGAAAGGTGAGCCGCTTGCACGGGCACGCCTCATCCCTGCCGATAGCTGCTGCTTTGAGGTTATGCCGTTTTCAATGAACGCGGCTATCCACTGGCGCTTCGCTGCTGCCTCATCCCGTGGGTCTTTCAACGTGGTGCTGATGGATGCCGGAAATACCAGCTTCAGACTGCGGAAAAGTATATCCACCAGCAGCTCGACGGATGAATCAACGCCACGGCTGTCCTTCGGTGAAAGGGTGCCTGCCAGGTCTGAGACCTCGACTTGCTGCTGCGCGTCGAAAACTGCTTCGCGATTCGTCATAAGAAATTGTTCTCCCACTCGCTGAGATCGTTCCAGTGCGGCTGATTTGCACCGTCTGGCGGTGGCTGACAGCGCCAGACGCCTTGTTTATTCTGGTAGCTGAGCTTCTGGCTGGCCGTGATAAACCAGTTTTTGGGTTTTTCATGAGAAAACTCGATATCGAGTTTCTGCAGCTCGTAAACCAGGTCCACATTTGCGTAAAGCTTCTGCCACGATGCGAAGTCTGCGTGGTTAAGCTTCACGATGTTGCCTTCGAATGCGTATCGCGATCGGGGCACGCATTCCGCATTCGTTGCGTCAGCAACGGGTGTTATGTTTTTAGGTTCTTTGACTGGTTCAAAAGAGTGACTGGTTATGGGGTCAGCTCCTGCCCCACCCCCTCGGGCAGCTCCTGCCTCACCCCCGGTCAACTCCTGACCTACCCCGGTCAACTCCTGACCTACCCCGGGCAGATGCTGACCTACCCCCCGGTCAGCTCCTGACCCACCCCGGTCAGAATCTGCCCCACTGGTTTCTCTCCTTTCTTCCCTGACTGAATCTACCTTCGAAACGACCTCCACCGGTTTATCCAGGGTAATGTGAAACAGATTCGACTGGTTTAGCACACCATTTTTACGAAACTCTCGGCGCACGAGGCCCATGTTCTCCAGCTCTTTGATATGGCTTTTAACTGTCGATCGGCCAATCTCACACTGGTCAGCGATATGTTGATAGGAAGGCCAGCATTCACCTTTATCATTCGCGTTGTCTGCAAGCTTAATCAGCACCAGCTTTCGGATGGGATTTCCTACTTTGATGCTCATAGCCTTAGTCATGAGTGTCACGCTCATAACAGCTCCGTTTAGAAATTGTTTTTTGAATTTCCCCGACTAGGCGCGTGAATCAAAAACCAGACTTTCTTTAGTTACCGGTTTCCTTGAGGTGAATTCTGCTGAGGCCTTCTCAATCTCAACAGCTTTTGAGGGAGAGGCCTTCCTGAAACCGTAAGCCAGCTGATCCAGATAACCTACAGTCGTCATTGCCTTACTCGCTAATAACGCCCACTCTTCCTTGCTAGCATCTTTGCGCCAACGCAAAAGTTCATTGTTCATTCGATAGGCTCCTTTGCCTTAAAAATGATGACACTTTATCAATTAGATAAATTTCAGGCAACTAAATTTATCTTTTTGAACATTTATCATGAAGATAAATCATGTGAAAATTTAAAGATGGAAAACAAAGAGATTAGAAAGGTAAACCTGTTAAAGCTTCTAAATGAACATTTGCAGCAAACCGATGCGACTAAGGCTGGCTTTGCAGAGCAGTGTGGACTGAACCCCGCCCAACTCAGCCAGGTATTAGGCAATGAGGCATTTAGAAATATTGGTGACAGGCTTGCCCGCCGGATTGAAAGTTCACTAAAGCTTCCTACGGGATGGCTGGATAGCATTCATCCTGACAACATCCCAGAAGATGAGATTGAGATTGCAGGCGCACCTGCCAGCGGCTTTGTACGAGTGGTGGGAGAAGCTTTACTGGGCACAGATGGCTCGGTGGATATGATGGAGCTTCATGCCGGATGGTTATGTATATGTAGCAAGGACCAGGAAGCTTTTGGGCTGAAAGTGAAAGGCGATAGCATGTGGCCAAGGATTCAATCAGGTGAGTTCGTCGTAATAGAACCCAATACGCCTGTTCAGGTCGGAGATGAAGTTTTCGTAAGGACCAAGGACGGGCGTAACATGATAAAAATTTTTAATAAAACTCGAGACGGATCTTATCTTTTTACAAGTGTAAATAGCCAGCATCATCCAATCACCTTGGCTCCAGACGAGGTTGAAAAAATCCAATATGTTGCAGCAATACTAAAGCATACGCGTTTCCTGGAACACCTTAGTAAAGCCAGTTAACCGCCTTCGCTCCCCCCCTTCACAAACATCCTTTTCTCGAAACCTTCTCAATGCAGGTTTCGAGATAAATCAAAACCCTATAAATCAAATAGATATATCAAAGATCAGGTTATTTATCATTTTGATATTGACTTAAATTTATCATGTAGATAAAGTCAGTTTTGAGCAGGGAAATCCTATCAACCTGCATGACATCAAGCTCTTTAACAACGAGCGGGAAGCTCTACGAAGGGTGCCGAGAACGCACCGAACCTCAGGTTACTGAGTGCATTGTTGCGACAGTGCAGCCAGTAACTTAACGGAGGGATGTATGGCGAAAATCAGCTATGGCAGATCTGTTAAACCTGTGGTGAAAGACAACGCCCGGGCACGCCGGCATATGCGTCGCATGCTTAATGCAATTGAGTGCCGCAAAATTGAAGAGAAACAGGCTGATCGGTTTGGATATGAGCAGCCTGAGAAGTCCACCAAGTTGAAACAAGTCAGAACAGATTCTCGCTTATCACGAGTAGAAAAGGCCCTTTCCATAAGGTCATCCAAGACCTATGACAGTTTAGATAATTGCTGTTTGCCAAGGGTCGCGATATTCTCAGTTAAGAGAATAAAGAGAAATACCTAAAAAGTTAGAGTAAAAAGACCTGATCAGCGCAGCTAAAAGTAACACTTCATATCTACTTTCTTCCTAACTTACTGAAAAATATTATTAATTTCACAAGGACTCAATTGACCATGCACATCCGCGAATTCATATCAGGCTATAAAAACCATCCAGTGCTATTCATAGGTACTGGTTTTAGCCTAAGATATTTGAAAACATCTTTTGGATGGGAATCCTTATTATCGCACATCAGCTATCAACTGACAGATAATGAAGAGTTTTTTCTTGACCTGAAAGCCGACTGCAATTTCGGTGGTGATTACCGATATGATATACTAGCATCAAAACTCGAAGATCAATTCAATGACAGACTATCTAAAGACAGAAGCGGAAAATTCAAAGAAACAAACAATGTTTTTTATGAAAAGATGAAGGAAGGTATTAAACTCAGTCGATTTAAAATTTATATTACATCGCTTTTGAAAACACTAGATACCAAAGATGAAAAAAAAGAAGAGCTCAGCGCTCTCATTAAAGCAAGAAAAAATATAGGTTCCATAATAACCACTAATTACGATCAATTGATAGAGAATATTTTTCAGTTTAATCCACTAGTCGGGAACAACATTTTACTGAGCAACCCCTACGGTTCTGTATATAAAATACATGGTTGTGTAAGCAACCCTGCCAATATAATAATGACCGAACAAGACTATCAGGATTTCGATAATAAATATGAGTTAATTCGTGCTCAGTTGCTTTCTTTATTCATCCACAACCCAATAATATTCATTGGATATAGCATTAGCGACACGAACATCAAGAGCATTTTAAGAACTGTTTTTTCATATGTTGATCCTAAAAGTGATTTAGCTAAAAAGATTAGAGATAATTTTCTTTTAATAGAACATGAGCAAGCCAGTAACTCAGTTGAGATTGTAGAGCATGACATTGATCTTGAAGGAATGGCAACCATACGTATCAATAAAATAAAAACAGATAATTATATGGAGCTTTATGATTCTTTAGCTGATCTAAAACTCCCCGTATCCGCTATGGATATCAGAAAAGTTCAAGATGTTTGGACAACTATTAAAAGTGGTGGAGAGATTAAGGTAAAAATCACAGAGAATTTATCAGAATTATCAAATGATCAGCTAGTAATTGCAGTTGGTTCGGAAAAGACGGTTAGATATGAATACCAAACTAAAGCTGAATTCATTAGCAACTACTTCCAAATAATTGAAGAAGCAAACAGTCAATTAATTGAAACACTGAATAAACAAACGATTTCCACAACTGAGCACTTCCCAGTTTATGCTTTTAGCTCGTTGTGTGGGAATATTGACGGCATTGAAAAGTACAAGCAGCGTCAACTAGATAAAATCTTATCTCAAATGTTAAGGGTAAAGGCTGTATCTAAATGCGGTTATGATAACATTAACGACATTTTAACTTTTGAAACATCAATTGATAAGATAACGAACATAATAATATATCTTTGCTGGGATGACATCATCCCGCTTTCTGATTTGAAAGAATATCTTGTCCAAGTAAGCGAAAAAAACACAACAAATTATCGCAGACTATTATGCCTTTATGATTATCTTTCTTACTAAACTTAAAATCAGACTAAAATCCGACTTGATTAAAAAACCGCCTCAGTGGGCGGTTTTTTTCCGCCCTAATCCGGAGGAATTCATGCACAAAAACAAACCTTCGCGTGTGCTGAGCCAGAAAGAAATGCGCAGCCTCGCTCTTGTTCACGTGCAGGCGTATGTCAATGCCTGTCACTGCCAGTCCCGCCGTGATGTGCTGCTTGCGCTGGCTCACTGGCAGGATGTGGGCGTGAACATGAGTGATTTCATCAGAAATACGCGCCTCATCGTCATTGATGAAAATGGCAAACACGAGCTTTAAGGAGCCGTTCCGCCAGCCCTTAACCGACAGCATATTCACCTGACCCGGAGGTCACCATGCAACATCGTGAGACTGCAGAAAAAGCCACAGAAGCGCTGCTGAATGTGGCTTATCAGCTGTGTTCATTAATAAATATGTTCGAAGCGAGTGAGAAGGAGGGAAAAATCAGTAAAGAAGAAGGAGAAACATACCGGCGCGCCGTAATGGGCTCAATGGATGAATTACTGACTTCCATCCTCACGCCCATTGTCGACATTCACCCTGATTTACGGCCTTCAGGCTGCTGTTGCTGTGCAGATCCAGAGGCCGAAGAAGATAACCAATCATAACGGTGTCTCTCATAACGTAACCATAACCGCCCGCTGTGGCGGTTTTTTTATACCTCAACGGAGACGAGACATGAATATCCCTGCCCGTAATAGCATGTTCATCGGCATACCCGGTTCGCTGAACCGAATGGTGCCTATTGTTCAGAAACTCGCGGCAGCCTGTGCTGCTGAGATGAGGTTGCGCTCATGCCGAAACCTCGTGCTCCGGTAAGGATCAAACAGCGCGCCGAACGGATTATCCATTCATGGCGTGCCGGACAAATCCGGGCGAGGCGAACCTGTCGTGACAGATACCTCACGCTTCGTGTCACCCCGCAATGGCGACTCCTCTCCAGAGATAACGGACAGCATTGGGAGTTGCTCAGTCACGCAGATTATGACAAACAGATTTAAGGCCAGCGCTTCGCTTAAGCGTCCCGCTGGCTTAGGCAGTCAATCATCCATATTTAATCACTGGCCTTCTGCTGAGGACGGGCCAGCGCGATTAAGGAGTAGCCGTGAAAATTGATTACATCACCAATGGTGTGCGTTCGATACTCACCATCAAGAGCTTCATTTTATGCCTTTCTGAGCATATCCGTGTTGTTGAAGCTGCACTGGAAGCCGCCCCTGAAGCTGATGTCACAACTACCGGCATTATTATTCTCCGGACACTGATATCAGGTGATCCGGTGAGTATCTTTGCCGCGCTGAACGCCGCAAGACAAGAGGAGGAGTATTGAACTACCTCCCTTTAACGGGTTGTGGTCTTGTCCGGTAGATTTCCATTTTACCTTCTGGCCACACCTCTTTCTGACAGCCAGCCCGGCTTTTCACTAAGCGTATTCGTTTAACCCAACTGTTCAAAGGACCATTTCCCATGATGCAACCAGCCATCAGGGGCGATGCCGCTTTTGCTCGCCCTTTTCACGCCATCCGCGATATCGAGTTTGCACCGGATAACATTCTGACCGGAGCCAGTTTCGCGTCCTCGCCTCCGCCAGCCCTGCCGCCTCAGCCACCGCTGCTGCAGAAAGGGCTGGACCGCGTAGTTGAAATTCTTCTGCAGGAGGGTAAGCCATGATGCCGTATATCCAGCTGGAGCGCCGCCGGGATGAGCTCAGCGCGGAAGAGCTGGCCATCATAAAACAAGAGCAGTGGATTGATGACGAAACCGCACGGCTGATTCAGCGCTTTCCGCCACAGCTTGCCGGCTTTCGTCACTGGCGGCAGGATCGGGAAGTGAAAGCATGCTGTGAACAGGCCGGTGCCGATGATGTTTATCAGGATTTCATCTGGAAACTGGCTTTCCTGCAGGCGCAGCGCAATTACACACGGTGCCACGCTGATGAACCCGTCCACCAGCCAGAGCGTCTGGCCGGGCGTAACGCCGTATCCTCCTGTCAGGGCACGGTCTGTATGAATCGGGGGATGCCGCAATGAAAAAAGCCGTTTCCCTGCAGAAGCCCATGCCCTATATGCGGCTGGCCAGGATTGCTGCTGAGGCTGAAAATGCCGGTGCTTACGGATTTGCCGCAGCAGCATGGAAAGCAGCGGCCGGGCTGGCCCTGCGTGAGAGCAACAGGCAATGGGCGGAAGAACGCTGCGCGCTCTGTGATAACGCACTCAGGCGCGAATGGGGCGTGATCAAACCTGAGAAGGAGAAATGACATGAATGCCTCTGAGATACCTTATGCACAACTTTGCAGTACAGACTGCAGTCTGTTAGCCATCACGCTGCTGGTATTGCTGACTGTACTCGGGATCCTGATCCAGCTGGCTGTGGTCTTTTCCATCATTCATCTGGTACTGCACGACAGCACCGGCTCTCCTTCACCCGGCCGGGAAAAACATCCGCGTGCCGCAGGTTATTCATGAGGAAAACATCTTATGCAGGTCTGCTCAAATCCGTTCGCCGGTTCGGCTGCATCTTCATGGTTTCCGTAACGATCGGGGCCGGGCTGATGACGGGGCTGCTCTGCGTCGCGGCATCCTTATCTCATGCTGCTCGCGCTTTCCAGCCACTGATGCCGATGCCCGGTCTGTGCCGGGTATCGTTTTGGTAAATCACCACTGCCACGGCAGTTTCACTCTGAGAGGTAAATATGCTGAATCTACAGTGCGTTCCTATTTCTCTTTACTGCAGGGAAACCGGAGAAACCCCGGACGCTATCACCAAACGCGTGCAGCGGGGTTTCTGGCGGGAGGGTATTCAGGTACTGAAAGTCAGCGGCGCTAAGGAACGCTGGATCGATTTGAATGAGGTCAGTAAATGGGCACGACAGACGTCAGACTACCGCGGGGAGTAACCATCCGCCGGCACCGGAATGAAACGACAATAAACATTACCTTTACCTATAAAGGTGTGAAGTGCAGGGAGCCGCTGTCACACCTGACGGTAAATGCCAGGAACATCAGATATGCGGAGAGGTTGCTGGGAGAGATCTACAACCACATCGGAAGAGGAACGTTCAGTTATGCCGATTACTTTCCAAAATCGTCCAAGCTCAGGCTGTTTAGTAAAACCGGTAACGCCTGCCAGGTTAAACACTACCTGAGTGAGTATCTGGCCATCTGTCAGACCCGCAACCTGTCCCCCTCGACAATCCGTGGCTATAAAAAATGCATGGATGCGCTGCGGGATCTGCATGAGGTGCGCGCGGCTGAGCTGACGCCGGCGTTACTGAAAAACTGGATCAAGGCGCAGACCACCGTGCTAAAGACCATCAGGAATCAGCTGTCATTCCTGCGCTCAGCCCTGGATGAAGCGGTAATCGATGGTGTCATTCCGGTAAATCCGGTCACGCTGGTCAAGGCGTCCCGCTACCGGAGCCAGCGTCCGGAGGAGAGCCGGTATGTCGTCGATCCCCTGTCACCCGACGAAGTCAGCGCCCTGCTTCATGCTGCCGGTAATCAGCAATGGGAAAATCTTTTCCGGTTTGCTATCAACACGGGGCTGCGGAGTTCAGAGCTGTGTGCGCTGTCGTGGAAAGATATCGATGCAGAGAAGCGCCAGGCCAGCGTCCGGAACGCCAGCGTGGTTGGCATAATCAAGACCACCAAGACCCGGGCCGGCAGGCGAAAAGTGGATCTGAACGGTGATGCTCTCGCGGCACTCGCCAGTCAGAAAATGTTCACCTTTGAAAAGGGAGAGTTTGTTTTTGAAGATCCGAAAACCGGGCAGCCCTGGGCGAGTGCGGATGCCATACGCAAAAAGGCCTGGGTCCCTACGATTAAGAAGGCAGGCATCCGGTACCGCAATCCCTACCAGACCCGGCACACGTTCGCCACCCGACATATCAGTCAGGGCGCAAACCTTTTCTGGCTGGCTTCGCAGATGGGACATAAAGGACCGGAAATGCTGTTCCGCCACTATGGAGCCTACCTGGAAGAGTATGACGGTCACACGGTTAAAAGAGTGCTGCGCCTCGCAGATAACCCCTCAAAAGGAGCCGCATGAACAGTCGCGTACCCTTTTCAAAAAATACTGCTTTTATTTCATTTAATTACGGAGGGTTCAGCCGTGTTCAACTCCCGCCAGCCCACCAAAATTCTTTCGCGGCGATAACAGAATTGTCCGCTGAAGTCCTGAAAGCCCGCACGGTGCAAGCCTTGCGGGCTTTTTTGTGCCCTCAATTTGTCCCGCGAAGTCCGAAGAGAACTAATTAAATCCGAACCTTTTAGGCCCATTGATAGGCCCAACGAAAAGCTCTATTGTTTTCGTTGGGCCTAAACGCATGGAGACTCCCCATGGCAAGAAAAACCAAGCCGTTAACCGATACGGAAATCAAAGCCGCCAAACCTAAAGATGTCGATTACCAGCTATATGATGGTGACGGGTGTAGTGGTCAACAAAAACTTGCCACGGCTTTAGAGTTTTTCCAGAACAATCTTTCTGATTCATTCGGCGTCAAACCACCATTATATTGATGGGGTCTGAGCTGGCTGTAATATCCTGTGATGTCATTCGTTATTGCCGTGCTGGCCTGGCTAAAATTCGCGTAGCCATTATCCGGTACCCACTCTGTTTTCAGGCTTCTGAAGAACCGTTCCATTGGGCTGTTATCCCAGCAATTTCCCCGGCGACTCAGGCTTTGCTTTATCTGATATCTCCACAGTAATTGTCTGAAATTCCTGCTGGTATAGTGGCTGCCTTGATCCGGGTGATACAGTAAATTAGCCGGCTTTCCTCGCGCTTCCCAGGCCATGGACAGCGCTTTAGCTGTCAGTGCAGAATCCGGGAAAAATGACATAGCCCAGCCAACCGGTTTACGGGAAAAAAGATCAAGCACTACGGCCAGATAAGCCCAGCGTTTACCCGTCCAGATATAAGTCACATCACCGCACCAGACCTGATTAGGCTCGGTTACAGCAAACTGGCGTTCCGGATAATTGGGGATCTCAATGTGTTCCTTAGACGCCTTCTTATACCTTTGGCCAGGCTGCTGACAACTGATGAGACGAAGTGAAGTGGCTTACTCCGATGCCCAGGAGAGCCAAAGGCTGAGTTTAAACGGTCAAATCCACACAAACGGTCATAAACAGTCACGTCACAGCAACGATGCCTATATAGTCTGTTAACCCTGTTTGTAATCGCCACCAGCCTGGAGAAGCAAAATACGTGAGGAACATCACTTTTACATGCAATTTATTGCACTACTTTGCATAAAATATTTCGACTATATCACTTAATAAAAGCCAGCCCTATTTACCCACGTGGACTCCTGCCCAGTCCACATTTTCCCGTGTTCGCTTCCAGTAATTTATAGTCATCGGAGGATAAGTATGTTGCCGATTGAAAGACAGCAAAGAATTATTAATGAACTTAATACAAATGGTCGTGTAATTGCTTCAGAGCTGGTCACATTATGTCAGGTTTCGCAGGAAACTATTCGCCGTGATTTAAACCATCTGGAAAAACGCGGATTATTGCAACGCAGCCACGGCGGCGCCGTTCTGATAAAAAAACAGAGCGCCAGCATTCAGGGAAATAGCAGAACGGCTAATGAAGACCATAACGAATTATCTTTTCGTCAGCGTATTAATGAGCATGTTGATGCCAAGATGATGATTGCCAAACGCGCGCTCGACTTTATCAGTCCCGGTGACTGTATTTTGCTGGATAGCAGTACTTCCTGCTGGTATCTGGCGCGACAGCTGCCCGACATTGAATTAACGGTATTAACCAATTCTCTGCGCATCGTGCAGACGCTGGCGGCACGCGGCAGTATTCGCACTATCTGTCTGGGCGGTGAATATTCCGATCGGGATGAAGATTTTCACGGCGTGGTGGCTGAGCAGCCGCTGCGCGAATTTCAGATTAATAAAATATTTTTTTCCTGTAGCAGTCTGGGTAACGACGGATATTTGCGCGAAGGTAATGAAAATAATGCACACCTGAAACAGCAGATGCTGCTGGCCGCTGAAAGAAAACATCTTTTAATGGATGGCAGTAAATTTCTGCGGCCCTCTTTTGCCCGTATATGCCACTACCGCGACGTCGATTTTCTTATTACTGACCAATTAAAAGATAAAGAACTGGAACAGGAACTGGCGTGGAACGGCGTTAACGTTATCGTCTGTTCTCAGCGTTTTCAGTCCATGCAGCTAATTAAAAACTAATCAGGAGTCTGTATGAAAAAGCATCTTATCGCCTGCTCTCTGCTTGCCCTCTTTGCCGCCACCGGTGCGCAAGCCGCTGACAAATTGCGTATGGGTATTGTGGTCAAAATTGGCGGTATTCCCTGGTTTAATGCCATGGAAGCAGGAATTAAAAGTGAAGCAGCGAAGCGCGGAATTGATGCGTGGATGGTAGGGCCCACCGCGGCTGATCCGGCACTACAGGTACGCGCCATCGAAGATTTGATTGCGCAGAAAGTCGATATCATCGGCGTCGTACCGAACGATCCAAAAGTGCTGGAGCCGGTATTGAAACGGGCGCGCAATGCCGGTATCGAAGTCATCACCCATGAGTCACCCGGCCAGCAGGGCGCCAACTGGGATTTCGAACTGGTCGATGCGGCTACGCATGGCATTAACCATATGAAAGCGCTGGCGAAGTGCATGAACGAAGAAGGCAAATACGCCATGTATGTTGGCAGCCTGACGGTGCCACTGCATCAACAGTGGACCGACGCTGCACTCAATTATCAGAAAGAGCACTACCCCAAAATGCAGCTGGTCATTGACAAATTTGGCGTCGGCGAATCGCTGGATGATTCCATTCGCACCACCAATGAGCTGATGTCCAAATATCCCGATCTGAAAGGGATCATGGCGTTTGGTTCACAGGGACCGATTGGCGCCGGGCGTGCGGTCATGAACCGTAAAAAAATCGACCAGGTGTGCGTGATTGGCTCATTCAGTCCGGGACAAGGTGCCTCCCTGGTGCAGCGTAACGCCATTAAAGGCGGCTACATCTGGAATCCGCAGACTGCGGGCGAAGTCTTTGTGCGTATCGCAGACATGATGCATAAGAAAGAGCCCATTACTGACGGCATAACGATTGAAGGGCTGGGCAAAGTAAAAGTGGATGAAGCCACGCACACCATTCTCGGTAACAACACAGAGAGCCTGGATAAAGAAAATCTGCCAAAACTGGTAAAAATGGGGCTCTGATATGCAAGAGGTCACTCCACAGACACTGATTGTGCTCGAGAATCTGTCGAAAACATTTGGTGGCAACCGCGCACTGAGCGATATCTCACTGACCTTACTGGCAGGCGAAGTGCACTGTCTCGCTGGTACCAACGGCTGCGGCAAGAGCACGCTGATCAAGGTTATCTCAGGGGTACACGCCCCGGACAGTGGCAGTTGCATCACACTGGGCGACGGCCTGCCGCAGCCACGCCTCACTACCCGACAGGCGCGTGGCTTCGGTATCCAGGTGATTTATCAGGACCTGTCGCTGTTTCCCAATCTCAGTGTGGCAGAGAATATCGCCTTCGAGCATAACCTCAATGGCCTGCTGCGATGGCACCACAGCGCACGCCTGCGTGAAAGCGCGCACAGCATTGTTACCGAACTGAAGTTTGATCTCGATCTGGATGAGAAGGTCGCGGCGCTCTCTATTGCTCAGCGTCAGCAGGTGGCGATCTGCCGTGCGCTGGTCGCCGATGCACGACTGGTGATCATGGATGAGCCGACCGCCTCCCTGACCCGCACCGAGGTGAATCAACTGCTGCGAACCGTGCGCTACCTTAAAGATAAAAATATCTGCGTGGTATTTGTCAGCCACCGGTTGGATGAGGTGCTGGAGATCTCTGACCGCGTTACGGTGATTCGCGACGGACACAAAATGGGCTGCTGGCCCGCGCGCGAGATGACACCGCACCACCTGACAGAGCTGATGACCGGCCTGAAACTCGACTACCAGCTGAAAGCGCCGACGCGCAACGGCAATCGCGCCATTCTGGAGATAGAAAATTTAACCCGCGCCGGCCAGTATCACGACGTCAATTTTAAACTGTATGAAGGCGAGGTGCTCGGGCTGTGCGGCCTGCTCGGTTCCGGACGCACTGAACTGGCGCTGTCGCTGTTTGGCATGACACGTCCCGACAGCGGTAAAATCTGGCTCGACAGTAAGCCGGTGCGCTTTCGTGGTCATGAAGATGCGATCAAAGCGGGTATCGGCTACGTGTCGGAAGATCGTCTGACGCTGGGCCTGGTGCAGCAGCAGTCGGTGGCAGACAACATGGTGCTGCCCATCCTCGACAAGCTGCAAAACCGGTTTCACCTGATTGATGAATACCGTAAAAACAAGCTGATCCTGCAGTGGATTCAGCAGCTTGGCGTCCGCGTCGCCGATCCAAACCTCGCTATCTCCACGCTTTCCGGCGGTAATCAGCAGAAAATTGTGCTGGCGAAATGGGTGCTGACGCAGCCGCGCATTCTGATCCTCGACTCACCCACCGTCGGCGTAGATGTAGGTGCAAAAGCCAGTATTTACCAGTTGATCCACGAGCTGGCGAAAGAGGGGCTATCGATCATTCTGATTTCCGATGAGGTGCCAGAGGTCTGGTACAACTGCGACCGCATTCTGCATTTCCGTAATGGCACGATCCATGCCGAGTATCAACCCGATAGCGTCGAGCAGCAGCAGCTGGCGGAGGTGATCAATGCCTGACTTTTCCCGTTTTCGTCCGCACTCCAGTCAGGGTTGGCTCGCCTGGGTGCTGCTGGCGTTCATTCTGTTTTTCTCGGTTGCCAGCGAGCAGTTTCTTACCATGCAGAATCTGCTGGATCTGGCGGAGAGCTACGCGGTCACCGGCATCTTTGCGCTAGGTCTGTTTGTCGTGCTGGTTACCGGCGGTATCGATATCTCCTTCGCGGCAGTCGCCTCAGTGGTGCAGTACCTGCTCGCATCACTGTTTGTACAGTACCAGTTCGATAATGCACTGCTCAGCATTTTGCTGGCAGTGGTGTGCGGCACGCTGTTCGGGGTGATAAACGCGTTACTGATCACCACGCTGCGGGTGGTCTCCATCATCATCACCATTAGCATGCAGTCGCTGCTGTTCGGGCTACTGATGTGGATCACCGGTGGTCGTAGCCTCTACTCACTGCCGGAGTGGTGGATCACGCTGCGCAATGTACTGCCGTTCAGCTGGCAGGGGGAGAGCTTTCAGGTCGGCCTGCCGCTGGCCACTATGCTGCTGATTGCCGCCATTACTGCCTTACTGCTGAACAAAACCAACCTCGGACGCCAGCTCTATGCCGTGGGGGGGGATGCGGAGTCTGCACGCCGTATTGGTATCCGCGTCGGCCTGATCCACGTTTTCGCCTACGGCTGGCTGGGCGCAATGGCGGCGATTGGCGGGCTGGTGCAAGTCTATCGTATGGGAGAAGTCGTTCCCAATGCGCTGGTTGGCGGCGAACTTGATGTGCTGGCGGCTACGGTGCTGGGCGGAGCCAGTCTGATGGGTGGCAAAGGCACAGTCAGCGGCACGCTGATGGGCGTTTTCCTGATCGCCATTCTGAAAAACGGCCTCAACCTGGTGGGAATATCGAACTACTTCATGAATATCGTGGTAGGCGGCACCATCATGATTGCGATCGCCGTGACGCACTACAAAAAACGCAAAGAAACTGATGTCAGTTTCGTGTGACAGAGGGCACTGATGATGAAATCACTGACTGCACTGCGCCCAGACGGTACCAACATCGGCCTGATGCTGCTTATCGCGCTGGCGCTTGCCACCTTTACGCTGATGTTGCCGGGTCGCTTCCTGACCGACTCAACCTTTATGAGTATGGCGTTTCAGCTGCCGGAACTGGGTTTACTCACGCTGGCGATGTTTATCGCCATTCTCAGCGGCGGCCTGAACCTTGCCATTATCGCTACCGCTAACCTCACGGCACTGTTTGTCGCCTGGACGCTGATGAGCGCGCTGCCCGCCAATGCCGGCATGGCGTTGCAGCTGCTCTGGCTGTTTATCGCCATCATTGGCGCCATGCTGATCGCCGCCGCGATCGGTGTGGTGACGGGTCTGATGGTGACGCGAATCGGCGCACACCCGATTCTGGTAACGCTGGCAACGATGATGACGCTAAACGGCGTCGGAATCTGGCTGACCAAAGGTGCCGCCATTAGCGGTATGCCGCCGGTGGTGCAGGCTCTGGGTGCGGACACGTTGCTCGGTATGCCGCTGCCGCTCTGGGTGTTCCTGATTGCCGCCGCGCTGCTGGCGCTGTTTCTCGGTAAAACCCGCGCCGGTAAATGTATCTACATGGGCGGCAGCAACATCAACGCTACCTGGTTTAGCGGCATCAATACCCATCGCATGGTGATGCTGGTTTACGTGATCTCCAGCCTGCTTTGCGTCCTGGCGGGCCTGATTATGATGGCGCGCTTTAACTCCGCGCGCATGGGCTACGGCGACGCCTATCTGCTGCTGACGGTGCTGGCGATTATTCTTGGCGGCACGGATCCCAACGGCGGCTTCGGACGCGTCACGGGCGTGGTGCTGGCACTGATTGCGCTACAGGTGCTTTCCACCGGTTTCAATCTAATGAACATCAGCCAGCACGTCAGTCTGGCGATGTGGGGGGCAGTGCTGATTGTGGTACTCGCTTTTAAACAATTCAAAACCCGATTCAACGAACACCGTGCAGTAAAGCTCAGCAAGCTGGCCGCGGTGCTTAATCCTCTGACTGAAAAGAAGGAAGTATGATGCGTACTCAAATCTCCCCGTCACTGATGTGTATGAACCTGATGGAGATCAAGCACCAGCTGCAGGTTCTCGACTCGCGCGCTGACTTTCTTCACGTGGATATCATGGATGGTCACTACGTAAAAAACATTACGCTCTCCCCCTTCTTTATTGAGCAGATCCGTCCTTATACCCGTGTGGCGATCGATGTGCATTTGATGGTGGAAGAGCCGACTGATTTTATCGAGGCGGTCGCAAAAGCAGGGGCTGACTTTATCTGTCCGCACGCTGAGACCATTAACCGCGATGCATTTCGCGTCATTAACCTGATCCGTAGCTTCGGGAAAAAAGTGGGCGTGGTGCTGAATCCTGCCACGCCGGTTTCCTACATTCAGCATTATATTCATCTGCTCGATAAGATCACCGTGATGACGGTGGATCCTGGCTACGCCGGCCAGCCCTTTATTCCGGAGATGGTTGAAAAGGTGCGCGAGCTGAAAGCGCTGAAGCAACAGCACAGCTATCACTATCTGATTGAGATTGACGGCTCCTGCAATACCCGCACCTATAACCCGCTGATCGGCGCAGGCGCCGAAGTGCTGATTGTCGGCACCTCCGGCCTGTTTAACATCCATGACGATTTAGCCACCGCGTGGGAGATGATGCGCGACAGCATTGATGAGGCCCAGGGGCTGGCGCAGGTGTCCGCATGAGATCACGCTGGCTTGGTATCGATATTGGCGGCACCGGTACCCGACTGCAGCTGATGGAAGAGGGAGGCGTCTGGAGCAGCTTTCGCAAGGTGCCTACCGCCAGCTGGGCGCAGCAGCCCGACGCGCTGCTGGCGCTTGGCCAGCTCATTGATGAGACGCTGGAGCAGCAGCCGGTCAGCGGCATTATGCTGGGTCTGCCGGGTATCCTCAGCCGCGACAGAAAGCAGGTGATCTCGCTGCCCTTTATTCAGGCGCTGGATCATCAGCCAGTAGCGGCACGCCTGGCAGCTCAACTCAGTATGCCAGTGGCGATGGACAAAGATGTTAACCATCTTATGTTGTGGGATCTGCTGCAGCTGGAGCAGCTGCCGGATAACGCAGTGGGCCTCTACCCCGGCACCGGGATGGGCAACAGTCTGTGGCTGAATGGCCGCTTTTATCACGGCGAGCACGGCGGCGCGGGCGAACTGGGGCATGTGCCGGTTGCGGGAAACGATCTCCCCTGCCCGTGCGGCAACCACGGCTGTGCGGAAACGCTGACGTCGGGTCACTGGCTGAGCCACTGGGCGGCACTGAACGCCGCCGACACGCCCATCTCAGCGCTGTTTACCCGCCACGGCGAACAGCCGGATCTGCAGGCGTTTGTGCGGCGGCTGGCTCAGCTGATCGCCACCGAGATGAATATTCTCGATCCGGAGTATCTGATCCTCGGCGGCGGCGTGCTGGCGATGGCTGATTTTCCGCTGGCGCTGCTGCGCAACCAGATTCAACAGCATTTGCGGCCACCGGTCACGCGCGAAAACCTGAAGATTATATTCAGCCACTCAACCGACTATACGGGCTGTCGCGGTGCCTGTCTCGCCGCTGAACGCCGGTTCAGGAGCCTATGATGAAAGGAAAAGTGTGTGTTTTCGGTTCCTTTAATCTCGATATTGTTGCAGTCATGCGTCGCTTTCCGCTGCCGGGAGAGTCGCTGACGGCGCACCACAGTATGATGGGTGCGGGAGGTAAAGGTGCAAATCAGGCCACGGCGGCACTGCGTGCCGGTGCGCGGGTGCACTACATCGGTAAAGTGGGCAATGACGATTTTGGCCTCTTTGCGCGACGTCATCTGGAGAAAACCGGCTTTGACGCGATTACGCTGTTTACCTGTAAAGAGAAGCCCACCGGTAACGCGCTGATTTACGTAGCAGGCGACGACGCCGAAAATATGATTTCAGTCTATCCGGGTGCCAATACCACCGTGACCGCCGCTGAGGTTACGCGCTGCCAGCCCACGGTAGCCGCAGCAGATATTCTGCTGGTACAACTGGAGAATAACCTCAACGCTATTCAGCGCATGATTGATAGCGCCCGCGCCAGCGGCACGTTTGTGATCCTCAATCCGGCACCGTGGCAGAAAATCAACGATGCGCTGCTGGCAAAAATTGATCTGCTGACGCCGAACAGCACCGAAGCGACTCAACTCAGTGGCGTAACGGTAACGGATTTTGCCAGCGCGCGCCGTGCCGCCGAGGTGTTGCATCGTAAGGGTGCGCGACAGGTAATCATTACGCTAGGCATTGCCGGCGCCCTGCTATCAACGCCCTCGCAACAGCAGCGCATTCCGCTATTTCCGGCACAGCCGCGCGACACCACCGGCGCCGGCGACGCGTTCAATGGCGCGCTCGCCGCCAGGCTCGCTTCCGGCGACGATCTGCCGCAGGCGGCGCGGTTCGCTGCGGCATTTGCCTCACTCTGCGTTGAACGCGCTGGTGCCGCCGATTCGATGCCCTCTTATGCCGAGGCTTTAGCGCGACTGCAGGCTCATCCGGAGTGTATAGTGGAACAGATTGAGAACGTATCCGCATAATTCATCGCGCTATTCTGCTCTACAGAATTTCAATTCTGGAACCAGACTAATTCGCGCATGACTTTAAGTAAGGTCGCTTACCGGGCTTTTGTTACTGATGAATTCAACAATGCCCGCTATAGCTATCCCTTTACAGCCCCAACCCAAACACGAAATAATAACCCGGCTATCTGCACCACCGAGCGCAGGCAGCACCTGAACGGAACCTCAACTTAGCGGACTCTTTATGACTAACGATATTCCCCTCAAGTACTATGACGTCGCAGATGAGTATGCGACCGAATCCGCTAAGCCGGTGAGCGACGCAGAACGCACACCGCTGGCGCACTATTTCCAGTTACTGATCACCCGTCTGATGAACAATGAAGAGATCAGTGAAGAATCGCAGCAGCAGATGGCCACTGAAGCGGGCATCGATGCAGAGCGTATCGATGAGATTGCGACCTTCCTGAACCAATGGGGTAACGAGTAACCTTACCCGAACGCGCCGGGCAGGCGGCAGGTTACGATGGTGACCTCACCTGCCCGAATCATGCGACCGGCATCATCATCTGCAGCGCTTATCCGCGTACTGTCCAGACCAGGCCAACGTCCCTTCTCTTTGCAACTGCGTGGTGAACGTTTTCACAACGCCTGACCCGCGATTATCCCGGCACCGTTTAGCGCTTCACCGGCTTGCTCTCTTACAGACCAAAATTTATCATCCACACTGATATAGTCTGCGCAGGCATTGTGCTTTACACTGCGCGCTGTAAAAAACTGAGTAGATAAACGATTAAACAGGCGGTAATGGCGATGAACGGAACAATCACAACCTGGTTCAAAGATAAGGGTTTTGGTTTTATCAAAGATGAAAACGGTGAGAACCGCTATTTTCATGTGATTAAGGTCGCCAACCCTGATCTGATCAAGAAAGACGCTGCCGTCACCTTTGAACCCACCACCAACAACAAAGGTCTGTCGGCCTATGCGGTGAAAGTGGTGCCGGAAAGCAAATACATCTTTATCGCCGGCGAGCGCATCAAGATCACCGCGATCAAATCTTACCTGGTCTACAGCGAAGAAGTGCCGGTCGACACCCGCATCGATAAAGAGAATCCGGTGCTGTCGGTAGGCGTGCTGTTAAGCAATATCCGACCGAAATCAGACGTGAAGCCCGGTGAAATGCGATCGCTGAAGAAGCTGGCTATCACTACCTTCCAGGGTTCGACCTTAATCTTCACCGAAGATGAGATCGACATCGAAAGCACGGTGAAACTGCTCAAAGGTCTGAAGTAACCCGGTGACGCTGGTCGAAATCCTGCCATTCAGCCGCAGGATTTCGCCATAGCCTTTTCTTCAGGGCACTCTTCAGGGCACTTTGTTGCTCGTTCACTAAGCCTGATTCTGATTAAAAAGCGATAGCGTCAGGATTGCCCGCCGACGGTAAAGCGATTTACCGATTGTCATCAATCAGCCCGTCAAATTGCCTGACTCCGCTTAAACTCGCCTGATGCTGGCCGGTCAATAAAGGATCACCTTCCTAAAACCTTTTTCCAGGGTAGAATTAGTCACTTCCTTCAGACGTTGCCAATTTTTTTCTATTATCGCCGTTGGTGTTATTGATACGAAAAGGGGCTGAAATAAGGTATAAAGCCGCATGAAAATCCCAAACAGAATCCAACCTCTGGTCGATGATGGCCTGATTGATGACGTGCTTCAGCGACTGAAAAGTGGCAAGGAAGCTGACGTCTACACTGTGTTATGCGGTGACAAGATCCAGTGCGCCAAAGTCTATAAAGAGGCGACGCAGCGTAGCTTTAAGCAGGCAGTGCAGTATCAGGAAGGACGTAAAACCCGTAACACCCGTAACGCGCGTGCGATGCAGAAAGGTACTAAATTCGGCCGCAAGCAGCAGGAAGAGTCGTGGCAGACGGCAGAAGTTGATGCGCTGTTCCGCCTCGCCAACGCCGGTGTCCGCGTGCCGCAGCCTTATCTGTGCATTGACGGTGTATTACTGATGGAGCTGGTGACCGATGCGGACGGTGCAGTTGCGCCACGGCTGAGTGATGTCACCCTGTCAGAAGCGGACGCCATCGCTGATTTCCACACCATGATCCGCAATATCGTGCGCATGCTCTGTGCCGGTATCGTGCACGGCGATTTGTCAGAATTTAACGTGCTGCTTGATGCCGAAGGTCCGGTGATTATCGACCTGCCACAGGCGGTCGATGCCGCGGCGAACAACCACGCCGAATCGATGTTCGGGCGTGACGTTAACAATATCACCGCTTATTACGGCCAGTTCGCCCCGCAGCTGTTACAGACGCGCTATGCCAAAGAGATCTGGCTGCTGTATGAAGACGGGAAATTAACCCCTGAAACGCCGCTCACCGGTCTGTTCGTTGAAGAAGAGCACAACGTAGATATGGATTCGCTGCTGGATGAGATCATTACCGCAGAAGATGAATACTACGAACGCCAGCGCGCCAGTCGGGAACGCGATGAGCAGTAAGCGCTGAAAGCGGCGTGAACCAACAGTAAAGGCGGCCTTCTGAGCCGCCTTTTTTATTGCCGCAGGCCGCGAGCCTTCCCGCGGCCGCTGTTTAGCGCAGAATTACCGTCAACATGATCAGCACAACACCGATGAGCATCACGCCGATGAACACCTTGTCGATCCGGCCATTTTTCATCATCGTCTCCTCAGAACCACTGGCCGAAACGGCGGATATACCAACGTTTCATTCCCTGCGCCACCAGGCAGTAGCTGAATAGCGTCAGCACCAGCCACGGGAAGTACTGCCATGGCAGCGGCACCAGCCCGACCATCGCCCCCAGCGGCGAGAACGGAATCAGAATGCCCAGCACCATTACTGTCAGGGTGGTCAGCATCACCGGTAAGGTGGCGCGACTCTGGATGAACGGAATCTTCTGGGTCCGCAGCATGTGCACCACCAGCGTCTGAGACAGCAGACCTTCAATAAACCAGCCTGACTGGAACAGCGATTGCACCTCAGCGTGGTTGGCACTGAAGATAAACCACATCAGCGCAAAGGTGGTGACGTCAAAAATCGACGAAGTAGGCCCCATCCACAACATAAAGCGTTTAATGTTGCCGGCATCCCATTTGCGTGGCTTACGCAGAAAATCACGGTCTACTTTGTCCCACGGCAGTGCCAGCTGGGAAACGTCATACATCAGGTTCTGAATCAGCAGATGAATCGACAGCATCGGCAGAAACGGAATAAAGGCGCTGGCGATCAGCAGCGAGAACACGTTGCCAAAGTTTGAGCTGGCGGTCATGTTGAGATACTTGATGATATTGCCAAAGGTCTCCCGTCCTTTCAGCACACCCTCACCCAGCACCTGCAGATCTTTCTCCAGCAGGATAATATCGGACGAGGCTTTTGCCACATCCGCCGCGCTATCGACAGAAATACCGGTGTCGGCCGCGCGCAGCGCTGGCGCATCGTTGATACCATCGCCAAGGAAACCCACGGTATGGCCGTTGTGTTGCAGCAGGCGCACCACGCGTGATTTCTGCTGCGGCGTCAGCTGAGCAAACAGGCTACAACGCTCCGCTTCCTGCGCCAGCTGCGCATCATCCATCGCCTCAATCTGATCACCGGTCAGCATCGCCGGATCGCTCAGCCCGACATCCTGACAGACGCGCAGGGTCACCAGCGGGTTATCGCCGGTCAGCACTTTAACCGCCACGCCGCTGTCGCGCAGTGCCCGAATCGCCTTGCCGGCACTGGCTTTTGGTGGATCGCGGAAGGTCAGCAGCCCTTCCAGCGTCAGCTCACGCTCGTCACTGTTACTGAGCGGCGCGTGCAAATCACCTTCGCGCGTCGCCACCAGCAATACCCGATAGCCCTGCTGATGGTAGCGTTGGGTCAGCGCCAGCAGTTCTGCCCGCTGCCGTTCATCCAGCGGAACCACCGTCTCGCCCTGACGAATCGCACTGCTCACCGCCAGCATCTCCTCTACCGCGCCTTTGCAAATCAGCAGCGAGCGATGATGCGCCAGATCTTCAACCAGCACCGACACCCGGCGGCGGGTGAAGTCGAACGGCAACTCATCAATCAGATGAAACTGGCTGCGCCGGGTCTGAGAGATCACTTTGTCGCCAGCCATCAGCACCGCCCGATCCATCAGGTTTTTCGCGCCACTCTGGCTGCCGCTGTTTAACCAGCCCAGCAGCAGAACCTGCCCATCTTCCTGTCCCATCGGGTTGAGGTGGTGCGCCAGCAGGATGGTATCCTGAGTCAGGGTGCCGGTTTTATCGGTGCACAGCACGTCCATCGCGCCGAGGTTCTGAATGGCGTTCAGCCGTTTAACGATCACTTTGCGTCGCGACATCGCAATCGCGCCTTTGGCCAGATTGGCACTGACAATCATCGGCAGCATTTCCGGGGTTAAGCCGACCGCCACCGCCAGCGCAAACAGGGTGGCATCCATCCAGTCGCCTTTACTGAAGCCGTTAATCAGCAGCACCACCGGCACCATCACCAGCATAAAGCGAATCAGCAGCCGGCTGACGCTATTAACCCCGCGATCAAAGGCGGTCTGCGGCCGGCTTCCCACCAGCGAGGCGGCCAGCGATCCAAACCAGGTATCGCCGCCCGTCGCTACTACCACTGCGCTCGCCGTGCCGCTGGCGACGCTGGTACCCATCAGGCAGATGTTATTGAGCGCCAGCAGCTCCTGGGCAGATTTGCCGTGCGGATCGACGGTGATATTGCCACTCTGTTTCTCCACCGGCAGGGATTCCCCGGTCAGCACCGCTTCGCTGATAAACAGATTGCGTGAACTCAGCAGCCGGACATCGGCAGGCACCTGATCGCCGGTGCTCAGCAGAATGACATCGCCCGGCACCAGTTCGCGCATATCAACGTCGTGACGCTGTGCAGTTTCACTGGCGCTATCACGCCGCAGTACTGTGACCTGGCTGCGCACCAGTGACTTCAGCGCCTGCGCCGCACGATTGGTGCGGAACTCCTGCCAGAAGCGCAGCAGTCCGCTCAGCAGCACCATAGTGGAAATGATGATCACACCCGATAGATCGGTTTCCTCACCGGCGCGCAGCGGCAGCAGATAGTCGGTAAACAGGCTGACCAGCGCCAGCACCAGTAATACGTAGATAAACGGATTGTTGAAGGCCATCAGCAGCTGAATCAGCGCCGGAGGGGCTTTTTCATGCGCCACCTCATTCGGGCCATACTGTTTCAGACGGGCTGCAGCCTCGGCGTGGGTCAGTCCTTCGCGGTCGCTGCGCAGGTTGGCCAGCGTGACGTCGACTGGCTGGACCGCTTCACGGGCGATAGCAAAAAGTTTTTTGGTTTTCTTCATGGTGCGGTGGTCGTCAGATTTGATGACAACCTGTTCCAGTTTCATGTCGCTCATTTCGACATCTCCCTGATTTAAAGCAATAGTTATCCTGCACACCCAAATAAGGTATGCGGAGAAGACCTGGCGTTGCCGGGTTATTTAATTAAGTGTCCTTCGGGGATCGTCCATATATCCCTCCTGTATTCAGAAATAAGGGCGTGCAGAATTTCGCGCGACGCGAAATTAGCGCTGCGTAACAGGTGTCAGAAAGCAGAGATCGGGCGCAGCCTGGGCTACGCCAGTCGGGGTGGAGGGAAAAGGGCTAAGATAAACAGCAGCATAACGCGCACTCATTCAGATAACAGGATGATAAATAAGGAGCGCAATCGTCACTAACAGAGAGGATTGCTGCCCGCCGGTTGGCAAGCAGCGAAAAGAATTCAGCTTGCCGGAATAAAGATAAATCGAGGGTGACTGTCCAACTGAATTCTCCTGAAATAATTTGCCGATATTATAAACAGCGTAAGGTCGTGGTAAAGGGTTAATAATAGCAATTATCGTTTCGTTGATGTTCCGTTTCTGCACTGCCGGAAATAACACAACAAATACTTTACCTTCTTATAACCACAACCTGTCGCTTATACCTTTTTGGCATATGATTAGCCCATATTCGACTATTCTTCGCATCAGCCCTTTCGTAAACTCGCGTAACTTTTTTAAGGCAAGGAAATTTCATGAAAACTATAATTCCATCACTGCTGGCGCTGACGCTGGCTGCCGCCTTCTCTGCTCAGGCTGCGACGCCCAAAGATACACTGGTGATTGCGCAGTCTACCGACGATGCCGATAGCTTCGATCCGGCCAAAGGGTTTGAACTCACCAGCGTGCAGGCCTTTACCAATATTTATCAACGCCTGGTTCAGTCTGACCCGCAGAATCCGGTCGATCTGAAACCGACGCTGGCAACTTCGTGGCAGCCCGGCAGCGACAACCGCAGCCTGACCTTTGAACTGCGTAAAGACGCGAAATTCTCCACCGGCAATCCGCTGCGTCCGGAAGATGTGATCTTCTCGCTGGGCCGGGTGGTGAAACTGAACCTCGATCCCTCTTTCATCCTGACGCAGCTCGGCTGGAACAAAGATAACGTTGATGGCTTTCTGAAGAAGGTCGATGACAATCACGTGCAGATCAGCTGGACCGCTGACGTCAGCCCGACCTACGTACTGAGCCTGCTTTCAGCCCCGGTTTCGTCGATCATCGACGAGAAAACCGCGATGGCGAATCAGAAAAATGGCGATTTCGGTAACGGCTGGCTGGCAACTCATTCAGCCGGCAGCGGCCCGTATCAGATCCGTAAAGTGGTGATGCATCAGGTGGTGCTGCTGAGCGCCAACCCAACCTCGCCGGCCGGTGCGCCAAAAATGAAGAACATCCTGATCAAGAACGTGCCGGAACCGGCCGCGCGTCGTCTGCTGCTGGAACAGGGTGATGCCGATATCGCCCGTAACCTCGGTGCCGATCAGATCGCCGCGCTGAACGGCAAACCCGGAGTGAAGACCGAAGCGATTCCGATGGCCTCGCTCTACTACATCCAGTTCAACATCGGTGCCAACGAGACGATGAAGAACCCGGCATTCTGGGAAGCGGCGCGCTACCTGTGGGATTACAAAGGTATCGCCAATGAGCTGCTGAAAGGCCAGTTCGATGTGCACCAGACCTTCCTGCCGAAAGGCTTCCTCGGCGCAATCAACGATACGCCTTACAGCTACGATCCTGAGAAAGCCAAAGCGATTCTGAAAAAAGCCGGCCTGACCAACGTCAGCTTTAAGCTTTCCACCAGCAACCAGCCGCCTTATCTCGACATCGCGCAGGCGCTGCAGGGCAGCTTCGCCAAAGGTGGCGTGAAGGTCGAGGTGGTTCCGGGCCTGAGTTCTGAAGTCTCAACCAACGTCAAAGCGCATAAGTATGAGGCCACGCTGAACGCCTGGGGCTCGGACTATTTTGATCCCAACACCAACGCTGCCTCGTTTGCCTATAACCCGGAAGATGGCAGCAAAACCATCGCCTTCCGTTCCGACTGGCACATTCCGGAGCTGAACAAGCAGGTGGTAGCGGCGACGGCGGAAAGCGATGCGAAAAAACGCGTCGCCCTGTATGAAGCGATGCAGCGTGAGGTCATGAAAAACTCCCCTTACGTGATTGGTATGCAGGCGAAGAACCTGATCGCCCTGCGCGACAACCTGAAAGGCTATGTCCAGGGCATCAACCCTGACATGGTGTACTACTCGCAGGTCACCAAGTAATGGCACAGTCTGTTGCTACAGCCGGGTCCGCCCGGCTTTTTTGGCAGCGAGGCGGGCGGCTGATCGGCAGCATCCTGTCGCTACTGGTCACCCTGCTTGGCCTGCTCGCCTTCACCTTTATGCTGTCGCATCTGTCGCCGATCGATCCGGTGCAGCAGATCGCCGGCGATCACGCCAGTGAAGCGACTTATGCCCAGGTGCGCCACGATCTCGGGCTGGATCAGCCGGTGCTGGTGCAGTTCTGGCGCTACATTGCGCATCTGGCACAGGGCGATCTCGGCGTGTCGCGGCTGACCAATCAGTCAGTCAGCAGCGATCTGATGACCACCTTCCCCGCCACGATTGAGCTGGCAACCTGCGCAATGATTTTCGCCGTGGTATTTGGCGTCACGCTGGCGCTGCTGGCGGCGTGGAAACCGGGCAGCTGGATCGATAATCTGGCCCGCTTCATCTCCCTGCTCGGCTATTCGGTGCCGGTGTTCTGGCTCGGCCTGCTGGGTCTGCTGCTGTTTTATGCGGTGCTGCACTGGTCTGCCGGGCCGGGACGACTGGACGATATCTGGGTCTACACCCTTGAGCCGAAAACCGGCTTTGTGCTGATCGACAGCTGGCTGTCGGGTGAGCCGGAGATGTTCCGCAACGCCATCGCACACCTCTGGCTGCCGGTAGTGATCCTCGGGCTGCTGGCAATGGCCGGGATTACCCGTCTGCTGCGCGCCGCGCTGCTGGAAGAGAGCAGCAAAGAGTATGTGGTACTGGCACGGGCCAAAGGCGCCGGTCGGGTCCGCATCCTGCTGCGCCACATTTTCCCGAACGTGCTGGGCACGCTGGTGACGGTGATCGCCCTCTCCTACGCCACGCTGCTGGAAGGCTCGGTGCTGACAGAAACCGTCTTCGCCTGGCCAGGTGTCGGCCGCTACATGACCAATGCCCTGTTCTCCGGCGATGTGCCGGCGATTCTCGGCTCCACCCTGTTGATCGGCAGCTGCTTTATCCTGATCAACACCCTGGCGGATGTTTTAACCTGGTTAACCGATCCGAGAACCCGATGACGCAACAACTTTCTGAACTCGAAACGCTGCGGCCACGCCGTCGCCGTCAACGCGTTACCTCGTTAACCGTTGGGCTGACGCTGGTCGCCATCCTGATCCTGATGGCGCTGCTGGCACCGCTGGTTGCGCCATCCGATCCTAATCTGCAAACGATGTCGAGCCGGCTGCTGGCGCCGTCGGCGCAGCACTGGTTCGGCACCGACGGCTTTGGCCGCGATCTGCTGTCGCGGGTGATTTACGGCGCGCGTCCGACCCTGCTGCTGGTGTCGCTGATTCTGGTGCTGACCATTCCGGCCGGCCTGCTGATCGGCATCACCGCCGGTTACGTCGGCGGCTGGACTGAACGCCTGCTGATGCGGATTACCGATATCTTCCTGTCGCTGCCCAATCTGGTGATTGCGCTGGCGCTGGTGGCGATTCTCGGTCCTGGCCTGATGAACGGTGCACTGGCGCTGGCGCTGACCAGCTGGCCGCCGTTTGCCCGTCAGGCGCGCGCCGAAACGCTGGCGCTGCGCCGTAGCGACTACCTTGCCGCCGCGCGGATGCAGGGCATCACCGGCTTTCGTCTGATGTTCGGCCATATCCTGCCGCTCTGTCTGCCGACCGCAGTAGTGCGTGCGGCACTGAGCCTCGGCGGCATCATTCTGGCGGCTGCCGGTCTCGGTTTTCTCGGCATGGGCGTACAGCCGCCAACCGCCGAATGGGGATCGATGGTGGCCGAAGGCAGTAAAGTCATTTTCGATCAATGGTGGGTCGCCGCTGCACCGGGCGCTGCCATTCTGTTTGCCAGCCTGGCCTTTAACCTGACAGGCGACGGCCTGCGCGACCGACTGGATACCCGTCATGCCAAATAATCTGCTGCACGCCGAAGGGCTGACCATCCGTAGCGATGATGCGCTGCTGGTCGACAACATTGGTTTTTCTATTGGCCGCGAGCGCGTGGCGCTGGTCGGTGAATCCGGCTCAGGGAAATCGCTGACCGCCCGCAGCCTGATGGGACTGCTGTCACCGGCCCTGCATCTGCAGGCTACGCAGCTACAGGTGGCAGGCGAGGATGCGCTGACGCTGACGGAGCGCCGCTGGAGCCAGCTGCGCGGTAACCGGGTGGCGATGGTGATGCAGGACCCGAAATATGCGCTTAACCCGACGCGTACCATTGGCTGGCAGGTTGAAGAACCGCTGATTCTGCACCGTCACCTGAGCCGCGCCGAGCGCAAAGAGAAGGTCTGCGAGATGCTGGATGCGGTCGGCCTGCCCGATCCACGTCGCCTGATGCAGCACTATCCGCATCAGCTCTCTGGCGGCATGGGCCAGCGTGTGATGCTGGCGATCGCCCTGATTACCGATCCTGATTTCCTGATCGCCGATGAACCAACCTCAGCACTCGATCATGCGATGCGCGATCAGGTGCTGGCGCTGATTCGCGGTCTGGTCGAAGCGCGTAATATGGGGCTGCTGCTGATCAGTCACGATTTGCAGCAGGTGTCGGAACACTGTGAGCGGGTGATGGTGATGTACAAAGGCCGCCTGCTCGATACCCTGCCTGCCGCCGAACTGCCGCGGGCGACCCATCCTTATACCCGCACGCTGTGGGCCTGCCGTCCGGGTAAAGCGACCCACGGCCAGCTGCTGCCGGTGCTGGATCGTGCGGCGCTGGAGGCACATCATGATTAAGTTGCAGGATCTCAGCGTCGCCCATAAGCAGGGTTACGAGCTGCGCACCGTGGTGCATGAGGTCAACCTTGAGGTTAATGCCGGGGAATGTTTTGGTCTGGTGGGTCCCTCTGGCTGCGGGAAGTCGTCGCTGCTGTGGGTGCTGGCCGGTCTGAATCCCCACTGGCAGGGCCGGATGCAATTAGCCGGTCATCAGGTGGAGCCGGGCAAAGCCTTTACCGGCGCGCTACGTCAGGAAGTGCAGATGGTGTTTCAGGATCCCTACGCCTCACTGCATCCCCGTCACCGGCTGCGCCGGACGCTGGCCGAGCCGCTGAAGCTGATTAAACGTGACAACATCAACGATCGCATCGACCAGGGCTTTCGCCACGTCGGGCTCGATCCGGCGCTGGCCGATCGCTATCCGCACCAGCTTTCCGGCGGTCAGCGCCAGCGCGTGGCGATTGTGCGTGCCCTGCTGTTGCAGCCGAAGATCCTGCTGCTGGATGAGCCTACCTCGGCGCTGGATATGTCGGTACAGGCGGAGATCCTCAATCTGCTGAACGATCTGAAGCGTCAGGATGGCTTAACCATGGTGCTGGTCAGCCACGATCCTGACGTTATCGACCACATGTGCGATCGGGCGGTACGGATGGCGCACGGTCGGATCATCGAACAGATTGGTGCCTGAAAACTGCCGGACGGCCCCTGCCTGCCGTCCGGCGCTTAGTGCTCCAGCGCCTGCAGCGTTTCACTGCGGATCGACTCGGTAATCTCCGCCTTGAGCGCCATAAAGGCCGGCGAGGTTTTCAGGGTGTAGTCACGCTCAATGCCGAAGTTAACCGCCACCTCCTGTTTAATTCGTCCCGGCCGCGCACTGAAGATCGCCACTTTGTTGGCCATGAAAATCGCCTCATCAATATCGTGGGTCACGAACAGCACCGTTTTGCGTGACTGCTGCCAGACCGACAGTAACAGCTCCTGCATCATCACCCGCGTCTGGTTATCCAGCGCGCCAAACGGCTCATCCATCAGCAGCACTTTCGGATCGTTGGCTAACGCCCGGGCGATGGCGGTGCGCTGCTGCATACCGCCGGAGAGCTGGCGTGGATAGTGACGGGCGAAGCCGCGCAGCCCTACCTGATGCAGATAGTATTCGCAGCGCTGCTGCTGCTGTGCGGCGCTGATGCCGCGTTCACGCAGGCCAAAGCAGACGTTCTCTTCTACCGTCAGCCACGGAAACAGGGTGTAGCTCTGGAAGACCATGCCGCGATCTGCGCCGGGCCCGTCGACCGGCGCACCATCCAGCCAGATTTCGCCGCGCGTCGGGCTGTCCAGTCCGGCGATAATCCGCAGCAGGGTCGATTTGCCGCAGCCGGACGGGCCGAGAATGGTGACGAAGTCGTTCTCCTCCACCCGCCAGGAGATCGGTTGCAGCGCCTGGGTTTGCTCACCCTGCGGCCCGTTGAACCAGCGTTCGACGCCGCGTACGTTCAGTTTGCTCTGTTTCATGCCGGGTAACTCCATGCAAACAGCCGCCGATTGACCCGCTTAAACAGGTAATCGGACAGCAGCCCAATCAGGCCGATGACGATAATGCCGAAGATGATCTGTCCGGTATTCAGCAGCGCCTGACTGTCGACGATCATATGACCGATGCCGCTTTCCGATCCGATCAACTCCGCAACGATCACATAGGTCCAGGCCCAGCCCAGTACCAGACGCAACAGTTCCGCAATGCCGGGTGCCGCGCCGGGGATCAACACCCGTCGCACTATCGATCGGTTGCTACAGCCCAGCGTATAGGCAGCTTCCACCAGATCGCGCCGGGCACTGCTGACCGTTACCGCCACCATCAGGACGATCTGGAAAAATGATCCGATAAAGATCACCAGGATTTTCTGCATCTCGCCAATGCCTGCCCAGAGGATCAGCAGCGGCACAAAGGCTGACGCCGGCAGATAACGACAAAACGAAACGAAAGGCTCAAGAAACGCTTCCCAGGTTTTGAACGCACCCATCATGATGCCAAGCGGCACCGCGATTACCGCCGCCAGCACAAATCCCGAAAGCACCCGCATCACCGTCATGCCGATATCCAGCGCAAAATTGTACTCGGTGAACAGCGTTACGCCCTGTTGCAGCATAGTGATCGGATCGGCGAGAAAGGTGGGCGACACCATGCCGCCCAGCGTGACCAGCGCCCAGACCGCGACAAACAGCACGAAAAAACCGATGCCGAGGCCGATACGCAGCCGCGCAGCAACCGGTTTTAGCGGCACCATTAAGGGATTGTGCCAGCGCTTCGGTGCGTCCGGCAGCGTGTCCGGCGGCGTGGCTGGCTGAGGTTTACTGATCTCCATCGGCGATCTCCCGTTACTGGACAAAGCTGGCATCGTAGAGGCTGTTGATATCCGGCACGGTTTTGATCACGCCAGCGCGCAGCAGCAGTTTACCCGCTTCGTCGCTGAAGCTCTGAATGCCACCGTTGAAGAATGCCCGGTTCTCTTCGCGTCCCTGCCAGCGCAGATAACTCGCTGATTCGGCGAACTCTTTGCCGCTCGATTTCACCGCCGCGCCCATAATTTGGTACGATTTCTCCGGTTGCTGTTTGATCATCTCCAGCGCATCGAAGTAGCTCTCAACCAGCGCTTTTGCCGCCTGCGGATGGGCTTTCAGGAAGGTCGGTGTGCAGCCTAAAGTATCCATCACCATCGGATAGTCGAGAGTGGTGGCGATAATTTTGCCGGCCGCCGGCTGTTTGCGGATTGCAGAGAGATAAGGTTCATAACTCATGGCGGCGTCGTTTCGCCCGGCGGTAAACGCCTGTGCGGCGGCCTGCGGCGACAGGGTGGCCAGACGGACATCTTTCATCGTCATGCCATTTTTATCGAGTATCCACGCCAGCGCGAAATAAGGTGAGGTGCCGGGTGCGTCGACGCCCACCACTTTGCCCCGGAGATCGCTGATACTGTTGATTCCGCCGCGCACCGCCAGACCATCAGCACCGTAGGATTTGTCGAGCTGGACAATCTGCTTGATCGGCACGCCGGCCGCGTTCCACGAGATGTAGGTTTCCACCGTGGTGGCGGCACACTGAATGGTGCCGGATGCCACGGCCAGATGACGGCTGCTCTGCGGGATCATTTTGACCTCCGCCGCCAGACCATGCTTTTTAAAGATGCCCGCTTTGTCCGCCAGCGTCAGCGGTGCAAACCCGGTCCAGCCCGAAATGCCGATGGCGACCGGGGTTTCTTCCGCCTGCGCCACCATCGTGCTGCCGATCGCTACCGATAACGCCACTGCACTGACCGCCCGCCTGATTTGCTGATTCATCTTCCACTCCCGTCACAAGGTGAACATCTCAAGGTTGTATAGTCTTATCTATACAAGCCAAGCAATGGCTGTGCCAGAACGCCAAACGCGCCTGAAAAATGGTTTCAGAAGCGCCAGCAGAGGCCGTCGCGCACCATTAAGGTGCAACTGAGCGCAGCGCGGCCGCAGGCTGGTGCGTTATACTCGCGGCAATCGCCTAACGAAAGGAAAAGAGCATGACGGTAAAACTGCGTCCACTGGAAAGGGAAGATCTGCATTTTGTTCATCAACTGGATAACAACGCCAGCGTGATGCGTTACTGGTTCGAGGAGCCGTATGAGGCGTTTGTAGAACTCTCCGATCTTTACAACAAGCACATTCACGATCAAACGGAACGGCGCTTTGTGGTGGAGCATGACGGGCAGAAAGCGGGGCTGGTCGAGCTGGTGGAGATTAATCATGTGCATCGCCGCGCCGAGTTTCAGATCATTATCGATCCGGCGCATCAGGGCAAAGGTCTGGCGACCCAGGCGGCAAAGCTGGCAATGGATTATGGCTTCTCGGTGCTGAACCTGTATAAGCTCTACCTGATTGTCGATCAGGAGAATGAGAAAGCGATCCACATCTATACCAAGCTCGGCTTCGAGATTGAAGGCGTGCTAAAGCATGAGTTTTTTATCAACGGAGAATACCGTAACACCATCCGCATGTGCATTTTCCAGCATCAGTATCTGGAGCGCCACAAAACGCCAGGCGGAATGGTGAAACCGACCGCGCAGTAATCAGCCGCGCGCGCCGACCGGGTTCATAAATGGACGCGGGTGCTCAGGCTTCAGGTCGTACATGCCGCCATAGAACGGATCGACCAGCAGCCAGCCGGGGAAGCCGCCCAGCGGAATATTGCCCAGCAGGTACCACAGGTTGGCGCGCGCTTCGATCGGCATGGTCACCGGCACATAGCCCGGGCTTTCCAGCATCAGCAGATAGTGTTTTTTGCCGAAGTAGCGACCGGTGGATTTCTCCAGCTCAACGGTCTGCGGCGTGAAACCCTGTGCGACCGCGAAACCGCGCTCATCCTGCACGGTAAAACGCGCGCCCTGCGGCAGGGAGTCGATGCGTACCGATTGGGTTTCATTGCCGACAATGGTGGCGCAGCCGCTAAGCAGCAGCGCGGCGGCCAGAGCCAGAATTCGCTGTTTCATGAAGGGTTCCGCAAAAAGGTCAGGAAGCACAGTGTAAACCGCCCTTCCCGCCTTTTCACGCGCCTCAATCGGGCTATCATCGCCCGATTCAACCGCCTTATTGCGGTTGACAAGCGTGCGCAATAGCCGCGATGTCTTTGGGTGAGGTACGGCAGCAGCCGCCAATCAGCTTCGCGCCTGCCCGCTGCCACTCATCCAGCTTGTGTTCCAGGGTGCAGCCCGACGGCGCCGAATGCCAGGTTTTGCTGCTGGCGTCATACTGTTCGCCGGAGTTGGGATAGACCACCAGCGGCTTGTCAGTCAGCTGCTGCAGCTGCTGCAGCGCCGGCGTCACGCTCTCCAGCGCCACGCAGTTGACGCCCAGCGCTACCACCTGCGGCTGGGTGTTAAGCCAGCCGACCACTTCGGATAACGGCGTACCGTCGCTGATGTGGCCCGCGTCGCGCAGCGTAAATGAGAACCAGGCAGTGCTGTCCGGGAATTCAGTCAGCAGTGTTGCCAGCGCCTGCGCTTCGGCAAACGATGGCAGGGTTTCGCAGGCCAGCAGATCGGCCCCCGCCGCCAGCAGCGCTGCGATGCGCGGGCGATGAAACGCCATCATCTCCGCTTCCGGCAGCGCGTAGTCGCCACGATACTCCGAACCATCCGCCAGAAACGCACCGTAAGGCCCGACCGATCCCGCCACCAGCAAGGTTTTCGCCTCAGATTGTGTCGCCAGATAATCTTCGCGCGCGCGTCGCGCCAGTTCGACGCTCTGCGCAATCAACGCCAGCGACTGTGCCTGATCCAGCCCGCGTGTGGCAAAGCCCTGCGGCGTCGCCTGATAGCTGGCGGTAATCGCGCAGCGGGCGCCTGCGGCAAAATAGTCGTAGTGAACCTGATAAATCAGCTCGGGGTTTTCCATCAGTACTTTCGCTGACCACAGCGCATCGGCCAGCTGGCAGCCGCGCGCTTCCAGTTCGGTGGCCAGCGCGCCATCGAGGATCAGCAACGGCGATTCAGACAGCGCCTGCGCGACATGATTATGCAACATCATTGGCCTCCTCAGGCTTCGGCGATGATTTATGGGTCAGATGGTAAGCGGCGTAGCAGAACAGTACAAACGGAATGCCACACCACAGGGCGATGCGCTGGGTCGGATCGAACGCCAGTCCGATGCAGGCCAGCAGACAGAGCAGAAACCCGAGCACCGGCGTCAGCGGATAGAGCGGCGCGCGATAGCCCAGCTGCGCCAGAGATTTTCCCTGCTGCAGGTGGCGGCGACGGAAGACAAAATGTGAGGCGCAGATGCTGAGCCAGACGGCGACCACCGCAAAGCCGGATATCGCCGACAGCGCCACAAATACCGTATCGGGCGCAACCACGCTGGAGATCAGCGCCAGCAATCCGCCAATCATGCTGACGGTGATCGCCAGCAGCGGCACGCCTCGTTTATTCACCCGGGCAAAAGCGCGCGGCAGCGTATTTTCATTCGCCAGTGACCAGAGCATGCGGCCCGATGCATACAGACCGGAGTTGGCGGCTGACAGAATGGCGGTCAGGATGACAAAGTTGATGATATCCGCAGCCCAGGGCACACCGATCTTTTCAAACACCAGCACAAAAGGACTCTTGACGATCCCGGCCTGATCCATCGGGATCAGCGCTGCCAGCACCAACACCGTGCCGATAAAAAAGATGATCAACCGCGCCACGGTGGTGCGGATCGCCAGCGGCAGCACTTTCTCTGGCTGCTGGGTTTCACCCGCCGCAATACCAATCAGTTCGGTGCCGGAAAAAGCGAAGTTAACCGCCACCATGGTCATCAGAATCGGCAACACGCCGTTCGGCAGCCAGCCGTGAGCGGTGAGGTTGCTTAAGCCGGGCGCGGGGGTCCCATCTTTCATCGGGATGAAACCGAACATCGCGGCGCCGCCGAGCAGGATGAAGGCAATAATAGTGATCACTTTAATCAGCGAGAACCAGAACTCCCCTTCCGCGAAGAAGCGGGTTGAGATCACATTCAGCAGATAGATGGCACAGCAGAACACCAGACACCAGATCCAGACCGGCACCTGGGGAAACCAGTACTGCATACAGAAGCCGGCTGCCGTCAGGCTGGAGCCCAGCGCCACGGTCCACGTCAGCCAGTAGAGCCAGGCCACGGTGTAGCCGGTGGCGGGACTCAGATAGCGCGCCGCATAGACGTGAAACGCGCCGGTCTCCGGCATCGCCACGGAGAGTTCGCCAAGGCAGACCATTACCAGCCACACCACTAAGGCACCAATCAGATAGGCCAGCAGCGTACCGGCCGCGCCGGTGGTGGAGATGATGTAGCCGGTGTTAAAAAATAGCCCGGTGCCGATGACGCCGCCCAGCGATAACATCACCAGATGGCGCACTTTCATGGTGCGTTTGAATTGATCCTGCGCGGGGGGGTGTTGTTCACTCATCACTTTTATCCGTATGGACGTCTAAACATCTATAGTGAAGAGTTTTATACGCGTCACAGCGGTGAATTGCAATGAATTGCCGGGGGTGGGATTGGGGAGATGGGTTCAGTGCCCCGTCGCGGCGGGGCCTGATGCGTTAGCCGAAAACGCTTTGTAGATAGCGTTCCAGCGCCATGCGGGAACTGAATCCGTGCGGGATGCCGTAATGTTCCTGAGAATCACCCGCCAGGTAGAGAGGGAATTGGGTGTAGTGATCGCAGGTCTTCATTTCAGAAGCCGGTTCAGCGAACGGCTGGCTCTTCTCTTTCAGTGTCGGATGAATCACCAGTGCCGTGCGCCCCATACGCGCTTCGCGATTCACATAAACATAGTTGTCACCACGGCGATAACCATAAGCCCGTGGGGTGATCTCATCCACTTCGAAACCCGCTTTTTCCAGTACGCGCGCTACCTCATCTGGTCGTAAATACATGCTCGATCCTCTCCTCTTTCAAAAGCTTCGCAACCTTACCTCAGCATGACAGAGTGGGCATTCGGAATTTTCCCTAAAGGCCATTCTCGCGTCTCGTTTATCGCAAGGTCGTCTACACTAAGTATTACGTTTTAAATCAAAGGGAGCCAAAAAATGTTTAATCGAACCGTAAAAAACGATGACATTGATATCAATCAGGATGTTAACGAACTCGCTGATTCACTTGAAGCACTGCTGAAATCTTACGGCAGCGATGCGAAAGATGAAGTAGATTCCGCACGCAGCCAGGCAGAAGCGTTGTTGAAGCAGACGCGCGCACGACTGAACGGCGGCAGCAACCGTGTGGCTCAGGTTGCCCGTGACGCTGGCGCGCAGGTTGATACCTATGTGCATGACAAACCATGGCACGGTGTCGGCGTCGGTGCCGCCATTGGTCTGGTATTCGGCGTGCTGCTGGCTTCACGCCGCTAAGCGCACCGCCTCATATCATCCGAGCCTCGCCCCGTGCGGGGCTTTTTTATGTCCATTTTTTGAGCCTTAAAATTTACAAATCAATTTCCTGCCCCTGAAGGCGCATCGCCACTGGCTTTGCCCCGCTGATGCAAATGCAAATCGCAAAACCCTATATCTGGTGGGCTTGACCCTGCAAAACACTACATCTAGTATTTAGCTCATCAGCACGACGCCCGATGTCTCATTGAACGAAGCCCGCCACCTGCGGTGCCTGCTTCGTTTCCCGGCATCCGCTCCGCATACAGAGGGAAATACGAATCATGCGCATTATTATTTACACTAAAGATAATTGTGTCCAGTGCAACGCTACCAAAAACGCGCTGGATCGGCAGGGTATTGCCTATCAGCTGATCAACCTGGACAGCCAGCCAGAGGCGATCGACAACCTGAAATCACTGGGGTACCGCCAGGTGCCGGTGGTGATGGCGGATGACGATCACTGGAGCGGCTTCCGTCCGGACAAAATCGCCTCGCTGCGCCAGCTCGCCGCTGTCGGAGGGTAAAGCGATGTTCCCACTGGTCTATTTTTCCAGCCAGTCGGAAAACACCCACCGGTTCATCCTGCGCCTGGGCTTACCGGCCCGGCGCATCCCGCTCGATGCTAAACAGTCACTGCACACCGACCAGCCTTACATTCTGGTGGTGCCGAGCTATGGCGGGGGCAGCAGTCGTGGCGCAGTGCCACGTCAGGTGATTCAGTTTCTTAATGATGAAGCTAACCGCCGCGGCATCCGTGGGGTGATCGCAGCCGGTAACCGTAACTTCGGTGCCGGTTACTGCCTGGCCGGCAGCATCATTGCAAAAAAATGTCAGGTTCCCTGTCTCTACCGCTTTGAGCTGATGGGAACGCCTGACGATATCGCGAAAGTTAAAGCGGGAGTAACCCAATTTTGGCAACAACAGATACCCTCAACACCGTGACGCTGGACTACCACGCGCTCAACGCCATGCTCAACCTGTACGACGCCGATGGCCGGATTCAGTTTGATAAGGATCGGGAAGCGACGCGTCAGTTCTTCCTGCAGCACGTGCAGCCCAATACCGTGCCTTTCGCCAGTAACGCCGAGCGGTTGCGCTATCTGGTGGCGGAGGGCTATTACGAAGCCGGGGTGCTGAATCAGTACCATTTTGACTTCCTGCTTGAACTGCATGCTGTGGCGGAAAATTGGGGCTTTGAATTCAAAACCTTTCTCGGTGCCTGGAAGTACTACACCAGCTACACGCTGAAAACCTTTGACGGCAAACGTTACCTCGAAAGCTTTGAGCAGCGGGCCTGTATGGTCGCGCTGACGCTGGCGCAGGGTGATGAAAGCCTGGCACGTTCACTGCTGGAAGAGATGCTCAGCGGCCGGTTCCAGCCTGCCACGCCGACCTTCCTTAACTGCGGTAAGCAGCAGCGCGGCGAACTGGTCTCCTGCTTCCTGCTGCGTATTGAAGACAATATGGAGTCGATTGGCCGCGCGGTGAACTCGGCGCTACAGCTGTCGAAGCGCGGCGGCGGCGTCGCTTTCCTGCTGTCTAACCTGCGCGAATCAGGCGCACCGATCAAACGCATCGAAAATCAGTCATCGGGAGTAATACCGGTGATGAAAATGCTGGAAGATGCCTTCTCCTACGCCAATCAGCTCGGTGCGCGTCAGGGCGCGGGCGCGGTGTGGCTCAACGCTCACCATCCCGATATTTTCCGTTTTCTCGACACCAAACGTGAAAATGCCGATGAGAAGATCCGCATTAAAACCCTGTCGCTTGGCGTGGTGATCCCCGATATCACCTTCCAGCTGGCGAAAGAGAACAAGCCGATGGCGCTGTTCTCACCCTATGACGTGGAGCGTATCTACGGTCAGGCGTTTGGCGACATTAGCATCAGCGAAAAATATGACGAGATGCTGGCGGATGAGCGCATCCGTAAAACCTATATTCAGCCGCGCGACTTCTTCCAGACGCTGGCCGAAATCCAGTTCGAGTCGGGCTACCCTTACATCATGTTTGAAGACAGCGTGAACCGCAGTAACCCGATCGCCGGCCGCATCAATATGAGTAACCTGTGCTCCGAAATCCTGCAGGTAAACAGCGCCAGTGAGTATTTTGACGACCTCAGCTATCGCCGGATCGGCAAAGATATCTCCTGTAACCTCGGTTCGCTGAATATTGCCCACGCCATGGATTCGCGTGACCTGGCCCGCACTGTCGATGTGGCGGTCCGCGCCCTGACCGCCGTCTCCATGATGAGCGAGATCGGCTCGGTGCCGTCAGTGGCTGAAGGTAACCGCCGCTCACATGCGATTGGCCTCGGCCAGATGAACCTGCACGGCTATCTGGCGCGCGAAGGCATGGCCTACGGTTCACCGGAAGCGCTGGACTTCACCAATCTCTACTTCTATTGCATCACCTACTATGCGTTGCGCACCTCTAACCAGCTGGCGCGGGAACGGCAGCAGCGCTTTGACGGTTTTGCTGATTCGCAGTACGCCAGCGGCCGCTACTTCGATAAATACGTTCAGCAGGCATGGCGTCCGCGCACCGAACGGGTAGCGCAACTGTTTGCTGATGCCGGTATTACGCTGCCGACCCAGGCGGACTGGCAGGCGCTGCGTGAGGCGGTAATGCAGCACGGTCTGTTTAATCAGAACCTGCAGGCGATTCCGCCGACCGGTTCGATCTCGTACATCAACCATGCCACCTCGAGCATTCATCCGATCGTGTCACGCATTGAGATCCGTAAAGAGGGTAAAACCGGTCGCGTCTATTATCCCGCGCCGTTTATGACCAATGACAATCTCGATCTCTATCAGGATGCGTATCAGATTGGGCCGGAAGCGATTATTGATACCTACGCCGAAGCCACGCAGCACGTCGATCAGGGCCTGTCGCTGACGCTGTTCTTCCGCGATGACGTCACCACCCGTGATATCAACAAAGCGCAGATTTACGCGTGGAAAAAAGGCATCAAAACACTCTATTACATCCGACTGCGCCAGATGGCGCTACAAGGCACAGAGGTTCAGGGCTGCGTCTCCTGCGCGCTGTGATAAAAACTATGCAACTAAAACAAATTCAAGCGATTAACTGGAACCGGATTCAGGATGACAAAGATCTTGAGGTCTGGAACCGCCTGACCAGCAACTTCTGGCTACCGGAAAAGGTGCCGCTCTCCAACGATCTGCCCGCCTGGCAGACGCTGGATGCTCAGCAACAGCAACTGACTATCCGGGTTTTCACCGGCCTGACGTTGCTCGATACCATTCAGAATGTGATTGGTGCGCCGGGCCTGATGGATGATGCGCTGACGCCACACGAAGAGGCGGTGCTGTCGAACATCAGCTTTATGGAGGCGGTCCATGCCCGCTCCTACAGTTCGATCTTCTCGACGCTGTGTAACACGCAGGATGTCGATGCGGCCTATCAGTGGAGCGAAGAGAATGCGCCGCTGCAAAATAAAGCGCGCATCATTCTTGAGCATTACCGGGCCGACGACCCGCTGAAGAAGAAGATCGCCAGCGTGTTCCTGGAGTCGTTCCTGTTCTACTCCGGCTTCTGGCTGCCGATGTACTGGTCAAGCCACGGTAAGCTGACCAACACTGCCGATCTGATCCGTCTGATTATTCGTGATGAGGCGGTACACGGTTATTACATCGGTTATAAGTTCCAGAAAGCGCTGGAAACGGCGGATGATCTGCGCCGCGAAGAGCTGCAACAGTTCGCTTACGATCTGCTGCTGGCGCTGTATGAGAACGAAGTCGCCTACACCGAAGCGCTGTACGCCGATGTCGGCTGGGTTGAAGAGGTGAAAACCTTCTTACACTACAACGCCAACAAAGCCCTGATGAATCTGGGTTATGAGGCGCTGTTCCCGGCCGAGCTGACGGCGGTGAATCCGGCCATTCTGTCGGCGCTCTCGCCGAACGCTGACGAAAACCACGATTTCTTCTCCGGTTCCGGCTCCTCCTATGTGATGGGAAAAGCGGTCGAAACCGAAGACGAAGACTGGAACTTCTGATCCCTGCCGGGCGCTGCCACGCTGCGCCCGGTACTGCCGGTTTCATCTCCCTGCCCAGCCCGCCCGCCGCGGCTTCACCCCCACGAATTCAGCCCCTGCCGCCTCACCGGAATTGGCCTTTTTCGTCAGCACCGGTATTGTCATAATATCTCTCTTCCAGCGGCGATTATTCTGCTAAAAAATGTCGATGACTGAGACGATTATTTTCCGCTATCGGTCGTCTTTATTCTGGCAATATTTGCCGTTTGCGAATGTCATTTTCCCGCCTTTAGCGCGGCAATCCGGCCAGAATGCCAATAATTTCGTTTTCAATTCATAAAAAATTAATCTGCGCTGATCCCTTGTGAGCACTGGCGATAATCGGCATTGACCGGCCTGACAGCGCGCCAATATCGGCCTGCAGGGTTGTCAGATGATCTCAGTGTGCTACGGTATGGCCTGCTCAAATTTCAGTGGGACAGACAGATTAATATTAAATATTACAACCAGGATTTAATTACTGCATGGCAATTAAACTCGAAGTAAAAAATCTCTATAAGATATTTGGCGATAATCCGGACCGCGCATTTAAATATATTGAAAAGGGGGCAACCAAAGATGTGATCCTTGAGAAGACCGGTCTCTCTCTCGGGGTTAAGAACGCCAGTCTGGCCATTGAAGAAGGCGAGATATTCGTCATCATGGGGTTATCCGGTTCAGGAAAATCGACCATGGTTCGCCTTCTCAATCGTCTGATAGAGCCGACACGCGGCCAGGTGATCATTGACGGTGTCGATATTGCAAAAATATCCGACAGCGAACTGCGCGAGGTGCGCAGAAATAAAATCAGTATGGTATTCCAGTCATTTGCTTTGATGCCGCACATGAATGTACTAAATAATAGTGCATTCGGCATGGAATTAGCCGACGTACCGCTGGCGGAACGGCAGGAAAAAGCATTAGACGCGTTACGTCAGGTCGGGCTGGAGAATTATGCCCACGCCTACCCGGATGAACTTTCCGGCGGCATGCGTCAGCGCGTCGGATTAGCCCGCGCGCTGGCGATTAATCCCGATATATTATTAATGGATGAAGCCTTCTCTGCGCTGGATCCGTTGATTCGTACCGAGATGCAGGATGAGCTGGTCAATTTACAGGCCCGGCATCAGCGTACCATCGTCTTTATTTCCCACGATCTGGATGAAGCGATGCGTATTGGCGATCGAATTGCCATTATGCAGGGCGGCGAAGTGGTCCAGGTCGGTACTCCGGATGAAATCCTGAATAATCCGGCCAATGACTATGTGCGCACCTTCTTCCGCGGAGTGGATATCAGTCACGTCTTCAGCGCCAAAGATATTGCCCGTCGCAGCGCCGGCGCGCTAATCCGTAAGGCTGCCGGTTTCGGTCCACGCTCCGCCATCAAACTGCTGCAGGATGAAGATCGCGATTACGGCTACGTGCTGGAAAAGCAGAAATTCATCGGCGTCGTCTCCACCGATTCGCTGAAAGCCGCGCTGGCAGCCGGCGAAGGGATAGACAGCGCGCTGCTCGACGCACCGGCTGCGGTCCCCGCCGATACCTCACTGAACGATTTGCTCTCTCACGTTGCCCAGGCCCCCTGCGCGGTGCCGGTGGTGGGTGAGGATAATCAGTACGTCGGTATCATTTCCAAAAGCACGCTGTTGCGCGCATTAGATCGTGAAGGAGCCCAGCCATGAGTCAGGACACCAGCAATCCGTGGGAAAGCGGCAGCGCCACCACCACCAGCAGCCAGGCCGCGCCAGCCAGCAGCAGCGGCACCGATGCCTGGGGCACGCCGGATGGCAGCGCAACACCGGATGCTGCCAGCAGTGACTGGCTGCACAGCGCACCGGCGGCCCAGCCTGAACACTTCAATATTCTGGACCCGTTTCACAAAACCTGGATTCCGCTCGATCACTGGGTCACTGACGGTATCGACTGGGTGGTAAATCATTTCCGTCCGCTGTTCCAGGGTATTCGGGTGCCGGTCGATTACATTCTCAGTGCCTTTCAGCAACTGCTGCTGGGCATGCCCGCGCCGGTTGCCATTCTGGTCTTCGCGCTGATCGCCTGGCAGATCGCCAGCCCGGCGATGGGAATTGCCACGCTGATTTCGCTGGTGCTGATTGGCGCGATTGGTGCCTGGTCGCAGGCGATGGTGACGCTGGCGCTGGTCCTTACCGCGCTGCTGTTCTGTATTCTGATCGGTCTGCCGCTGGGGATCTGGCTGGCCCGCAGTCAGCGCGCCGCGCGTATTATCCGGCCGCTGCTGGATGCGATGCAGACCACGCCCGCCTTCGTCTATCTGGTGCCGATCGTGATGCTGTTTGGTATCGGCAACGTGCCTGGCGTAGTGGTGACGATTATCTTCGCCCTGCCGCCGATTGTTCGTCTGACCATTCTTGGGATTAAGCAGGTGCCCGCTGACCTGATCGAAGCGAGCGAATCGTTCGGTGCCAGTCCGCGCCAGCTGCTGTTTAAAGTGCAGTTGCCGCTGGCGATGCCGACCATTATGGCTGGCGTTAACCAGACGCTGATGCTGGCGCTGTCGATGGTGGTCATTGCCTCGATGATTGCCGTCGGCGGACTCGGCCAGATGGTACTGCGCGGCATTGGCCGTCTCGATATGGGACTGGCAACGGTCGGCGGCGTCGGCATCGTGATCCTCGCCATCATTCTCGACCGTCTGACCCAATCCTTTGGTCGCGATAACCGCAGCCGTGGCAACCGTCACTGGTACCACAGCGGCCCGATTGGTCTGATCCTCTCCCCGTTTCGTAAGAAATGAGTTTTCGGGCGGCACCCGCGTGTCGCCCGCTCCGCTACAATCGAAAAAATAAGGAATTACTATGCGCAAGACAGCTCCTCTGCTGGCCGCCGTGTTAGCCACCTTTGCCGTTTCACAGGTTTCTGCAGCCGATCTGCCCGGCAAAGGGATTACGGTGAAACCGATTCAGAGCACCATTTCTGAAGAGACTTTTCAGACCCTGATTGTCAGCCGGGCGCTGGAAAAGCTCGGTTATCAGGTCGAAAAACCGAGTGAAGTGGATTACAACGTTGGCTACACCACGATAGCGGCTGGCGATGCGACCTTTATTGCCACTAACTGGCAGCCGCTGCACGATGATATGTATAAAGCCGCCGGCGGTGATGCGAAGTTCTACCGTCAGGGCACATTCGTCACCGGTGCCGCCCAGGGCTACCTGATCGACAAAAAAACCGCCGATCAGTATCACATCACCAATATTGAGCAGTTAAAGGATCCTAAAATCGCCGCGCTGTTTGATACCAACGGTGACGGCAAAGCGGACCTGACCGGTTGTACCCCAGGCTGGGGCTGTGAAGCGGTGATTAATCATCAGATCGAGGCGTTTGGCCTGAGCAAAACCGTTGAACACAATCAGGGCAACTATTCCGCCATGATTGCTGACACCATTACCCGCTTTAAGCAGGCTAAACCTATCCTCTATTACACCTGGACGCCTTACTGGGTCAGCGATGTGATGAAGCCGGGCCGCGATGTCACCTGGCTGCAGGTGCCGTTCTCCTCAATGCCGGGCGAGCAGAAAAATGTCGATACCAAACTGCCTAACGGCGCGAACTACGGCTTCCCGGTGAATACCATGCACATTGTGGCCAACAAAGCCTGGGCTGAGAAAAACCCGGCGGCGGCCAGACTGTTCGCTGAAATGAAACTGCCGCTGGCAGATATCAATGCTGAAAACGCCGCGATGCATGCCGGCCAGTCGTCAGAAGAGGCGATCAATGGTCACGTCGACGGCTGGATTAAAGCTCACCAGGCCGAATTTGATAAATGGGTCAGTGACGCCCAGGCTGCTGCGCAGTAAGTTCTGTCGTTTCCTGCCGGGCGGATCTTTTCCGCCCTTTTTTGTATCTGTTAAACACACTGGTATGGCCTGTTAATAAAGATGCGTGTGAAATAGTTTTTTGAGTTATTATTAACCTCTTATGATTATTAGCTGCCGTTGTTGTTTATGAATGCATCCCGTCAGGGTCTGACGCCTGCTTTAGTATTGTTGATGTCGGTAGCCACCGGGCTGTCCGTTGCCAGCAATTACTACGTTCAGCCCTTGCTCAGTACCATTGCTCACCAGTTCGATCTCTCAGTCAGCCTCGCCGGTTTTATCGTTACCACCGCGCAACTGGGCTATGCCTGTGGATTACTGCTGCTGGTGCCGCTCGGTGACCGATTCGAACGACGCAGCCTGATCGTGACCATGATCCTGCTGGCTGCGGCGGGTATGGTCATTATCGCCCTCTCCCGCTCTTTCCTGTTTTTGCTGCTCGGTACGCTGATGACCGGTCTGTTCTCGGTGGCGGCGCAAATACTGGTGCCGCTGGCAGCAACGCTGGCTGAGCCGGAGCGGCGCGGCAAAATTGTCGGCACGGTAATGAGCGGGCTGCTGCTGGGTATTTTGCTGGCGCGCACCGTCTCTGGCGGGCTGGCGCAACTTGGCGGCTGGCGTACGGTCTACTGGACCGCCAGCCTGTTAATGGCCGTGATGGCGCTGGCGTTGTGGCGCTTCCTGCCGCGCGTCAGCGTGTCGGTAACGATGAGTTACCGTCAGCTGCTGGCGTCGATTTTCAGGCTCTACGCCGGCAATCGGGTGATCCGTACCCGCGCCTGGACCGGCTGCCTCTCGTTTGCCAACTTCAGCCTGCTCTGGACCTCGATGGCCTTTTTGCTTTCAGCCGCGCCTTATCACTTTTCAGAGGGCGAAATTGGTCTGCTGGGACTGGTGGGTGCCGCCGGCGCGCTGGCAGCACGTCAGGCGGGTTCGCTGGCAGATAAAGGTAAAGCGAAGCTCACTACCCGCGTCGGTTTGCTGATTATGCTGCTGTCGTGGATCGCGATTGCCCTCGGTGCCCACTCTCTTGCGGCCCTGATCGTCGGCATTCTGCTGCTGGATCTGGCGGTGCAGGCGGTACATATCACCAATCAAAGTGTGATTTATGCCCAGATGCCGGACGCGCGTAACCGCCTTAATGCCGGTTACATGACCAGCTATTTTATTGGCGGCGCAGCGGGTTCGCTGCTTTCCGCCACCGCCTACCATCTGTCCGGCTGGTACGGCGTATGTAGCGCAGGCGCTGTCCTGACGCTGATTAACTTGTTGATTTGGTTTAACGGACAGCAGTATGAGCAAGCGAAAATGAGCTGAAGCGCAGGCCGGACAGCTGATTGAGTCTGGTCACATATGGTTAGGTTTGTTATGGTTAGTGATAAACCTATTCACTTCAGTTATTTTTCCTCGCGAAATTATTAAATTCGACACCTTTTCTTGATCACGTCCCGGCGCATTCGCTGTCGCCGGGCGTACGGGTTTTTTAACCCAGGGCCACGGATTGGCCTGGAATCGCCAGATGGTGGCAGCGTGACCGTAGCCCTACTCACCTGCCGAAAATGTGACTACGCTTAATCTGTCACCATAGTTATTATACAAGTTGCAATTAGTGAGGTTTTTTTTAATGGAAAGTTCGTTTACTCCCATTGAGCAGATGCTAAACATCCGTGCCAATCGCCATAAGGATTTTCCGTTACAGGAAATTATCCTGACGCGTCTCTGTATGCACATGCAGGGTAAACTGCTGGACAACCGCAACAAGATGCTGAAGGCACAGGGAATCAACGAAACCCTGTTCATGGCATTGATTACGCTGGATGCACAGGAGAACCAGAGTATTCAGCCGTCAGAGCTGAGCTCCGCCCTGGGGTCATCACGTACCAACGCGACACGCATTGCTGATGAGCTGGAAAAACGCGGCTGGATCGAGCGTCGTGAAAGCGATCATGACCGCCGCTGTCTGCACCTGCACCTGACCGAAAAAGGCAATGAGTTCTTACGTCAGCTGCTGCCGCCTCAGCACCAGAGCCTGCAATATCTCTGGTCGTCACTGTCGGTCGATGAGAAGTCCCAGCTGGAAGGTATCACCCGTAAGTTACTTAACCGCCTCGATAAAATGGACGAAGATCAGTTGATCGCCTCGCTGTCCCGCTAATAGCAAGAAGTGCGACACAATCACCTGTCGAAACCGTTATTTTAATTTCCTTTTTTATCCGGCCAGCGCTCAGTCGCTGGCTTTTTCGACTCGGGCACTTGCGGGAATGGATTGCTGCATCCCGACTAAATGGAAAACGTGGAGAAAGACATGAGTGCAACGGCAGAAGCACAAAGCCCGCAACCGTCAGCTAACAAAAAGAAGAAGCGCAAAGGTGTGCTCATCGTGCTGGCGCTGATCTTCGTGCTGATTGGGATTGCCTGGGGCGTCTACTGGTTCCTGGTGCTGCGCCATTTTCAGGAGACCGATGACGCTTACGTTGCAGGTAACCAGGTTCAGGTGATGGCACAGGTTTCCGGTAGCGTGAACAAAGTCTGGTTTGAAGATACCGACTTCGTTAAAAAAGGCGATGTGCTGGTTTCGCTGGATAAAACCGATGCGGAACAGGCGTTTGAAAAAGCACAGACCGCACTGGCCACCAGCGTACGTCAGACGCATCAGCTGATGATTAACGCGAAGCAGTATCAGGCCACTATCACCTTACGTCAGACGGCGCTGGCTCAGGCAGAAGCGGATCTGAAGCGCCGTGAGCCGCTGGGTGCCTCGAATCTGATTGGCCGTGAAGAGTTACAGCACGCCCGTGATGCCGTGGCTTCTGCCAAAGCTGAGCTGGACGTGGCGGTACAGCAATACAACGCCAATCAGGCGATGATCCTCAATACCTCGCTGGAGAACCAGCCAGCGGTTAAACAGAGCGCCGCTGAACTGCGTGACGCCTGGCTGGCGCTGCAGCGTACTGAGATCCGCAGCCCGATGGACGGTTTTGTCTCACGTCGTAGCGTGCAGGTAGGTTCGCAAATCTCCACCAGCACACCGCTGCTGGCGGTGGTGCCGGCGACCAATCTGTGGATCGACGCCAACTTTAAAGAGACCCAGCTGGCGGGCGTGCGCATCGGCCAACCGGCCACGGTGGTGGCTGATATCTACGGCGACGACGTGGTTTATCATGGCAAAGTGGTCGGGTTAGATATGGGCACCGGCAGCGCGTTCTCGCTGCTGCCAGCCCAGAACGCCACCGGTAACTGGATCAAAGTGGTTCAGCGTCTGCCGGTTCGTATCGAGCTTAACCCGCAGGATATCGAGAAGCATCCGCTGCGTATTGGTCTGTCGACGCTGGTGAAAATCGATACCACCAGCACAGAGGGCAGCACCCTGGCGACCAGCGTGCGTCAGCAGGCGGCTTACAGCAGCAATGCGCTGGCGATTGACCTTGCGCCGGTCAATCAGCTGATCACCGATATCGTCCGCGCCAACGCCGGATGATGACGCGGAGGCTGTAATGGCACAAAAACCGCTTGAAGGGATGCCGCTGGTCTTAATGACCATTGCGCTGTCGCTGGCGACGTTCATGCAGGTCCTGGACTCGACCATCGCCAACGTGGCCATCCCCACTATCGCCGGTAACCTCGGTGCCTCGAACTCGCAGGGCACCTGGGTAATCACCTCGTTTGGCGTCGCCAACGCCATTTCGATTCCGATTACCGGCTGGCTGGCAAAACGCATCGGTGAAGTGAAGTTGTTCACCTGGGCTACCATTCTGTTTGCCATCGCCTCGTGGGCGTGCGGCATGTCAGACAGCCTTGAGATGCTGATTTTCTTCCGCGTGCTGCAGGGGATCGTTGCCGGTCCGCTGATCCCGCTGTCGCAAAGTCTGCTGCTGAGCAACTATCCTCCGGCCAAACGCAGTATCGCTCTGTCGCTATGGGCGATGACGGTGATTGTGGCCCCGATCTGCGGCCCGATACTCGGCGGCTGGATCAGTGATAACTATCACTGGGGCTGGATCTTCTTCATCAACGTGCCGATTGGCGCGGTGGTGGTGATGCTGACGCTGCAAACCCTGCGTGGCCGGGAAACCAAAACTGAAATCCGTCCGATCGATATGGTCGGACTGGTGTTGCTGGTGGTCGGGATTGGCTGCCTGCAGGTGATGCTGGACCGCGGTAAGGAGCTGGACTGGTTCAGTTCCACCGAGATCATCGTTCTGGCGGTGGTGGCAGTGATTGCACTGGCGGTGCTGCTGGTGTGGGAGCTGACCGACGACCACCCGATTGTCGATCTGTCGCTGTTTAAGTCGCGAAACTTCACCATCGGCTGCTTATCGATCAGTCTGGCTTACATGCTCTACTTCGGCTCGATCGTGCTGTTGCCGCAGCTGCTGCAGGAGGTCTACGGCTACACCGCGACCTGGGCCGGACTGGCCTCGGCACCGGTGGGGATTTTGCCGGTGATCCTGTCGCCAATTATTGGTCGTTTCGCCCATAAACTCGATATGCGGCGGCTGGTCACCTTCAGCTTCATTATGTATGCCGTCTGCTTCTACTGGCGCGCTTACACCTTTGAACCGGGGATGGATTTTGGTGCATCGGCCTGGCCGCAGTTTATTCAGGGCTTTGCGGTGGCCTGCTTCTTTATGCCACTGACCACCATTACGCTGTCAGGCTTAGCACCGGAGCGACTGGCGGCGGCGTCCAGCCTGTCTAACTTTGTCCGTACGCTGGCCGGCTCGATTGGTACCTCGATCACCACGACCATGTGGACCGATCGCGAGTCGATGCATCATAGTTATCTGGCCGAGTCGATTACGCCGTACAACGTTAATTCACAACAGATGTACAGCCAGCTGGAAAGTATGGGAATGACGCAGCAGCAGGCGTCAGCATATATCGCCCAGCAGATAACCAATCAGGGACTGATTATCTCGGCAAATGAGATTTTCTGGGCGTCGGCGGGGGTGTTCCTGATCCTGCTGATACTGATTTGGTTTGCCCGTCCGCCGTTTGGTGCTGGCGGTGGTGGCGGTGGCGCGCACTAATCTCAGACAGCAAAACGGGCCTTTCGGCCCGTTTTTTTTTATGCGTTCTGACGCCACCATTCGGCGAGCAGCACGCCGGTCGCTACCGAAACGTTGAGGCTTTCAACATTGCCGGTACCGCCAATCGACACGCTGATGTCACCCTGCTGGAAGGCGCTGTCAGACAGACCTTCACGTTCCTGGCCCAGCACCAGCACCATTTTGGCCGGCAGTTCCGCTTTCGCCAGCGGCGTACCCTGATGGCTGGAGGTCGTCACGATGGTGTAACCGGCTTTACGGAACGCTTCCAGACCTTCACTGAAGGTCGCGCCGCTGATGGCCTGCACGTGTTCCGCACCGCCTTCAGCAGTACGCACCGCTGCACCTGACTCCAGCAGTGAGGCATCGTTGACCAGCAGACCTTTCACGCCGAAATGCGCGCAGCTACGCATGATCGCGCCGAGGTTGTGCGGGTTGCTGACATCTTCCAGCGCCAGCACGCAATCTTTGGCGCTCGCCTGGCTCAGCCATTCTGACACGGCCATACCCATGCGCTTTTTGATCAGGAAGCAGACGCCGCCATGATGCTCAGTGCCGGAGGCTTTGGTGATCTCCGCATCTTCGACCACGTGGTAAGCTTTGCGGTTCGCCGCCAGCCAGCGCAGCGCTTCGCGGAAACGCGGTGTCACTTCCTGAATAAACCAGGCGCGCACAATCGCTTCCGGACGGCTCTGGAACAGTGCCTGACAGGCGTTCTCGCCATAGACGCGCGTCTCTTCCATACGCTGACGACGGATCTGCTCGGGATCGACAAAGCTCTTACCGCTGATGCCACCGTGTTCGGGCTTATCACTTTCGGTCGCAGCAGGACGCTCTGACGGGGCACGAGAAACGGTACGCCACGGCGAGTCGCTGTTGCTGAAAGCGCCGCGATTATCCTCTGCGCGCTCGTTGCGGCGGCCTGCACCTTCACCGCTACGGCGTGGCGCACCACGGCCGCCCTCATCGCGACGGGCAGAACCGCTGCGGGCACCGTTATCACTACGACGGCCAGCAGAGCGTCCGCTCTCTTCATTACGTTCAGTGCGGGGGCCAGAAGAACGACGATTATCATCCTGACGGGCAGCGGGACGGCCACCTTTGCCGGTACGAGGATTTGGCGCACCCGCGCTCTTATCATCTTCGCCACGCACGTACATCACTTTGACCTTGCCGCTTTTGCCTTTAAATTCGTCGTTCATATGTTCCTCCTGCATTGAGAGCGCGCAGATTACCTGATGTGCTGGCGCTTAGCTATCAACTATTGAACCTATAGAGCGATCCAGATTGAGAGGGCATTCGCCCCCTTTCATAATGGACAATATTACCAGACTGACACATTCCAATATCAGAGGTTTCTATGAATACGGTATGCGCTTCCTGCCAGGCAACCAATCGCGTTCCGGAAGAACGGCTTGCCGAAGGCGCAAAATGTGGTCGCTGTGGAAATGGATTATTTGATGGCGAAGTGGTGAGCGCGACCGCGACCACCTTAGACAAGTTTCTGCAGGATGATTTGCCGGTGGTCGTCGACTTCTGGGCGCCGTGGTGTGGTCCCTGCGTCAACTTTGCGCCGGTATTTAAAGAGGTTGCCAGCGAACGCAGCGGTAAGGTGCGCTTTATTAAAGTGAATACCGAGGCCGAACCGGCACTCAGCAGCCGTTTTCGCATTCGCAGCATCCCGACCATTATGCTGTTTAAGAACGGTGAGATGGTTGACATGCTGAATGGCGCGATGCCCAAAGCGCCGTTCAACGAGTGGCTGGACGAGTCACTGTAATCCGCTAAGGCCAGCTCTGCTGGCCTTTTCCTTTTCGGCGGCGCTTCGATTACACTGTGGTTTTTCCTGCCCTGAATACTCATGTCTGATAATGCTGTTTTGCGCTTGCGCACCCAACGCCTTGCCCGTGCCACCCGCCCTTTCCTTGCGCGCGGCAATCGCGTGTTACGCTGCCAGGGCTGTCTGCTGCCTGAGAAGAACTGTCTGTGCAGTGATATCGTGCCGCAAACGGCGCGCAGCCGCTTTTGCCTGGTAATGTTTGATACCGAGCCGATGAAGCCGAGTAATACCGGCCGCCTGATTGCCGATATCCTGCCCGATACCCAGGCGTTTGGCTGGTCGCGCACCGAGCCGGATCCGCAGCTGCTCGACGCGGTACGCAATCCTGATTACCAGCCGCTGGTGGTGTTCCCGGCCGCCTATGCCGACGCCGATCGCGAAGTGCTGACCGCGCCGCCTTTGAGCGGTAAACCGCCGCTGTTTATCATGCTGGACGGCACCTGGACCGAAGCGCGCAAAATGTTCCGCAAAAGTCCGTGGCTCGACGCCTTACCGGTGATGTCGCTGACGGTCACCGCCCCGTCGCGCTATACGCTGCGCGAGGCGCACGGCGTTGGCCAGCACTGTACCGCTGAAGTGGCGGCAGCACTGCTGGAGCAGGCGGGCGATAGTCAGGCAGCTCAGGCTTTATCGCGCCATTTTGAACAGTTCCGCGCCGCCTATCTGGCGGGCAAGCCGCATCACGCACCCTCCACGTAAGCGATGCAGTCAGTCAGCGGGCCGATCGGTTAATCGATCCCTCATAGTGATCCTGATGCTCAGCCTGCGATCTGCCCGGAAGCACTGATGGGGAAAAGCGTTTACAATCACGCAAATCCCGATCTCTGGAGGGCGAGATGAGCCAACGCGGACTGGAAGCGCTGTTAAGACCCAAATCAATTGCGGTAATCGGCGCCTCGGTAACGCCGGGACGTGCCGGTTACTTTATGATGCGCAATCTGCTGGCCGGTGGTTTTAGCGGCCCGGTATTGCCGGTGACGCCGAAATACAAAGCCGTCAGCGGCGTGCTGGCCTGGCCTGATATCGACAGTTTGCCGTTCGCGCCGGACCTGGCCATTATCTGCACCCATTCAAAACGTAATCTGACACTGCTGCAACAACTGGGTGAAAAAGGCTGCAAAGCCTGCATTATTCTCTCCGCTCCCGCCAGCCAGCGGGAAGAACTGCAGGCCTGCGCCAGCCAGTGGCAGATCCGTCTGCTGGGGCCGAACAGCCTTGGGCTGCTGGCACCGTGGCAGGGATTAAACGCCAGCTTCTCGCCGGTACCGATTGCCAAAGGCCGTATTGCCTTCATTTCACAATCCGCCGCCGTCTCCAATACCATTCTTGACTGGGCGCAACAGCGTAACCTGGGCTTTTCCTGGTTTATCGCGCTGGGAGACAGTCTCGACACTGATGTCGATGACCTGCTCGACTTTCTGGCGCGTGACGGTAAAACCAGCGCGATCCTGCTCTATCTTGAACATCTCAGCGATGCCCGGCGCTTTGTTTCCGCCTCGCGTAGCGCGTCACGCAATAAACCGATCCTGGTGATCAAGAGCGGCCGCAGCCGTCAGGCGCAGGCGCTGCTCGGTAGCCACAGCGGGCTGGATGCGGCCTGGGACGCCGCCATTCAGCGTGCTGGCCTGCTGCGGGTGCAGGATACGCATGAACTGTTCTCCGCCGTCGAGTCGTTGAGCCACATGCGGCCGCTGCGTGGTGAGCGATTGATGATCATTAGTAACGGCGCTGCACCCGCTGCGCTGGCGCTGGATGAACTGTATGCGCGTAACGGTAAACTGGCCCAGCTCAGCGATGAGATGCGTCAACAGCTGGAAACCCTGCTGCCAGCCGGTGCTGGTCACGGCAACCCACTGGATTTGAAGGATGACGCCACGCCGGACCGTTACGTGGCCTGCGTGGAGTGCCTGCTCGACAGTCATGAGCTTGATGCACTGATGATTATTCATGCGCCGAGCGCGGTGGCACCTGCCACTGAAACCGCCGAGCGTCTGATTGCCGCCATTGCTGCTCATCCGCGCGGTAAGCAAATCACCCTGCTGACTAACTGGAGCGGCGAATTTTCCTCCCAGGCCGCGCGTCGTGCATTTACCCAGGCTGGGATCCCGACCTGGCGCACGCCCGAAGGCACGGTGACGGCATTTATGCATCAGGTCGAATATCGACGCAATCAGAAGCAACTGCGTGAAACGCCTGCCCTGCCGGCCAGCCTGACCCAGGACAGTGCCCATGCCCACCAGCTGTTATCGCAGGCGCTCGACCGCGGCATTACGGCGCTGGATACCCACGAGGTCCAGCCGGTACTGCAGGCCTACGGGCTGGCAACGCTGCCAACCTGGATCGCCAGCGACAGTGCCGCAGCGGTAGCCATCGCCGATCAGATTGGCTATCCGGTGGCGCTGAAGCTGCGCTCGCCGGATATCGCCCATAAATCGGATGTGCAGGGTGTGATGCTTTACCTGCGCAATGCCAGTGAGGTAGCACATGCGGCCGAAGCCATTTTTGATCGGGTCAGGCAGACGCTACCGCAGGCGCGGATTGAAGGCCTGCTGGTGCAAAGCATGGCGAACCGGGCTGGCGCTCAGGAACTGCGGGTGGTGGTGGAACAGGATGCGCTGTTTGGCCCGATCATTATGCTGGGCGAAGGCGGCGTCGAGTGGCAGGCCGATAAACAAGCCGCCGTTGCGCTGCCGCCGCTGAATATGACTCTGGCGCGCTATCTGGTGATTCAGGCAATCAAGAGCGGCAAAATACGCAGCCGCAGCGCCCTGAATCCGCTGGATATTGCCGGCCTCAGCCAGCTGCTGGTGCAGGTTTCCAACCTGGTGGTTGATTGCCCGGAGATTCAGCGGCTGGATATTCATCCGCTGCTGGCGGCGGGCAACGACTTTACGCTGCTGGATGTCACCCTGACGCTGGCACCGTTTCATGGCGATAACGAAGCGCGCCTGGCGATACGTCCCTACCCGCAACATCTGGAGGAGCAGGTTCAGCTCAAGGATGGGCAAACCTGCCTGTTCCGCCCTATCCTGCCCGAAGATGAACCGCTGCTACGTGACTTTATCAGCCAGGTAACCAAAGAAGATCTCTATTACCGTTACTTCAGTGAAATCAGCGAGTTTACGCATGAGGATCTCGCCAATATGACGCAAATCGATTACGACCGTGAGATGGCGATCGTGGCGGTACGTCAGCAGCAGGGACGGTCGGAAATCATTGGCGTGACGCGTGCCATCTCTGATGCTGACAATATTGACGCCGAGTTTTCCGTGCTGGTGCGCTCCGATCTCAAAGGCCTCGGCATGGGCCGACGCTTGCTGGAAAAGATGATCCGCTACACCCGGCATCACGGCTTGCAACAATTGAACGGTATCACTATGCCGCATAATCGCGGCATGATTACCCTGGCGCGCAAACTTAACTTTCATGTTGATATTCAACTGGATGACGGTATTGTCAGCCTCAAACTGTCGCTGCAGGATGCGCTAAGCTAACCTTGTAGAGAAAGGTAAAAAACGCCCGGATCGCGACAGTTGATGTTATTATTTGTCGTTATGACCCTGATTTGATGGCAAAAGGCCATGCAATGAACAGAGAAGAAGTGCACTGTGATGTTGTCTAAATTTAAACGTAATAAACACCAACAACACCTCGCACAGTTGCCGAAACTGTCACAATCCGTTGCGGATGTGTCGACGCTTTACTCGCCTGCTGAATTTCGTCAGACGCTGCTGGAGAAAATCGCGGCAGCGCAGTCCCGTATTTGCATCGCTGCACTTTACCTGGAAAACGACGATGCAGGTCGGGCGGTGATGAACGCCCTGTATGCGGCAAAACAGGCGCGGCCAGCGCTGGATATCTCTATCCTGGTCGACTGGCACCGGGCGCAGCGTGGGCGAATTGGCGCGGCACGCGGCCTGACCAATGCCGACTGGTATTGTGATCTGGCAACCCAACACGCTGATATTGCCATCCCGGTGTATGGCATTCCGGTCAATACCCGGGAAGCGCTGGGCGTGCTGCACCTGAAAGGTTTCATCATTGATGACGAACTGATCTACAGCGGCGCCAGCATCAATGATGTTTATCTTCATCAGCATGATAAATATCGTTATGACCGCTACCAGATTATCCGCAACCCGCAGCTGGCTGACACCATGTACGCGTGGATTAACCTCAACCTGAAGCAGGCTGAGGCCGTCAACCGGCTCGATTTTGCCGAGCGCCCTTCCAGTCCGGAAATCAAAAATGAAACGCGTCAGTTTCGTCAGGATTTGCGCGGCTTCAATTATCAGTTTGAGGGCAATGCCAGTAATGAAGAGCTGGCGGTGACGCCGCTGGTCGGCCTGGGCAAGCATAGCCTGCTCAATAAGACTATCTTCCACCTGATGCCCTGCGCCGAACAGAAACTGACTATCTGTACGCCTTACTTCAACCTGCCGGCCTTACTGGTGCGTAACATTATTCATCTGCTGCGGCAGGGTAAGCAGGTCGAGATCATCGTCGGCGACAAGACCGCCAACGACTTCTATATCGCGCCGGATCAGCCGTTTAAAATTATTGGCGCGCTGCCCTATCTGTATGAGATTAACCTGCGTCGCTTCCTGAGCCGGCTACAGTATTACGTCACCAACGATCAGCTGGTGGTGCGGTTATGGAAAGATGGTGATAACAGCTATCACCTGAAAGGTATGTGGGTGGATGACGAATGGCAGCTGATTACCGGCAATAATCTCAATCCGCGCGCCTGGCGGCTCGATCTGGAAAATGCGGTGTTGATCCACGATCCGCTGCAACAGCTGGCCGATCAACGCGAAAAAGAGCTGATGCTGATTCGCCAGCACACCACAGTGGTGAAGCATTTCCGCGAGCTGGAGAGCATTGCCGATTACCCGGCTAAAGTCCGTAAATTGATACGTCGTCTGCGCCGGATTCGAATCGACCGGTTAATCAGCCGTATTCTTTAATCGTCGCCGCCGACGAGGCATCCGCTATGCGAATTTTGCTGTTTGCAGTGCTGTTGTGTAGTGGATGTGCTCATATGGCAGAGGATCGGTGGACCGGGCGGGATAAAGCACAGCACTTCGTTGCCTCTGCTGCCCTGGCCGCAGCAGGAACAGAATACGGTCAGCGTCAGCATCTCTCTACCCGTCAGAGTCATACGCTGGGGATCATATTTTCGCTCAGTCTCGGGGCGGGAAAAGAGTGGTATGACAGCCGCCCGTCAGGGAGCGGCTGGAGCTGGAAAGATTTTGCCTGGGATGCCGCCGGTACCGCCAGCGGCATCGCCTTATGGAACCTTAACCAGTAAGCCGGTTCAGCCAGTAGCGGTTACAGCCCAATCCCTTTTCCCCGCTTGTGCAGCAATAGCGACACCAAAAAGGCTACCGCGCCCATGGCTGAGACATACCAGAAGAAGGTGGTCTCAATCCCCTGCTGCTTCATCAGTAACGCCACATACTCCGCCGATCCGCCAAAGATGGCATTCGCCACCGCATAAGAGAGTCCTACACCTAATGCCCGCACCTGAGGAGGAAACATTTCTGCCTTCAAAATACCGCTGATGGCGGTGTAGAAACTGGTGATCAGCAGCGCCAGCATAATTAACAGGAACGCAACGCCTGGGCTCTGGACATTTTGCAGCAAGGTCAGAATGGGCACGGTACAGATAGCGGCACCGGCACCAAAAATCATCATTGAAGTGCGACGGCCAATTTTGTCAGACAGCGCACCAATAGCCGGCTGCAGCAACATGAAGACCAGCAGCGCACCGGTCATCAGGCCGCTGGCGGTCTTAGGATCCATTCCCGAGGTGTTGACCAGATACTTTTGCATATAGGTGGTAAAGGTATAGAAGCTCAGCGATCCGCCGGCGGTGAAGCCCAGCACCATCAGGAACGGACGGGTATGATTGCGTAACAGGCCTATCACGCTGCCCGCATCACGGTGCTGACGGCTGCTTTTGTCTGAGGTTTCTTCCAGTGAGCGACGTAACCACAGCGCCACTACGGCCAGCAATGCGCCGAGGAAGAATGGAATGCGCCAGCCCCAGCTGCGCAGCTCTGCATCGCTCAGCACAAACTGCAGCACCACTACCGTCAGCACCGCGGCCAGCTGACCGCCGATTAAGGTGACGTACTGGAATGAGGCGTAAAAACCTTTGCGTCCTTCCAGCGCCACTTCGCTCATGTAGGTTGCGCTGGTGCCATATTCACCGCCAACGGATAATCCCTGAAACATCCGCGCCAGCAGCAGAATGATCGGTGCCGCGATGCCAATGGCGTCATAGCCGGGTAAACAGGCGATCACCAGCGATCCAAAACACATCATGCACACTGAGATCAGCATGGAGCTTTTACGTCCGTGCTTATCACCGATGTAACCGAACAGCCAGCCGCCGATAGGACGCATCAGGAATCCGGCAGCAAAGACGCCGGCCGTCTGTAATAGCTGCGTGGTGGTATCGCCTTGTGGGAAGAAGATGTGGGCAAAATAGAGAGAAAAGAATGAGTAGACGTAGAAATCGAACCACTCGACCAGGTTACCCGATGACGCGCCAACGATAGCCCAGATGCGCTTTTTCGTATCGTCTGTCTGATCTTTATTATTTATGGGTGTCATGCCTTGCCTCTGTTCCTTGCTGATCAACAGCATTTAAAGAAGTGAGTAAAGCATTTAAGTCCACCGGAGGTAAAGGCGGTGAATTCTGAGATTATAAATGTGAGCCACATCGCTAATTGCTGCAAAATCAGCGGGTTGTTCAGAGCAGGATGTCCCGATTGTGCCTGAATAAGGGGAAGTAAGAATGGCAGACGGGAATGAAAATCAGCGTTCTGCAGACGTAAAAAATCCCCGCACTTTCGTGCGGGGCTTCTTCACTCGTTTGATGCCTGGCAGTTCCCTACTCTCGCATGGGGAGACCCCACACTACCATCGGCGCTACGGCGTTTCACTTCTGAGTTCGGCATGGGGTCAG
>NZ_JBEPNM010000015.1:0-121484 GCF_040546285.1 Pantoea sp. UYEF8 | reverse complement strand
ATGGTGCCCGAACCCGGAATCGAACCAGGGACACGGGGATTTTCAATCCCCTGCTCTACCGACTGAGCTATTCGGGCAACGGGGCGCATTAAACCAAAGCGGCCCGACAGCGTCAAACGCTTTTCAACAAAATGAAATCGACTGACGGCTTTTCCATCAAACCCGCCATCCCGCCCCGCCGCTGCCGGTAAAAATCGTGCTATTGGCTGCCGGAATTTCAACCAGAATGGCCGCAGAGGCTGAATTGTGGCGCTATCAGGCCGATAAATGTGACGAGACCAACACTAATAATAAGGATCACCATGTTTTACACCATTACATCAGGCATTGCTTCCCGCCTCAGTTGGCAGAGGCGTACACACTCCGCAGCAACCCTCACCTCCCTTAACGACTCGATCGCCATGATTGCACGCCCGAAGGCACCGTTCTCGGTGCCAATGCCCTGTTTCTTGACCGGATGGGCTACACGCTGGCCGAAATTGATGGCCAGCATCACAGCCTGTTCTGTACGCCGGATCAGCTGCAATCCAGAGACTACAACGACTTCTGGTTACGACTGAACCGGGGCGAAAGTTTCAGCGACAAGTTTCTCCGCGTCGCGAAAAACAGCCGACCGGTGTGGCTCGAAGCCAACTATGTGCCGGTGCAGGATCGTCACGGACGGGTATTTAAAATCGTTAAGCTGGCGACTGACATCACCGGCCACATCAACGATGCGCAGGAACAGCGCGCGATGACCAATGCGATTGAGCGTTCAATGGCGGTAATCGCCTTTAACCTGAAAGGTGAGGTGCTTAAAGCCAACGACAATTTCCTTAAGACCATGGGATACCGTCGTGAGGAGATTGAGGGTGCGCACCACAGCCTGTTCTGTTCAGAAGCGATGCGTAACAGCCGCGAATACAGTGAACTCTGGCAGCAGTTGAATCGCGGTGAATTTATCTCGGGTCAGTTTCCCCGGGTGAATAAACAGGGCCGTACCGTCTGGCTACGCGCCACTTACAATCCGGTTTTCGACGAGCAGGGCAAACTGTATAAAGTGGTGAAGTTTGCCACTGACGTCACCGCCCAGGTCGAGAAGAATCAGCAGGAGCGCGAGGCGGCACAGCGGGCTTATCACACCGCGCTGCAAACCAACGAAAGCACCCGCGTCGGCGCAGAGGTGATCGCCAATAGCGTACAGACCATGCATGCGCTGGCAGGCGAACTACAGGGGATTTCCGGAGATATCTCCGGCCTGAGCGAATCGTCAGACCGAATCGGCTTTATAGTAGAAAGCATCCGCCGCATTGCCGATCAGACCAATCTGCTGGCGCTGAATGCGGCGATTGAAGCGGCGCGAGCAGGTACTCATGGGCGCAGTTTTGCCGTAGTCGCCAATGAAGTCAGAACGCTGGCGGCTAACATCAACCGCGCCACCGCAGAGATTGAGAACCGGGTGCAGCAAAACCACTCGCTGGCGAATAAGGCGCTGAAGGGGATTGAATCGAACCTGAAGCGTGCCGATCAGGGCGTGCAGCTGGCGCAGGAAGCGGGCGGCGTTATTGCGGAAATTCGTGAAGGCGCAACGGATGTGGTGCGCGCTATCAGCCACGTCACGGAGACGCTGAAATCTTAACATCAAAGGGGCCGCGGCCCCTTTTTTTACCCCTGCACCGCTACTTCTTCTCTGCCGCCACCGGCGCTTCTGGTGCTTCCGGCACGGGCGGGATAAAGATGTGATCCAGAATGGCACGCATCACCGGCGCAGCCGTTACCCCTTCCCCGCCGCCATTTTCCAGAATCAGCGTCACCGCCACTTTTGGCGCGTTAAACGGCGCAAACGCGGTATAGAAGATATGATCGCGCAGCCGTACCGGGATCATTTTGGCGTTATAAGTCTGGTTCTGTCGCAGACCAAACACCTGCGAGGTGCCACTTTTCGCTGCGATACCATAAGGTGCAGTATGAAAATATTTATAACCGGTGCCGTTAGGTGCATTGGCCATACCAAACATCGCGTGGCGCACCAGTGACCAGTACGGCGAATGTGGATCGCCAATCTGCGCCGCCGGCTGTTTTGGTTGATAGTTCTCAACCAGATTGCCGCGCTGCGCTTTCTGCAGCAGGTGCGGCGCAATCACCCGGCCGTTATTGATCAGCGCCACCATCGCTTTTTCCATCTGAATCGGCGTCGCAATCCAGTAACCCTGACCGATGCCGACTGAAATGGTGTCGCCCTGATACCAGGCTTTTTTGTGCACCTTCTGCTTCCACTCGCGACTCGGCAGTAAGCCGTTGTACTCTTCATTCAGGTCAATGCCGGTCGATTTGCCGTAACCAAACTGACTGAGCATGGTGTGAATACGATCGATGCCCATCATGAACGCCACCTGATAGAAGAAGGTATCCGCAGACTCCTCAATCGCCCGCGTGACATCCAGCATGCCGTGACCGGTTTTTTTCCAGTCGCGATAGCGGCGATCGGTGCCCGGCAGCGTCCAGGTGGGCGCGCCAAAGAATTGCGACTGCGGCGTAATGACATGGGTCAGCAGCGCGGACATCGCCATATAGGGCTTCACCGTCGAGGCGGGAGGATAAAGGCCCTGGGTAACGCGATTGATCAGCGGCAGATCCTTATCCTGCAACAGCGATTTGTAGGCCTGATAGCTGATGCCCTTCACAAAAGGATTGGGGTCGTAGCTGGGACTGGAAACCATCGCCAGCACCGAACCGTCACGCGGGTCCTCAATCAGCAGTGCCGCACGCTGGCCCGCCAGCAGGCTTTCGGCGTACTGCTGCAGATGCAGATCCAGCGTCAGGGTGAGGTTTTTCCCGGCTACCGGCGGCACCTCTTTCAGCACCCGCACAATGCGGCCGTGGTTATCCACCTCCACTTCCTGATAGCCCGGCTTACCGTGCAGCAGGGTCTCGTAATAGCCTTCAATCCCCTGTTTCCCGATGTTGTGGTCAGCGGCGTAGTTCTCGGCGATGCCCGCCGCATTTAGCCGTTTGTAGTCGTTATCGTTGATTTTCGACACATAACCGAGCACGTGCGCCAGATCGGCACCGTAGGGATATTCACGATCCTGATAAATTTCGATGCTGGCACCGCTAAAACGAAACTGGTTAACCGCGAAGCGTGCTACCTGCTCCTCGCTCAGCTCCTCTTTCAGCACCACCGGCTTGTAGCGACTGGTCTGTTTTAACGCGTGCTGAAAGGTCTCAATCTCATCGGGTGTCAGGTCAAGGATCGGCGTCAGCGCCCGCAGCGTAGCCTGCATATCGGTGATTTTATACGGCGTCAGGGTGATGGCGTACCAGCTGACGTTGCGTACCAGCGGGATGCCGTTACGGTCATAAATCAGCCCGCGCGTCGGGGCGATGGGGATCATTTTGATGTCGTTCTGGTTGGATCGGGTCTGGTAGTAGCTGTGGTCGCGTACCTGCAGGCGATACAGGTTCACAGCAAGAATAGTGAAGCAGAGACAGACCAGAGCAAAAGCCACCGTCGCGCGACGGGCAAACAGTTTCTCTTCAGCGTCGAAGTTACGAAAATTCATCAGGAAGCATTATCAGGCGGTTATTTATTATTTGTTGTTCCGCAACATGATAAAGCGCGATCGCCGGGGTACCAGCGCGAAGATGCACAAGCCTGGCGAAAAGTGTGTCATTTGATGTGAATGTTACAGCACGGGTAAGGCGGAATAAGATCGGGTCCTCCTCATCAGAAGAGGACCCGGCAGGAACGTCAGGCTGCAGGCAGGTACGTTAACCCGCCAGGTGGATTAATCCCCCAGCAGCACCGACTCCAGCGCAATTTTAATCATGTCGTTGAAGGTGGTCTGACGTTCAGCCGCAGTGGTCTGCTCATGGGTACGAATGTGGTCTGATACGGTGCAGATGGTCAGCGCTTTAGCACCGAACTCTGCCGCCACGCCGTAGATGCCAGCAGCTTCCATTTCCACGCCGAGGATGCCATATTTTTCCATCACATCGAACATCTGCGGATCCGGGGTATAGAACAGATCGGCGGAGAAGATGTTACCGACGCGGGCTTCAACACCCAGATTTTTGGCTGCATCGACGGCGTTACGCACCATGTCGAAATCAGCAATCGCCGCGAAATCGTGATCTTTGAAACGCATCCGGTTCACTTTGGAATCGGTGCAGGCACCCATACCAATCACGATGTCGCGCAGTTTGACGTCTGCACGGACCGCACCACAGGATCCCACACGAATGATCTTCTTCACACCAAAGTCGGTGATCAGCTCTTTGGTGTAGATCGAGCAGGAAGGAATGCCCATGCCGTGACCCATTACGGAGACTTTACGGCCTTTGTAGGTGCCGGTGTAGCCCAGCATGCCGCGCACATTGTTCACTTCGACCGGGTTTTCCAGGAAGGTTTCTGCAATGTGTTTCGCACGCAGCGGGTCGCCCGGCATCAGGACGACGTCAGCGAAATCACCCATTTCGGCATTAATATGCGGAGTTGCCATTGTTACTTTATCCTTGTTAAATCGCTGGGTTACAGCATGTTCTTGCCATAGTCCATGTCGGACAGGCCAAAATAGTGTGCAATTGTCTGACCAATATCGGCGAAGGTTTCGCGATAACCGAGTGAACCCGGCTCAACTTTCGGTCCGTAAATCAGAATCGGAATATGCTCACGGGTGTGTTCGGTGCCTTGCCAGGTCGGATCGCAGCCGTGGTCAGCAGTCAGGATCAGAATGTCATCCTCACCGACCAGTTCCATCAGCTCCGGCAGGCGACGGTCAAACAGCTCCAGTCCGCCAGCATAACCGGCTACATCACGGCGATGTCCCCACGTCGAGTCGAAATCGACAAAGTTGGTGAAGACAATCGAGTGATCCGGCGCGATTTTCATCTCCTGAATCGTGGCGTCAAACAGCGCATCCAGACCGGTCGCTTTGACCTTTTTGGTGATGCCCTGCTCAGCGTAGATGTCCGCGATTTTACCCACCGAAATCACCTGACCGCCCTTCTCATCCACCAGCTTTTTCAGCATGGTGGCTGACGGCGGCTCAACCGCCAGATCGTGACGGTTACCGGTACGTTCAAAGTGACCGGCTTTGTCGCCGACAAACGGACGGGCGATAACGCGGCCGATGTTATAGCCGCCTTCCGTCAGCTCTTCGCGGGCAATTTCGCACAGCGCATAGAGGCGATCCAGACCAAAGGTCTCTTCATGACAGGCAATCTGGAATACCGAGTCCGCAGAGGTGTAGAAAATCGGCTTGCCGGTTTTCATGTGCTCTTCACCCAGCTGATCGAGAATCACCGTCCCCGAAGAGTGGCAGTTACCGAGGTAGCCTGGCAGCTCAGCGCGCTGCACCAGCTTATCGAGCAGTTCCTGCGGGAAACTGTTCTCTTGATCACTGAAGTAGCCCCAGTCAAACAGCACCGGAACCCCGGCGATTTCCCAGTGGCCTGACGGCGTATCTTTACCTGACGAGATTTCGCTGGCGTAAGCGTAAGCGCCGGTGATCTTCGCGTTCGGGTCAAGGCCCGCCGGGAAGCGGCCAGTCGAAAGCTCTGCGGCCTTACCCAGACCCAGCGCGGTCAGATTAGGCAGATGTAAAGGCCCTTTACGGCCTTTGTCCGCTTCACCTTTGAAACAGGCTTCAGCGATGTGACCAAGCGTATCTGAACCTGCGTCACCGAATTTATCGGCATCTTTACTGGAGCCGATCCCGAAGGAGTCGAGAACCATAATAAAAGCACGTTTCATGCAAGTCTCCTGCGCAATGGCGCGTGACAAGTCAAAAAAAAGCGATCAGATCAGTATACCCGAATGCGTTGCCGCTGGCACCGATTACTGCCCGGTTAACTGACATCGCTCACACGACGATAGACCACTGGCGTAGCGGCTGGTGCCGTATCGCCGATCACCAGCGCGGCTTTGACCGCAGCGGCGGCCTGTTGCCATTGCGCTTCGTTGCTGGCGTGGATAATAGCCAGCGGGCGCTGCGCATCGGCGCGTTCACCGAGAGTAATCATTTCGCTTAACCCAACGCTGTAATCGATGCTGTCGCTGGCACGCTGGCGTCCACCGCCCAGTGCCACGACCGCCAGACCAAGCGCCCGGGTATCCATGCTGCTGACAATGCCAGGCTGGTCGGCATAGACCGCCTTGCTCAGCGTCGGCGCAGGCAGATAAGCATCGTAGCGCTCGACAAAATCAGCCGGCCCGTTCTGCGCCGCCACCATGCGGGCGAAAATTTCTGCCGCCCTGCCGTTATCCAGCACCTTCATCAGCTGCTGGCGCGCCTCTGTCTCATTAGCGGCCAGCTTGCCGGAAATCAGCATTTCGCTGCACAGCGCCAGCGTCACTTCCAGCAGGCGCGGGTTACGCTGTTCACCGGTCAGGAAGCGCACCGCTTCCCGCACTTCCAGCGCGTTACCGGCAGACGAAGCCAGCACCTGATTCATATCGGTGAGCAGCGCGGTGGTCTGGCAGCCGGCACCGTTAGCTACGCCAACAATCGACTGCGCCAGATCCTCTGACGCTTCATAGGTTGGCATAAATGCGCCCGAGCCCACTTTGACATCCATCACCAGCGCATCCAGCCCTTCCGCCAGTTTCTTCGCCAGAATCGAGGCGGTAATCAGCGGGATCGAGTCTACGGTGGCGGTAATGTCGCGCGTGGCGTAGAAGCGTTTGTCGGCCGGAGCCAGTGAGTTGGTCTGGCCGATAATCGCCACCCCGACCTGTTTGATGATCTCCCGGAAGCGGTCGTCGCTGGGGAAGATGTCGAAGCCTGGAATTGCTTCCAGCTTATCCAGCGTGCCGCCGGTATGGCCGAGGCCACGGCCGGAGATCATCGGAATATAACCACCGCATGCGGCCACCATTGGTCCGAGCATCAGCGACGTGACATCGCCAACGCCGCCGGTCGAATGCTTATCCACCACCGGCCCGTTCAGATTGAGCGATTTCCAGTTCAGCACGGTACCGGAATCACGCATCGCCATGGTCAGCGACACGCGCTCAGGCAGCGTCATGTCATGAAAATAGATGGTCATGGCCAGCGCGGCAATCTGGCCTTCAGAGACGCTGTTATCACGGACGCCGTTGATGAAGAAGCGGATTTCAGCGTCAGTCAGCGCGTGACCGTCACGTTTTTTGCGAATAATTTCTTGTGGCAGGAACAAGGTAGCCCCCTTGGCTCAGGGAAATGCGGTGTGACAGCGGCGATCGGTGACCGCCGCAGGATGAGTTTAATAACCGGCTTTGCTGGTCTCGCTCTGATGACCCAGAGTATTCAGCAGACTCGCCAGCAGGCTTGATGCGCCAAAGCGGAAGTGACGCGCATCGGCCCACTCCGCACCCAGCGTATCTTCCGCCAGTTGCAGATAGATGGCGGCATCTTCAGCGGTGCGTACGCCACCCGCCGGTTTGAAACCGACCTGCTGGCTGACGCCTTTATCACGGATGACGCTCATCATGATCTGCGCCACTTCAGGCGTGGCGTTGACCGGTACTTTACCGGTAGAGGTTTTGATGAAGTCAGCACCGGCATCGATAGCGATTTCAGACGCCTGACGGATCAGCGCTTCCTGCTTCAGTTCACCGGTTTCAATAATCACTTTCAGCAGTACGTTCGCCTCAGCACAGGCGGTCTTACAGGCTTTCACCAGATCAAAACCGACCTGACTGTTACCGGCGATCAGCGCGCGGTACGGGAACACCACATCCACTTCATCGGCACCGTAGGCGATAGCGGCGCGGGTTTCAGCCAGCGCAATCTCAATGTCGTCATTGCCGTGCGGGAAATTGGTTACCGTGGCGATACGGATCTCTGGCGTACCCTGCTCACGCAGCGTTTTACGCGCAATCGGAATAAAACGCGGATAGATGCAGATGGCTGCTGTGTTACCCGCCGGGGATTTCGCCTGATGACAAAGCGCGATCACTTTTTCGTCAGTGTCGTCGTCATTCAGGGTAGTTAAATCCATCAGTTTCAGGGCACGCAGGGCTTGCTGTTTGATATCGGTCATGAGGCTCTCCAAAGGATCGGGGTGCGATCCACCGGCTGGCCGGCGGAATGTTATAATAATAACACCGTCAGGCGGCCTGTTATGTGCCAGCAGTCACATCGGAATAAGAAAATGATGCAATTATGCCACGCTTACCGTGATCAGAATCGCATTTAACACCGTTAACAGCCCATTATACGCCAGCCAGCCAAATGTTACTATTATCACATTTAGTCGCGCAGACCGGCATAGGTTAAAGCTTAGCGGGTTGATTAAGGATGGCGGGAAAAGCCGGATCGAGCTGAAACAGCTGCTGGCTGTTGCGCCACAGCGCCCCGGCAATGACTTCAGGTGGCTCGTCGCGCAGGGTGCAGAGCGTCTCCCACACCTGGCGCGCCCGTTCAGGCCGGTTGGGCTGGCCCTGGAAGCCTTTTAACGGCATATCCGGCGCATCCGTTTCCAGCAGCAACGAGGAGAGCGGCAGTTGCGCCAGCGTCTGCCGGGTTTTGCTGGCGCGCTCATAGGTGATGGTGCCGCCGACCCCAATCGCATAGCCGAGCTTAATAAACGCCTGCGCCTGTTGCAGACTACCCGCGAAGCCATGTACCACCCCGCGACGCGGCAGATCGTGGCGACGCAGATGCTGGGCCAGTTTGTCATGGGTACGACGCGAGTGCAGGATCACCGGCAGATCGTAGCGTTTCGCCAGCTTAAGCTGGGCATCAAGAAAGCGTTGTTGCTTCTCAAACTGCGGATCGTCGCGGTAGAGATCCAGCCCGATCTCGCCGATCGCCACCAGCTTGCGCGGTCGCTGCTTAAGCTTCTCCTCCAGCCGACCGAGATGCGCTTCCTGATGCGCTTCTATGGCAATCGGATGCAGCCCGAGCGCGGCGTAGAGCGCAGCATGTCCGGCCGCCAGTTCGCACACCCGGCTGAAGCGGCTGGCATCGATCGCCGGGATGATGATCTTCTCGACGCCAGCCGCCGCAGCCCGCGCCAGGCTGGCGACGGTATCACCCTCAAACGGCGGGAAATCAAAATGACAGTGGGTATCGATAAACCTCATGCCAGCGATCCTTTATCGTAATCCGCATCATTATCCGCCAGCGGCGGCGTAATAATCTCGCGGTTGTCCGGTGCATTGGCCACCGGTGCCGGCGGCGTGACGATACGCGGCGTCAGTGGCTCTGCGTCGCTTAACCACTGGCCCAGCGTGGCGAGAAAATAGCGGCCGCAGCGCCGTCCAAGATGGTAATCCTGGTTCAGCGACGAAATACGGCTGCCCAGCGCACTGCTGGCCAGCACATGTGGCGGAAAGATCTCAATAATCCGTAAGTCACCGGGCGGATTTTCAATAAACTGCTGAATTTCCCGGTAGCTTTTTTCATGATGATTGAGCACGTTAATCATCGGCTGAAAGGCACCGGTGCTTAGCCAGCGCTCCATCCGCTTAATCCATTTCGGCGTATAAAACATCTGAGAAGGCACGGTGCGGATCACCACAATGGTGTCTGCGCCACGGCGCGCCGCTTCCCGCACCGGAATCGCATCGCTGATGCCGCCATCCAGATAGCTAATCCCTTCGAGATTGACGCCCAGCCGGTAGAAGCCGGGAATGGCACTGGAGGCTTTAATCAGCTCCAGCCAGTTGTCTGCCGTAGGGGTGAAATAGCCTGGCGTATAGTCGTCGCTGCGGCAGGCGCACATGTAGAACTCAAGCCCGCGCGAGAACATTTTTTCAGCGCTGGTCATCGCCAGCGGAAATTCACTGCGGGTGGTTTCCACCAGCCAGTCGAGATCGATCAGATTACCGCCGCGAACAAAACGCAGCGGATCAAAAAAGAGTTTATTGGTGGTGTAACGGGTGATCACGCGGCGGGCATAGCCTGGCTGGCCGCAGACAAACGCAGAGAGGTTTTGCGCGCCAGCAGAGGTGCCGAGCAGCAGTTGAAACGGATTAAATCGGGCACGCTGAAATTCATCAAGCACACCGGCGGTAAAAATGCCGCGTTGACCGCCGCCTTCACAGACCAGCGCAATTTTATGCGATTTGAAAGGGGTCAGCGCAAGAGGTTCAATGGCGCCGAGCGTAACAGGAATGCGAATACCCACTGTGTGAACCTCAGATGGGGTTCCGACGGGCAGGCTGATGGATGTTAACGTCTATCCAGCAGCATTCCGGAGAACCAGTCATACAATCCTTTAGCCGGACAGCCCGCGCAGGGGGGCTGCCCATGTAGCCGTGTGAAAAAATCCCGCTTCTCACTGATCTGGCTACAGATGACTGGTCTCCGCTTTATGCTTACTTGCTTTGCATTAAACTGCAGGACTCATCGGCTAAAGCTTTTTACGGCCGGTAAACAGGCTGATGAGGAACAGAATAATACCAACAACGAAGACAACTTTAGCTGCCCATGCTGCTGTACCTGCTAAACCACCAAAACCTAACGCTGCAGCAATCAGTGCGATCACCAGAAAAATAATGCCCCAACGAAACATAAGCCTCTCCTTACCCTATTGAAAATCGAACTGCTTATTTCATCCCCGGATGGGTATCTTTTATCCGTGCGGCCGGCAGTGACGCGACCGCACGGTTACCATTAAGATTTAACCGTCAGGTCATTCTTAACGCTTTTCACGCCTTCAATGGCTTTAGCGATGCTTTCAGCACGGTCTGACTGTGCCTGATTTGCAACCTGCCCTGAAAGCTGAACAACGCCGTCGGTGGTTTCAACTTTTACGTTGCGCGACGGAACAATATCATCCGCTAATAGCTTAGCTTTAATTTCGCTGGTCGTAGCGGCATCGCCCGCATAACCTTTCATCGATTGGGATTTGCTGTCTTTAACGTGTAGTTTGTCGCTGACAGATTTAACACCTTCGATTTTCTGCACCACGGCCACAGCTTTTTCAGCCTGATCCTGGGAAGTGACGAAACCGCTTAAGGTCACCACGCCCTGATGAGTTTTTACCGAGATATCCGTACTTTTAATCGCGTCATCGTCAACCAGTGCCGCTTTGGCTTTGGCGGTGATGCCGCTGTCATCCATATAACCATCGACTTTTTTCATAGAACTATCGATTTTCGCACCCGTGCTGTCTGCCGTCTGCGACGCTTTCTGGGAAAGCGACTCGTCGGCCAGCGCGCTGCCGCTGATCAGTGCTGAGCCAATCATTGCAGCCATCAGGGTTTTGGCAATCTTAGTCTTGTTCATCGATATATTCCTTCTATCAGTTAACTCGCCCAAAACTGTGGGCGCAACAGCAGCAAACGGCGCCGCTGGGTTACAGGACGTAAGGACAAGAGAAGTCTCTTCCGCCGTCCGATAGAATAATCATAGACGGCATTTCGCGATTTGCCTGGCTAACTGGTTGATCACACGTCAAAACGAGAGGAAAAGCCGTTTTTTAGGAGGAGTCTGTAGCGGGGAAAACAGGGCCATTTCCTGCTGGAATGGCCCGGATAGCGTGCGATCAGTGCTCGCGGGTTTTACGGAATCTGACGTCAGGATAACGTTCCTGGGTAATATTCAGGTTCACCATGGTCGGCGCGATATAAGTCAAATTATCGCCGCCATCCAGCGCGAGGTTAACCTCGTTTTTACGCTGGAAGTCTTCGAATTTTTTCGCATCGTCGCACTCAACCCAACGCGCGGTAGAGACGTTGATCGCTTCATAGATCGCTTCGACGTTATATTCGCTCTTCAGACGCGCCACCACCACATCGAACTGCAGCACCCCGACGGCACCCACGATCAGATCGTTGTTGTGTACCGGACGGAACACCTGCACTGCACCCTCTTCCGACAGCTGAACCAGCCCTTTCAGCAGCTGTTTCTGCTTCAGCGGATCGCGCAGGCGAATACGACGGAACAGCTCCGGCGCGAAGTTCGGAATACCGGTGAACTTCATGTTTTCACCCTGAGTGAAGGTATCGCCGATCTGAATGGTGCCGTGGTTATGCAGGCCGATGATGTCGCCAGGATAGGCTTCTTCAACGTGAGAGCGGTCGCCGGCCATAAAGGTCAGCGCATCGGAAATCACCACATCTTTGCCGGTGCGGACCTGACGCAGCTTCATTCCTTTTTCATATTTACCCGACACCACACGCATAAAGGCCACGCGGTCGCGGTGTTTCGGGTCCATATTGGCCTGAATCTTGAACACAAAGCCGGTAAATTTCTCTTCGCTGGCTTCGACGGTACGGGTATCGGTTTTACGCGGCATCGGACGCGGTGCCCATGACACCAGGCCATCCAGCATATGATCCACGCCGAAGTTACCCAGTGCAGTACCGAAGAATACCGGCGACAGCTCACCATTGAGGAACGCTTCCTGCTCGAACTCGTGTGATGCGCCCTGCACCAGCTCCAGCTCTTCACGCAGCTGCGCCGCCAGATCTTCACCCACCGCGGTATCGAGATCCGGGTTGTTCAGCCCCTTAACGATACGCACTTCCTGAATGGTGTGGCCTTTACCGGTCTGGTAGAGATAGGTTTCATCGTTATAAAGGTGGTAAACCCCTTTAAACAACTTGCCGCAGCCGATGGGCCAGGTAATCGGCGCACAGGCGATTTTGAGTTCGCTTTCGACCTCATCCAGCAGCTCCATCGGATCGCGGATGTCACGGTCAAGTTTGTTCATAAAGGTCAGGATCGGCGTATCGCGCAGACGGGTTACTTCCATCAGCTTACGGGTACGATCCTCAACGCCTTTGGCGGCGTCGATCACCATCAGACAGCAGTCAACCGCCGTCAGGGTGCGGTAGGTATCTTCCGAGAAATCTTCGTGGCCCGGGGTATCCAGCAGGTTGACCAGGCTTTCACGGTAAGGGAACTGCATCACCGAGGTGGTGATGGAGATACCACGTTGTTTCTCCATTTCCATCCAGTCGGATTTGGCGTGCTGATTCGAGCCACGGCCTTTTACCGTACCGGCGGTCTGGATAGCCTGTCCGAACAGCAGGACTTTTTCGGTAATGGTGGTTTTACCGGCATCCGGGTGCGAAATGATCGCGAAGGTGCGGCGGCGTGCCACCTCTTCTAAAAAGGGATTAGACATGAGTGAATTCTTCTCAATGGAGCAGCGCTCTCTGTCTGGCGCTGCTGATAAATCACGGTGGCCGGCAGAACCTTACCGGCGGGTAAACGGTGCCGAAGGCGACATTACGTCGTCGGCGGGTCAGCGCGAAGTTACATTGGCGTGAATTCCGGTTACCTGGTCAGCTTTAAGGCGGCATAGCATACAATATTTTGCGCGCGCGGCCTACAGGGGAAGGCGGGGGATTTGGTCAGTGGCTCAGGTCGCTGAACCCGACAAACGGCCGGGACAGGCCAGCGCCCGTCCCGACATCATCAGCCCAGTACCTTGCGGACGCAGGCTTTAAAGATCTGCACGCCAATTTCCAGCGAATCGAGATCGAAGCGCATATCGGGATGATGCAGACCTGGCGTCAGGTTGGTGCCCAATCCCCAGAAGCCCGCCTTCACGCCGGGGCGTTTTACCGGGTAGTAGAAAAAGTCCTCGCTGCCTGGGGTGGTTTTAGTCGGCAGCAGCCCCTCTTCTCCCAGCACCTCGACAATCGCTGCGCGGATCACCGCCGTCGCCTCATCATCGATCTCTGCCGCAGGCATCTCTTTCAATACCCTGACCTGCGCCGTGGCCCCCAGCGCCGCCACGCTGTTAACGATGGCGCGCGTGACCTGCTCTTTCAGCAGCTCCATCGGAGCATTTTCCTGCGAGCGCAGATCCCACACCACCCGCGCTTCGTCCGGCACCGAGTTGGTCACGCCCGCGTCACACAGGAAACGCGTCGCTTTAACGCTCCAGTTAAGGCCCGGCGAAAGGTGCAGTGCGTTGACCGCATTCACCGCCTGCACTGCCGCATCCAGCGCGTTGACACCGAGATGCGGGCGCGCCGCGTGAGCCGGCTGACCTTTAATGGTCGCTTCCAGCGTACTGCAGGCCGAGTAGAGTACCGCAGGCACCGCCTGCCCGACCACGCACTCCTCCAGCGGCCGCAGGTGAAAACCCAGAATCATCTCCACGTCATCCAGCGCGCCGCCTTCTACCATCGCCAGCGCGCCCGCGCCCAGCTCCTCCGCCGGCTGGAACAGAATTTTCAGCCGGCCGCGCTTCACAGCGCCCTCTTTCAGCAGCGCCGTCGCCGCCGTCAGCACCACCGAGGAGTGACCGTCATGGCCGCAGGTGTGACGCGCGCAGGGCACGCCATCGATGATGTGCCCCAGCGCATCCATATCGGCGCGCAGCGCCAGCACCGGGCCGGGCACTCCGCTGTCGATCTCCGCCACAATGCCGGTGGTGTTATTAATGTTGCGTGTCACCTTCAGACCCGCCTGCTCCAGTTGCCCGGCGATGTAAGCGGAGGTTTTTACCTCCTGGAATCCCAGTTCCGGGATCTCATGCAGAAAATGGTAATGCTCTAATACCTCAGACACGGCTTCACTCCTGAATAAACAGACGCATAACAAACATCGCGATCAGCGCATTGATGATGCTCACCAGCATCAGCAGCGGCCAGTATTTTTTTGGCACATCGGCCACGCCCAGCAGCCGTCCCATATATTGCAGTTGCGATCCCATCAGAAAGATCGCTGGCGCCAGTACGGTCACATCAGCGCCGGTCAGCAGCCCTTTGGTCAGCAGGCTGACCGCCACACCGGTCCCGGCAGACGAGGAGAGCCAGGCAGTCAGCAGCACGGTAATTGCTTCGCCCGGCAAGCCGAATACGCCCATCACCGGTGCAAACAGCTGGCCGAGAAACTGCATAATACCGAGCAGATTGAGCACTTCCGCCAGCACATACGCCATCACCACATTGGGCATCAGATTATGAATGGCAATATGAAAGCCTTTACGCGCGCCGGTGACAAACACATCAAACGGGTTATTACTGACGCTGACGACTTTATTGGTTTCCATCGCTGAAATCCTTTTTATAAACACTGTTTAACACGAAGCGGGTAATCGCCGCACCGACAAATTTCAGCACCAGCATTAAAATCAGCGGGATGATGATTGGCAGCGTCATTGAGGCAAACAGCGCCGAACCGATAGCAAAATAGTTGTTGATTAAACCGGCGCCGGAATATTGCCAGGCGCTCATTACCACCACCTCTTTTTTACCGATCTGCCTCTGGTCATACATCTCTTTGGTTAACGCCGCACCCGCATCGGTACTTTGCAGGTCGGTAATTAATGCCAGCCCGCAGCGTCCCGGCAGCCCCATTAAGGGTTTCAGTAACGGCGTCAGCAGCCGGTGCGCCGCGCGTATCGCCCCGTAGTGGGTGAAGATTTCCAGTACGCCGAGCGCCAGCATCACGGTCGGCGTAAGGGATAACGCAAACAGGAAGCCTGCTTTGGCGCTGAGTCCGCCAGCCCCCAGAAAGGTGTTGCTGGCAGGATCTTTCATGGTGCCAAAACTGCCGCCCAGCGTGGTGAAGTCAAATGCCCCCAGCCATTTCAGCCCATCAACCTGATAAAACAGCCCGGAGAAAAACAGAATGGCAAAAATTAACGCCACATAGCTGCCTTTTCCGGCACTGACCTTTTCCGCCTTAACCACACTCTGTTCCGACATTATTTTCTCCCGATAAGGCTGACCCGCCGGCGGTTTCGCGGCGCGGTAAGTTTCAATATATGGAACTAAGTTCTAAGCAGGATTTATGCCAGAGCGGCCAGCAGACTGATTATTTATCGCCATCGCCAGCCTGACGGAGCAATATTCGGTGCGCACGGGCTGAAATTAATTAGCAGGTGAGGGATAACCAGCAAAATAATATTTGCCGGCTGAAATCAGATTGCTGGAATTTAAATCAACGGAAAACAGCCTGCACCAGCATGATTCAGTCAGACCGTCCGGTTTCGCACTATAATGGTGCCAGTGGGTGAAGCCATAAGGTTGATGAAAAATGAGAATCCGTCGCATTCAATTTGTGAAATAATTCTATTTAAATCAACCAGATAAATTAGCCTGTTTTGCCGAAAAGGCTTCACATTGCTAACATGTTTGATGCATAATTCATCGCCTCTCACCTGTTTATTTAACATATTCTTATAAGGACTCGGCCATGCTGACTGCTGAAATGACTGGGCGTCTGAACGACCAGCTGAACCTGGAATTTTTCTCCGCTAATCTTTATCTGCAAATGAGTGCCTGGTGCAGCGACAAAGGATTTGAAGGCGCCGCCTCATTCCTGAAAATGCACTCACGTGAAGAGATGGAACACATGCAGCGCCTGTTCGATTATCTGAGCGACACTGGCGCGATGCCGGTGCTGGGCACCATTGCCGCGCCGCCGGTCTCTTTCACCTCACTGAATGAAATCCTGCAGCAGGCGCTGGAGCACGAGCAGCTGATCACCACCAAAATCAACGAGCTGGTGCATGCGGCGATGACCTCACAGGACTACCCGACCTTCAATTTCCTGCAGTGGTACGTGGCTGAGCAGCACGAAGAAGAGAAGCTGTTCAAAACCGTGCTGGATAAACTGGCAATGGTGAGCAACAGCGGTAACGGTCTGTTCCTGGTCGATAAAGATCTTGGCCGGATGAGCACCGAAAACCACTCCGCGTAATACTATCGGCCCGGTAAATGGGCCGACCTTTTTCTGCTGCGCCGGTGTTTCCACCGGCTGCGCTGTTTAGTCCAGCCGGTAAACGTCTGCTGGCTCGCCGTTAACCCACAGCGGCCGGGTTTCACCCGCGGGCAGTCGCAGGCTGATTTCACGCCATGCTGGCTGGTAATCACCGCGTTTTTCAATCGTCAAATCGATCCGCGTGGCGCTGCTGCTCAGCGTCCAGTTCAGCCACAGCGCATTTCCCTGTTGCCAGCCATAACTCTCACCGTCATCGTCGAAAACCTCTCCGTGCGATACCCCATCAGCGGGCGCCGGCCATAACTGCCACTGACGGACCGTATCCCGCTGCGCATCGGTGGTGCTTTCACACTCGCCCAGCGGAATCACCGCCCCGGCACGAACCAGCAACGGCAGCCGATCGAGCGGCGCATCCAGCGTGATCTGCTGACCACCGACAAACCACTGGCCGCTGTGCCAGTCATACCAACCCTGGCCGTTATGCGGCAGATAAACTTCACGCTGCCGCGCGCCCTGCTCAACCACGCTGGCGACCAGCAGATCGCGTCCCAGCATAAAGTCATCATTCTCCTGCCAGCTGCGCGGGTCCTGTTCATGATCGAGAAAGGTCGGACGCAGCATCGGCTCATCCTGCTCACTGGCCTGCCACGCCAGGGTATAGAGATACGGCATCAGGCGATAGCGCAGCCGGATCGCCTCGCGGATCATTGGCGTCACCTCCGGATACATCCAGGGTTCGTTGACCGTGTGATCGTCATTCCAGGAGTGAATGGTAAAGCGCGGATGCATCACGCCATTCTGTACCCAACGCACAAACAGCTCGGCATCGGGCTTGTCGCCAGAAAAACCGCCGACGTCATGGCCGACGTTGTACAGTCCGGAGAGGCTCATTCCCAGCCCCATGCGGATGTTGTAGCGCAGGGTTTGCCAGCTGGTCCGGTTGTCGCCGCTCCAGGTTTGCACATAGCGCTGCATCCCGGCACAGCCGGATCGCGATATCAGGTAGGGCCGTTTGTCGGGCGCAAACTGCTGCTGCGCTTCCATTGAGGCACGCATCATCAGCAACGGCATCACCGGCCGGATATGCTTGATGGCGATCGGCTGACCGAAGCCGTGGCAGCGTGCTTCACCATCCCACACCTCATACTCATTGTTGTCGTTCCAGGTGGCATCAATGCCCTTTTCCAGCAGCTGACGGGTGACATTCTCCTGCCACCAGCGCACCGCCTGCGGATGGGTAAAGTCGAGGTGCGACCCTTCATCGTCCCAGAACACCGAACGCTCGGGACGGTCCTGTTCGGAATCACGAATAAACAGCCCCTGCGCGGCCACTTCCTGATAGCGCGGATGATCCTGCAACAGACAGGGTTTGATATTGGCCGCCAGCTTCATGCCGGCACGATGAAACGCCTCGCTCAGCGCATTGGGGTCAGGGACTTTGTCGTAGTTCCAGTTGAAGACGTAACGCTTATTGTTAATCGAGGTATAGCCCGACGACAGCTGGAACGAGTCGCAGGGAATTTCATGCTCACGGCACAGGCGAATAAACGATTGCAGCTGCTGTTGCGCGTCGGGCGCATCGGTGTAGTGCATGGTCGAACCGCTGTAGCCGAGGCTCCATTTCGGCTGAAACAGCGTGCGGCCAGTCAGTCGCACAAAGGCTTTAGTGACCTGCAGCAGCGTCGGCCCCAGCATCATGTAGTAATCAAGATCGCCAGCCTCGGCGCGATAACGGCGATAAGGCAGATGGTAGTTATCCAGTTCGTTACCGAGGTCGAGCCAGCTGCTGCTGAGATTGTCATAAAACAGGCCGAAACTGACGCCGTCGCGCTGCGTCAGGGTAAACGGGATATGTTTGTAGAGCGGATCGGTGCTGGCGGCGTTGTAGCCCATCGCATCCAGATTACGCATCTCGAAGCGACGGTTGGCGCGATTCAGATCGCCGCTCTTTTCACCCAGGCCATAAACCCGATCCTGCGGCTGACGGCGCTGATAGTGTTCGACGCCGTCGCCGTGGACGTTCAGCAAATAGGCACCGGTATGACGGTCAGCCGCCAGCGGTTGCCAGTTTGTACCATCGAACTGCTCCCAGCTCAGGCAGAGCGGCTGATGTACCGTGACCCGCAGCCGTCCGGTGCCGATCTGTACCTGCTGCGCATCATGCACCAGCGTAAAGCCGGGCAGCGCAAAACCGTCCAGCGCTTCACGATCGCGGCCCTGCCACGGCACATCCTGACCGGGCGCAATGCTCCAGGTGCGGTTCAGCGCCAGCTGGCCGTCGCGCTTCAGCAGCACCCGCATCAGTCCCTCTTCGAGCACATAGATGCGCAGAAAATGACGATCCTCCACCTTCAGCTCAACGAAATGCGCAGCCTGCTGATGCAGTGTCCAGTTCTTCAGGGTTTTCATCGGGATATCCTTAATGGTTTACCGGGCGCTGGCGGCGTTCGGCGATCAACATCACCAGGAAAACCGCGCCAATCAGGTCAAAAAAGCCCATCGCCACAAACAGCGGATTGAAGCCGATGGTATCGGCGGTGACACCGATAATCAGCGAGAAAATAAAGCTGGCGATCCACGCGCAGGAGCCGCGCATACCGTTAACCGTCGCCATCTGGCGGCGATCAAAGCGCTCCACCACCAGCGCGCTCAGCATGCAGGAGATCACCTGGTGACCGAAGCCGCCGACTGAAATCAGCGCAATCGCCAGCCAGGGATCGTCAACCAGCGTCATCAGCGCCAGCGAGACCATCAGCAGCGCGCCGGTGACGGAACTGGCGACGATTGAATTGACCCGGGTCAGGCCGAACCAGCGCACATAAAGTTTGGTCAGATAGCCGCTGGCGACGCTGCCGAGATCGGCGGCGAGGAACGGCAGCCAGGCGAACATCACAATCTGTTTCAGATCCATGCCGCGTTCGTTCGCCAGATAGAGCGGCACCCAGAAACTCAGCACCGCCCAGGCCGGTTCCGCCAGGAAGGCCGGAATGGCGATACCGTAAAATTTCTTCTCTTTGCCGATCACTTTTAACGCGGTAAAGAACGGCAGCTTCTCACCCACCGCTTCGTTATCCTGATTAATAAAGGCGCGCTCTTCATCGGAAAGACGCGGATGGCGGTCGGGTGCGTGATAGCCCCACCACCACAGCCCGACCCACAGCAGACCCAGCCCGCCGGTCAGCAGAAACGCGCCCTGCCAGCCAAAAGAGATGTGGGCAAGGTAGATGATCGGCGGGGCCAGCATCGCGCCGACCGAGAAGCCAACACCTGCCCAGCCGGCGGCCACCGGACGTTCTTGTTTCGGGAACCAGTCACCAATCGCTTTGGCATTGGCCGGTGTCGCGGCCGCTTCTGACGCGCCCATCACGAAACGCAACAGCGCCAGATGCAGCCAGCTGCCGGCACCCGCATGCAGCAGACAGGTCACCGACCAGATCAGCGCACAAATCAGGAACCCCATCTTCAGGCCAATCACATCGATCAGCCAGCCGCAGACCGGCTGGAACAGGGTGTAGGCCAGCTGGAATCCCGCCACTACCCACGAATACTGTTCGGTACTCATGTTGAGGCTGTTTTTTAACTCCGGTGCCAGGATACCGAGCGAGTTGCGGGTGATGTAGTTAACCGTCACCCCCAGCAGAAACATCCCCAGCATCCACCAGCGTAAATTTTTAATCACGCGCACCGTGCGCGAGGCGCTGATCGGCTTGGTTGTTGAATCGAGGCTCATAGTGCCACTCCTGATATGCATTGATGACTCACACCGCTGGCAGGCGTACCGCGTGTCTGTGCAACGACGTTAGAAAAGTGTGAAACGTGGGTACAGCCTCTTTTTTGCAACTCTTTTCATGGCAGGCTAACGCCAGCGCAAAAAGTGTGGTCAATCGCTTATCTGACGCGATTCAGCACGCTATGAAAAATTTTTCATCAGCAGATTTGAAGGCGATCACAGAATGAAACAAAGGCTGAAAGTGAGTGAAATTGCGGCGTTAAGTGGCGTCTCGATCAGCACCGTATCGCGGGTGCTGGCGGGCAAAGCGAATACCCGCCCCGCCACCCGTGACAAGGTGCTGGCCATTGCTCAGCAGCAGGGCGTGCTGGACAACCTGCACAGTGGTCGCCTGCTGCTGAATAATCTGATGGTGTTTGCGCCGCCACGCGCGTTTGACGTGCGCAGCGACATTTTCTACTACAAGGTGATTCAGGGTATCAGTCAGGCGGTGGAACCGCATGAGGTCAGGCTGCGCTACTGCGCGCTGGAGGAGATTGAGAGTGATGCGGCGCTGTTTATCGATAAGATGCAGCAGACCGAGGCCGCACTGCTGATCGGCATTGATGATGAGCATATCCACCAGCTGGCGGCAGAGATGAACAAGCCCTGCGTGCTGATTAACGCCCGGGATCGCCGGATGCGTTTACCTTCGGTCTCGCCGCATCATCAGCTGATTGGTGAATTTTCGGCGCGCTACCTGTTTGAGCAGGGACACCGGCAGATTCTGTCGCTGCACTGCCTGCGCCGTTACACCATGGAGCAGCGGTTGCAGGGCGTGCGCGACGCCTGGCACGCAATGAATCTGCGTTTTGACAGCCGTCAGCATCTGCTGACCCTCAACAGCTTCAGCAGCAATGAAGCGGCGGAACGGCTGAGTGAATATCTGCGCCACTGCCCTGAAGCGCTGCGCCCGACGGCGATTCTGGCCAGCGGTGACTACATCGCGGCCGGTGCGGTCAGCGCGCTGGAGCAGGCCGGACTGCGGGTGCCGCAGGATATTTCGGTGATGAGCATGGATGGCTTTAATCTGGCCGCCATCCACGATATTCCGCTGACCTCAGTCCAGGTGCCGCGTGATGAACTGGGCGCGGCGGCCGTCAGAATGCTGCAGGAACTGCGGCTGCATCCGGGCGCACCGCCCGGCACGCTGCTGCTGAATGGCAAACTGGTGGTGCGCGATTCGGTGCGCCGCATCCGCGATAATCTCAGCCATGCGCCGGTCCAGCAGCATGGCCTGTATGATTAATCCAGCGTTTTCAGCCGCAGCTCCGAGGGCTGCGGACGTCCGAACAGGAAGCCCTGGAACAGCGTACAGCCCTCATCACGCAGCTTAGCGAACTGTTCGTTGCTCTCCACGCCTTCTGCGGTGATCTGAATGTCCAGGCTGCGGCTCATGCCGGTAATCGCCCGGATAATCGCCAGCGCCTCGCGGCTGTCACCCATATCATTAATGAACGACTTATCAATTTTGATCTTATCGAACGGGAAGGATCGCAGATAACTCAGTGAAGAGTAGCCGGTGCCGAAATCATCCAGCGCAATCTGAACCCCCAGCGCCTTGAGGTTTTGCAGGGTACGGATATTGCCGAGCGAGTCATCCAGCAATACCGACTCGGTGATCTCCACTTCCAGCCGGGCCGGGTCGAGCCCCGATTCCGTCAGCGCGCCTTCCACCACGGAGACCAGCGAGCTGTTTTTGAACTGCAGCGGTGACAGGTTAACCGACACCGACTGCACCCCTTCCCAGCTTGATGCTTCACGGCAGGCTTCATACAAGGCGAAAGCCCCCAGCATGTGGATCAGCCCGGTCTCTTCCGCGATCGGTATAAAGTCGTTCGGCATGATCAGCCCGCGGATCGGATGATGCCAGCGCATCAGCGCTTCATAGCCAATGATGGTTTTGTTGTCGCCGTTGGTGATCGGCTGATAGTAGAGCTTGAGGTGCCCACCGCTGATCGCATCGCGCAAATCATTCTCAATCACGCGCCGGCTGCGCGCCACGTCATCCATCGCCAGGGTGAAATGCTCGAAGCGATTACGGCCATTGCGTTTGGCTTCATACAGCGCCATATCGGCGCAGCGCAGCAGCTGTTCCGGCGTATTGGTGATGGTGGTGCTGAGCGCGATGCCGACGCTCAGTCCGACCGACAGGTTATGACCTTCAATATTAACCGGCGGCCGAATCGCCTCGATCAGGCGCTGCGCCACGATGCTGGCTTCCTCGCTGCTGGTCACTGAAGGCAGCACAATGGCAAACTCATCGCCGCCAATGCGCGCCAGCGTATCCTGATCGCGCAGGGTACTACGCAGACGTTTTGCCACCGAGCGTAACAGCTCATCGCCAATCTGGTGGCCCAGCGCGTCATTGACGTTCTTGAAGTTATCCAGGTCGAGGCAGAGTGCCGCCGTCTGACGCTCAGTCTGGCTGGCGGTGCGCAACGCCTCGCTCAGACGCTGGCGAAACAGGATGCGGTTGGGCAGGCTGGTAAGATTGTCATGGTGCGCCATATGGTGAATGCGGGCGTCGGCGGCACGCTGATCGGTGACATCTTCAACAATCAGCATCAGGTAATTACGTCGCGCATCCTGGCCATTGATCGCGGTCGCGCGGGTATGCAGAATGCGTTCGCCGCTGGCGGTCATCAGCAGTTGCTCACGCTGATGGATGCCTTCACTGCGCAGCGCCACATCGGCAAGGTTGTTGAAATAGTCGCTCAGCTCGGGCGACATACACTCGTGTGGCCGTTTGTTGACGATCAGCGATTTCGACAGGCCAAACAGCTGCTGCGAACGATCGTTGACCAGCAGGATCTCACGGGTGATCGCATCTTCGACGATCACGCAGGAGGGAATATTGGCGATGATGTTGTCGAGGAACTTCGACAACGCGGTTTTCTGCGCACTCTGCGCCTCAGCCAGATCGCGGGCGCGCAGCACCTGCTGCTCCTGTTCACGTCGTTCGGTGCGATCGCGGGTGATTTTAGCAAAGCCCACCAGCTTGCCGTCATCATCGTGGATCGCGTCGATCACCACATGCGCCCAGAACGCGCTGCCATCTTTGCGGTAACGCCAGCCCTCATCTTCAAAGCGACCGGTCTTCAGTGCAATACCGAGGTTGGCTTCCGGCGTGCGGTTCAGCCGTTCCTGCGCGCTGTAGAACAGGGAGAAATGCTGGCCGACGATCTCGTCCGCCTTGTAGCCTTTGGCGCGCTGGGCACCGGCATTCCAGTTCACCACCCGCCCCTCAATATCCAGCATATAGATAGCGTAATCGGTTACGCCTTCGACCAGCAGGCGGAAACGCTGCTCCTGGTCACGCTGCAGGTTACGGATGCGCTGCTGCTCGCTGCAGTCGCGGGTGATTTTGGCGTAGCCGATCAGTTTGCCCTGATCGTCGCGGATCGCATCGATCACCACGTGCGCCCAGAACGCGCTGCCATCTTTGCGATAGCGCCAGCCCTCATCTTCGAAACGGCCGGTGCGATAAGCGGTTTGCAGGTTCTGAGCCGGCAGATGATTGAGCCGATCCTGCGCGCTGTAGAAGCGCGAGAAGTGCTGGCCGACAATCTCTTCGGCAACGTAGCCTTTGGCGCGCTGGGCACCGGCATTCCAGTTCACTACGTTGCCGTCGTGATCGAGCATATAGATAGCGTAATCGGTGACGCCTTCGACCAGCAGGCGAAAGCGCGCCTCCTGCTCACGTTCTTTGCGCTGATGCTCCTGCTGCCGGGTACAGTCGCGGATGATTTGGGCGTATCCCACCAGCTGACCGGCATCGCTGCGCATCGGATTGATCACTTCATGCGCCCAGAACGCGCTGCCATCTTTGCGATAGCGCCAGCCTTCGGTTTCATACTGTCCGGCGGTGGCGGCGAGATCCAGTCCGCGCTGCGGCAGGCCCCGGCGACGATCCTCTTCGCTGTAAAGCAGGATGACGCTGCGGCCGATAATTTCGTCTGCCGTATAGCCCAGAGTGCGCTGGCCTCCGGGGTTCCAGCTGGCGACGGTGCCGTCCGGTTTTAGCATAGTGATGGCGTAATCCATCACGCTTTGTACCAGCATGCGATAGATGACATCAGCGTTATTATCCATTGTTTTTAGCCTGCTGCTGTGTAGCCGGATAGTGGCTTAGGAATGTTCTTAATAATGTGCGCAGACTACAGCCGAAATGGGCCGGGATCACAAGCGCAATAAGAAGAATCACCAAACTTAGTAGGAGGTTTATCGGCAGCAGCGGGTAAATATTCAATCGTGCCGCCGCGTCAGCCAGAGGAGAGACGCGGCAATGGCGATGCGTCAGGCGACGCTTTCCCAGCGCGAGCAGAGCGAATAATGAGGCTGCCAGCAGAGCGTTGCCGGACTTTGTCTTATCAGCTGCTGACACTGTTCCGGCGCGACGAACGCCGCGATCACTTGCCGGGCGGCCGTCTGTCTGATCAGCGTCAGCTGGTCGTCGAGCGGTGGATGGACGTTCCACGGCAACCAGCGTGCCGTACCGGTTTGCAGCATCTCAAAGGCACGGGTTCCGGCGGAGACGTGGCTGCTGAAGATCAGGCGAAACCCGGCTTGCTGGCTGAGCTGCGCCGCCAGGCCACTGTCGGCGACCGCATCCGCCGCGACGATTACCGCGTCCGGTCGCCAGCAGTCCGGGGTGGCGACGCGCAGCAATCTGGCCAGTGCCAGCGTGGCGGCAACCGGCAGGCTGTTGAGCGCCAGCAGCTGCGCCACCTCTTCCCGCACCTGCGGGCACATCACCACCGGCAGCCCGCGCGCGCTGAGCTGCAACGCCATCTCCGGTCCGCGTCCGTGCAGCGGCGCCGTGACCACCGCGCCCGAGCGTGCTGCCAGCGCCAGCGCGTCGACCTGCTGCGCCAGCCGTTGGGTGCGGTCGCCATAGGAGCCATCGGTGATCAGCAGCCGGGCGCGCGGCGGGCAATCAAACGGCAACAGCAGCGATTCGCGGCTCCAGTCGCCCATATAGGTGATGCCACCTGCTATCGGCAGATGAAACCAGATCGATCCCGGCGAATGCCCGCTGCGTCCGGTAAACAAATTCAACGGCCCCAGCGCGCACTGGCCACGCAGCGGCAGGATGCGTCGCGCCTCAGGCGGTACGCCGCACTCGCCCAGCTGCTGCCAGGTGATGTCACTGGCATAGACCGGCGGTGAACCAATCCCGGCCCAGCTATCCAGCGCGGCCGCATGATCAACGTGGGAATGGGTCAGGCAGAGCGCATCAACCTGGCCGATGGCGGCGACGTCGGGCCGGACGCCAGGCTCCGGCCCGGCGCCCAAATCCCACAGCAGCCGGTAGCCCTCGACCTCCAGCAGGAAAGCGGCCGGCAGTTTACCGCCGACGCCGCTGATTACCGTCAGGCTTGCCATGGCAGCACCCCCTGCGGCAGACGGCGCGTCAGCCGGCTGGCCAGCAACATTAAGCCCAGCACCACGCCAATCATCAGGCAGCCAACCGCCGCCGCCAGCGGTGCCGATCCGCCTTCATCAAGGAAGATAATGGTCGGGCCAAGCGTCTGGGTTTGCGCAGTCACCAGCAGCACCGAAACCTGTATTTCATTCAGCGCAGTGAGGAACACCAGCAGCGCACCAGCCAGCACCGAGGGTGCCGCCAGCGGCAACAGAATATCAGTCATCCGCCGCATCAGCCCCGCCCCGCACAGGCGCGCCGCCTCATCCAGTGAGGGTTCGATTTGCGCGAATCCGGCCAGCGTCGGCCTGAGCACCAGCGCCAGGAAATTGGCCAGATAGGCCGCGAGAATGATCCACACCGTGCCGTAGAGGGAAACCCCCAGCAGCGGCAGCGGCCGCAGGAAAAACAGCATCGCCGCCACGCCAGTGACAATGCCGGGCAGTGCATAGGTCAGCTCACTGGCGAACCCCAGCCCGCGCACCAGTCGGCTGCGACGCCAGCTGAGAAAGAACGCCAGAAACAGCGCCATAACGCTGAGCACTATCGCGCTGAGGCCGGTGAGCCACAGGCTGGTCACGAACGCCTGGCGGATCGCCGGATAGCCCCACAGCGCCTGCTGAAAATTCTCCAGCGTCAGGGTTTGCCAATTCAGCGCCTGACCAAAACCGCGGGTTAAGGCGGTGACCAGCAAGGCGCTGAGCGGCAGCAGCAGAGTGATCACCATCCACAGCCAGGCAAGGATTTCACCCGGCAGCCGGGCGCGCCGCAGCGGCTGGTGCCAGGGACGCGGCGAGCCGCTGACCCGCACGTCACGCCGTCCTCCAAGCCAGTTGCTGATCAGCATGCCGGCAAGCGTAATCAGCGCAATCAGCATCGAATAGACCGCCGTATTGGGCAGCGCCCCCGGCCCGAGCGTATTGAGTTGCTGATAAACCAGCGTAATCAGCGTCGGCACCCGCGCCGGAATCCCCAGCATCGCCTGAATGCCGAAGTTACCAACGGCGGCGACAAACGCCAGCGCCGCCCCGGCGAAGATTGCGGGTCGTGCCAGCGGCAGGATCACCGTGAACAGAATTTGCCAGGGCGATGCACCGCTGATGCGCGCCGCCTCCACCAGCTCAGCGGGCAAACGGCGCAGCCCGGCACGCACCGTCAGAAACACCAGCGGCGCATTGTGCAGGCCCAGCAGCAGCACCATGCCGGTTGCCGAATAGAGCGGCTGTTCGCCAGCAGCCAGCCAGGTTCCCCCCAGCGCGCTGACCAGCGCGGCCAGCCAGCTTCCCGGTGCCAGCGCCTGTATCCAGGCCAGCGCGGTCACCTGCGGCGGGATCATCAGCGGCAGGATAAAGGCGAATACCCAGGCCGCTTTGGCGCGCAGATCGGTCAGCGCCACCAGCCACGCCGCCACCGTTCCCAGCAGCAGCGCCAGCAGGGTTGCGCTGATGCCGATCGCCAGCGTATTCAGCGTGGCGCTGAGCACGCGCTGGCTGACCAGCAATCTCAGCAGGCGATGGCTGTCCACCACGCCATCGGGTGCCAGCGCGGTGACGATCAGCCGGGCAAACGGCGCCACCGACAGCAGGCCGATCGCCAGCACCAGCAGTGCCAGTACCAGCGGTTCCGCCCGCCATCTGCCGCGCCTGGCGGCCAGGCTGCTACGCCATTCATTGCCCAGCACGCTCATCGTCAGCCACCAAACAGTTCGGTAAAGGTTTCGCGTACCGCAGCGTCATCGGCCACCGCTTTCGCCACGTCCGGCGTCAGCAGTTTGATCTGATCAATTGGCGCAAAACCTTCAGGAGCCGCCACGCGCGAATCGATCGGCCGGTTGCCCTGCTTCGCCACCAGCTGCTGACCCGCTTCCGACAGCATAAAGGTAACAAACGCTTTGGCGGCCGGCAGGTTATGCACTGACTTCATGATCGCCACCGGTTCGGTGACGTAGGAAACGCCCTCCTGCGGATAGACCAGATCGATCGGCGAGCCCTGTTTTCTGGCGCGGATAATATCAGCGTCGGTGATCATGCCATACTTATCCATGCCGCTGGCGACCGCCTTCAGCGCCGGTCCGTTGCCGCCCTGCGGCGCGATGCCGATGGCGGCCAGCTGCTGATAGAATTCCCAGCCAATGGACGGCGTATTGATGTCAGTGTGCAGCTTGTACAGCGCCGCGCCGGAGTAGAGTGGACTCGGCACCGCAATCTGACCTTTGTTTTCCGCCACTGCCAGCGCTTTCCAGCTCGTGACCGGTTTGGCGCGCTGGGTGTTATAAGCGATTACCGTGGCGATAATCTTGGTGCCAAAGAAGGTTTTATCCGCATCGTAATAGGCGGGATTAAGCTGGCTGACCGGCGCATCCTGCCAGGCATAAAGCTGGCCCTCTTTCTTGAGCGCGCCAAGATTGATCGCGTCGGCCACCAGCAGCACATCAGGTTTGACCTGGTCGCTCATCATCTCGGTGTGCAACACGTTCATCAGCTGGGTGGTGCCGTTGCGGGTCCACTCCACCTCCACTGTCGGGTAAGCGGCCTTAAACGCGTCGATGGTCTGTTGCGCAATTTCAGGTGCCTGAGAGGTGTAGATCACCAGCTTGCCGCCGGGCGCGTCCGCCGCCAGCGACAGAGAGGAGGCCGTGAGGCCCGATAACAACAACAGCGCGTGAAACGAGGTGCGAAAAGCCCTTTTCATGGTGTCTGAAACCCTTTATGCAGGAAGAATCCAGCCGTCATCGACGGCGACGCCGACGGTGTCATCCACCGCCAGTAATGCAGCATCGTTAAGCGTCAGCGACAGGCTGACATCCGGTTGATTGAGTGGGCGCAGATTGAGCTGATGGTAACCGCCGCGGAAGATAATCCGCTCGACGCGGGCGGCAAACTGACGTTCATCGCTATCCGCCAGGCGGAAACTGACGTTGTGGAAGCTGGCTTTGCCGTGCGGTAGCGGACGCTGCTGAGGCGAGCAGCGCAGCAATACCCGCAGCCCGCACAGCGTGGCGGTCGCCTTGCCTGGATCGAGCGGTTCAATATCGCTGACCGGCAGTACCCGTCCTTCATCAATAAAGGTGGCGACCATCTCGTTAGCCGGTTCGCGCCACAGGGTCTGCGGCGTGGCGAACTGCATCACTTTGCCGTGATCGAGCACCACGATGCGATCGGCTAAGGCCATCGCTTCGCGTTGATCGTGGGTGATATAGAGTAAGGTGGCGCCACTGTGACGATGGAAGCGGCGGAACTCCTCTTCCATGGTGGCGCGCAGGTGGACATCCAGATTGGCCAGCGGCTCATCCAGCAGCACCAGCGTAGGCCGCGCGACCAGGCAGCGGGCCAGTGCCACGCGCTGACGCTGGCCGCCAGAGAGATCGGCCGGCCGGCGAGCAGCGAAGCGCTCCAGCCCGACCAGCGTCAGCGCCTGAGTGGTGCGCAACTCGCGTTCGGCGCGTGCCACGCCGTTGACCTTCAGGCTGTAGGCGACGTTTTCCGCCACCGTCATGTGCGGCCATAAAGCGTAGTTCTGAAACACCACGCCGAGATTGCGCGCTTCCGGTGGCAGATGCAGTCCGTCAGCCGCGACCCGCCGCTCACCGATGCTGATTTCACCGCTGTCGAGGGTTTCAAAACCCGCCAGCAGCCGCAGCAGCGTGGTTTTGCCACAGCCCGACGGTCCCAGAACGGCAACAAACTCGCCCTGGTGAATCTGTAACGAAATCGCGTCCAGTACCGGCTGCGCCCCGAATGCTTTGTGCAGTCCGGTTAACGAAATTGCCGCCATCTCATTCTGCCCCTGCCGTTAACGTTGTGGGCAAAACGCTACGACAGTTTGATGACAGCCCGGTGACAGCCTGGCTTCAGAGTGGCGACAGCCGATCGGGCGGCTACGCCCTGGCAGGCACTCGCCGCCGTTTCTGGCTTATTGCTGTGCGGTCAGTGCGGCAATCGGCTGCCAGATATCGGTCATGGCACCCTCTTTGCCGGTAAACGGGTCCTGATGCGGCAGCGGAACGTTTTTGACCTGCGCCTGCGACATTTTCAGCTTAGCGGGTTCGTCACGTAGCGTTTCCGGTGACATGCCCTGCGGATAAGCGCCGACGACCAGAAAATCTTCGCTGGCGCTGACCTGCCTGTGGCCGACGCCCGCCGGGATCAGTACCGCATCACCGGCGCGCAGCGTCACCATCCGGCCGCTGTCGCCGCCAAACAGCACTTCCGCCCAGCCCGCCGCCACACCCAGCAGTTCGTGGGTATTCGGGTGATAATGGGTATAGGGAAAGATCGGATAGCGCCAGGCTGGCGGCCAGCCGTGTTGTCCGAAGGTGGTTTCAAACCACGCAGCGATATCCTCTGCTTCATCCGGCGCCACGCGCGGCCAGATAATCAGGGGTAACGGGTTATTTGGCACGCCGCCCGACGGGCTGGCGAGCATCAGGTGCTGGGGATTGTCAGAAGCCCCGGCAGAGAAAGTGCCCGCGGCGAACGACATCAGCAACATCAGACTGGAGGATTGAACAGTCATACAGGTTCTCCGGTTTTTTTCTAAGTGTGGCAAAGCCCGGCCACAATGCAATGTGCGCCAGCCAGCACAATTAACATAATTAACTGATATTGCTAACTAAAGCCAAATGTGTCGTTAACAATGTTGCGATGCCATAGCGCAGCGGTTGAGGATGGTGGTTATCACTGCACGAAATTGTTGCAAAATGTCAGGCGGCGGGCGCAGTGATGAGGGCAACTGTTATATAAAAAGTGCACAAATCTGTTTCTGATATTCTTGACTGTTATCTGTTCTAATCGCTAACAGATGACAGTGAGGTAAAAAAATGGAAGCCATTAAACAAATCCTGATCGACGAGATCGCCACGCTCAACCGCGAAGAACGTCGCGACAATCGGCCGCGCTTTAGCCTCTCATTTCTGAAAAACCATCCCGGCCTGTGGGCGGTGATGTACCTGTGCTACGGTCTGTGCGTCGCGCTGATCTTCACGACTGAAATGCTCGGCTGGCCAGCCTTCTGGTTTGCCACCGCGTTCGTGCTGGTGATGAGCTTTTTAATGCTGCTGGATATCAACCCTAAATACCGTTTCGAAGATATTGATGCGCTCGATCTGCGCGTCTGCTACAACGGCGAATGGTATTACGTCCAGCCGGTTCCCGAGCAGGCGGTGTCACGTATCCTGTCGCTGCCGGAGACGCCAGAGCGGGTTAAAAGCGGTATCCAGCGCCTGCTGACGCAAAAAGGCGAAGTCGATTTTTATGATGTCTACTACCTGACCTGGGGACATCAGGAAGCGGCGCGCGTCTGACCCTGCGCCATCAGCTTACCCAGCGTTTCAATTGCCGCCTCGGCCCGCGTATCCCACGGCCAGGCGGTATTGAGTCGAAAGCAGTGACTGAACTGCTCCCCCGCCGAAAATAACTGCCCCGGTGCAATACTGATCCCCTGCGCCAGCGCCTGCTGATACAACTGCGTGGTGTTGATGTTGTCCGGCAGCGTTACCCACAGGAAATAGCCACCGCGCGCTTCGCTCAGCGTCGCCTGCGGCGGCAGCACTTTCAGCAATGCCTGACGCACCATCTGCTGGCGCTTCGCCAGAATCTGTCGCAGCCGTTTCAGGTGGGTGTCGTAACGTCGGGTGGCGAGAAAATCGGCCAGCGCCAGCTGCATCGGCGCGCTGGTTGACAGGGTGCTCATCAGTTGCAGACGCTGAATACGCTGCGCATGCTGGCCGGCCGCTACCCAGCCAACGCGGAATCCGGCCACCAGCGACTTTGAGAATGAGCCACAGTGCAGCACGTGACCCTGCCGATCCCAGGCTTTAGCGGGCAGCGGTGGCGTGTCGCCTGACCAGAGTTCAGCATAAACATCATCCTCAATCATCGGCACCTGGTAACGCGCCAGCAGCGCCACCAGCTGCTGCTTACGCTCGGCTGATAAGGTGACGCCCAGCGGGTTGTGTAGCGTTGTCATCAGCCAGCACGCTTTGACCGGCCAGCGCTGCAGCGCCTCTTCCAGCTGCACCAGATCGATACCGTTCTGGGCATCAACCGGAATCGCCAGCGCCTTGAGCTTCAGCCGCTCAATCGCCTGTAATGCGCCATAAAAGCTCGGCTGCTCAATCACCACATAATCGCCCGGCTCGGTTAACGACTGCAGGCTGAGATTAAGCGCCTCCAGCGCGCCGCTGGTAATGACGATCTCATCCGGCGACAGGGTAATGCCCTGACGCGCATAGCGTTGCGCCAGCAGCTGCCGCAGAGTGGCATTGCCGGGCGGCAGATTGTGCAGCGCATCGGTTGGCGTCAGCTGATGGGAGACGTTTGCCAGCGAGCGCATCAACTGGCGTTGCGGAAACAGTGCGGGATCGGGAAAGGCGGAACCAAAGGGAACGATGGCCGGATCGCGGGTCGCCTGCAGCACATCAAACACAAAGTCGTTGATATCGACCTGCTCGCTGATGGTGACGCTGAGCGGTGCCGGTGCTAAGGCACGCGGCGCGACGTAGTAGCCAGACTGCGGCCGGGAGACGATCCAGCCCTGACTCTCCAGCAGCTCGTAGGCGTGCAGCACCGTCATCAGGCTAAGCCCCTGCTGCGCAACCTGCTGGCGCAACGAGGGTAAACGGGTGCCCGGCAACCAGATGCCTGCCTCTATCTGCTGCTGAATTTCATCCATCAATCGCTGGTATTTCGCCACGGGTCGCCTCTCCTTTTTCACCCGCGAGACTTTACCATGCACGACGGCTAATGACAGGCCGGGCTTGCCACTTATCTTGCCAGCAGGGGTCAGGCTGGCGAAACCTGTGCCGCTAACGGCGGTTCACCAGGCTTCAGCGCCGCGCTGATGTCCACTTTTTCATCGCCGACAAAATTAGCCAGTTCGTTGACCCGGTCAGGCGGGATCGGTTTACCCAGCAGATAGCCCTGCAGGGTGTTACAACCGAGGCTGGTCAGAAAAGCCTGCTGCTCAGGCGTTTCCACCCCTTCGGCCACCACTTTGAGCTGCAGCGACTGCGCCAGCGCCACTATCGCCGAGACGATGGTGGCATCTTCGCTGTGATGCTGCAGTTCATTGACGAATGCCCGATCGATCTTCAGCTCGCTGGCCGGTAAACGTTTCAGATAAAGCAGGCTGGAATAGCCGGTGCCAAAATCATCAATCGAGGCTTTCACGCCAAGCTTAGTCAGCTCGGTCAGGATACGAACGCTCTCATCTGGATCGCGCATAGCGGTGGTTTCGGTCACCTCCAGCGTCAGCAGCTCGGGTGGGATCTCATGCTGCGCCAGCGCCCGGGTGACGGTCTCCACCAGGTTGCTCTGTTCAAACTGCAGCGCCGAGAGATTCACCGCCACCGACCAGTGCGGATGGCCCTGCAGGTGCCACTGTCGCAGCTGGCGGCAGGCTTCGTTGATCACCCAGTTGCCGATGCCGACGATCATCCCGGTTTTCTCCGCCATCGGTAAAAACTGGTCCGGCGTCAGCAGACCGCGCTGCGGATGCTGCCAGCGCAGCAGCGCCTCAAAACCGAGGATCGGCCCGCGTGGCGCACAATATTTAGGTTGATAGAACAGGCGCAGCTCGTTGTTATCCAGCGCCTGCCAGAGATCGTTATTGAGCTGTAGCTGGCTCTGCGCCAGCAGGTTCATCGACGGCTGGAAAAAGGTGTAGCCGTTACGTCCGTTGTTTTTGGTGTGGTACATCGCTGCATCGGCGTTGAACATCAGTTCACGCTCATCCTCGCCGTCGCCCGGATAGACCGCAATCCCGATACTGAGCGACACCACCAGTTCATAACGCGAAATATCAAACGGACGATCGACCGCTTTCACCAGCTTATCGGCGACCGCAGCCGCATCATTAGGATCGTCAATCTCAATCAGCAGCACAAACTCATCGCCGCCCAGCCGCGCCAGCGTGTAGTAGCCGGTCATTTGCTGGCTCATCCGCTCGGTGACGCCAATCAGCAGATTGTCGCCAATATGGTGACCAAAGGCGTCGTTAACCGCCTTAAAGCCATCCAGATCCATGAACATCAGCGCAAACTGGGTCTGCTCCCGGTTCGCCTTGTTGATCGCCTGCTCCAGCCGGTCCTCCAGCAGAATGCGGTTCGGCAGGCGCGTCAGGTTATCGTGCAGCGCCAGCTGGGCCAGTTCACGGTTCGCCTCGGCCAGCGAACTGGCCAGAATCGAGGTGCGCGCCTGCATGCGGGCATCCAGCATCGACACCAGCAGCGTGATGCCGAGGATTGAGATGGTAACCACCGTGACCAGAATCGCCAGCCAGTTGCTGTTGACGCCGTGGGTGGTCGGGTGGCTGTGCAGCGGAAACTCTGCCGCCATCATGCCGGTGTAGTGCATGCCGGCGATAGCCGCGCCCATCACCACCGAGGCACCGATACGCAACAGCGTCACCCGGCCGGTCTGGCCTTCGCGCAGGTTAAAAGCCAGCCACAGCGCCGCGCCGGAAGCCGCCAGCGCGATGATCACCGACACGGCGATCCAGCGCCAGTTCCAGACGATACCCGGTGAGAACATCAACGCAGCCATGCCGGTATAGTGCATGGCGACCACGCCGCTGCCGAGGATCAGCGCGCCACCCGCCAGCCGCCGTAACGGCAAATCGCCGTTGCACACCAGCCACAGCGCAAAGATGGAGGCGCAGACCGCGATGCCGGCTGAAAACGCGGTGAGTCCGGCGTTGTAGCTCATCACCATTTCCATGTTCATCGACAGCATGCCGATGAAATGCATCGCCCAGATGCCGATCCCCATGGCAAAACCGCCGCCGAACAGCCACACCAGCGCCACCTTGCCGGTTGAATGCACCACCCGTCCCGCCATATCTAACGCGGTAAACGAAGCCAGCATCGCAACAAGAATCGAAACGATGACGATAAAAGAGTCGTATGAGGTCACTAACATAGTGCATTCCCGAGAAAAGCCGTGCCAGCAGCTGGGTGGTGTGAGTAAGGATCAGGGATTGTCTTGTTGTACAGGTTATCGGCAATATCTGCGGGATAATTAACCTGTCACGATACATGTTTCCAATGTGTTCAAGCGTTAAAACCTATCGTCAGACGCCGGTCAGCTGGGGCACCGGCGTCGGCAGGCTGAATTCGCCGACCCGATCGGCTGGCGTCGGCCTGCCCAGCAAATATCCCTGCAGCGCGTCAAAACCGAGGCCGGTCAGCAACCGCTGCTGTTCCTCCGTCTCGACCCCTTCTGCCACCATCCGCAGATTCAGGCTCTGAGCCAGCGTCAGCATCGCGGTCACTACCGTGGCATCCTCGCTGTCGGGTCGCAGACAGTTGATAAAGCTGCGGTCAATTTTCAGCTCACTGGCATCCAGATGTTTCAGATGCAGCAGATTAGCGTAGCCGATACCAAAGTTATCGATCGCCACACTGACGCCAGCCTGCTGCAACTCACCAATACGCTGCTGGCTGAAGAGCGGATCGCGCATGGCGATGGCCTCGGTAATTTCCAGCATCAGCGCGCCCGCCGGCAGCTGATGGCGCGCCAGCGTTTGGCTGAGGGTCGTCAGCAGATCGCGCTGATGAAACTGTAAGGCTGACAGATTCACCGAGACGGTCCAGTCGCTGTGTCCCTGATTATGCCAGATCTTCAGCTGGCGACAGGCTTCATTAATCACCCAGTTACCGAGCGCAACAATCTGGCCGGTCTTTTCCGCCCGCGGCAAAAACAGGTCCGGCATCAGCAAGCCGCGCACCGGATGCTGCCAGCGCAGCAGCGCTTCAAAGCCCATCAGCAGGCGGCCGCTGGAGCGAAATTTAGGCTGATAGAACAGCCGCATCTCCTGGCGTTCGATCGCTTTCCACAGATCGTTCGCCAGCTCAAGCTGATGCTGGGTTGCGGCACTCATCGCCGGTTCAAACAGGCACCAGCCGTTGCGCCCGTTATATTTGGTGTGGTACATCGCCGAGTCGGCATTCAACAGCAGCTCCTGCCTGTTTCGGCCATGCAGCGGGAAGATAGCAATGCCGGCGCTGAGCGACACGTGCAGCGAGTAGCGATCAAGTTCAAAGGCGACATCAATCACCCGCACCAGCTGTTGCGCCAGCTGGCTGGCGGCGCTGATATCGTAACCCTCGGCCATCAGCACAAACTCGTCGCCGCCGAGGCGTACCAGCAGTATCGCCTCGCTGAGCTGATTGCGCAGCCGTTCCGCCACGGCAATCAGCAACCGATCGCCGACGTGATGTCCCCAGGTATCGTTGACCGCCTTGAAGCCGTCGAGATCCATGTACATCACCGCAAAGCGGCTGTCAGTCAGCGTGGCCTGCTTGATCGCCAGATCCAGCTGCTGCTCCAGCATCACCCGGTTGGGCAGCGCCGTCAGGTTGTCATGCATCGCCAGCTGGCGCAGCTCCTGATTGGCCCGGTTGAGCCTGGCGGTCAGCCGCGCGGCGCGCAGTTGTGCATCCAGCATGGAACTCAGCAGGGTGACGCCAAGAATGATGAGCGTAATAATGGTGACCCACACCGCCAGCCCCTGAGTGCTGACTCCGTTATGCTGCATTACGCTGACGTGGCTGAACTCCGCCGCGGCCATGCCGACATAGTGCATCCCGGCGATGGCAATCCCCATCACCAGCGACGCCAGCCCGCGCATAATCAGCAGGTTGTATTCTCCCTGGCGCAGATGAAACGCCAGCCACAGCGCGACGCCTGACGCGACAAAGGCAATCAGCATCGACAGCGCCACCAGCGGCCGGTTCCACTCAGGCTGCGGCGAGATCAGCAACGCATACATGCCCAGGTAGTGCATCACCACCACGCCCGCGCCGAGGATCAGGCAGCCGCGCAGCAGACGACGCCGGGTCAGGTCGGCGCCACCGACCGTCTGACCAAACGCCAGCATCGACGCCAGAATCGCCACCAGCAGCGAGACAATAGTCAGCCGGACGTCGTAACGCAGGGTCATCGGCATCATCATCGCCAGCATGCCAATGAAGTGCATCGCCCAGACGCCAATGCCCATCGCGGTACCGCTCACCAGCAGCCAGAGCCGGGCGATCCAGCCATGGGAAACCGCCACCCGCCCCGCCGTGTCCAGCGCAGTGAAAGAGGCAATAAACGCGACGATTAGCGAAACGCAGACCAGAACGCTATCCCACGAGACCAGTAGCATGTGTAACTCCTCACCACCCGCCGGTGAACGGGCGCTGTGTAAAGCCTGAAAAAACACTCTGAAAACACCCGCGGGTGAAAGTTATTTAGCGCCAGGGTTGATGTTGTCCTGCCGTCCTGGCAACCCGCTATCTGTGCAGGGTGACTTTTATCGCTGGCCGCTGCTGAGCAGTAAAACGTTATTTTGTCTGATTGGTGCAAGAACATATCACCGAAGCAGAAAGGACGATAGAGGGGAAGAAAATTATGATTTTCGCTTTCCTGTCTCCCTGTAATGCCTTGCCGTTACTGGGTTATCGGCGCTTCAGGCAATTTGATTAATGAAAAATAGCCGGACGTAATTAGCGTGACGCTTTAACTGTTCTATAGTAAATAAAACTGATATAAATCATTTAGCTTAAGTCCAGGATATTTCTCAGGACTCCGGCATTACTTACATCGTTGTGATTATTTTCTCTATTTTTGGGTTGAACCGTTAAATTAACACCGGGTGAAAAAGCACTGACTCTGGATAATCGGTAAGGAATGATTATGAAATTCAAGCTTTTTCTTTTGGCCGCTGCGGGCATCTCCACAGCACTTCCGTCATTAACGCTGGCGGCGACCACCTCGGGAACCATCAACGCGACGCTGACGCTGACCACCGGTTGTCTGGTCAACGGTCAGTCAGCCACCGCCGGGGTTAATTTCGGTACCTTAAACTTCGGTAGCAGTGCGGCAACCTTCGATACCCTCAACGCCACGCTGGTCGGCGCGGCGGGTAACGGTATTTTTGTCCGTTGTACCACCGGTCAGGACTATAACGTGGTGGTCACCAGCAGTAATACTGCGCCCGCCACCGTCTATGGTACGGCCTCCACTTCACCGCGCTATCTGGTTCTGGGCTCAGATAACGCTCAGGGAATCGCCTATACGCTGTATAGCGATGCCTCATTTACCACGGCGATTGCCAATAACACGCCGATTGCGGCCAGCGGCACTACCGATCCGACCTTAGGCACTAACTATGCCATTTACGGTCGGGTCATCGGCGGCGGTTTCAATCCGCTGATCCCGGCTGGCACCTACACCGATACCATCAACGTCGCCGTGAACTATTAACTGCATTCACGGGTGAATGTGGGTGGCTGTCACGCGGTCCTGCCTGACAATTGCACGCGGTCTGTCCCTGCTGATATGGAGTGTTAGCGCCTAGAGTCTGCCGACCAGCACTTTCCAGGTAACCGCTTCGATTGTGGCAGGCTGCGTGATATCCGGTACCAATACCGGCGTTTTTGGCACGCTCAATTTTGGCTCCCAGTCGGGAGTGTCAACCAGCATTGTCAGCGCCAGCTATGTGCAAAGCACTACCCTCAACCTCGCCTGCACGCCGGGCACCACGCTGAGCATGAGCATTAACCAGGGCAACAATTACACCACGACGCGCAACCTGAAACTGCCGAACTTCAGCAATACCGTTCCCTATACGCTCTACAGCAACGCCAGCCGCACCACGGTCATTCCGGTGAATCAGGCGGTGCCGCTGAGCTACAGCAATGCCAATAACATTACGCTGCCGATTTATGGCCAGCTAAAACTGCCGGGTACCGCGCGCGCCGGCGTCTATACCGACACCCTGACCGTCACCCTGAGCTGGTGAGGCGAGATTAACAACAAGGAAACGACGATGAAGTCACTGCGCGCCCTGATATTACTGATCGGCACCACATTGTTGCCGCCAGCCTTTGCCGCCAACTCAGTGATGATCTGGCCGATCGATCCGGCCATCAACCCGACGGAGAAGGCTAGCGAGCTGTGGCTGGAGAATCGCGGCAACACCACCACCATGATGCAGGTTCGGGTCTTCAGCTGGCAGCAGGTCAATGGCCAGGAGCAGTACCAGACGCAGCAGCAGGTGGTTGCCAGTCCACCGATGGTACGGATGGAGCCCGGCCAGAAGCAGTTAGTCCGGCTGATCAAGCAGACCCCACCGGCTGCCGGTCATGAACTGGCCTATCGGGTGGTGCTGGATGAGATCCCGACGCCACGCCAGCCGGGTGAAAACCAGGCCGGCCTGACCTTCCAGATGCGCTATTCGGTGCCGCTGTTTGTCTATGGCGACGGCCTGAACACCGACAGCGCCCGCCCCGATCTCAGCTGGCAGACGCTCAGCGAAGGCGGCAAACGCTGGTTACAGCTAACCAACCGCGGCAACGGGCATGCCCGCCTCAGTAACGTCACCGTCGGTGGCCGCAAGCTGGGCGAAGGCTTATACGGTTACGTGCTGGCTAACAGCACCTATCGCTGGCCGCTGAACGCGGCGGTAAGCGGTGAACTGGTGGCAGAGGTGAATAAGAATTCGTGGCGCAGCGCTGCCCTAAAGTAAGCGCCAGATGAAACCTTTTCCCCTCCATCGCTGTACGCTGGCGGTTGCCAGCGTCTTCTGCTGTCTGACGCCGGGCACCACGCTGGCGGAGACCTACTCATCCCTGCCGCCGCCGCCCAGTCTGCAAAACCAGGGAAACGGTCAGCAATATATGCTGGAGCTGGTGGTTAACCAGCAGGCGCGCGGTGACATCGTGACGGTCGAGCAGCGTGACGGCAACTTCTGGCTGCGCAGTGGCGACCTGCAGCGCGCCGGTCTGCCGTTGGATAAGCTGGGCCAGCAGCCACAAATCGACGTCAGCGCGCTGCCGCAGGTCAAAGTAGAGTATGACGATGCGCGGCAGCGCCTGCTGCTCACCGTACCGCCGGGCTGGCTGCCGGGTCAGGTGATTGGCGAGGCGCAAAACGGACCGCGCTACCCCGGACGCACCAGCAATGGAGCGCTGATCAATTACGACCTCTACGCCAGCCGGACCGATAACAGCGGCACCCGCCTTTCCGCCTGGAACGAGCTGCGGCTGTTTGGCGCGGCCGGACAGTTCTCCAGCAACGGCGTCTGGCAGCAGCAGCTGGAGGGCAGCAACAGCTATCAGGATGACGGCTATATCCGCTACGACAGTTGGTGGAGCAATGAAAACGAAAATGCGGCGATCAGCTGGCAGGTCGGCGACCTGGTGACCGACTCACTGGCCTGGAGTAACAGCGTGCGGCTGGGCGGCGTCCGGATTGGCCGTGACTTTGGTGTCCGTCCCGATCTGGTGACCTATCCGCTGCCCGCCTTTTCCGGCCAGGCCGCTGTGCCCTCGACCGTCGATCTGTTTATTAACGGCTATCGCTCCAGCCAGGCGAATGTGCAGCCGGGGCCGTGGTCACTGACCAACGTACCGTTCGTGAATGGCGCAGGTGATGCGGTGATCACCACCACCGATGCGGTTGGCCGGCGCATCACCACCACCCTGCCATTCTACGTTTCCAGCAGCCTGCTGAAGTCGGGACTGTCCGACTACGCGTTTTCAGCCGGGGCGATCCGTCAGAACTACGGGATAAAGAATTTTGATTATGGCGCGGCGGCGGCCAGCGGGTCTTATCGTTACGGTATGACCGACTGGCTGACGCTGGAGAGCCACGCTGAAGGAAGCGACAGTCTGGCAATGGGCGGCGTCGGCGGCCTGCTGCGCGTCGGCAGCTGGGGCGTGGTGAATGGCGCGGTGGCGCAAAGCCAGCTCGACGGCCAGACCGGCACGCAGTACAGCTGGGGTTATCAGTACAACAACCGCTGGTTTAACCTCGGTACCCAGCAAACACAGCGCAGCCGCGACTTTGGCAATCTGGCGCTGGTCGGCAGCCGCGCCGGCACCGACGCCGGCAGCAGCTATGCGCTGTCGCGCCGCAGCGCCCAGTACAGCGCCAGCGTGTCGCTCAACCGCTTCGGCAGCGTCGGCGCGGCCTATATCGACATCACCGGTGGCCGCGGCGATCGCACCCGGTTATGGAACCTCTCGTGGAGTAAAAATCTGTGGGGTAACAGCAGCCTCTATGTTTCAGCCAGCCGCGATCAGCAGGAAAAAAGCTGGACCGGTGCTATTTCGCTGGTGATCCCATTCGGCGAGCAGGGCAGTGCCGCCATCAGCACCGAACGCGACCAGCTGGGGCGCGATAATCAGCGGCTCTATGTCTCGCGCGCTATGCCCAGCGACGGCGGCATCGCCTGGGACGCCTCGTGGGCCAATCAGAGCGGCGACAGCGGGGATTATCGTCAGGGCAGTCTGCGCTATCGCAACAACCAGATCGATACCTCGGCGGGCTTTTATGGCGATGATGACAATACCACCCAGTGGGCTGACCTCTCCGGCGCGCTGGTGTTGATGGACAACAGTCTGTTTATCGCCAATGAGATTAACGACGCCTTTGTGCTGGTCAAAACCAACTATCCCGACGTCACGGTCCGTTACGAGAACCAGTCGATGGGCCGCACCAATCAGCAGGGCTATCTGCTGGTGCCGTCGATCAGCAGCTACTATCCGGCCAAATATGATATCGATACCCTCGACCTGCCCGCGGATATGACCACACCGCGGGTAGAGCAGCGTTTTGCCGTGAAACGTCAGAGCGGTTATCTGCTCAACTTCCCGGTGGAAAAACTGCGCTCCGCCAGCGTGATCCTGCACGATGCGCAGGGCCAGCCGTTGCCGGTGTCGAGCCTGGTGCAGCGCCCCAATCACGCCACCGAATATGTCGGCTGGGATGGCATTGTCTGGATGGAAGATCTGACCGCCAGCAATCCGATACAGGTCGTGACGCCGGATGGCCGCCACTGTGATACCGAACTGCAAATTGCCGGCGGTCAGCCGCAGGCGCTGAGAACCTATGGGCCATTGACCTGCGCGCTGCCGGCAGCGGCGGCTGGCAGCGCCGCCCATCCTGCTGATGCTTTTACTACCGGAAACTCACCATGATAAATCGTCTGCTATTCGCCGGCATGTTGTTGCTGCTGCCGTCACTCGGCTACGCCGCCTGCGCCCTGCCCGCCTCCACGGCCAGCTTCGGCTCCGTCACCACCTTTGTCGCCAACAGCACCGTCAGCGCTGTCACTACCAACGCCAACGTCAACTGTGGCGCCGGTGCGGCGCTGTCGCTGCTGGGCAATAACCAGATCACCTTTCAGCTGACCGGTGCCACCAACAGTAACGGCACCCGCGGCATCCTGAAGCGCAGCGGCGATACCGGCAGCGACAATGTACCGGTCCGGCTCTGTACCGACAGCGCCTGCGCTACTGAACTGACGGTCGGTGGCACCCCGTTTGTCTATGGTTCGCAAACCCTGATCAACCTGGCTGGCCTGCTCGGCAGCCTGAACTTCACGATTCCGATCTATCTGCGCACCGTGCCCGGTCAGGTGGTCGCGGCGGGCACATATCAGGTGACGCTGAATATGGCGGTCACTTACCGCATCTGTACCAGTATCGGCATCGGTAGCCTCTGCTTAAGCGAACAGACCGGCAGCGGGGTGATTCCGATTACCGTGACGGCGATCCTGACTAATGACTGCACCACCATTACCGCGCCGAATATCAGCTTTGGCAGTGCGCCGCTGGTCGGCAGCTTCTCCAGCGTGTCACAGACCATCAACGTACTGTGCAGCAAAGGCAGCACCTATACCGTCGGCCTGAGCAACGGCAGCTATCCGGTCGGCAGCGTCAGGAACATGGCGAGTGGCGCGAATCGTCTGAGCTATGAGATCTACAAAAGCACTACCAGCAACCGCTGGGGGCCGGGCGGGACTGAGCGCTGGAGCAGCACCACCTCGTCGGCGGTTTCGGCAGATGGACTGACGCGCGGCTTTAACTACACCGCGCGGGTCCTGACCAGCCAGAACACGCCGCCAGCCGGAAACTACAGCGACAGCGTGGTGGTGGATTTGTCATTTTAGAGCGAGGCGCTGACCGGTGCACCGCTGTGGCGCGCCTGATACTGCTTCACCATCCGGCCAATCAGCAGCGTGCCGATTAAGCCACAGACGGCGGCGAAGGTCAGCCAGACACCCGGCATCGCTTTGTCGCCGGTGGCGTGGATCAGGTAGCTGGAAATCGCCGGGGTAAAGCCGCCAAACAGCGCAGTCGCCAGGCTGTAAGCCATAGAGAAACCGGCAGCGCGCACCTCGGCGGGCATGATTTCCGCCAGATACACCACCATCGCTCCGTTATAGCTGGCATAGAGAAACGACAGCCACAGTTCCGCTTCCAGCAGGTGAGCGAAGCTGGCCGATCCCACCAGCCAGTGCAGCACCGGCCAGGTGGTGGCAATCATCAGCAGGGTAAAGACGATCAGTAGCGGGCGACGGCCGATGCGGTCTGACAGCGATCCCATCAGCGGCAGCCAGATCAGGTTAGAGATGCCGACGCACAGCGTCACCAGGAACGCCTGCTTATCGCTCATCATCAGCACCGTTTTGCCGAAGGTCGGCGTAAACGCGGTGATCATGTAGAACATCACGGTGGTGGTGACTACCATCAGCATCCCCGCCAGCACCAGCGCCCAGTTACTGGCCACCGAACGCATAATCTCGGTCATCCGTGGATGGTGTTTACGCTTGCTGAACGCTTCGGTCTCTTCCAGCATCCGGCGGATATAGAACAGGAACGGCACGATCAGGCAGCCGACCACAAACGGAATGCGCCAGCCCCACTCGGTGACCGCCTCTTTCGCCAGCAGATGATTCAGCGCCAGGCCGAGCAACGCGGCAAAAATGACCGCAATCTGCTGACTGCCGGATTGCCAGCTGACAAAGAACCCTTTGCGTCCTTCTGGCGCCACTTCCGCCAGATAGACCGAGACGCCGCCCAGCTCAACGCCTGCCGAGAAGCCCTGCAGTAAGCGGCCGAGCAGGATCATTATCGGTGCCGCCGCGCCCAGCGTGGCGTAGCCAGGCACCAGCGCAATCGTCAGCGTACCGATCGCCATCAGACCCAGCGTCAGCAGCAGACCTTTGCGGCGGCCATGATGGTCAATGTACGCCCCCAGAATGATCGCCCCGAGCGGACGCATCAGGAAGCCGGCACCAAAGGTCATTAGCGTTAACATCAGTGAGGCGAACGGGTCGTCGCCCGGGAAAAAGGTTTTGGCAATGGCGGTGGCGTAATAACCAAACACCATAAAGTCGTACATTTCGAGAAAGTTACCGCTGGTAACGTTGAAGATGGTTCTGGCCGCGCTTTTGGGCGACTTTTGTAAAGACGGGGTGTGACTCATAACGGCTTCCTGAAGGTTTTTAGCCGTTTTAGCCTGCCTGATGCGGCAATAATGTGAGCTGGCTCACCATTGCACTTGACAAAACTGTGTTGAGTGGTAACAAATAATTAACATGACTGTTTCACCAGCATAACCGATCGGTACAACAGCCGGTTCGCCTGATTTCGTCTGGTCTGGCTGAGGCAATAAAAAAGGCGGCTGAATCAGCCGCCTTCTCTTTGTGCCGGTTAACCAGCTATTTCTTCACGGTTTCCATGCCCATCAGACCAATTTTCAGATAGCCTGCGGTACGCAGTTGATCCATCACGCTCATCAGCGTTTCGTAATCCACCGACTTGTCCGCCTGGAAGAAAATGGTGGTCTCTTTGTTGCCGCCGGTCTGACCGGTCAGCACGCTGACCAGCGATTCCGGCGTCACCTGATCGTTACCGACATAAAGCTGTTTATCGGCCTTGATCGACAGGTAAACCGGTTTTTCCGGACGCGGCTGCGGGGCGCTGGTGGAAGCAGGCAGATTAACGCGCACGTCGACAGTTGCCAGCGGCGCCGCCACCATGAAGATGATCAGCAGAACCAACATCACGTCGATAAACGGCGTCACGTTGATCTCATGCATTTCGCCATCTGTTTCCAGGTCGTCGTTTAATCGCATGGCCATAACAGCTTACCCTAAGCGCAGTTTCTGGGTCGCCGCAGGACGCGGAACGTCAGTGGCGACGTTTCCCAGGTCAATATCACGGCTCTGCAACAGCAGCACCTGCGCCGCCACATCACCGAGCGAGGCTTTGTAGTTAGCGATCATGCGGGCAAAGACGTTATAGATCACCACCGCCGGAATTGCGGCCACCAGGCCAATTGCCGTTGCCAGCAGCGCTTCCGCGATACCCGGTGCAACGACAGCGAGATTGGTGGTCTGGGTTTTGGCGATGCCGATGAAGCTGTTCATGATGCCCCACACGGTGCCGAACAGACCGATAAACGGCGCGACCGATCCGATGGTCGCCAGGAAGCCGTTGCCCCGGCCGGCATGGCGGCTAAAGGCGGCAACGCGGCGCTCAAGGCGGAAGCTGGTACGATCTTTAATGCCGTTGGTGTCTTCAACGCCAGCGGAGAGTTCAAGTTCGTTCTGCGCGTCATTCAGCAGCACGCTGCTGTGACTGTGTGCGGTGAACTCCCGGGCAATGCGGGCGGCGTCATTCAGATTGCGGGCTTCACCCAGCGCCAGTTGCTCACGCTTCAGGCGACGTTTAGCGGCGCTCAGTTCGGCATATTTGCCAAAGAAGATCGCCCAGGTCACGACTGAGGCCAATAACAGGCCAATCATGACCACCTTTACCACGATATCGGCATGTTGATACATGCCCCAAACGGAGAGGTCCGTTTGCATCAAATCACTGGCTACCACGCTGCTTCTCCAACTTCATCTACAGGGATGCGAGACAAGCGCGAATAATAGCAAAATAACGGCGAATTGATAGTCGTTCTCATTAGTATTTACAAACTCTGGCACTCGCTGTGCCCTGCCACGCCGTCAATATCACCAGAGGTTGCAGGTTCGTTTCGAAAATGTGATGTTGCGTGAAAATTTATTAAAACAACGTTTCAAAATGTGATCTCATTCATTCAATCAGCATCGGCGCATTTCTCCGGCGGCAGTTTTCACTATGCTGGCTGCACGCGGCCCCTTGCTACACACGCCGGATTCCTGAGCGCCGCCCTTCTTCTGCTGGAGACAACATAATGAGAATGACCCAAACACGCCTGGCATGTGCCCTGGCGGCAATGATGGTGAGCGCCACCGCCTCGGCACAGGTGATTAAAGTGGCAGAAGTGCAGCCGGCTGGCTACCCCACCGTGGTGGCTTTGCAACACATGGGCGACAAACTGAAGCAGGCAACTGATGGACGGCTGGAGATGAAGCTCTATGCCGGCGGCGTGTTGGGCGATGAAGATCAGACCCTGCAGCAGGTGCAGCTGGGCGCAATCGATATGATCCGCGTATCGCTGGCACCGGTCACCAGCATTGCGCCGGAAACCAGCATATTGACGCTGCCCTATGTTTTCCGCGACGTCGACCATATGCACAAAGTACTGGATGGCGAAATCGGCAAAGAGATTGCCGACAAATTCGATAAAGATCCCAACGCCCGGATGGTGTTTCTCGGCTGGACCGACGCCGGTGAACGCAACATGATTACCAAAAAACCGCTGGCGAAGCCCGAAGATCTGAAAGGCATGAAAATCCGGGTACAGAACAGCGCCATCTCCCTGGCCACGCTGAAAGCGATGGGTGCCAACCCGGTGGCGATGGGCGTCAGCGAAGTGTTCAGCGCCATGCAGACCGGCGTGGTTGACGGCACCGAGAATAACCCACCGACCTTTGTCGCCCATAACTATATGCCAGTCGCGAAGTACTACACCCTGAGCGGCCACTTCATTCAGCCAGAGATGATTCTGTTCTCGAAACGCGCCTGGGATCGTCTCAAGCCTGACGATCAGGCACTACTGAAGAAACTCGGTAAAGAGGCGCAGGATGAAGAGCGTCAGCTGTGGGCAACCTATACCGAACAGTCGATCGCGAAGATGAAAGCCGGCGGCGTCACCTTCCAGCAAACTGACCGCGACTATTTCGTCAAAGCCACCCAGCCGGTGCGCGATCAGTTTGGCGGCAAATATCAGGATCTGATGACCCGGATCGCTGACGTGAAATAACCCTTCCCGCGCCACACTGCCGTGTGGCGTGCTTAATCAGGTATCAATTATGGCTGCTTATACGCGTCTGATGGATGGGCTCTATCTGCTGTGCATGCTGGTTGCCGCCGTGGCGCTGATGATCATGGTAACGGTGATCCCGATTGGGATTTTTGCCCGCTACGTGATGAACGGGGCGCTCTCCTGGCCGGAACCGGTCGCCATTATCTGCATGATCATTTTTACCTTTATCGGCGCGCCGGTCGGCTTACGCGCCGGGACCCATATCTGCGTCTCAATGATGACCGATCGGCTGTCACCTGCCCTGCAGCGTCTGCTGCTGCGGGTCTGCGATCTGCTGATGATTATCACCTGCCTGGTAATCTTTCAGGCCAGCTACAGCCTGTGTGAAGCGATGTGGGTGCAGTCGCTGGCTTCGCTACCCGCCGTTACCTATGGCGAGATGTATCTGCCGATCCCGATTGGCGCGCTCTTTACCCTGCTGTTTGTTGTTGAGCGATTGCTGACCGGCGATCAAAGCCAGCGGCCGATTGTCACGCTGGGCGGCACCCACTAATCCGGAGCAGAAGATGGACGCATTGATTTTATTAGGCAGTTTGCTGGCGTTGCTGCTGGTGGGTTTTCCGGTGGCGTTTGCGGTCGGCCTGAGCGCCTTTATCGGCGCCTGGTGGATCGATCTGCCGCTGGAAGCGGTGGTGATTCAGATTACCAACGGCATTAACAAATTCTCGCTGTTGACCATTCCGTTCTTCATTCTCGCCGGGGCGATCATGGCTGAAGGCGGCATCGCCCGACGGCTGGTCAATTTCGCCTACATCTTTGTCGGCTTCATCCGCGGCGGCCTGTCGCTGGTGAATATCGTCGCCTCAACCTTCTTCGGCGCGATTTCCGGCTCATCGGTGGCCGATACCGCCTCGATCGGCTCGGTGATGATTCCGCAGATGGAAGAGAAAGGCTATCCGCGTGACTTCGCCGCCGCCGTTACCGCCAGCGGTTCGGTGCAGGCGGTATTAACCCCGCCCAGTCATAACTCAGTAATCTACTCGCTGGCCACCGGCGGGCTGGTCACCATCTCTTCGCTGTTTGTCGCCGGTATCTTACCTGGCCTGATGCTGGGTGGCTGTCTGATGATAATGTGCCTCGGTTTTGCCCGTAAACGCGGCTACCCGAAAGGCGAGCGGATCCCATTTCGTCAGGCGCTGAAGATCTTCTTTGATGCGTTCTGGGGCCTGTTCACCGTGGTGATCATTATGGGCGGGATTCTGTCCGGTATTTTCACCGCGTCGGAGTCTGCGGCGATTGCCTGTATCTGGGCCTTCTTCGTAACGATGTTTATCTATCGTGACTTTAAATGGAACCAGCTGCATATCCTGCTGTTCCGCACCATTAAAACCGTCACCATCGTGATGGTGCTGATCGCCTTCGCCGCCGGGTTTGGCGCGGTGATGACCTTTATGCAATTGCCGACCCTGATCACTGAAGCGTTTACCAGCCTGTCGGACAACAAGTATGTGATTCTGATGTGCATCAACATTCTGTTGCTGGTGGTCGGTACGCTGATGGATATGGCACCGCTGATTCTGATCCTCACGCCGGTGCTGCTGCCGGTCGCGACGACACTGGGCATCGATCCGGTTCACTTCGGCATGATCATGCTGACCAACCTCGGGATCGGCCTGATCACCCCGCCGGTTGGTACGGTACTGTTTGTCGCCAGTGCGGTCAGCAAGCAGAAAATCGAGCAGGTGGTCAGCGCGATGCTGCCGTTTTACGGCATGCTGTTTATTGTGCTGATGCTGATTACCTATATTCCGGCCATCTCCCTCTGGTTACCGCGCCTGATGGGCGTGATGTAGCGTCAACCAAATCGGGTCCGTTAGCGGGCCCGATTTTTATCCTGCGACGCACTCTGATAATCGCCATTGAGTCTCAACCCTGCTGGCCGTTTCGTGATAACGTGAAGGCTTAGGCAGAAGCGGCAAAGGCGACTCATGACCACCAAAAAAATTGATACCACACTCGTCAGTGCAGGACGCAGCAAGCGTTATACTCAGGGCTCGGTAAACAGCGTGATTCAGCGTGCCTCCTCGCTGGTTTTTGACACGGTTGCGGACAAAAAACGCGCCACCGCCGGTCGGGCAAAAGGCGAACTGTTTTATGGCCGCCGCGGCACCCTGACCCACTTTGCCCTGCAGGACGCCATGACCGAGCTGGAAGGCGGCGCGGGCTGTGTGCTCTACCCGTGCGGCGCGGCTGCGGTCGCTAACGCGATTCTGGCGTTTGTCAGCGCTGGCGATCACATATTGATGAGCGGCGCGGTCTATGAGCCGACGCAGGACTTCTGCCATAAAATTCTGCAAAAGATGCAGGTCTCGATCGGCTGGTTCGATCACTGCATTGGCAGCGAAATTGGTGCGCTGGTTCAGCCCAACACCCGGGTGGTGTTTCTGGAGTCGCCCGCCTCAATCACTATGGAAGTGCAGGATATTCCGGCCATCGTTGCGGCGGTTCGCGCCAAAGCACCCGACGCGATCATCATGATCGATAACACCTGGGCCGCCGGGATTCTGTTTAATGCCCTGGCACATGGAATCGATATCTCAATTCAGGCCGGCACCAAATATCTGATTGGGCACAGCGACGCGATGATCGGTACCGCCGTCGCCAATGCGCGCTGCATCGATCAGCTGCGTGAGAACTCCTATCTGATGGGCCAGATGGTTGATGCGGATACCGCCTATATGGCGAGCCGGGGTTTGCGCACGCTTGGCACCCGACTGCGTCAGCACGAAGAGAGCGCGCTTCAGGTGGCGGAGTGGCTGGCGGCGCGTCCTGAAGTCGAACGGGTTAACCATCCGGCGCTGGCGCAAAGTAAGGGCCACGCCTTCTGGCAGCGCGACTTCAACGGCAGCAGCGGGCTGTTCTCCTTTATCCTGAAACAGAAACTTAGCCCAGCGCAACTGGCGGAATATCTCGATCACTTCCATCATTTCAGCATGGCCTACTCGTGGGGCGGTTATGAATCGCTGATCCTGGCGAATCAGCCGGAGGAGCTGGCGGCGATTCGGCCGGCCGGTGGGGTCGATTTCACGGGCACGCTGGTACGACTGCATATTGGCCTTGAACATGTTGAGGATCTGCTCAACGACCTTGAGGCGGGTTTTGCGCGCCTGACGCGCTGAGTAAGCTAAACAGAAGATAAACGCGGTGGCCGCCGCCAGCAGAGATTGCCAGGCGGCGGCAAGATTATTGTTAAAATTTGTCCCGGACCGTTCAGGCGGCAGGCCGAAGGTGAAGCGCTGAGCTTCCGCAGAATAAGCAGGTTCAGCACTTTTCCGTCGCGGCAGCCTGACAGGCGGGTTTTCCTTGTGACGTGATGGAATAGCTAATGGGTGTTTTACACGAGATTGTCCACGCGCTCTGGCATCAGGATTTTGCCGCGCTGGCGAATCCGGATGTAGTGTGGGTGGTGTACGGCGTAATGTTCCTGACGCTGTTTCTGGAAAACGGATTGTTGCCGGCCTCTTTTCTGCCGGGCGACAGTCTGCTGCTGCTGGCGGGTGCCATGGTCGCCAAAGGGGTGATGGATTTCATTCCGACGATGGTGATCCTTACCACCGCCGCCAGTCTCGGCTGCTGGCTGAGTTATCTGCAGGGGCGCTGGCTGGGCAATACCCGGCTGGTCAAAAGCTGGCTGATGCACCTGCCCGCGCAATACCATCAGCGCGCCTGGAATATGTTTAACCGCCATGGCCTGATGGCGCTGCTGGTGGGTCGTTTTCTCGCCTTCATCCGCACTATTCTGCCGACCATGGCCGGCATTGCGGGCTTACAGAATGGCCGCTTCCAGCTGTTTAACTGGCTGAGCGGCGTCTTATGGGTCGGCATCGTGGTGGCGTTTGGCTATGGCATCAGCCAGGTACCGTTCATCAAGCGTCATGAAGATCAGGTGATGGCGATTCTGATGGTGCTGCCGATGGTATTACTGTTTCTCGGCCTGTTCGGCAGCATTATCGTGATCTGGAAGAAACGTCGTCAGAAACAGGCCTGACGTTCCCTCTCTGGTGAGGACCCGCCGCCTGTCAGGCGGAAGGGTCCGCCACCGTCTGACGTACCCGACTCACTTCCTCGCCCGGCGTGACGCCAAAATAGCGCTTAAACTCGCGCGAAAACTGCGACGGGCTTTCATAGCCAACCCGCACCGCCGCCGCACTCGCTTTCAATCCATCATGCAGCATCAGCAGCCGCGCCTGATGCAGGCGGTAGCGTTTGAGATATTGCAGCGGGGAAGTCTGGGTCACTGCCTTAAAGTTGTGGTGAAACGCGGAGACGCTCATGTTCACCTCCGCCGCCAGCGCGTCGACGCTGAGATTATCGGCGAAGTGGTTTTCAATACGCCGCAGCGCACGGGCAATCTGACTGAACTGGGTCTGGCGACTCACCAGCGACAGCAGCGCGCCACCAATCGGGCCGGTCAGCACGTAATAGATTATCTCACGCACAATATGCGGCCCCAGTACCCGGGCATCGCGCGGCTGCGTCATCACATCCAGCAGGCGTTCCGCCGCACACAGCATCGGTTCGGTCAGCCACGCCGAGTGGATGCCGGAAGTCAGCGGCTGTGGCTGAAACTGTTCATCGTCACCAATCTCAATCAGCAGATCCTGCAGGCTGGCGGTATCGACATTCAGACACAAACCGGCGATCGGCACCTCCGGCGAGGCCCAGGTTTCACACTCAACCGGCAGCGGCACCGTGAGCATCAGGTACTTGCTGGCGTCGTACTGGAATACCGTACTGCCGAGATAGCCGGTTTTGCTGCCCTGAAACAGGATCACAATGCCGGGCTGATACATCATCGGCGTGCGCGGACGATACTGATTGGCATAAATCAGCGAAACATTACTGACCGGATAGAGGCGATCGCGGCCGTGGGTCATTAAGGTCACAACCTGCTGCGCCAGGCGGTGACACAGAGCATCATGTGCCATCCAGACTCCTTATCAGGACAAAAATTCAGTGTGCCGTGACACTGCCTGAACCGCCAGCAAATTGGAGAATCAGGCAAGAAGTTTGCCGGATCGGGCATGGCCATGCCGTCGCCCTCGTTCAGCCCGACAGGCAGGGTGTAAATTGTTGGCTAGACTTAAGCACAGTGAAATCTCACTGGTTAACTGCAACGGAAAGGAGCAACTATGGCAGACCAACCCATTATCAAACTGCACGATGGCAACATGATGCCGCAACTGGGACTGGGCGTGTGGCAGGCCAGTATTGAAGAAGCGCGTCAGGCGGTACTGAAAGCCTTACAGGTCGGCTATCGCTCGATTGATACCGCCGCCGCATATAAGAATGAGGAAGCGATTGGTCAGGCGCTGCAGGAAACCGACGTGCCGCGCGACGAGATTTTCGTCACCACCAAGCTGTGGAATGACGATCAGCAGAACGTTCAGCAGGCGATGGAAACCAGCCTGCAGAAACTGCAGCTGGAGCAGGTTGACCTCTATCTGATGCACTGGCCATGCCCGGAAAAGGATCACTACGTTGACGCCTGGAAGAAGATGATTGAGCTGCAGCAGCAGGGGCTGACCAAAAGTATTGGCGTCTGTAACTTCCATGAATCCCACCTTAAGCGGCTGCTGGATGAAACCGGCGTGACGCCGGTGGTTAACCAGATTGAGCTGCATCCGATGCTGCAGCAGCGCACGCTGCATGCCTGGAATGCGATGCACCAGATTCAGACCGAATCCTGGAGCCCGCTGGCACAGGGCGGTAAAGGCGTGTTTGATCAGGACGTGATTAAATCGCTGGCCAAGAAATATGGCAAAACCCCGGCGCAGATCGTCATTCGCTGGCATCTGGATAGCGGCCTGGTGGTGATTCCGAAGTCAGTGACGCCGGCGCGTATCGAAGAGAACTTTAAGGTGTTTGATTTCCGGCTGGATAAGCATGAAGTCAGCGACATCACTAAGCTGGATAGCGGCAACCGTCTGGGGCCGGATCCGGAAACCTTTAACGGCTAAGCGGTAATACCGTTTACGGCGCGGCGTGACGCGGTTCATTGCTGTTGTCGCACTAAAAAAAAGGGCAACGTCACGTTGCCCTTTTTCGTTACGCCGTACGGCTTACTGCGTCGGCTGCACCACCAGTTGACCGGCAGTTCCGCGGTCGGCCAGTTCCAGCGTCTGGCTGTAATAGACAAACGGGAAATGGTCTGACGAACTCTGCGGGAAGCTGACCATCAGTTCCACATCACCGTCGACCCACACCGTATCTTTCCAGCCACGATCCTCGCCCATCGGCTGCGCGCCATTGACGCTCTTAATCAGGAACATCACGCCCTGAATATGCAGCGCCTGGGGCCGATCGGCATGCACGATCCAGCGCTCAAAGGTGCCCTGCTGCGCGGTGGTATCAATACGGTTCATATCCCAGATCGCCCCGTTGATGCCCGGCATACTGTCGCCGATGCGGAATTCACGTGTGCGTACCGCCACCCCATCCAGAATCTGATCGGCCAGCAGCCGCATCGGCAGATTATCGGTGACCAGCGGCAGCAGGCCGGTGGGTCGTAAGGTCAGGATCAGGGTGGAGGTCAGGATGGAGGATGGCTCAAAGAAGCCGCGCAGCCGATCCATAATGCCCGCCGCGGTACCCGCAGTAATCGACACTTCATCGCCCTGCGACATATCGATCAGCACTTCGCGTCGTTCGCCCGGCGCCAGTGACAGGCGCTGCACCGCAACCGGCGCAGGCAGATAGCCCTGATCGCTGGCTATCACCATAAACGGCCGGTTATCGCTCAGCACCATCTCATAACGTCGCGCATTCGAGGCGTTCAGCAGACGCAGACGCACCCAGCCACGCGAGACCTCAACAAACGGGTTACGCACGCCATTGACCAGCAGCGTATCACCGAGAAAGCCGCCATCCTGCGGTGGATCGTAAACCGGGGTAGCGAAGTTATCGAGCCGCTTGTCCTGAATGATGATCGGGAAGTCATCGACGCCGTAATGTTTTGGCAGCGGCAACTGCTTGCTGACCTCATCTTCAATCAGCCACATGCCCGCCAGCCCGTTGTAGATATGCGGCGCCATGCGGTTTGGCGTATTGGCGTGATACCAGCAGGTCGAGGCCGCCTGACGAATCGGCAGGACCGGCGCCCAGTCGACGCCGGCTGACATCATGCGCGGTGCGCCGCCCATCAGCGCGCCCGGTAACTGCAGGCCGCTGACGGTCATTGAAACCGGCTCATTGAGGCGATTGCTGTAGATCAGCTTCACATCGTCGCCGCTGTAGACGCGCACCGTCGGGCCGAGATAGAGGCCATTGATGCCCCACACCGGCACTTTGTTGTTGTCGCCATTGAATGACCAGTGGCTGCGCTGCATGGTCAAAAACAGCGGCTGACCGCGACGGGATTCCAGCAAGGGCGGAATCGGAAGTGGCGTATCACCATTGGCGGCGGACGCGGCACGGGCCGTATGAGGCATAACACCGGCGCTAAGCGCCACTCCAGCAGAAAGCTGGATAAACTGACGTCTGCTGAAAGACATAAAACTTCTGACCTTTTACGCGTGGCGCTGACGCGCCAACCCTGTTTTTATTGCTGTTATGTGCTGTGCTGCGTTCACGGCGAGCGGTTAATCACCGCTCGCCGGACGGCATCCCTGCAGGCGAATTCGGCGAAGCGATCGCCGGTCAGATTTTACCGTTTTTTTCGCGTTCTTCGACTTCGGCGTTAAGCTCTTCCAGCTTCGCCGCCATCATTTCACGGCAATGGGTTGCCAGCTTACGCACCGAGGAGGACTCGAATTGTTTAACGTCAACCGGTGGCAGCATCTCAACGATGACCAGCCCATTGTTCCAGCGGTTCAGTTTGATCTTACCGTGGGTATTGGACACCACAATCGGGATGATCGGAACGCCAGCCGCAACCGCAGCATGGAACGCACCGGTTTTAAACGGCAGTAAACCGCGGCCGCGACTGCGGGTGCCTTCCGGAAACATCCAGAACGAGATGCGCTTACGGTTAAACTGATCGACCAGCTGGCCAATCGTGCCGTGCGCTTTAGCCCGGTTATCCCGGTCGATCAGCAGATTGCCGGTCAGCCAGTAGAGCAGACCAAAAAACGGTACCCACAACAGGCTCTTTTTGCCGACCGTCACCGTGGTTGGCTGCACGATTTTGGCGGCGGTCACCATGTCATAGTTGTTCTGGTGGTTAGCGATATAGATCGCATTGCCGTAGTTGTCAGCGCCTTCCGGACGGCGCAGTTCTACTTTAAGGCCTAATACCGTCGACAATTTACCGAACAGACGACCAAAAGTGGCGACGTGGCGCGGATTGCGCGGTGAAAAAAGACACCAGATACAGCCAAACACAGAGACTAATATCGAATAAATTACCACGATAATGGTACGCAGTATCAGTAACATAGTTCCCTCATTGAGCCACGGCTGACACAGCGTCAGCCGGGTAGTTTACGCGTCGCTGTCCGGGCTGGCCGGACGCGCAGGGGCATCCAGTTCAACACGATCAATTTTTTGCAGGCCGCGCGGCAGCAGTGTGCCACGGCGTCCACGGTCGGCGCGGAATTTCTGCAGCTCTTCACTGCGCAGCAGCATCTTACGCTTGCCAACATGCAGGGTGATGGCGCTGCCTGGCGGCAGAATCATCAGCCAAGCCAGTTTATCCTGACCGGCGGCAGCTTCAGCGGCGGGGATCGAGATAATCTTGTTGCCTTTGCCCTTCGACATTTGCGGCAGTTCGCCTACCGGGAACATCAGCATCCGTCCCGCCTGCGTAATCGCCAGCAGCATGTCATCTTCATGATGCACCGCCATCGGTGTCATCACATGGGCGTTTTCCGGCAGCGTCAGCAGCGCTTTACCGGCGCGGTTACGGGAGACCAGATCGGCAAAGGTGCAGATAAAGCCATAGCCCGCATCAGAGGCCATCAGTAATCGCTGTTCATCCGGCTCCATCAGCACCTGCTCAACCACCGCACCCGGCGGCGGCGTCAGCTTACCGGTCAGCGGCTCGCCCTGCCCGCGTGCCGACGGCAGCGAGGTCGGATCCAGCGTGTAGCTGCGGCCGGTGGAATCGATAAAGGCCACCGGCTGGTTGCTCTTACCGCGTGCGGCCGCCAGATAACTGTCGCCCGCTTTATAGCTCAGCCCGGCAGGATCGATATCATGCCCTTTGGCGCTGCGTACCCAGCCCATCTGCGACAGCACAATGGTCACCGGCTCAGACGGGATCAGCTCGGTTTCGCTCAGCGCCTTCGCTTCTTCACGTTCGCGCAGCGGAGAACGACGCTCGTCGCCATAGCTGGCGCTGTCGGCCTGTAACTCTTTCTTCAGCAGGGTGTTCATCTTACGTTCAGAAGCCAGCGTTGCCTGCAGCTGATCGCGTTCTTTCTCCAGCTCGGCCTGCTCAGCGCGGATCTTCACCTCTTCCAGCTTCGCCAGGTGGCGTAACTTCAGTTCGAGGATCGATTCGGCCTGGGTTTCACTCAGCTCAAAACGTGACATCAGTACCGGCTTCGGCTCATCTTCGGTACGGATGATGTGGATCACTTCATCAATATTGAGGAAGGCCACCAGCAAACCGTCGAGGATATGCAGACGACGCAGCACGCGGTCGAGCCGGTGATTAAGGCGACGTTTTACCGTATCACGGCGGAACACCAGCCATTCCGACAGGATTTCGTGCAGGTTTTTAACCGCCGGACGGTTGTCCAGGCCAATCATGTTGAGGTTAACCCGGTAGCTTTTTTCCAGATCGGTGGTGGCGAACAGGTGGTTCATCACCTGATCCAGATCGACCCGGTTAGAGCGTGGCACGATCACCAGACGGGTCGGATTCTCATGATCCGATTCGTCACGCAGATCCTCGACCATCGGCAACTTTTTGTTGCGCATCTGGTTGGCAATCTGTTCCAGAACCCGCGCACCTGACACCTGATGCGGCAGCGCGGTGATCACCACCTCGCCCTCTTCCTTCTTCCATACCGCGCGCTGGCGAATAGAGCCACGCCCGTTCTGATAGATTTTGCGGATCTCGTCGCGTGGCGTAATGATCTCCGCCTCGGTCGGATAATCCGGGCCCTGCACGATATCCAGCAGCGCATCCAGCGTGGTTTTGGGATGGTCGATCAGGGTGATCGCCGCCTGCGCCACTTCACGCAGGTTATGCGGTGGAATATCGGTCGCCATACCGACCGCGATACCGGTGGTGCCGTTCAGCAGAATGTTCGGCAACCGCGCCGGCAGCATCTTCGGCTCCTGCAGGGTGCCATCAAAGTTCGGCTGGTAATCGACCGTTCCCTGACCCAACTCACCCAGCAGCAGTTCAGCATATTTTGACAGGCGTGATTCGGTGTAACGCATCGCGGCGAAGGACTTAGGATCGTCCGGTGCACCCCAGTTACCCTGTCCATCCACCAGCGGATAGCGATAAGAGAACGGCTGCGCCATTAATACCATCGCTTCATAGCAGGCGCTGTCGCCGTGCGGATGGTATTTACCCAGCACGTCACCCACGGTACGCGCCGATTTTTTAAATTTGGCGCTGGCGGTGAGGCCCAGTTCGGACATTGCGTAGATAATGCGTCGCTGTACCGGCTTTAACCCGTCACCAATGTAGGGCAACGCGCGGTCCATGATGACGTACATCGAATAGTTTAAGTACGCATTCTCAGTAAATGTGTGCAGGGCAAGACGCTCTGCACCATCCTGCGTCAGTTCACTCATTAATTTCTCATCCTCACATCGTGGCCCACAACGGCGGGACACCCGGCGGTGGTTTGGCGAGGATAGTACCTTATTCGCCGGTGTTAGTCACAGGGGAAGCGCGCGGTGACGGGCGGTCAGCTGGCGCTGATTACGCCGTCAGCAGCGCGAAGATCAGGCGGATTGCATTACGGCTGTGCACCTATCCACTGCCGGGCGATCTCACGGTACTCATCGGTGGCGGTGCTGAGGTGTAACCACTGATCGACATAGAGTTTCCAGCTGATGTCATCGCGCGGGATCATGTAGGCCTTTTCACCATATTGTAGCGGCCGATCGGCATTGATCGCACACAGCGTCGGGAAGCGCTGCTGCTGATAGCGCGCCTCAGAGGCATCGGTAATCATCACATCGGCGTGGTTATCGACCAGTTGCTGGAAGATAGTGACGTTATCGTGGAACAGGGTTAGCGAGGCCTGCGGCAGATGGCTGTGAACGAAGGCTTCGTTGGTGCCGCCCGCCGGCTCCACCAGACGGACCTGCGGGCGATTGAGCTGCTCCAGCGTCTGATAGCGGTCTTTATCGGCACAGCGCACCAGCGGGATTTTGCCGTCTACGCCCAGCGGCTGAGCGAACCAGGCGGTCTGCTGCCGCTTCAGGGTAACGGATACGCCACCCAGCGCGATATCACACTGCTTCGCCAGAAAATCGGGCATCAGGGTTTTCCAGCTGGTGGCAACCCATTCTACTTTCGCGCCCAGTGAGGCGGCCAGCGCCTTCGCCATGCTGATATCCAGCCCTTCATACTGGCCGTCGGGACGCAGAAAGCTGTAAGGCTTGTAGTCACCGGTGGTACAGACTTTCAGCACTTTACTGCTGAGAACACTATCCAGACGCGACTGTGCCTGAGCGGCACCGGTGGCCAGCAACAAAGCAAGGATGACGGTTTTTTTCATTATTGTGTTTTCTTTGGCAGGTTGGTTTGCGTACTGAATGATGCCATAAATCGGCGTATTGTTGCCGCTACAGCAAAAGTGTTGTGATCAGCCTCCCATTTCTCTGTCGCCGCTTCGCGCGTAAGCTGAGCGTCATACACAGAAAACGGAGCACATATTCGAATGAGTAAGATCTTAATTATCGACGGCGGCAAAACGTTTGCCCACTCGAAAGGCGAACTGAACCACACCCTGACCGACGTCGCCGCCAGCCAGCTGCGCGATATGGGCCACGAAGTCTCTGTCACCGTGGCGGACAGCGACTACGTGGTGGCTGACGAAGTACAAAAATATGTCGACAGCGATGTGGTCATTTATCAGATGCCAGGCTGGTGGATGGGTGAACCCTGGACCGTTAAGCGCTACATTGATGAAGTCTTTACCGAAGGTCACGGTTCGCTGTACGCCAGTGATGGTCGCACCCGCTCTGACGCCGCCAAAAAATATGGTTCCGGCGGTCTGCTGCAGGGCAAAAAATATATGCTGTCACTGACCTGGAACGCGCCGCTGCAGGCCTTTACCGATCCGGAGCAGTTCTTTGAAGGCGTCGGCGTGGATGGGCTTTACCTGCACTTCCATAAAGCCAACCAGTTCCTGGGTATGGAAGCCCTGCCGACCTTTATCTGTAATGACGTGATCAAGCAGCCTGACGTGCCGCGTGACATTGCGGCCTATCGTGCCCACCTGACGCGCGTATTTGGCTAAGCCAGGCTGCCGTTAAGCTTCACTCCCCCGCGAAAGAGGAATCCGCGAATGTTAACAGTCGTTGCTGAAATTTGTGTAAAACCCGGCCGCCGTCAGGCGGTGCTTGAGGCCGTAAAAGCGCTGATCCCGACCGTGCTGCAGGAAGAGGGATGCCACCAGTATGATGCGCTGCTGGACCATCAGGCACAGGTGCCGTGGAAACAGAACTCGCCGGACTCCATTTTTATGCTGGAACAGTGGGAAACGCTGCGTCATCTGGAGCAGCATCAGCAGATGCCGCACATGGATGCGCATCGCGCCATCATTAAAGATGATGTGCTGGATGTGAAAATTCTGGTGCTGGAACCCAGCGCCTGATGATCGCTGAAGCCCTGCCCTCTGTTCTGTAACCGGGGCAGAGTCTGGTGATAAGCCTGAAGCAGGGTGCCTCTCGCAGCGATAAATTAGCTCAACGCGCAGGAAATAAGGTCAGAAGAGGAAGCGTCCCGCGCCGGAGACGGCGCGGGACGAACGTGCCATAGATGGTAGTTGTTGCGCCTTTCCGATCTGACCCTGTTCCCTGCGCATGCACCCTCCCACAGCCAATCCAGCCAGATATTGTCAGCATCCTCCAACCTCTGCCCCGTGGCAGGGGTTTTTTATTATGTCATCAAAGCTCACAGCAGCTGGCGACGGTCGATCTCGGTGCGAAGAAAATCGAGAAAGCAGCCAATACGTGAGGAGAGCGTGGTGTTGCGATAGTAGACCGCGTGAACCGGCAGCCGCAGTTCGCGGGTTTCATCGGGCAATACCGGTACCAGCCGTCCAGCGGCGCAATCTTCCCGGCTGACAAAGTCGGAGAGGCGCGCAATGCCCTGCCCGGCCAGCGCCAGTTGCCGGATGGTTTCACCACTGGAGGCGGAGAGCGTCGGCTTGATCCGCATAAACTCGCCGTCGGGCTGCCAGACCGGCCAGACGTTGTGATTATCAAGATGGCTGAAACCGATGATCTGATGCTGTTCAAGATCGGCGACGGTTTGCGGCGTGCCGGCTTTCGCCAGATAGGCCGGGCTGGCCATCAGACGAATGGCACTGCTGCCCAGCATCCGCGCCCGCAGCGTAGAATCGCGCAGTTCACCAATGCGAATGGCGACGTCGGTTTGCTGCTCCAGCAGATCGATCAGGATATCGTCGGTATTGAGTTCCAGCTGAATCAGCGGATATTGCGCGCGGAACGCATCCACCAGCGGCACAATCACGTGCAGCATAAACGGGGTGGCGGCATTGACCCGTAATCGCCCTGAAGGCATTTCACGTCGCTGGGCAATCTGCTCTTCCGCCTGCTCTACCGACGCCAGAATCTGACGCGCATGCTCCAGAAACACCTGCCCTTCCTCTGTCAGTGCCAGCCGGCGGGTGGTGCGATGCAGCAGGGTAGTCTGCAGTTTGCTCTCCAGCCGGCTTAAGGCGCGACTGATGCCTGAACTGGTCTGCGCCAGCTGGTCGGCCGCGGCGGTAATCGATCCGCTATCCACCACGGCAACCCAGGCGCGTAACTCTTCCAGTGTAATTTTCACAATCGCTGCTGTCTCTGCTGTGTGGACCAGCCCGGGCAACTTATGGCCCGGCGGTCATTTTTGACGTGCGCAACCTGTAAAACAGGACGCTGGCGCGTCCTGTTTTTTATACTTCGATGTCGGCCATGTCGCCTTTTTCCTGCAACCAGTTTCGCCGGTCTTCGGAACGTTTTTTCGCCAGCAGCATGTCCATCATGCGTAACGTCTGGTCCACGTCTTCATCACTGATGGTCAGCTGCACCAGCCGACGGGTATTAGGATCAAGGGTGGTTTCGCGCAGCTGCAGCGGGTTCATCTCACCCAGCCCTTTAAAGCGCTGAACGTTAGGTTTGCCCTTTTTACGCTTCAGCTGCTCCAGCACGCCCTCTTTCTCATCTTCATCCAGCGCGTAGTAAACCTCTTTGCCCAGATCGATGCGGTAGAGCGGTGGCATCGCCACATAGACGTGGCCGCCTTTAACCAGCGAACGGAAATGCTTCACAAACAGCGCGCAGAGTAAGGTCGCGATATGCAGGCCATCGGAGTCCGCATCCGCCAGAATGCAGACTTTGCCGTAGCGCAGCTGCGAAAGATCTTCGCTGTCGGGATCGATACCGATCGCCACGGAAATATCGTGCACTTCCTGCGAGGCCAGCACCTCATCCGAAGAGACTTCCCAGGTGTTAAGGATCTTGCCTTTCAACGGCATGATCGCCTGATATTCACGATCGCGCGCCTGCTTAGCCGATCCACCGGCTGAATCCCCTTCGACCAGGAACAGTTCGGTCTTATTCAGATCCTGCGCGGTACAGTCCGCCAGTTTGCCAGGCAACGCCGGGCCGCTGGTGAGCTTTTTACGCACCACTTTCTTCGCCGCACGCAGGCGACGCTGGGCGCTGGAGATTGCCAGTTCGGCCAGTTGCTCAGCCGCCTGTACGTTCTGGTTGAGCCACAGGCTGAAGGCATCTTTTACCACGCCCGACACAAAGGCCGCGCACTGACGTGAAGAGAGGCGCTCTTTGGTTTGTCCGGCAAACTGCGGATCCTGCATCTTCACTGACAGCACGTAGGCGCAGCGATCCCAGATATCTTCCGCAGAGAGTTTTACGCCGCGCGGCAGGATGTTGCGGTATTCACAGAATTCACGCATCGCATCCAGCAGGCCCTGACGCAGACCGTTAACGTGGGTACCGCCCTGCATGGTCGGGATCAGGTTAACGTAGCTTTCGGTGAGCAGTTCGCCGCCTTCCGGCAGCCATAACAGCGCCCAGTCGACCGCTTCAACGTCACCGGCAAAACTGCCGACGAACGGTTTTTCCGGCAGCGTTGGCAGCCCGTTAACCGCTTCGCACAGGTAGTCGGTCAGGCCATCTTCGTAGCACCAGCGCTGCTCGGTGTTATTCAGCTTGTCTTTAAAGACGATTTCGACGCCCGGACAGAGCACCGCTTTGGCTTTCAGCAGGTGCGACAGACGCGATACCGAGAAGCGCGGGCTGTCGAAGAAACTTTCATCAGGCCAGAAGTGTACGCGGGTACCGGTGTTGCGCTTCGCCACCGTGCCGGTGACCGTCAGTTCCTGCACTTTTTCGCCATTTTCAAAGGCGATGTCATACACTTCGCCATTACGGCGTACCGTGACTTCCACCCGTTTTGACAGGGCGTTCACCACCGAAATGCCGACGCCGTGCAGGCCGCCCGAGAACTGATAGTTTTTATTGGAGAACTTGCCGCCGGCGTGCAGGCGACAGAGGATCAGCTCCACCGCGGGCACGCCCTCTTCCGGGTGAATATCCACCGGCATGCCGCGACCATCATCAATAACTTCCAGTGACTGATCGGCGTGCAGAATCACTTCAACCCGCTTCGCGTGGCCGCCCAGCGCCTCATCGACGCTGTTATCAATCACTTCCTGACCCAAATGGTTGGGCCGCGTCGTGTCGGTGTACATTCCCGGGCGACGGCGAACAGGCTCAAGGCCAGTCAGGACCTCAATGGCATCCGCGTTATAGTTTGATTGACTCATCGTAAATGTCTGATTAGAAGGGTGAAATGGGGTGCGATTTCCGCATTACTCAGGGATGATTCAGACCGAGAAAGTCCAGAATCTGCGGGAAATGGCGCTCGAATCCAGTAAATGTATGGTTTCCGCCCTCTTCAACCGTATGGCGGCACGCGCTGTAATAGTCGAGCGCCTGACGGTAATCGAGAACTTCATCGCCGGTTTGTTGCAGCAGCCAGAGTAAATCGGGCGCTTCCAGCGGTTCAATCTGCATTACTTTCAGATCGTAAATGTGGCGTGACTCTAACACATATTGCTGGCCGGTGTAGGGATTCTGATTGTCGCCGAGGTAATCCGCCAGCAACTCAAAAGGCCGTACCGCAGGATTGACCACCACGGCCGGCAGCATAAAACATTGCGATAGCCAGGTGGCGTAATACCCGCCGAGAGAAGAGCCAACCAGACCCAGAGTTTCGCCGCTGCGGCTCAGCACTAACTCTTCCAGCATCGCGGCGGCATCCGCCGGAAAGGTCGGCAGCTGCGGCACGATCATCTCGATCGCCGGATGCGTTGCCTGTAGCCACTGACGGAACTGCGTCGCCTTGGCCGACTGGGGTGAGCTGTTGAAACCGTGCAGATAAAGCAGCGCCGCCATCGGTCAGTATCCTTCAGAGTCTAAATCGGGGCGGAAGATGTCGGTATCAAGACGGTTAACCTCGGTTTCAAGCTGGCCGTCCGGGTGCAGAGTAAACCAGCGCCAGCCCGGTGCCACGGTATCAATCGCGAAGCTGGTGCAGTGCGGTTTGAACTGTACGCAGGTGGAGGGCGTCGCCAGGACCCGGCGGCCGTGCCACTCGACATCCAGCTCCTGATGGATATGGCCACAGACCAGGGTCTTCGCCAGCGGAAACTGTTGCAACACTGCATCCAGCTGATGCGAATTACGCAGGCTATGCTGGTCAAGCCAGGTGCAGCCGGACGCCAGCGGATGGTGATGCAGCAACACCAGAGTGTGCCGTTGCGGATAGCGGGCCAGCGCGTTTTCCAGCCACTCCAGCTGATAGTCACTCAGCATACCGTGCGGCACGCCGAACACCTGGCTGTCGAGCAGGACAATCTGCCACTGCTCGCCGATCAGCACCTGTTTGTGCGGATTGATGTGGGCGTCAGCTAAGGTATCGACCATTGCGGGCTGGAAATCGTGGTTGCCGGGCAGCCAGACGCAGGGCCTGGGCAAACGTGAAATGCCCTCAGCAAAATGCTGATAGGCTTCAACAGAGTGGTCCTGGGCCAGATCGCCCGTGGCGATGATCAGGTCATAGTCCCGATGCTGTGCAATTATCGCATCCAGGACCGCCTCATAGCTCGACCAGGTATTCACCCCAAGTAGCGATTCATGTTTTCCTGCGAACAGGTGGGTGTCCGTGATTTGCAGAATCCTGATTGCGGAACCGTTCGCTGCAGGAAGAGTTAGCAGGCTATCCAAAGCGTTTCCTTCGTCTCCACGCCATTTAACGCATTATACGCATCAGCAGACCGGAACTGCCATCGCGCCGTGCGCCAGGCAGTAGCGCAACCAGTCAGCGAGGAACTGGTTTATCTGATGTTTTTCATCACGCTGATGCAGTTTTTTATTAGGATAATCATAGCGCGCTTTGAAACGATAGATCTGTTGAGTTGAACACACTTCGGCGACCATCGCATCGTGGTAGAGCCGCACCGACATCGAAGGCAGGCTCCAGTAGCTCACGGCAGGCGCCACCTGGCGGATCTCCACCAGCGTGGTGTAGCGCGTCGACTCCTGAATCGTCAACTGATAACGGGCGCCACTCACCTGATAGATCACCGATGCGCCCGCGTCATCATCACGTGGCAGCAGGCGGCGTAACTGGGCGAAATTGGTTTCGCACAGCCGCATCATTTCGGGAAAGTCAGGGGTATAGCGCTGTTTCATTGTGGTATCCACTCTTCTCGTAGTTTCTCATGGTGCAACGCCAGCCATTGCAAGGCGATGACAGACGCCGCATTGTCAATAATCCCCTCTTCCACCCAGCGATAAGCCTGTTCGCGACTCACCACATGGACAAGAATATCCTCATTCTCTTCCTCCAGACCATGGCATCCTGTTGCCTGGCTGGCATCCACTTCCCCAATCAGCACCGATAAACGTTCACTGGTGCCTCCGGGGCTGGCCAGGTAATTAAGCATTGGCTTAATCCGTCCGACCTGTAATCCTGCTTCTTCGACCGCTTCGCGACGCACCACCTGTTCAACGGTTTCACCGGGATCGATAATGCCGGCCACCATCTCCAGCAGCCAGGGCGATGCACTGCTGTCATAGGCCGGAATGCGGATCTGTTCGATCAGCACCACTTCGTCGCGTAAGGGATCATAAGGTAGCAGCACGGCGGCATGTCCGCGCTCAAAAACTTCGCGCTGCACTTCGGCGCTCATTTCGCCATTAAAACGGCGGTGATGGAAGCGATAGCGTACCACTGAAAAAAAACCATCGTAGACGGTTTCGCGTGCAATAATTTCTACATCGTTTTTTGTAAAAGTCACAGGGGATTTTTTTTCTTCCGACATCATCTGGTTCCTTATGCAGATTGGGGTGGAGCGAAAAAAGCCTGGCACAGAGCTCCGTCTGAGTGGTTCTTTCTGAATTATTTACGTAAATTAGGGGAATAAGGCACGTTCAGCCAACTTATCTCACAGTTGCCCTCTGCTAGAATCGGCGATAATTTTTTGGCTTACCCGGCAGCGCTACCACTGCAATTTGCTGCAACAAAAGGAATGCAAATGAAAAAACTGCTCCCATTTTTTATTGGGCTGAGCCTGGGCGGTTTCAGCTTCGCCAGCCAGGCCGAAGACCTGCTTCAGGTTTATCAACAAGCACGTCTGAGCAACCCGGATCTGCGCAGCGCCGCTGCCGATCGCGATTCTGCCTTTGAGAAAATCAACGAAGCGCGTAGCCCATTATTACCGCAGCTCGGTCTGGGTGCGGATTACACCTATAACAACGGCTACCGTGACAGCAGCGGTCTTCATTCCAACACGACCAGCGGCACGCTGCAATTAACCCAGACAATTTTCGACATGTCGAAATGGCGCGCCCTGACCCTGCAGGAAAAAGCCGCCGGCATCCAGGACGTTACCTATCAGGTTGCGCAGCAGGATTTGATTCTGAACACCGCGACCGCTTACTTCAACGTACTGAAAGCGATTGATACCCTTTCTTACACCGAAGCGCAGAAGCAGTCGATCTATCGCGAACTCGATCAAACCACCCAACGTTTTAACGTCGGCCTGGTGGCGATCACTGACGTGCAGAACGCCCGTGCGCAGTATGACAGCGTATTAGCTAACGAAGTCACCGCGCGCAACAATCTGGATAACGCGGTTGAATCACTGCGCCAGATTACCGGCATGGATTATCAGGCTCTGGCGTCGCTCAATATCGACCGCTTCAAAACCGATAAGCCGGATGCGGTCAGCGCGCTGCTCAAGCAGGCTGAAAGTCGTAACCTGACGTTGCTGTCTGCCCGTCTGAATCAGGATCTGGCACGTGAGCAGATTCGTTCAGCAGAAACCGGCCACATGCCGACGCTGGATCTGACTGCCTCAACCGGCATGTCCAACAGCAAATATGGCGGCAGCCGCGCTAACCAGAGCGCCGGTACGACCGATTCGATTACCGGTTCTAACCAGGTTGGCCTGAGCTTCTCTCTGCCACTCTACAGCGGCGGCAGCGTGACCTCGCAGGTGAAACAGGCGCAGTATAATTTTGTCAGCGCCAGCGAGCAGCTGGAAAGTGCGCACCGCTCAGCGGTGCAGACCGTGCGCTCATCGTTTAACAACGTGAATGCATCGATCAGCACCATCAACGCCTACAAACAGGCTGTGGTCTCAGCGCAAAGCTCACTGGATGCGTCTGAAGCCGGTTATCAGGTCGGTACGCGTACCATCGTCGATGTGCTGGATGCGACCACCGCGCTGTATAACGCTAAGCAGCAGCTTTCTGATGCGCGCTACAGCTACCTGATCAACCAGCTCAACATCAGCTATGCACTGGGAACGCTCAACGAGCAGAACCTGCAGGCGCTGAACAGCCAGCTGGGTAAAGAGATCCCAACGTCACCAGAAACGGTGGCACCGGAAAACGCGCAGCAGACCGCGCGCGTGGATAATGGCCCGTCTGCCAACGGCTCTGCCGCCGCAGCACGCCCTGCAGCTCGTAACAGCAGCAGCAATCCTTTCGGTAACTGATGACGCTGACGGGTCGCTTTGCGGCCCGTCTCTCTATCGAACGTATAGCTAAGTAAAGATCCCTACAGTATCAGGCCCTCAGCTTCAATTTTGACCCCTCATCCCCTATTCTATGCGCTACCTTTGGGCACAGGATAATCATAATGAAACGCACAAAATCTATTCGCTATGCCGCTTTTCGAAAGAGCTGGCAGGCACGCCATTTAACGCCCGTCGCGATCGCCGTTTCGGCGGTATTTATGCTGGCAGGTTGTGAACAAAACGATGAATCCGTCTCGATGTATCAGAATGCGGATGACTGTTCGAAAGCCAATCCAGGCCAGAGTGCGCAGTGCACCACCGCCTTCAATGAAGCCAAAAAAGAGGCAGAACGCACCGCGCCTAAATATGCGACCCGTGAAGATTGCGTCGCCGAATTCGGCGAGAATCAGTGTCAGCAGGCTCCGGCTCAGGCTGGCGTCGGCAGCACCAACAATGCGGAAGCGCAACAGAGCGGCGGCAGCTTCTGGATGCCACTGATGGCCGGTTACATGATGGGCCGGATGATGGGCGGCGGCGCAGGCTTCGCCCAGCAACCGCTGTTTTCACCCAAAACCCCTAACAGCCCGGCAAACGGTCAGTTTGTTGATGCGTCCGGTCGTAACTATGGTGCTGCCACCTCAGGCAAAACCATGAATGTGCCGAAGACGGCGCTGGCACCGAAGCCTGCCACCACCTCGACCATCACCCGTGGTGGCTTTGGCGAGACGGTAGCCAAACAGAACAGCATGCAGCGCAGCAGCGCTACCGGCACCTCCAGCCGGACAATGGGAGGCTAACGCCCCGATGCAACGCATTGCCATTTCAGAACGCCCAGGCTGGCGGGAAAAAGCCACCGAGTTCGGTTTTCGTTTTCATACCATGCACGGCGAGCCGTACTGGTGTGAAGATGCTTACTACCAGTTTACGCTGGCACAAATTGAACAGCTTGAGGACGTCACCGCTGAGCTGCATCAGATGTGCCTGCAGGTGGTCGACAAAGTCGTTAACGATGAAGCGTTGCTGACCAAATTCCGCATCCCCAAACATACCTGGGATTTTGTGCGTGATTCCTGGCATCAGCGTCAGCCTTCGCTCTATTCCCGTCTTGATCTCGCCTGGGATGGCAAAGGCGACGCCAAATTACTTGAGAACAACGCCGATACGCCGACCTCACTGTATGAAGCGGCATTTTTCCAGTGGCTGTGGCTGGAAGACCAGCTCAGCGCCGGGCAGTTGCCGACAGGCAGTGACCAGTTCAACAGCCTGCAGGAAAAGCTGATCGCACGCTTTGCCGCGTTGCATCAGCAGCACGGTTTTAACTGGCTGCATTTCGCCTGCTGCCGCGACACTGACGAAGATCGCGGCACGGTGCAGTATCTGCAGGATTGCGCCACCGAAGCGGGCCTGCCGAGCGAATTTCTCTACATAGATGAAATTGGTCTGGGTGAAAAAGGTGAGTTTACCGACGTCCACGACCAGGTCATCAGCAACCTGTTTAAGCTCTATCCGTGGGAATTCATGCTACGCGAGATGTTCTCCACCAAGCTGGGCGACGCCGGCGTACGCTGGCTGGAGCCGGCCTGGAAAAGCATTCTGTCGAACAAAGCGCTGCTGCCAATGCTGTGGCAGATGTTCCCGAATCACCCTAACCTGCTGCCCGCCTTCTTTGCCGAAGATGAGGTGCCGCCGATGGACAAATATGTGGTGAAGCCGCTGTTCTCTCGCGAAGGCGCCAACATCCGCATTGTTGAAAACGGTCAGGAGATTGCCCGCGTCGACGGTCCGTATGGCGAAGAAGGTATGATCGTCCAGCAGTTCCATCCGCTGCCGAAATTTGGCGACAGCTACACGCTGATCGGTAGCTGGCTGATTGACGATCAGCCGGCCGGTATCGGCCTGCGTGAAGATCGCGATCTGATCACTCAGGATCTTTCCCGCTTCTATCCGCACGCCTTCATCGATTAATGCCCTGACAAACAGACCCGCCCTGGGTCTGTTTGCATTCAGCCGACCTGCACCGACAACATACTGATCGCGCCCATCTCCATTCCATCCACCGGAATGCTGATCGCTTCCCCTTGCTGGCGTGCGCCCAGCACATATAACAGTGGCAGATAGTGTTCTGGCGTCGGGTTTGAGAGCGCAGCACCAGGATGCTGCATAAAGTTAACCAGCGGATGCGAAGCCGCGTCGCTCTCTGCCGTCAGGTTGTCACGCACAAACTGCTCAAAACTGCTGGCCCACGGATAGACCTCATCGCCACCGTCCCAGCGCACCTTTCTCAGGTTATGCACCACGTTACCACTGGCAACAATCATCACGCCCTCGTCACGCAGCGCCGCCAGCTTCTGGCCCAGTTCAAAATGCCAGGCCGGCGATTGGGTACTGTCGATACTTAACTGCACCACCGGAATATCCGCCTGCGGGTACATCTTGATCAGCACCCCCCACGAGCCATGATCGAATCCCCAGCTGTGATCCAGCTGTACCGGAATTGGCGCTAACAGACTAACAAGTTGTTCAGCCAGTTCCGGCGATCCCGGCGCCGGGTAGCGGGTATCAAACAACGCCTGCGGAAAACCGCCAAAATCATGCAGGGTGCGAGGATGTGCCATCGCCGTTACTGCGGTGCCACGCGTATACCAGTGGGCCGAGACCGCAATAATGGCGCGGGGTCGCGGCAGGGTATCGCCCGCGTGACGCCACGCGGTGGTATAGCGGTTCTCTTCCAGGGCGTTCATCGGGCTGCCATGGCCCAAAAACAGCGCTGGCATACGTGACTGGCTCATAACGGGTTCTCAGAATTGAATGTTTGATAGCCACTACGATACGCGCTTTACCCGCTATATCACGCGGATAAGCCTGATGATGATGCTCAGAAAATCTGAATAAGATTGATGATAAAGGAGATGACCGATCGGGGATAACATCAGACGAAGGCTGGCTGACGGCTCAGATTGCCGCCACAAAAGCGGACGTGCGGATTAAGCGCCGGTAAAACAGGCCGGGCTGGCCTGTTTTACCGCGTCATCACGCTGATTAACTGGCGTGACGCGTTTCGTGGCTACGACGCCAGGCCACTAAATCCTCAATCGTTACCACTGGCATATTGTATTGTCTGGCAAACGTAATGGCTTCCGGCGCATGCGCCATGGTGCCGTCATCGTTGGTCAGTTCGCACAGTACGCCTGCCGGCTTGAAGCCCGCCAGAGTAACCAGGTCGATGGTTGCTTCGGTGTGACCGCCACGGGTCAGCACACCGCCTTCGCGCGCGCGCAGCGGGAAGACATGACCAGGACGATTGAGATTGCTGGGTTTAGCGTTATCGGCAATCGCGGCACGAATGGTGGAGATACGATCCTGGGCAGAAACCCCGGTGGTCACACCTTCGGCCGCTTCAATCGTCACGGTAAAACCGGTGCCGTAGGAGCTGGTGTTGTTCTCCACCATCATCGGCAGATCTAACTGCTGGCGACGCTCTTCGGTCAGGCAAAGGCAGACGATGCCGCTGCCGTGGCGAATGGTCAGCGCCATCTGTTCAACGGTCATGGTTTCCGCGGCGAAGATCATATCGCCTTCGTTTTCACGATTTTCATCGTCGAGCACCATCACACCGCGTCCCTCACGAAGGGCGGCGATAGCACGTTCTACACGCTGTTCAGGCGTGCCAAATTCAGAAAGTAGCGTCTGATTCATGGTAATAAAAACCTTTAAATGTATGGGTTACCAGAATCAGGGCGTGCTTAGGAGTGACGTCAAAAAGACGTGGCAATAACGTGAAGCAGACACAATTGTCCGACAGATGTCGTTACCCTCTCCCATCCGGACTGTAACCGTCGGCCCCGGAATTACACCGGATCTGCTGACCTTCATGGCGAATTTTCATCATCATGAAGCGCTCGCGGGCTTTCAGCCTAAGCTGATTTACCGCCGGTGGGGAATTGCGCCCCGCCCTGAGAATAAGCGTTTTTACTATAGCGCCGATTATCTGGAGCGGCAATCATCAATAGTGCAATTGCTTTTGCATTTCCTGCGTTGCCGATTTGAGGTTTATCCTTTTCATTTCTGGCATTACACTTAACCGTTATCAGGTTAGTAAAATGCTGACACAGCTCCCCGAAACCAGGAAATCATCATGATCGACACGAAAAAAATTGAACAACTTGCACGTCAGGTTCACGAAGCGATGCCGAAAGGAGTACGTGAGTTTGGTGATGATGTCGAAAAGAAAATTCGTCAGGTTCTTCAGGCGCAGCTGACGCGTATGGATCTGGTCAACCGTGAAGAGTTTGATGTGCAGACGCAGGTGTTGCTGCGTACGCGGGAAAAACTGGCGGCGCTGGAACAGCGTCTGGCACAGCTGGAAAGCCAGAGCGGCGCAACGCCGACAGCACCAGCCACCAGCGCACCCGTTGCTACGGCAAACACCGCAGCGGCGGGCGCAGCGACCTCTCCTGCCGCGTCACCCGCACCGTCAGCGATCACTACTCCAGATGTGGTCAAACCTGATACTGACAGCAACAACTAATCACCGGTTTAGCGGGAGCAGGTCTCCCGCTGACTGCGGGTATTAGCTGTCGCCGCGAATGGTTTTAATGATATTGGTGGTTGAGATGCCATCTTCAAAATTCAGCACCTGCACGTCTCCGCCGTTGGCCCACACCTCTTTACTGCCGGCGATATCTTCCGGTTTGTAATCACCGCCTTTCACCAGCAGATCCGGCAGGATACTGGCGATCAGCCGCTGCGGCGTATCCTCTTCAAATACCACCACCCAATCCACCGCTTCCAGCGCACCGAGTACGATCATGCGGTTTTCCTGCGGGTTAACCGGGCGGCTCGCGCCTTTCAGCCGTTTGGTTGACGCATCGCTATTCACCGCCACGATCAGGCGATCGCCCAGCTTACGCGCATTGGCCAGATAAGAGACGTGACCGGCATGCAGGATGTCGAAAACACCGTTGGTCATCACCACTTTTTCGCCACGCCGACGCGCCATTTCGACTGCCGCTTTCAGCTCCGCTTCGGTCATGATGCCGAAGCCCTGCTCCGGACGGGCATGAATCGCATTTTCCAGCTCAACGGTGCTGACGGTGGAGGTCCCGAGTTTACCCACCACTACGCCAGCGGCGGCATTGGCGAGGAAACAGGCCTCTTCCAGCGAGTCACCAGCCGCTAACGCCGCAGCCAGCACGCCGATAACCGTGTCGCCCGCACCCGTCACGTCATAAACTTCCTGGGCCTGAGTCGGCAGATGCAACGGCGCTTTGCCGGGTTGTAGCAGCGTCATGCCATTTTCTGAACGGGTCACCAGCAGCGCGGAGAGATCGAAATCAGCGATCAGCTGCATACCGCGCGCCACGATCTCCTCTTCGTTTTTACACTTACCGACCACCGCTTCGAATTCAGACAGATTAGGTGTCAGCAACGTTGCGCCACGGTAGCGGGCAAAGTCGGTGCCTTTCGGATCGATCAGCACCGGGACGTTTGCTTCGCGCGCCAGGGCGATCATGGTCTGCACGCTGCAGAGCGCGCCTTTGGCGTAGTCAGACAGCACCAGTGCGCCCGCAGCCGCCAGCGAAGCACGCATTTTTTGGTGGATCGGTTCGGGATCGACCTGATCAAAACCTTCTTCAAAGTCGAGGCGGATCAGCTGCTGGTTACGTGACAGCACGCGCAGCTTGGTGATGGTCGGATGGCTTTTCACCGCCACGAAATCGCAATGTACATTGACGTCTTTCAGCGTGTTACTCAACACGCGCGCCGCATCATCTTCACCGGTCAGGCCAATCAGCCGTGAGGCGGCACCGAGTGCTGCAATGTTCATCGCCACGTTTGCTGCGCCGCCAGGACGCTCCTCAACGGTGTCCACTTTCACCACCGGAACCGGTGCTTCAGGCGAGATACGGCTGGTAGGGCCATACCAGTAACGATCCAACATCACATCGCCAACGACCAGCACTGAGGCTTGGCCGAACGCGGGCAGAGTAACTTTCATTCCAGACACTCCAGACTGCATTAAAAATAGTGCGCGGATGATAGCACAGTTGCGATTTGTGCTATCAGCATCACGCCGGGAGAGACGCGGGCGAGTTAAGCCAGCGCTGCCAGCTGGCAACAACCGTTTGCCGTTCGGCGGCGAAAGCATCCGGCTCCACATGGCCGGGCAGCTCCTGCAATGCCCGATGGTGCAACGCATCGCGCAGCGTAACGTACGCCTGCGTCAGCGCCTGCGCTTCATCGGCGGGCATTTTATGGTATTTCGCCATCAGTTCAAAAATACGCACATTGTCGGACCAGCGCGTCAGCTCAGGTTGTTCAGCGGCGTAGCGTAAGACAAGATATTGGGCGATGAATTCAATGTCGGTGATTCCACCCTGATCGGTTTTAATCTCCCAGCGTCCTTTATGCTTGTTACTGAGGTGAGCGCGCATCTTTTCTCGCATCTCTCGCACTTCAGTCTGTAACGCCTCAGCGGGACGCGGCAGACAGAGGATCGCCTGGCGGATGGTGTTAAAACGTTCGCCCAGCGCAGGTTCGCCAAACACCACGCGCGCCCGCACCAGCGCCTGATGCTCCCAGGTCCAGGCCTCATTGCGCTGATACTCGTCATACGCTTCAAAGGTGCTGACCAGCATGCCCGCCGCGCCGGAAGGACGTAGCCGCGCGTCTACTTCATACAGAATGCCGGATGAGGTGCGGGTACTGAACAAGTGCATAATGCGCTGGGCGAGGCGCAGATAGAACTGGCGGCCATCAATGCTGCGCTCTCCTTCGGTCACCGCATCTGCCGGGCAATCGTGCAGAAAGACTAAATCGAGATCGGAACTGTATCCCAGCTCCCAGCCGCCCAGTTTGCCGTAGCCCAGCACCGCAAAGCCGCGTTCGTGCTCATTACTCAGGTGCGATGGCCGGCCGTAGCGCTGCACCATCATATGCCAGGCCTGGCGTACCACCGATTCGATAATCGTCTCGGCCAGCCAGGTGAGGTGATCGCTCACTTTCATCACCGGTAGCGTGCCGGCGATGTCGGCAGCGGCAATACGCAGATGCTGCGCCTGCTTAAACTGACGCACCGCCTCAAGCTGCTGCTCCTCATCATCGGTGGGAATTCGCATCAGATACTGACGCAACTCATCACGGTAGGCATCAGTGGCGGTGGGCTGGTAGAGCGTGGCCGGATCGAGCAGTTCGTCCAGCAACAGCGGGTGCCGGGCCAGCTGGCTGGCCACCATCGGCGAAGCGGCGCACAGACGGATCAAATGCCGCAGCGCACCGTGATATTCGGTTAATAATTCGAGGTAGGTGCTGCGGGTCAACACGCCAAGCAGTAACGGCGTCAGGCGGCTGAGCGTGACGGCAGCATCGTCGCGCGGACAGACTTCGCTTAACAGACGCGGCATCAGCTGGTCCAGCGCCTGACGACCGCGCGGGCCGATGGTGCGCCGGCTGATATCCTGGCGAAACGCCTCCAGCGTCTGGTGCAGCGTGCGGCACTGTTCATCGCTGAGTTGTGGCACCAGCGGTGCCAGTTCGCTCTCTTCCAGCGGGTCCTGCCACAGCATCTGGTATTCCGCCAGCTCGCGCTGATCGCCAATCTCTGGCGTATCTTCGCCAATCAGCTCATCAAAAATAGCGCGAACCGCCGCCATCTGGCTTTCGAGTGCCGCCATCAGGGCGGGCCAGTCCGCGCTGCCCATCGCCCATGCCAGGCGGGCGCGATGCAGCTCATCTTCAGGTAAAGCCTGGGTCTGCTCATCACCCAGGCTTTGCAGCAGATTCTCCAGCCGCCGCAGGAACAGATAGGCTCCACGCAGCGCATCGACCTGCTCTGCGGGTAATAACGCCAGCGCTTTTATCGCTTCCAGCGTCGGCAGTAAGGCGCGCAGTTGAAGTGAGCGCTCACGTCCGCCGCGAATCAGCTGAAACACCTGGACGATAAATTCGGTTTCGCGAATGCCGCCTGCGCCCAGTTTGATGTTGTTTTTCAGGCCGCGCCGCCGCACTTCCCGGCTGATCATACCTTTCATGTTACGCAGCGACTGAATCACGCTGAAGTCGATATAACGCCGGTAGACGAACGGCCGCAGCATCTGTTGTAACTCCTGGCTCCAGCGATCGTGCTCGTCTCCCATCAGTCGCGCTTTGACCATCGCGTAACGTTCCCAGTCGCGTCCCTGCTCCTGGTAATAATCTTCCAGAGCGGCAAAGCTCATGACCAGCGGGCCGCTGTCGCCAAACGGACGCAGACGCATATCAACCCGGTAGACAAAACCATCCATGGTCGGCTGATCAAGCACCTTAATCAGCCGCTGTCCCATGCGGGTAAAGAACTGGGCATTATCCAGTTCCCGCCGTCCGCCGCGGGTGCTGCCGTTTTCCGGCCAGGCAAAAATCAGGTCGATATCGGATGAGAAGTTCAGCTCGCCGCCGCCCAGCTTACCCATACCGAGGATCAGCATCGGTTGCGCTTCGCCATCGGCGTTGCAGGGAGTACCAAAATCACGACAGCAATCCTGATAGACCCAGTCGCGCGCCCGGCTGATTAACACTTCCGCCAGTACGCTTAACTGCTGCAGGCTCTGTTCCGTGCTGGCGTGTTGCAGGCACTGCATCCAGGCGATACGCACCAGCATCCGGCGGCGAAACAGTCGCAGTTCGCGCATCAGGCTGGCTTCGCTATCAACCGTCGTCATCACCTGATTCAGCCAGTCAGCGTAGTGCTGCCACTCGTCAGCCTGCGGCGGCGCATGACAGATCGCCTGCCACCAGTCGGGATGCTGTTGCAGGTTTTCCAGCACAAAATCACTGAAAGCCAACCCGGCCGCCTGCTCCGTGCTCAGCGAAGCAAGGGGAACCTCAAGCTGCTGCGCGGCGCGTGCCGCCTGTTCGCGTAACAACGCGGGAAGTGCTGACAACATAAATCCCTCCATGATGGCGTGGCACAGGTCAGGTTAGCGGGCAGACCCGCTGGTGAGCCAGAACGGTGGCTGTTTCAGCGCCTGCGTCGTCAGCCAGGCTAATCCGGCTTCCTGTTGCTCATGAATCGCTGACAACAGCTGTTGCCATGGTGCCAGCCAGACCGCCACATCTTCCTGCGGATAAGCGCCGGCCAGTAAATGCACCGCCAGCAACTGGCGCGACAGGCGGGTCGCTTTATCCCGATACTCATTAGGCTGCTTAACCGTGCTGAAGGTCTCTCTGAGATCGGCATTAATGCGGCTCAGCATGATGTCGCCAAAGCGTTTAAACGAGCCTTGTAATTTGGCCTGGCCTTTGGCATCCACCCACTGCTGCCATTGCGATTCCACCAGCCAGTGCGTCAGCGCCAGCTGGGTTTCCACCGCCAGCGATGAGAGGCAGAAGCTGGTTGCATCCACCTCGTCGTTGACCAGCGTCTCTTCCAGCGTGGTCAGCTGCTGACGCAAGGCGCTGCTGGCCTTGCGCGGCACCAATGCACCAAACAGGGAAAACGCCTGACGCAGCACATCCAGCGCTTCACGCACCGCATCCTGTGCCGCTGCGTTGCCGCGCAGCCAGACTTCTTCGTGATACTGCCAGTGACTGAGACCGGCCGACATAGCTGCCACCATGCCCTCTTCTACCGTGGCTTTGGTACCGGCTTTCAGCAGCGGGAAAGGACGCAGCTGACGCGGCGGATTGCCCTGCGCCAGCTGATAACCGCGTGCGGCTTTGCTCAGGCTGCCCATGCGCAGGCCGCCTTGCGCCACCAGCTGTCGGGCAATGGCCAGCATATCTTTTCGTTCACCGCGCTTTAATTCCAGTTCGATTTCGCACAGCGGTTCGCTCAGGTCGCCCGCCGTGACGTCGCCCTGATCAAACGCCAGCTCAATCTCGCTGTCGCCGATGGTGATCAGCCAGGTTTCACGCTGGAAATGCGTGGTAAACAGCGGCTGTAACCGTGACTGCAACGCCGCAATGTCGGTGCCCTGCGGCCAGATGTCAGCGGGCAGCTGCGCAATATCCAGCGTGGGCTCGCTCAGGTCGACATTATATTCCGGGCGCTGATGCAGCCCGCCAAGCGTTTTACCGGCCGCTTTCAGCGTCATTTCATAACGCTTATCGACGCCACGGATGCGCAATCCCATATCCCAGCGTCGCAGCTGGTTATCGTCGGTTTCAAAATAGATGTTGGTCAGCTCGCGCGCAGGCTGATGCTGATGCGGCCACGCCGCGACAAGGTCAGCCAGTTTCCCGGCCGCCTGAGGAGTTGCAATGAACTTTAGTTCGATTTCGATGGTCATAATTTTTTATTCACTACGCCGCTGGCACTTAAGAGGATGTTTCCTGCATATTTCAGGCGATAATCAGCAGGTTACTCATGCTGTCGCCTGGAGGGCAAGGGGTTATCAGGCGAAGATTAATGCACAGAAGCCGCGCTGTCTCTGCTTTCTTTGTGCTTTCGCAGACCTTTTCGCACTCTCATGAGACCAGGATAGTTCTCATAGTGATTTATGTGAGGCCTCTCCAGACTGTGCCGGTAAATTTTTAGTCAGACTAAGCAAAACGAAATCGAATGAAAAAAATCACACTCGCTGGACTCACTTTGCTGGCCCTCAGCACCCTTGCACCTGCCCACGCCGACGAAAAACGCTACGTGTCTGATGAATTATCGACCTGGGTTCGCAGCGGACCGGGCGATCAGTTTCGCCTGCTCGGTAAGCTGAATGCCGGGGAAGAGGTGCAGCTGCTTCAGACCAATAATGATACCCATTATGGCCAGATCCGTGACTCGGAAGGCCGCACTACCTGGATCCCCCTGTCGCAGCTGAGCGCCAGTCCCAGCCTGCGTACCCGGGTGCCGCAGCTGGAACAACAGGTTAAAGATCTTACCGCCAAGCTGGATAATATCGACAACAGCTGGAATCAGCGCACCGCTGAAATGCAGAATAAAGTCGCCAGTAGCGACGGCGTGATCAACGGGCTGAAGGGCGAAAACCAGAAGCTGAAAAACGAGCTGATCGTTGCGCAGAAGAAAGTCAGTGCGGCAAACGTCCAGCTTGATGACAAGCAGCGCACTATCATCATGCAGTGGTTCATGTATGGCGGCGGCGTGCTGGGTGTCGGTCTGCTGTTAGGTTTACTGTTGCCGCACATGCTGCCGCGCCGCAAGAAAAACGATCGCTGGATGAACTGACCCGTCTCTGCCGTTTTTCATCAGGGGATCGCCAGATCCCCCTTTTGGCATGCCTGCAATCTGCTGAATCTGTGCAACAATAGAGCAACATGCACTGCTGAAGTGTCGCGCGGGATGCGCCCGGCGTGCAGGTCATTTCTTTTTCTCTGGAGTTTTGCGTGAAGACGTTTCTTGTGGGCGGCGCAGTGCGTGATGCACTGCTGAAGCTGCCGGTTAAAGACAAAGATTGGGTGGTGGTCGGTGCCACGCCCGAGGCCATGCTTGAGCAGGGCTATCAACAGGTCGGTCGCGACTTTCCCGTTTTCCTGCATCCTGACAGCCGCGAAGAGTATGCGCTGGCGCGTACCGAGCGGAAAAACGGGAAAGGCTATACCGGATTCGTGACCTGGTCCGCGCCCGATGTGACGCTGGAGCAGGACTTACAACGCCGCGATCTGACCATCAATGCGATTGCGCAGGATGAAAACGGCCGGCTGATTGACCCTTACCACGGCCAGCGTGATATCGCCCAGCGCCAGTTGCGGCATGTTTCTGACGCCTTCAATGAAGATCCGCTGCGGGTGTTACGCGTGGCGCGCTTCGCGGCGCGTTTCGCCCATCTCAACTTCCGTATTGCCGCCGAGACGCAGCAGTTGATGCAGCAAATGGTCAGCAGCGGCGAACTGGCCCATCTGACCGCTGAGCGGGTATGGAAAGAGACGGAAAAAGCGCTGACCAGCCGCAATCCGCAGGTCTATTTTCAGGTGCTGCGCGACTGTGGCGCGTTGCAGGTGCTGTTCCCGGAACTCGATAATCTGTTTGGCATTCCGGCACCGGCGAAGTGGCATCCGGAGATCGACACCGGCGTGCATACCCTGATGACGCTGACCATGGCGGCCGCGCTTTCTGAATCAGTCGATGTGCGCTTCGCCACGTTGTTCCACGACGTCGGCAAGGCGCTGACGCCGCCTGAAAAATGGCCCAGCCATCATGGCCATGGCCTGGCGGGCGTGCCGCTGGTTGAGGCGATTTGCCAGCGTCTGCGGGTGCCTAATGCGATTCGCGATCTGGCGCTAATCGTCACCGAATTTCACGACATCGTGCATACCATTGAGCGCCAGTCGGCTGCCTCACTGGTGGCGCTGTTTGATCGGATCGATGCCTGGCGCAAACCGCAACGCGTCGAGCAGATGGCGCTGACCAGCGAAGCCGATGCGCGCGGGCGTGCCGGTCTGGAAAGTATGGCGTATCCGCAGGGTGACTATCTGCGACGAGCGTTTGCGCTGGCGCAGGCGGTGCCGACCAAAGCGGTGATTGAGGCGGGCTTTAAAGGTGCAGAGGTGCGGGAGGAGTTAACGCGACGACGGATTGACGCCGTCGCGCAGGGTCTGGCTATACCGCAGCCTGACTAGCAGGCTGCGCTCGGTTTACATGAAGACCATGTAAACCGCTGCCGCCACGATAAAGCGGTAGATGGCGAATGAGACGAACGAGATACGCTTAATCAGCTCCAGGAAGGCTTTAATCGCGATCAGCGCCACCACGAAGGCGGTTACGAAGCCCACGGCGAACATCGGAAAGTCAGCCATGGTCAGGAAGCCGATGCTCTTGCACATATCAAGCACCGTCGCGCCCATCATCATTGGTACCGCCAGGATGAAGGAGAACTCAGAGGCCGCATAGCGGCTCACGCCCATCAGCATCCCGCCGGAAATGGTCGCGCCTGAACGAGAGAAGCCCGGCCACAACGCTAAGCACTGAAAGCAGCCAATCATAAACGCCTGACGATAGGTAATATCGTCGACGCCGACCGCTTTCGGCTGCTTCGGTTTGAGATACTCTGCCGCCAGCAGCAGCACGCCCCCCACCACCAGCGCATACATCACGTTGATCGGATTAAACAGCGTTTTGATCTGATCGTGCAGTACCAGCCCCACGACCACCGCTGGCACCATGCCCAGCAGAATGTGGATCAGTGATAAACGTCCGCTACCGACACCTTCATGTTTTACTTCACCGAAGTGGATACCGATCAGGCCAAACAGACGCCGCCAGAACATCACGACAACGGCCAGAATCGAGCCTAACTGGATAACCACCTCAAAGGTCTCTGCTTTCTCGCCCTCAAAGCCCAGCAGGTGACCCACTATAATCATGTGCCCTGTGGATGAGACCGGTAAAAATTCGGTCAGCCCTTCCACAACGCCCAGGATTGCAGCTACCCAAAGCTGATGAATATCTGCCATCAAATTTTTCCTCTATCCGTTTTAAAACCATTAAAAAGGCGCTAGCGCAAAGGCTATCGCCTGAAATCATGCCTGCATCAGCCTGAGTAAAACCTTAAGGTCTTAGGCCATTTCGCTTGCTCCAACGAAACGGCACTCGCTATGACAGACAGTAATTTGGTTTGGTTTCATTGTGATGGCAATCACATCGCATTTATTTAGGAATAGTCCCGCGCTCAATTCGCACGCCAACCTGCGCTGCCTGGGCGATAGCGCCCGGTTTGCTTACCTTTACGCGTACGCCAGGCGAATTGAAACGGTTCATCAACAGATCCGCGATTTCTTCAGCAACCCGCTCAACCAGCGCAAAACGACTGCCGGTCAGGTGCGTCAGAATCGCTTCAGAGACGTCGGCATAGCTGAGGCAATCGTTCACATTGTCGCTGCGCGCCGCCAGACGGTTATCCCACGCCATTTCGACATCGAGCACCAGCTTCTGCTGCATACCCTGTTCCCAGTCGTAAACGCCAATGGTGGTGAACACCGTGAGTTGTTCTATAAATACGATATCCATGATGATGGTCTCTGTTTTTGGCTAAGCCGGATACCACTTCCGGCGGATTATGCGTATTATCCACGGTTGATGAGATCAAAACGACCCAAAAGGTAACGGTACGGTGTTATGAGTGCTTTCGCGCCTGGTATGATTATTTTCGCGTATCTCTGCGGTTCGATTTCCAGTGCGATTCTGGTCTGCAAACTCGCTGGCCTGCCCGATCCCCGTACCCACGGTTCAGGCAACCCTGGCGCTACCAACGTGTTACGCCTTGGTGGTAAAGCGGCAGCAGCCTGCGTGCTGGTGTTTGATGTGCTGAAAGGGATGGTGCCGGTCTGGCTGGCGTATCTGCTGCATGTGACGCCACTGTTTCTGGGCCTGACGGCGATCGCGGCCTGCCTCGGTCATATCTATCCGGTGTTCTTCCAGTTCCGCGGTGGCAAAGGTGTCGCGACGGCTTTCGGGGCGATTGCGCCGATTGGCTGGGACTTAACCGGACTGGTGACCGGCACCTGGCTGCTCACCGTGCTGCTCAGCGGCTACTCATCGCTCGGCGCGATTGTCAGCGCGCTGATTGCTCCGTTCTACGTCTGGTGGTTTAAGCCCCAATTCACCTTTCCGGTTTCGATGCTCTCCTGCCTGATCCTGTTACGCCATCACGACAATATTCAGCGTTTGTGGCGCGGTCAGGAAGGAAAGATCTGGAAGCGTAAGAAGAAATCGCAGGAATAAAAAAAGCCGGCTAAGCCGGCTTTTTTACCTTCAGATGGCGGGGAGTTCCGCCAGCGGCCAGCGTGGTCGTACGCTGACGCCTAATCCCCCGCGCGTTCCGCCTTTCAACCGCACCATGCCCGCATACGCGATCATCGCACCGTTATCGGTACAGAACTCAGGGCGCGCGTAAAATACTTCTCCGCCACGCTTCTGCATCATCACCGCCATCTGCTCACGCAGCGTCCGGTTGGCGCTGACGCCGCCGGCAATCACCAGACGTTTAAAACCGGTTTGATCCAGCGCGCGCTTGCATTTGATCGCCAGCGTGTCGACCACCGCATCTTCAAAGGCCCGGGCGATATCAGCGCGGGTCTGCGCGTCATCATCATTGGCGCGGATGGTGTTGGCGGCAAAGGTTTTCAGGCCCGAGAAGCTAAAGTCCAGCCCCGGACGATCGGTCATCGGACGCGGGAAGGTAAAGCGTCCTGCCGTTCCCTGCTGCGCCATCTTCGACAGCATCGGTCCGCCAGGATAATCCAGCCCGAGCAGCTTGGCAGTTTTGTCGAACGCCTCACCGGCCGCATCATCAATTGATTCGCCCAGCAATGCATATTCACCGATACCGGTGACGCTAATCAGCTGGGTATGCCCGCCCGATACCAGCAGCGCCACAAACGGAAATGCAGGCGGATTGTCTTCCAGCATCGGTGCCAGCAGGTGGCCTTCCATATGATGAACCGGCACCGCGGGCACTTTCCAGGCGAAGGCCAGCGCGCGGCCAATAGTGGCACCGACCAGCAGCGCGCCGACCAGGCCCGGACCGGCCGTATACGCCACCGCATCGATCTGATTCGGCGCTAACCCAGCCTGTTTCAGCGCCGCCTGAATTAACGGCACCGTTTTACGCACGTGGTCGCGTGATGCCAGTTCCGGCACCACACCGCCATAATCGGCGTGCAGTTTTACCTGGCTGTACAGCTGATTCGCCAGTAACCCGGCCTCATCGTCATAAATTGCGATGCCGGTTTCATCGCAGGACGTTTCAATACCCAGAATTCGCATTGCATCACCTCTTTCTCGCGGCGCGCAGTTTAGCACAGCAATTGTGCGGGCAGAGCGGGCAATCCCCGCAAAAAGTCATTTTCTGTCGGCTAAAGAGTACGCTATACTCCCGCCCCTGGAAAAACCGGCAGCCGCACAGGCAAACGCTCCTGTTGGTTTCAAATTATCCATGGTGCTTTACAAACCAACGCGAGTTGGAGTAAAATGCTGCACCATTTTGAAATGTGCTGGCGCCGCAGTCAGCAGCAAAAACCGAATTTTATCGAGGTGAGAGTTACATGCCGGTAATTAAAGTACGTGAAAACGAGCCATTTGACGTAGCATTGCGTCGCTTCAAGCGTTCCTGCGAAAAAGCAGGCGTTCTGGCTGAAGTTCGTCGTCGTGAGTTCTATGAAAAACCGACTACCGAACGTAAGCGCGCTAAAGCGTCTGCAGTTAAGCGTCACGCCAAGAAACTGGCTCGCGAAAACGCACGCCGCACTCGTCTGTACTAATTTCTTCTGGAGGTCCGCCTCCACCGCGTGTTAAACGCAGACAGAGTCAAGTAAAAGGCCGTGCTTTCCGAAAGGAAGCGCGGCTTGTTGCCGTTTATGAGCTGAAAATCTGGGGCGTATGGCTGGACGAATTCCACGCGTATTTATTAATGATTTACTTGCCCGCACGGATATCGTGGATCTGATCGATGCCCGCGTTAAGCTGAAAAAGCAGGGTAAGAATTTCCACGCGTGCTGTCCTTTCCATAATGAAAAAACGCCCTCTTTCACCGTAAACGGCGAAAAACAGTTCTATCACTGTTTCGGCTGTGGCGCACACGGCAACGCTATCGACTTTTTAATGAACTACGATCGTCTCGAGTTTGTTGAAAGTATCGAAGAGCTTGCCACTTCCCACGGTTTAGACGTGCCTTATGAAGCAGGCAGCGGGCCCAGCCAGATGGAACGCCATCAGCGCCAGAGCCTGTATCAGCTGATGGAGAACCTGAACGGTTTTTATCAGCAGGGCCTGCAGCAATCCAGTGCGCAGCCAGCACGCGACTATCTTGATCGTCGTGGTCTGAGCGCCGATATCATCAATCATTTCGCCATTGGTTACGCGCCTGCCGGCTGGGATAACGTTCTCAAACGGTTTGGTAAGCAGTCGGAAGACCGTGAGTCGTTGATGGAAGCTGGCATGCTGGTCAGCAATGATAAGGGTCGCACCTATGACCGGTTTCGCGACCGCGTCATGTTTCCGATTCGCGATAAGCGTGGCCGCGTCATTGGTTTTGGCGGACGGGTATTAGGCAACGATACGCCTAAGTATCTGAACTCGCCGGAAACACCTATTTTTCATAAAGGTCGTCAGCTTTACGGCCTGTATGAAGCACTAAAAAATCATCCGGAACCCGCCCGTTTACTGGTGGTCGAGGGATACATGGATGTGGTGGCACTGGCGCAGTACGGCATTGATTACGCCGTCGCCTCGCTGGGCACCTCAACCACGGCTGAGCATATTCAGCTACTGTTTCGCAGTACCGACAACGTGATTTGCTGTTACGACGGCGATCGCGCTGGCCGTGAAGCCGCCTGGCGTGCGCTTGAGACCGCATTACCTTACATGAATGATGGTCGTCAGCTACGCTTTATGTTTTTACCGGATGGCGAAGACCCGGATACGCTGGTGCGCAAAGAGGGCAAAGCGGCTTTCGAAGCGAGGATGGAGCAGGCAATGCCGCTCTCTTCGTTTTTATTCGACAGTTTGCTGCCGCAGGTTGATCTGAGTTCACGCGACGGTAAAGCCCGCCTGAGTACGCTGGCTTTGCCGCTGATTTCGCAGATTCCTGGCGAAACCCTGCGTATTTATATGCGTCAGGAGCTGGGCAATAAGCTGGGTATCCTGGATGACAATCAGCTTGAAAAGCTGATGCCTAAGCTGGCCGCAAGCGGAACGGCGCCAGTTGCACCACCGCTTAAGCGAACCACGATGCGGGTGCTGGTCGCGCTGCTGATTCAGAACCCGCAGCTGGCCACCCTGGTGCCGTCGCTTGATGGGTTGTCTGAGTCAAAAATGCCGGGATTACCGCTATTTATCGAATTAGTGGGCCGTTGTAATGAGAATCCTGGATTGACCACCGGACAGCTACTAGAGTTATATCGCGGGACAAATTTTAGTCAGACGCTTGAAACTCTGGCGATCTGGAACCACATGATAGTAGATGAGGAAGCCGAAGCGGTGTTTCAGGACTCGCTGGCCAGCATCTACGATTCTGCTCTTGAAGAGCGCCTGGAGTTTTTGATTGCGCGCGAGCGCACCCAGGGATTGAGCGCCGATGAGCGCCGCGAGCTCTGGACACTGAGCCAGGCTTTTGCCAGAAAATAACCTTTTTTAATGATTTGTCCGTTCTGATGTATGAAAGGACAGATTAAGCGTTTTATGGCCGGAATGGCGAGTAAGCCAGGCCAGCAGCACAAATTTTAAAGGCCGTCGGCGTCGCTGCCAGTCTGGTTATCGCCAGCGCACAGCCTCCGCAGCGTACTGAAGTACGTGAGGAAGGCGAGCACTGCCGGGGACCAGAATGGCGAGTAAGCCAGGCCATTAGCACCGAGTTTATACAAGCGGCTTAAGTGCCGAATACTGATGGGCAAAGCCCACGCCGCGACGAGGGCAGCGGCAAGAACTAAACGCCTTCACTGCTATTGTTGGCTCGCTGCCGACCGACACCAATCTAATTAACAGAAGTGTGGATACCGTCTTATGGAGCAAAACCCGCAGTCACAGCTTAAGCTTCTTGTCACCCGTGGTAAGGAGCAAGGCTATCTGACCTATGCTGAGGTCAATGACCATCTGCCGGAAGATATCGTCGACTCAGATCAGATCGAAGACATCATCCAGATGATTAACGACATGGGTATTCAGGTGGTTGAAGAAGCCCCGGATGCCGACGATCTGATGCTGAACGAAAACAGCTCCGATACTGACGAAGATGCCGCGGAAGCTGCAGCTCAGGTGTTATCCAGCGTTGAATCTGAAATTGGGCGTACTACCGACCCGGTCCGCATGTATATGCGTGAAATGGGTACCGTCGAACTGCTGACGCGCGAAGGCGAAATCGACATCGCGAAGCGTATTGAAGACGGTATCAATCAGGTTCAATGTTCCGTTGCTGAATACCCTGAGGCGATTACTTACCTGCTGGATCAGTACGACAAAGTTGAAGCAGGCGAATCACGCCTGTCCGATCTGATCACCGGTTTCGTCGATCCTAACGCGGAAGAAGATCTGGCCCCTACGGCAACGCACGTGGGCTCTGAGCTTTCTGAAGCCGATCGTGTTGACGATGAAGAAGAAGATGAAGAGAGCGACGATGACAGCTCCGACGACGATAACTCTATCGACCCGGAACTGGCGCGCGAGAAGTTTTCTGACCTGCGTAAGCAGTATGAAACCACCCGCAATGTGATTAAGAGCAAAGGCCGCAGCCACGCTGATGCCGTTGCCGAAATCCAGAACCTCTCTGACGTCTTCAAACAGTTCCGCCTGGTACCGAAGCAGTTCGATTACCTGGTGAACAACATGCGCGAAATGATGGAACGTGTCCGTACTCAGGAACGTTTGATCATGAAGCTGTGTATCGAACTGTGCAAAATGCCGAAGAAAAACTTCATTACCCTGTTCACCGGCAATGAAACCAACGAAAGCTGGTTCAAAGCGGCGCTGGCGATGAACAAGCCGTGGTCTGAAAAGCTGCTGGAAGTGCAGGATGACGTTATGCGTTCCCTGCAGAAACTGGCGCAGATCGAAGAAGAGACCGGCCTGACCATTGAGCAGGTAAAAGATATCAACCGTCGCATGTCGATCGGTGAAGCGAAAGCGCGTCGCGCGAAGAAAGAGATGGTGGAAGCAAACCTGCGTCTGGTTATTTCGATTGCGAAGAAATATACCAACCGTGGTCTGCAGTTCCTCGACCTGATTCAGGAAGGTAATATCGGCCTGATGAAAGCGGTTGATAAGTTTGAATATCGCCGTGGTTACAAATTCTCGACCTATGCGACCTGGTGGATCCGTCAGGCAATCACCCGCTCTATCGCTGACCAGGCACGTACCATCCGTATTCCGGTGCATATGATTGAGACCATCAACAAGCTCAACCGTATTTCGCGCCAGATGCTGCAGGAAATGGGCCGTGAACCGACGCCGGAAGAACTGGCTGAGCGTATGCTGATGCCAGAAGATAAGATTCGCAAAGTGCTGAAAATCGCTAAAGAGCCGATCTCAATGGAGACGCCGATTGGTGATGATGAAGATTCGCATCTGGGCGATTTTATCGAAGACACCACGCTGGAGCTGCCGCTGGACTCTGCTACCTCAGAAAGTCTGCGTTCTGCGACCCACGACGTGCTGGCTGGCCTGACCGCACGTGAAGCGAAAGTGCTGCGCATGCGTTTCGGCATCGACATGAACACTGACCATACGCTGGAAGAAGTGGGCAAACAGTTCGACGTGACGCGTGAGCGTATTCGTCAGATTGAAGCCAAAGCACTGCGTAAACTGCGCCATCCGAGCCGTTCGGAAGTGCTGCGCAGCTTCCTCGACGATTAAGTCAGACAAAAACCCCGGCACGCCGGGGTTTTTTATGCCTGTCGTTTAGCAATAACCGCCCTGCCCTGCTGTTACCGTCGGTTTTAACCCGCCTGCAATGCGTTATGGAGCTGTCGATAGGCTTCAACCATCTCATCCAGTGAAGCGCGATTCAGTCCACTGGGATTCGGCAGTACCCACACCGCCGTTTTACCGATCGCTATCGGCTGTTTACCCCATTCCACTTTGCTCTGCTGAAAGGCGCGCCGGAAGGCATCTTTACCCAGAATCGCCAAGGCTGCGGGCTGGTAATGCAGCACCTTTTCAATCAGGCGCTTGCCGCCATCGCGTAATTCATCCGGTGCTAACTCATTCGCCTGCACGGTTGGACGCTCAACCAGCATGGTGATGCCACATCCCGTCTCGGTTAACCGCTGCTCCTCTTCCGGTTTAAGCAGCTGTTGAGTAAAACCGGCCAGATGGATCACTTTCCAGAAGCGATTGCCGGGATGGGCAAAGTGATAGCCCTGATGTGCAGTTGACTGACCCGGATTAATGCCACAGAACAGGACGTTCAGATTGGCGCTGATGATGTCGCGGATACTGTGCTCAATCATGCTGCCACCAGTCCGGCGCGCTGCTTCAGGGCGTCACGGCTGCGCTGTAACAGCTGACCGGCATGCTTCGCATCCGGGCAGGCACGCGCCAGCGCCAGCGCCCCGACCATCTCGGCCTGCATACTGGATGCCAGCGCATCCGTATCTTCACGCTCCAGCTCGCGCAGCATCTGCGCCAGGCCGTCATGCAGCGCATCGATACCCTGCGTAAAAATAGAGCGGGTCTGTTCAGGCAGATGCGCGACTTCGCTCACCAGCGCAGCGATTGGGCATCCTTCCGCTGGGGTATTGCGATGCGCCTCGGAAAGGTAGGTATCAATAAATCCGGCTAACCGCTGGCCTGGCTGGGTCACCCGATCCGCTGGCGCAAAACTGCCCGCCTCGGCAAACATATGCTTAAGCACCTCCTGTACCAGTTCCTCGCGTGAGGCAAAATGCGCATAAAAGCCGCCGTGCGTCAGGCCAACCCGCTTCATCAGAGCCGCCACACCAATGCCCTCGGTGCCGGTTTCACGCATAACTCGCGCAGCCTCACTCAGGATACGCTGCCGCGTATGCGCTTTGCTGGTCTGCTTCTCCATATCCTCTCCTGCGGTTTCAGATGCGCTGCTTCTGGCTATTATAGTAATTATTACGCTCATCATATTCCAGCTTGACGGCGCATATGATGGTCGTCATATTGGTGTGAATTATGACGACCATCATACGAGGAGTAAATTATGTCAACATCAGGTACGGCGTTAATAACCGGTGCGTCCAGCGGCATCGGCGCAACTTATGCAAAACGACTGGCTGCACGCGGTTACGATCTGATTCTGGTGGCACGCGACGAATCGCGTCTGAACCAGCTGGCGGCGTTACTGAGTGAGCAGCACGCTATTCAGGTTAAGGTGTTGGCTGCTGATTTAACCAGTGAACAGGATGTGCAGCGGGTAGAGTCTGAACTGGTCACTAATGCCAGCATTACACTGCTGCTGAACAACGCGGGTATGAGCGTGGAGGGAGAGTTCCTTGAGGCGGACATCAACCGCATCAATACCATGCTGACGTTAAATATCGTGACGCCCACCCGGCTGGCGCAGGCCGCTGCCCGGGTCTTCAAAGCGCGTGGCAACGGCATCATTATTAATATTGCCTCGGTGCTGGCACTGGTGCATGAGATGTTCAACGGTGCCTACAATGCCACTAAATCTTACGTACTGACGCTAACGCGTGCGATGCAGCGTGAGCTTGCTGACAGCGGTGTGCAGGTGCAGGCAGTGCTGCCTGGCGCAACCCGTACCGAGATTTTTGACCGTGCCGGCCAGCCGATCAACACCATCCCTGCCGAAATGCTGATGGAAGTCGATGAAATGGTCGATGCGGCGCTGGCGGGCCTCGACAACAAGGAAGCGGTAACGATTCCACCGCTGGAAGATCTGCAGATGTGGCAGGATTACGATCGCGCACGCGGCACTATGGTGCCTCACCTGTCGCGTAATAAATCCGCTACGCGCTACCACCAGAGCTGATTCCGCTACCCGTCAGGGCGTTTTTGATGAGGGTACGGCGGCATCCTGCCGTACCAGTTTGAGACCCTGTTACGGTTTATCAGGATATTTGTTATAGAAATCAGCAATTAAAAGCTTGCTGCTTATTTCAGCAACCGGTGGCTGAGTGCTGGATCGCTCAGAAGAGATACTTTATAATCCCCGCTCCGCTGGCCCCTTAGCTCAGTGGTTAGAGCAGGCGACTCATAATCGCTTGGTCGCTGGTTCAAACCCAGCAGGGGCCACCAAATTTATCAAGGACTTAGACAGGAAACTGGCTGAGTCCTTTTTGTTTTCTGGCTTTTAAGGTGATGTAGTGGGTGATGTAATCCTCATGCTACATCATCTGCTATCAGGACTCAGTGAACATGAACCTGTTTGATAGAATCGACAAAAAGATTAGTGAGCGGCGTGACAAAGAAGCGGAGTTTGTCAGCCTTAAACAAATTTGCTTGTATATGAAATCCGTTAAACCGTCCGCTTCATGGCAAGACGTTGCTGATAGTTTTGTTACTACGCTTCTTGCTCTACAAGTAGCTCCAAAGCTATATCGATTAGAAAACGGGTTAATGCTTGATGTGTCCATCTTGAATGCGTCACTAGAGAGAGAAAGGGATAGCAAGCCTCGATCTTTTGAAGAGTTGGGACGCTTTATTGGCACTTCGGCTCAATCACTCATGAGCAAGCTGAACGATGAAAGCATCAACGATCCGAAACTGGAACTCTATGGGTACCGGAAAGCTGACTTAAAAAGCGCCTTCGATACAGACTTTAACGATGCGGGGACTATGGCACCTTCATGGACGGATCGTGAAGCCACCTTAATGGCGGAAATTGAGCAATTGTGTTCAGAAAATGCCCGATTGAAAAAAGAGCTTAGTGAGCCACATCCAAACGCCGAGAAATTTGCTACTAACCGCGAACAGATTCTTCTGGCAGCATTATACGTTCTTTATAACGAGCCTCATGAATGGAAGCATAAAACAAAAAATGATTTAAAAAACTTTCTGCCATTGCCGTCAAAGATAGCTAAGGAATTGGAAGACCAAGGCTTTCATCTTTGGAAAAATGGTTCTCCTCCCTTGTCAATGGAACAAGTCGCAAGGTTACTGTCCCGAGCAACCAAGAAACCGCCTAAAAATAACGATCCGTTATAATCAATAAAAATCAATAAGATACTAAGTAGTCACCGGTGACTACCCAAGGTACTCACCGGACAGCATTTCGCAATTTTGTTTCAATCTCGCTCACACCAAAGCAATTTAATGAGGTATGAGTTGAACACAAACAACATCCACGAAGTACATTTCCGTCCGCAACCTATTATCCGCATCAGCAAAATGATGGAGTTATTAGATTGCAGCAGGACAACCCTTTACCGCTGGGTTAAACAAGGTGCCTTCCCGCAGCCGATCATGCGTGAAGGCCGTACAATTGGCTGGAAGTTTGCTGATTACGAAGCCTGGCAAAAAAGAAGCTAATAATAAAATCCACAATTGTTGCAAATTAAAGCAGAGCCCCGCTCTGCTTTTTTATTGCTCCGTACTCCTGTAACAGGATGAAACAAGATCTATGCAGGAAAGCAATATTAAATAACGGTGAAAAATCTTGCCAGGCATTGAGGCGGCTGGAAATAAGTTTTACCGGGTACTGACAGGATTCAGGATATTTATAATATTTACTTATAGGCTGACCATGATGTTCGATTCAAACAGATATAGTTTCATTTACAAAGACATTATCTGGAATGTGATTCCCAGTGAATCAGACCAGAATAAAGGCATTTTAAATAGACTGTTTGCATTGGCTGAGGAATCACTTCAGCTCTCAAGCCGTTTGTTTGCTATCCGCATGGATTTCAGGCTTAGCACATATACGCATGACAATAGTCCGATGACCCGTTTCCAGAGGGTGCTTATTCCTGCTATCCGCAAAAAGTATCCCAAAACATTTATTAATTTTGCATGGGTGCGTGAGCAGGATAAGTCCCACGCGCAGCACTACCACTATGTGCTGATTCTTAATGGACATTATGTTTGTTATGCGCAGCCTTTAGTGGATTTAATGGCCGAGCTATGGGAGAGCACCACCGGCGGAACTCATTGGTTGCCACAAAATCCATGGTACAAGGTCAACCGTGGAGATATCGATTCGCAAGCGAGATTTATAAAGCGCATAAGCTACCTTGGAAAGAGGCGGAGTAAAGAGCGAAACCCTGCTGGGATTAAAACTTACGAAACCGGGATTCGTCATCAGAAAAAGCAGAAAGCATTCCATACCATTATTGACTCCACCTTAGAGACTGAGGAAAAAACCATTTTGTCTTCTACCGAACAACATGATAACGACCACCAGCCAAAACGTTTCCCCGGGTGGGAAGACGATGAGCTGAATTGGTTCAAGCCATATTCGTTAAACACAATTAATCTCATGACAGGAAAAAATGAACCTGACGTCTTTAGACATCGTCAGAATTACCTGCAAATGGTCCTCAATCACAACGTATCACCAGCGGAATATGCAGACGAACATAGCCTACCGCGCTGGTGGGTTTATAAAAATTTCAGAGACTCAGGAGTTGAAATCCAGCGTCTGGTCTATTGGAGTATGCATCGCTGCACCTGGCAACAACAATTCAAACAATGCGGAGTGAGTGCAGAGCAGTATGTTGAAATGAATAAATTACCGGAAAAAAATGCAGTCCGCCGATTGAAGCAACGTAAGATGAGCGCTTTCTGGAAAGAACACTTTGATCGCTATTACACTCACTTTTGGCCTATAGGTACTTCGGTGACGCTTTACTGCGAGCTGCATAATTTGAAAGCCAGTACTGCGCGTCGTTATCTGATTAACTTACCCCAAGGGATTATCCCGCCATTTACAATACGAGATATGATTTAGATGAGTGTAATGACTGTATAGCGACATTGACGACACAAGTCATATTAAAAATATCAGCTGTTAAAACGACGCAGTAGAAATTCCTTTATTTTCAATACATTATATAAATGAGTGATCAAGAAAATGATCACGTGCGCAAGGGTAGATGATAAAAAAACAAAAAAATCAGTTAGTTAATCAGTATAGTGATCACTCACGAACGGAGTGATCACTATTTTTATGATCACGATTAATGATCACCGCCCTGGCTCATATGTCTCTGTTGAGCATCCATGCTCCAACATTTCAGGCGAGGTACTAAATCTCGCTTGAGATATCTTCACCATCAATCAACGCTAACACACTATTGAGATATGTTTTCCCAGCCTTGCTATCGGTCGCTTCACGCAAATATTTTGGTATACGCTCCACAAATTCTGACCGTGAAAGTGGTTGATGTTCTACTAAAGCTTCAATCATTGCCGGTCGAAGTAGTCTGTTTTCAGCAGGAATGTCGGGACAGGCTATATCAATAACTTCACGAGCGAAACGTTCTAGCCTCGCTCTCAAAGGCTCAGAAGTATTGTTGTATGCCGCAATATCCGTTCTATTTTTATGTTCCTCAACAACTAACTCAGCGATAGCTTGTTCTTCCGAGTAGGATTCGTCAGGAGCCGGAGTTTTTAGCTGATGTAATTCGCGAAGGATAGGTGCTAAAACCTCATCCGGATTACTGAACCAATCTGTGGACCATATACGACGAATCCGCCATCCCAGTCCCTCTAACACATCCTGCCGTAAGCGATCCCTGTCACGAGCGGACTTAGCAGAATGGTAAGTTGCACCATCACACTCAATCCCCATCAAATAACGTCCCTGCTTACCGGGATCACGAACCGCAATATCAATAAAGAATCCGGCTACCCCGACCTGAGGTTCACAACGGAAGCCAGCACTTTCCAGCGCTGTAATAACGGCTACTTCAAAATCACTATCCGGCGCTTTTCCAGTAATCTGAGAAAGCCCATCCATGTTGCCCTTTTCAGCAAAGTGCAAAAAGCCGCGTAAAGCCTGAACGCCACGCTTAGATGTTTCTGTTACCTGAACATCTTCCGCTCGCATTGAGCTGAAAACATGCATCCTTTTTTTGGAACGAGTGAAAAGAACGTTCAAGCGACGCCAGCCGACATCTGAGTTGATAGGGCCAAAGCGTTGATATACTTTGCCATCGGCCTCACCCGGCCCATAAGTAAACGAAATAAAGATGACATCGCGCTCATCGCCCTGAACGTTTTCGAGGTTCTTAACAAAGAGTGCATCGCTTTTCGTTCTTAACCGATCGATAGCCGCCTCAGCTTGAGAGTCTTCACGACACATTTCGTCAATGGCTCGTTCAATTTGTTCACGCTGCTTTGAGTTCATGGCTACGATCCCCAAAGACTCCTCAGGTGAATGAATTGCATGTAAAGCCACAGCCTTGGCAATAACCCGAGCTTCTTCAATATTATGCTGATTAATAAAACGGCCGTTTTTAACGAAGCTGAATTTAACGCCATACTCTGGAGCATGAGCGTTAGGTGATGGGAAAACCACTAAATCGCTATTATAAAAATGACGGTTAGAGTAGGCGATCAGGCTCTCGTGCTGAGAACGATAATGCCATCTTAAACGGCGCATTTTGAAAAGCGGCAAAGAGGCATCAAGAATACTGTCAGTCTGACTTACTGCAGCGGTGTCTTCATCATCATCATCAATGCCTGCACGATCAAAGAAGCTGGTTGGCGGAAGCTGTTTAGGGTCACCAACTACAACAATTTGCTTACCGCGCGCGATAACTCCCAACGCATCCTCAGGCTTAACCTGTGAAGCTTCATCCATCACAACAAGATCAAATTCAATGTCACCCGGTTGAAGGTAATTAGCCGCAGACATTGGCCCCATCATAAAACAGGGCTTCAACTGGAGCAGTGCGCGACCGGCTCGATTAATAAGTTGACGAATCGGAACGTGCCGCGTCTTCTTGCCGGTCTCGTTTCTGATAAGAGCCATTTCCGTATAGTCTGCTTTTCTTCCCCCTGATGCACCCTGGGGAACCGGATTGCTCGCAATAACGGCTGCGATACGTTCACGCTGCAGTTTCTGAAGCGCCTTGTCATAGTCACGAAATGTTTTCTGCATGGCGCTCCGGCTATTACCCGACACCTGTAGAAGATGCGGACGTTCAGAAGCAACTTCGCGCGCCAGCTGATCGAAAATAGCCACCTGCAAGCCGGTATCGATGTGTTCAATTGCAAGTGTATGGCTCATGATCGCATCACGGATACGCTGTAGTCCGTTACTTTCAATTGCTTTAGATACGCGGGTAAAATTAATCCAACCATTTAACCATCGAGGTTTAGATATTGCTCCTTTATTACGCTCTATTAATGCGGAGAGACGATCTTGGCATCGTTGCTGCCATTGCACAATATCAAGCTGAGTCTCCTTTGCAAAATTCATTTGCCGGTCTGTTTGAATTTCCCACTTGTGCTCAAGGGCGTGAAAATGCTGTTGTAGGCTTCGGTACTCATCGCCGCCGGATAACTTTTTGATAGCATCAGCCAAATCAGAGTTGTGGATTTTTTCACGCATTTGTTCTGTAAAAGTAATGGTTTCACTCATCACATTTAGAAGACGCGTGTTATCTTTACTTGCTCCAAAAGCTATTTCATTGGCTATCGCAAAAATATCTCCAAGCAAGGTATCTTCACTTATAGCACTCTGCTTTTCTTGTATTTGATGCAAGATGACGATCTTTTCATTTACTGTCTCCAAAGTAAGTTGCTCAGCTGTAAACCATTGCTGTATTGGAAACAGTGCATCCTTAAGGTTCGCTATAAGAGGTGAAAAAATATTTGTGTCACCGGTCAGTGTTTGAACGTTTTCAGGGAACAAAACGTTTGACGGGATAGTTTTTTCATACTCTTTCAGTTTGGTGAGATGCTGCGAGATTTGAGTATCCACACCTTGATGTTTTAACTGCTGGATACCTTTGAAAATCTGACTATCCAAAGTGAGTAAAGCGCTGCCTATGGCAACGTTAGCGCCGAAGCCGATACCCCAGACACTACGCACTTTGCTATACCAGTCTCGAAGCTGCCGCATCTGGCTCGGCTCGGTTTCTAATCCTTGATAAAGCTCACCGAAAATTTGGCTAAAATTACGTGCCTCAAACTCAGCTAGTTCTTGAGCATACTGACGAAGCCTGGGCAGTTCATCATAAAGCGTTTTCCATTTTGTATTAGGTTCGCTGGATAAGCCGATTAGCGTATTTTTGGCTTGTCGCCATGAGCCGCTTAACCAGCTAAACAAGCCAGAGTCGTGCAAGCTGCTTTCAATAGTCTTCAGCTGTTCATCATCAGTTACTTTATTCAGTACAAAGCGTGACTTTAACTGGTCGCGCAGGGTCTGTAACGATGCCAACCGCTGGCTTAACTCTTCGATCAGCGGCTCGATACCATCATCATCGAACCTTTCATGTCTGTATTTAACTAAATCGCCAGGTAGCTCAAATGCAACATAAATAAATGTCGCTATTTGACTAAAACCTTGCGGAGTAACAGGAAATCTTTCGGAAACAGAAGATGGTAAAGATTCAAGTAGTGCGGAAAGATGCTCACGATCTGATTCAAAAGAAGCATGCATTTGCTCTAAACTGCGAATCAGACGTACGACATCAGCAAGCGTGGTCACGCTATCCAGACCAAACGTTTTAGCGATATTCGGGAAGTCAGGCGCAGAAGCCCCTTCCTCAAGGAGACGCAATTTTTCAGGCATCAGGTAGTCAGCCATATGACGATAATCAGCCTGAACGACATTGAAATCCACCAGCCAATTTTTTAAATGTTCAACCTTATTGTCATCAAGTCTGGCGTAAGCCTGAAAATCAGCTTCAGCGGGCAGATCCGGAAGTCGACCGGACAACTCAACTAACTGAGTCTGCCAGCTCATTTCATCATGATTGGCAGTAACAATCGAATACTGATTTAGAAAACCTGAGAGTGCCTGCTGCCATGAGATTAGCGCTACATTCCATTCATTCAGAATTGAAACGATTCTATCACTGTCGAAAAGCTGGATATCGACGTTATTGATGCCATACCAGGGATGCTCCCATAGTTCAGCCTGCTCACCGACCTGTTGACGAAATTCCACAACGACATCTTTAAACTCTTTGATTTGGTCACGTAGTCTTAACTGCGCCACGCGATCCAATTTCTGCCCCGAAAGGTTTTCTATATGCAATTGAGTGGGATCGATACCCAGTTCGCGTCGATAGCGTGTCGCCCCGGTCAAAATCTGGTGAATAGTAAGCTCGGTATGCTTCCAAATCTCATTAATTTCCTGAGCGTAACTGTTTAACTGACTCTTCAAATCTTCATAGCGTGAAATCTCTGCGTCAATTTGCGCAGGCGTTTTTTGCAATGACGGATTATGCAGCCTTTTCTGAATATCCTCTAAAACCTTACGCTTATGCGATTTATGACTATGAAGCTCCAGACAAAAGTCACCTAATCCCGCCTTATCGAGTCTGTGTTTTACCACCTCTAGCGCAGCGAGCTTTTCCGCAACAAAGAGAACCTTTTTACCATTTAGCATCGCAGCGGCAATAAGGTTCGTTATTGTTTGTGATTTCCCCGTCCCTGGTGGTCCTTCGATTACCAAATTTTCGCCGTTTACAGCATCAATCAGAGCACTATGCTGCGAACTATCAGCATCATAAATAAGCGGAAATTTTTCATGAATGTTATCGAGAGTATCGATCGAATACTCCCTGGACAAGCTTCCTGTATTCGAATTATTTCCCGCCTGAGACGTAAAAAGGCGTTTGATCACTTCATGATTCAGTAAGTTTTTACTACCTTGAGGCCAACGCTCTGGATCAAGATCCAGATACATCAGCATCTTGCTGAAGTTTAATAAGCTCAATGCTCCGTAGCGACGCACTTTCCAGCGCGGCTTATTCTTTTCGATGATTGCCTGTATTTGTTTGAAGTAAGTTTCAGGCAACATCTCGTCATCAAGGCTGGGCAAGGCAATACCAAAATCGCCCTGTAATTTCTCATGCAGCGACAAATTAGGGATAATGTCTTCCCCGGTATAACGTAAGTGGTAACGATAGAGGCCGGCCTGTGGATCGAGCTTACCTTTCTCAAGCGTCACCGGAACAGTAAAGAGTGGAGCAAGTCGAGCCTTATCTGAATCTTCGCTTTCATACCATTCCAGAAAGCCAAGGGACAAATAGAGAATACCGGCCCCCGTCTCTTCAATTGCGACCTGCGCCTTACCATGGATAGAGCGCAACACGGCTTCCAGCTCGGCTGGATAGTAAAGTGTCTGTATTTGGTCATCGGTCAGGGATGCCTGAACTGATGGTTTACGCAACGGCTTGCCCGCTTTCGTATCGCGCTCAAACTCACCGATATCTTTGTAGCCAAACCGGGTAAGAAGAGAATCCAGATGTTCGCCTGGAAGGCCGGAGTTAGCCTCAGTACTTCTGATGCCTGCTAAAGAGCCCCCGTTTTCTTTCAGATGCTCAAGGATGACATCTCTTGCTTTGATTACCAGCTCATAATCTTCTGATGAGATATTGTTTTGAGCACTGCTCAGCAACTCATAGCTGGTATTGATACCCAATTTTCCAGCCCAGGTTTTCGCATCGGGCAAGGATTTCGTTGCTTTCTCTTCTGCTGAAGAGGCATTTTTATCCAGATAACCAAAATGCTGTAACTGTGCTTTGGTCGGATCCGGCACAGGAGCGAACTGCATGACCTGTTCTGACCTGAGGGTTTGAAATAGCTGATCTGGCAGCTCATTGATGATACGTAAGGAAGAGTGCTTTTGGTTAACCGGAAAATTTAATAGCCGGTTTCGTGAAGTCAAATCCAGCAATTTACGCCGCATATCCTCAAGTGATTTAAGGATATACCCTTGAGATTCGTCATCGATTGAAGAAGAGTGTTCCGCCATATCAAACCCTGTAGATCATCAGCAAAAGATTAAAAGAATTCACCAACCTGTCTGTTCTCAATGTCTGTCAGGAATAGAAGCCGTGCCACTTAAAGTCATTCTGGCTGTCGTGACGAGTTCTGTTTTTATTGCTAACGCTGGTGAATTCAGAGACAGACCTTACCGGAAAAAAGGCTTTTTTTACCTGAAAAACCCAACCGGTAAGCATTGGGATAGAAAATCATACCCTGAGCAGTGATGAACACAAGAGGATCATCAATAAGCAATATTTAACAAAAAGCACAAAACTGCAAATTTGACTTAGCATGATAAAAGATTTCACCGGGCTGATTTTGTTAGCTAAAGGCATTAACGAAGCACTTTATTTGTGCAAAAATCGGTCCATCTTCCTTCACTTTTATCTGACCGGAAATGCTATGGCTGGCGTGAACAAAGCTCAACTGACTGAAACCGACATCGTAACTAAATTTATTCTGCCTGCGATTAAAAAGGCTGGATGGGATGATATGACGCAGATTCGCCAGGAGGTGAAGTTACGTGATGGCAAGGTAGTTGTGCGGGGTAAGCTGGCATCACGTCAGAAAGTCAAATCAGCAGATATCGTAATCTACCATAAGCCAGGCTTACCGCTGGCTGTCATTGAAGCGAAAGCAAACAAGCATGAAATCGGCAAAGGGATGCAGCAGGGACTGGGTTATGCCGCCTTGTTAGAGGTTCCTTTCGTCTTTGCCTCCAATGGTGATGGCTTCGTATTTCACGACAAAACGAACCCTGATCAGCTGGAACGAGAAATCACACTTGAAGAGTTCCCAACGCCTGCTGAGTTATGGGAGAAGTTCTGTCTCTGGAAAGGCTATACCGCCGCACAGCTGCCTGTTATTACGCAGGACTACTATGACGACGGCTCCGGTAAATCGCCGCGCTATTATCAGCTTCAGGCAATCAATAAAACGCTTGAGGCTATCTCAGCAGGCCGGAACCGCATCTTATTAGTGATGGCAACCGGTACCGGCAAAACCTACACCGCTTTCCAGATTATCTGGCGGTTATGGAAAGGCAAGCACAAGAAACGCATCCTGTTCCTTGCCGATCGCAATATTCTTGTTGATCAAACCCGCACCAACGATTTCCAGCCTTTTGGTCAGGCAATGACCAAAATCACTGGCCGCACTGTCGATCCCGCTTACGAAATCCATCTGGCGCTGTATCAGGCGATGACAGGAACCGAAGAGCATGAAAAAGCGTATAAGCAGGTTGCGCGTGACTTCTTCGATCTGATCATCATTGACGAATGCCATCGCGGCAGCGCCGCTGAAGACAGCGCCTGGCGCGAGATTCTGGAATATTTTAGTAGTGCGACTCAGGTCGGTTTAACGGCGACGCCGAAAGAGACCCATGAGGTCTCAAATACAGATTATTTCGGTGAGCCGGTCTATACCTATTCGCTTAAACAAGGCATTGAGGATGGCTTCCTGGCACCTTATAAAGTGGTACGCGTTGACATCAATGTTGACCTGCAAGGATGGCGTCCAGCGAAAGGGGAAGTTGATAAAAATGGTGAACTGATCGAAGATCGTATCTACAACCAAAAAGATTTTGATCGCAACTTAGTCATTGATGAACGCACTCAGCTGGTGGCAGAAACCATTACGGATTACCTCAAGCGTACCAACCCCATGGATAAAACCATCGTCTTCTGTAATGACATACCTCACGCAGAGCGGATGCGGCGTGCCTTGGTGAATCTCAACGCAGCGCAAATGAAAGAAAATGATAAATACATCATGCGTATTACCGGCGATGAGACTGAGGGAAAAAACCAGCTCGATAACTTTATCAATCCGAAGAAGCCCTACCCGGTCATTACCGTCACATCAGAACTGATGACAACGGGTGTGGATGCCAAAACCTGTAAGCTGGTTGTGCTTGAACAAAACATCCAGTCGATGACCAAATTTAAGCAGATCATCGGACGCGGCACGCGTATTGATGAACGCTACAACAAGCTATGGTTCACCATTCTGGATTTCCGAAAAGCCACCGAACTGTTTGCAGATGAACGCTTTGATGGCTTGCCGGTGAAAGTCATAACGACGACAAAAGATGAGGTCGCCGATCCAGAGTCAGATTTTGATGAACAGCTGGAAGATGAAGTATCAGATGGAGCGGGTCAAACAGGCCATGCAGAAGAGGCATCACCAGACTATCCCTCTGGCCCCTCAACAGAAACCGAACCTGACGGCGAACTGCCCGAAACTGACGAAGAACGACGCAGAAAGTTTTACGTTAAAGGCGTTGCTGTTAACGTGCTATCTAAACGCGTTCAGTATTACGACGCTGATGGTAAGCTTGTTACCGAATCATTTCAGGATTACACCCGTCGTACGCTGATGAAAGAGTATGCGTCTTTAAATGACTTTGTTCAGCGCTGGCAAAGTGCTGAACGTAAACAGGCCATTATCGAAGAGCTGGAACAGCAGGGCATTATCTGGGATGTGCTGACGGAAGAGGTCGGCAAAGAGCTGGATCCCTTCGATATGCTTTGCCATGTCGTGTACGGCCAGCCGCCGCTCACCCGCCGAGAACGCGCCGATAATGTACGAAAGCGTAATTACTTCACCAAATACTCTGAGTCGGCTCAGGCCGTGTTGAGCAACCTGCTCGATAAATACGCCGATGCGGGCGTAAAGGAAATCGAAGATATTCAGGTACTGAAGCTTCGACCTTTTGATACCATGGGCCGCCCTTTGGAGATCATCAAAAAGAACTTTGGTGACAAGGAAAGCTACATGAGTGCCGTGAGTGAACTGGAAAACGAAATCTACGAACTGATCCTACCCACGTAATGTGGACACGGCCCTAAGCGAGGTTCTGGTTTTCAAATTGTTCGGGACTGAGTCCGCCACAGGCACTGTGTCGGCGCCACCGATTGTAATCACACTCGATATAATTAAACACCGTCATCCGCATGATTTCCCGGCTGATAAGGCGTTCCCCGTGGATACATTCCACCTTCAGCGAGTGGAAGAAGCTTTCCGCGCAGGCATTGTCGTAACAACATCCTTTGGCACTCATGCTACCGTGCAGATTATGCCGCTTCAGTAACGCCTGATAGTCTGCCGAACAGTACTGCCCGCCTCTGTCCGTATGCACGATGACATTTTCCGGGCGCTTACGTCGCCAGAGTGCCATCTGTAGCGCATCGCAGGCCAGCTGCGCTGTCATCCGCGACGACATCGACCAGCCGATGACAGCACGGGACCACAGGTCAATGACCACCGCCAGGTACAACCAGCCTTCGTCCGTGCGCAAGTACGTGATGTCACCCGCCCACTTCTGATTCGGGCCACTCGCGTAAAAATCCTGTTTCAGCAGATTTTCAGACACCGGCAGGCCATGTTCGCGGTATCGGACCGGGCTGAACTTCCGGGCCGCTTTTGCGCGAAGCCCCTGACGCCGCAGGCTGGCGGCAATGGTTTTGACGTTGTACTCAGGCAGTTCGTCAGCGAGACGAGGCGCACCATAACGCTGTTTTGCCTCAGTGAATGCCTGACGGACAGCAGTATCACAGACGAGCCGGAACTGCTGACGTGGTGTTATCTGCTGACGACGCAGACGCCACGCATACCAGCCGCTACGGGCGACCCGCAGTACCCGGCATATGGCTTTGACGCTGAACTCAGCCCGATGTTTTTCAATAAAGACATACTTCATTTCAGGCGCTTCGCGAAGTATGTCGCGGCCTTTTGGAGAATGGCCAGCTCCTCTGCCTGTTCCGCCAGTTGGCGCTTAAGACGGGCAATTTCAACGGACATTTCCTGCTCACGTTCGGAAGAGCTGCGGGCATTGTTAATCTTACTGCGCCATGCGTAGAGCTGGGATTCGTACAGGCTGAGTTCCCGGGCAGCGGCAGCAACACCGATACGTTCCGCAAGCTTCAGGGCTTCGTTGCGGAATTCAGGCGTGTACTGTTTGCGGGGCTTCTTACTGGTTGATGCTGGTTTTGTCATGAGTCACCTCTGGTTAAGAGTTTACTCACTTAGTCGTGTGTCCACTATTCGTGGGTAAGATCAGAAGGAAGCGTTAGCCTACTTCTCTCCGTCGGTGGCTCAGCAGCGCTCTCCCGCAGATGCCAGCCAAGTGTCCATCATATCAAGGCGGTCATTTCCCCAGAACAGTTTGCCATCGGCAAACACTGCTGGTGCACCAAATACCCCGCGAGCAATAGCTTCATCTGTGTTCGAGACTATGGCTAGCTTCCGGGCTTCATCGCCGATGGAGGAGATGCACGCATTTTTATCTAGCCCTACTGAAGTGGCTAAGTCGCCTAAGATGGCAACATCGCTAATATCCAGACTTTGTGACCAATACGCCTGCATCACCTTGAAGGCGAATGCTTCTCCCAGCCCCTCTTCAACTGCATACAGGGTAGCTCGCAGCGCACGTGAAGGCCGCAACGGGAACTTAGGATGATAACTTAGTGGCAGCCGGCGAATGCGCGCCCAGTCCTGCATATCTTGTTTGAACCAGTTGACAAACGCTGGCGAGGCATCCAACGGTCTACGACCACCTATGCGGTCAATCAAATTAGCCAGATGGAAGGGACGTAGTACTATCATTCTTCCGTACGCAGCGGCAATTTCTCTTAGACGGGGGAAGGCGAGGTAGCACCAAGGGCTGTGAAAATCAAAGAAAAACTCCAGCGGAGCTCCCTCTGGCAGTTTACCATCAGCACGTTCAAAACGGCTGAGTGGCGCTAGAGCACGTTCATGCTTACCGCTCATGATCAATGCTCCCGCTTGATGCGCCTGTACGAAAAACTGCAATCTTTTCTCGTCTGCGCTAATTAACGTCGCCGTACAGCGAACCTCCTGATAAGGCCAGGCGGGTTTATGATGATGTACGTCGACATGGGTTCCCACGCTCACCCAGCCGGACGGTAAGTCTTTTGCTACAGCATCGGCACTGGTCTCCTCCAATAGAGCGATCAACGCTGGTGTCGACACCACTTTCACACCCGTGTTGCCAATTGCAGCTGCTGTTTGGTGCGGCCCAGGGGTGAAGACGCATGTATGTGGATAGCCTGTCACACTCATTTTCATAAAAGCTCCTTCAGTTGCCCATCAAGGGCTGCGGTTTTCAACATGCGCTTGAGGATCTTCCCGCTTGACGTCATCGGCCATTCTACGATGGTAAAGACCCGAGCAGGATGTTTAAAACCAGCTATTTTACCAACACAGGCTTTTCTTATTTCATCTTTGGATAACGGCTTGGTGGACTCAATAGCGGCGGCTACCACTTCGCCGTAAAATTTATCGGGTAGAGCGAAGACTGCAACTTCAGTGATCGACGGATGCTCACGCAGCAGATTTTCTATCTCTACAGGATAGATATTTTCACCACCGCGAATGATCATATCGCGCAGGCGTCCTCCTACCAGTTCGACCCTACCATCGATGTTTAGCCGACCGAGATCGCCCGTATTCATCCAGCCTTGAGGATCGATGCAGCGAGCGGTTTCCTCCGCATCTCGATGATATCCCAACATGACCATTGGCCCACGAACCTGTAGCTGGCCGATTTCCCCGTGGGGGAGTACCACTCCGGTATTCGGATCGCAGACCTGCACTTCAACTCCAGGTAAGGGCAAGCCAGCGGTGGCAAAGCGCTGGGGACTTTGCCAGTAATCTAACGCTATCAGTGTGCTGGCTTCCGTCTGCCCGTAAACCTGCACCAACCCATTAATAGGAAACGCCCGCGCGCACTGTTCCAGAAGTCTCGGATCGCAGTCTGCACCACCGCAGGTTCCGGTACGCAAAGACGAGAGATCGAAATATGGTCTGTCCGGATGCTCTAACATCGCTAAGTAGGACGTGGGGACTCCCGTCAGAACTGTACAGCGCTCCCGTTCTATCAGCGAAAGCATTTGTCCGGCGTCGAAAGCACGCATACCCAAATATGTCGCACCAGCTGTCAGGCATGCCAGAATATTCATGATGCAACCTGCACAGTGGAAGAGCGGAATAATGGATGTCCAGCGATCCATCTCCGTCACTTCCAGCCGCTGCACGGTGCCCCAGGCATTCATCATTATCCCTTCCATACAGAGTTCTGCGCCTTTAGGCCGTCCAGTAGTACCAGAAGTATATTGGATACTAGCCAACTCTCTGGGGGACCATACCCACTCCGTCAGTTCAGCCAAAACGGGTTGGCGCATTACCGCTTCATATTCCATATCATCGAAGTTAATAATGTCTCTTAGGCTAGGGAGTTGAGGATGAATCGCTCGTACCATGGCTAAATATTCGCTGGAGCGAAAACGTTCGGACAGCAAGATGGCAACCACTTGGCTGTGATCGAGAACGTGGCGTAAATCATTATCACGGAAATGAGTATTAACAGGCACCAGTATCGCACCTAAGGCCGAAATTGCAATCTGGGCAACTGGCCACTCAATACGATTTTCTGCCAACAGAGCCACCGGGTCACCCGCTTTTACACCACGACGACTTAGCTCTAGCGCCAACTTGTCGACACTGTCAAGCCAACCTCTGAAGGTCATTCGTTGATTACCAGCATCGAATACCAGAGCTTCTTTATCAGGCCATTTTTCTGCATAATGACGCAGTAAACTGTATGGCGTATTAAGCGACGTTTTTTCGGAAAATGGGTCAACAATATATTTCATGTATGGATCCTTTATTTGGGATTATTATTTTTACTGTTAATCAGTAGCCTGTATTTTCATAGAAGCGGGGGGCAATATTCTGCTGTAAATGTAATACACTATGCCGGTGCCAATCAGGCCAACTAACCAAGAGATATCTGCGCCATCTAACAAGCCTGCAATCGGACCAGTGTAAATACTGCTGGAAACAAAAGGAAGTTCCATTAATAAGCCAATGAAGTAAATGGAAATTACACTCCAGTTCCAGCGGCCATATATTCCTTGTGGATCGTTTAATGCCTGTAGGTCGCATTTAGAACGATGCCCCCACTGCCAGTCAGCCAGGCAAATTGCACTCCAGGGAGAAATAAAGGTCAGTAGAAATAATAAAAAAGAAGAAAAAGCGTGTATGAAGCTTCCCGAGCCCCATAACGCAATGGAAACAGCTAACAAAATCATGGCTGATACATAAATAAATCGATGACCGACAGAGACGGTTGCTTTTCCTCTGAAACCATTCACAAGCGTCGCACTCGACATATAACTGCTATACGCATTCAATGTCATCATGGTTATTTTGCCGAAGCCTACGACAAAGTAAAGCAAAGATGCGACGAGACCGGATGCCCCCAGATTTACAACGAATTCTACTTCATGTCCGGTAAATGCCACTCCGGCAATAGCGGCGGAAAAAACACCAAATGTCATGGCTGCCTGAGAGCCCAGCGTTGTTCCAGAGGCGGCGGCAAAGAACACTTTCAGTTTTGATGTATCCGTAGGGAGGTAACGTGAATAATCTCCGACATAGGGGCCATAAGCAATTTGCCAGGCCGCCGCCAGTGAAATGGAAAGGATAAACTGGTTGGGAATAAACTTTCTCTGTTCTAGAAGACTGCTAATATTATGGCCAGCTAATAATGCAACGAACATGTAAATAAATGCAATGATGCCGACCACACTCGCGATCCGTGCTAAAGAATGTATGGCGCGGTAGCCTAAGGTGGCAACCAAGATCGTGATGACACCGAATAAAACGATACCCTGCCATTCTGCGGCATTCAAAATTTTTGCCACGGCCTGTCCTGCCAGCAAGGTGCCTCCAGCAGAGAACCCTATATATAAAAAACTTACCAGTAAAAGAGGGATGACCGCGCCATAAACACCAAATTGCATACGGCTTCGAATCATTTGTGGCAGTCCTGTAGCTGGCCCTTGTATGGCCTGTAGCCCCATTATGATACTGCCTAATATCTGACCTATAAATAAACCGATTAATGACCAGAAAACATCGCCGCCTAATACAACGGCCAACGCGCCGGTCACAATAGCGGTAATATTAAGGTTAACCCCTAGCCATAATGTAAACTGTCCCATAGCGCTGCCGAAGCGCTCATTATCAGGTACATAATCGATTGACCGTCTTTCTATAACCGTGTGCTTTACAGTGCTAGTGGAATGTTTCATAGATGAATCCTTTGAAAATTACAAGCATATAATCTGAACGGTACGCTGCCTGCTAGCAACATTTACTCGTTCTGCTATAGGCCGCCTGCTGTCATCAACATGAAGACTTAAACCTCTGCCTTTCTGCGATTCAGTCTTTAATACCCGTTTTTTTTGCAGTGCCCCGATAAATTAGGGTGCCGATACCTTGACGATAAACGTGTTATGACGACATACGCCACTACTCCTCATGGGATAAACCTCATATCATTGATTCGAATACCTCAGAAATTAACTACTCTCAGATATTAATTAAGCATGACGTAGTATCATCTTCGATCGTGATGTATTTTTTCCTCCGCCTGAAGTACTCGGCAGTCTCGGGTTCTGGTTATCAACCACCACAAAGTCAGAGCCATCATGTTTAATTCTGTGATTGAAGGTACTCATCGTAATAACCGCCCCTTTACTTTGGTTGTTGGATTTTTCTCATAAAATATAAGCTGTAAGAAAGATTTAATGTACAGGCCTGCATATACAACTTGCATTAGCCATGCCATGATTGCGCACTAAAACATAAAAAGTTGAATTTAAAGCAGTTATTTTTATCTCCGCTGGTTTTACCAGAGCGGAGTTTTGTAAAGTATCCTCAAAGAAATCAATTGTTGATAAAATGTAAGCATGACATGCCCCATTACAGGGATAAACACTTAACATTTGCACCACAATTGAGCAATGAAGTTATCCACTAGATAATCATTAGCTATTGATTTAAATAAAATATTATATCCTCCTGTTTTATAAAAAATATCACTCCATCTTTGCAACCGTTAAACTGGTCATGTATATACAACTAAGCTAACCCTGACTCGAACTCCTGCACCATTCAGAAACAAAATGCCGGCATGTTCTACACTCCCTGAACGGAGGTGGTGAGTTCGTGCCGATGAAAAATCACGATTCACCGAAGAGCAGATTGTTTTTGCCCTGAAGCAGGCTGATCCGGTGACGTCCGTGCCGGAGGCCTGCCGTAAGCAGGGTATTTATGATCCCACGTGTTATACGTGACGAAAAAAACGGCACAACATCTCCTACCGAACTGAAGCACATGCGGTAGCTTGTGGATGAGAATCTCAGGCTGAAGATGCTGGTTGCCGTTCTGAGCCTCGACAAGGCCATGCTGAAGACGTGCTGGCAAAAAAGAACTGACGCTGGCGCGTCTGCGCGAATGGGGCCGTGACCTGCAGGTACGCTATAGAGCCAGTGAGAGGCGGTGTTGTTTTGCGCTACGGGTCAGCCGCAGCTCTCTACGCTACCGTTCTGTGTCGACAGACGACAGCGCATTGCGCTCGCGTATCAGTGGGATCACCGAGACACGGGTTCACTATTGCTACCGGAGGGTTCACGTTATGCTAAGGCGGGAGGGCTGGCGGGATAAACATAAGCGTATTTACCGACTCTACAGCGAGCAGGGGCTGTATCCGAATCATGCCTGAGGCATGGACTTTTTTTCTGATGCCTAATTTGACGGGCGTCGGTTACGCCAGCTGACAGTCATTGATCTCTACACACGCGAATCTCTTGGGATCTGCGTGGGCCAGAATCAGCGCTCAACGGAGATCGCAGAGATGAACACCATTGCCCTCACACGTCTCTTACCACAGTTGCTGAAAACTCATAACGGCTCTGAATTTGCTGGAAAATGCTGGACAAGTTGGTGTATGAAGGGGAGGGCCATATAGACTTTTCCAGGCCGGGAACACCGAGGGACAATGCCACAGTGGAGTCGTTCAATGGCAGTCTGCGACAGGAATGACTGAACAAGGACTGGTACATGTCTCTGGAGGTTGCACGGTGCAGAATCGAGGCCTGGTGCATACACTATAACCAGAGGCGTCCGTATTATATACCCGGTTGGATGACGCCATCCAAATTCGCAGAGAAGTCTGCCTGTTGGCAGAATATGCAGTCAACATGAAGTCTGTTATTCCTGATTACGAATGGACCATATTCGGGGTCAGGGTCAACCAACCGACATGACAAACTGATGGTTGTATCTGATACTGGGACTGGTCATCACCTGTAACTTATGAGGACAGTACTCCTACCGAGGTGTATTCATCCACGAGGAGGGTGATGCTGCCAACTTACTGATTAAGCGTATGATGATGTTTTTGAGGTGCTCCAGTGGCTTCTGTTTTTATCAGCAGTCCCTCCTGTTCAGCTACTGACGGGGTGGTGCGAACGGCAAAAGCACTGGCGGACATCAGCGCTATCTCTGCTCTCACTGCCGTAAAACATGGCAGCTACAGTTCACTTACACCGCCTCTCAACCCGGTACGCACCAGAAAATCATTGATATGGCCATGAATGGCGTTGGATGCCGGGCAACCGCCCGCATTATGGGCGTTGGCCTCAACACGATTTTACGTCACTTAAAAAACTCAGGCCGCAGTCGGTAACCTCGCGCATACAGCCGGGCAGTGACGTCATCGTCTGCGCGGAAATGGACGAACAGTGGGGCTACGTCGGGGCTAAATCGCGCCAGCGCTGGCTGTTTTACGCGTATGACAGGCTCCGGAAGACGGTTGTTGCGCACGTATTCGGTGAACGCACTATAGCGACGCTGGAGCGTCTTATGAGCCTGCTGTCACCCTTTGGGTGATATGGATGACGGATGGCTGGCCACTGTATGAATCCCGCCTGAAGGGAAAACTGCACGTTATCAGCAAGCGATATACGCAGCGAAATGAGCGGCATAACCTGAATCTGAGGCAGCATCTGGCAAGGCTGGGACGGAAGTCGCTGTCGTTCTCAAAATCGGTGGAGTTGCATGACAAAGTCATCGGGCATTATCTGAACATAAAACACTATCAATAATTTGGAGTCATTACCCTAAATAGCATATTGATTCATGAGATAACCAGTAACTTATAATTCTGCATTAAAAGGTATTCACCTCCTGAATTGCAAGGAGTGAAGCCAAGCAAGAGGGGCGATGCTTCACGACCGACATGATCCCGTTAGTAAAATCATTTGAATTATTTAAACTTCATTCAGAAACAAAACCGGTTCACCGTCGTTGAACCGGTTTGTTCGATGTCAGACTGCAAGATGTTTCATTACCTGAATAAATGCCTGTGAGACAGATTCTTCTTGATGGTGATGCCCATCCTCAATCACCCAGCGTCCGCCAGTCATCACCGCGGTAATGGGATTAGATGAACAGGCGAAGATCCAACGGTTGAGCAGCATCTGGTCTTCTGCGCTGGCGATAAAGGGATTCTGGCTATCCAATACGACCAGATCGGCCCGATATCCTACGCTTAGCTGGCCAATGTTTTGGCCCAGCGCTCTGGCGCCGCCTCGTAGTGCCCCTTGATACAGCACGTTGCCAACGTGAGGCTCGCCTGGGACGATGAGCCGATTGCGGCGCTGGGCTATCAGGCGCTGCCCGTATTCGAACCAGCGTAAATCCTCGCTGACGCTGACGCTAATGTGGCTGTCGGAACCGATTCCCCAGACGCCGTTATTCTCCAGATATTGTGGGCCGGGGAATATGCCATCGCCGAGATTGGCTTCGGTGGTCAGGCACAGGCCGGCCACCGCACCGGATGTGGCGATCTTCATCGTTTCCTGAGGCATCAGATGAGTGGCGTGGATCAGGCACCAGCGCGAATCCACGGGGAGATGGTTGTACAGCCACTCCACCGGGCGCTCGCCGGACCAGGCCAGGCAGTCATCCACCTCTTTTTGCTGTTCAGCAATATGAATATGAATCGGCTGCTGGCCAGGATGGCAGGCCAGAATGGCGCCAATCTGCTCCGGCGTAACGGCCCGTAATGAGTGGAAGCACAGACCGGTACGCTGCATTGGCTCGCCGGCCAGCCGCGATGTGAGCGACTCGTACATTGTCAGGTAGCTGTCGCTATCGTTGATAAAGCGGCGCTGTCCAACGGAGGGCGGCTGCGCGCCAAACCCGGCGTAACTGTACAGGACGGGCAGCAGCGTCAGGCCGATGCCGGTATGTTTCGCTGCTCTGGCGATACGCAGCGCTAATTCCGTCCGCTCTTCATAAGGCGCGCCGCTGCTGCTGTGATGCAGATAGTGGAATTCGGCGACCGAGGTGTACCCGGCTTTGAGCATTTCGATGTACAGATAGCTGGCGATGGTTTCCAGCTGTTCTGGCGTAATTTTATCTACCAGCCTGTACATCAGATCCCGCCAGGTCCAGAAGCTATCCGACGGGTTTCCCGCGACCTCCGTTAACCCGGCCATCGCCCGCTGGAAGGCATGGGAGTGCAGGTTTGGCATACCCGGCACGACGACCCCTTTGATGCGCGTCGCATGCGGACTCGGCGCTGCGTTCTTTTCCAGCGCGGTTATGATGCCTTCTTCGGACACGGTTATGCCGACGTTATTTGCCCAGCCATCAGACAAAAGCGCTTTTTCTGCCAACCAGACTGCCATTTTACCACCTTATTATTAGTGCTAATATACTTGTACATATATATACATCTAACAGGTCATAGAGTAAACTTACAACGTCAGCATATGAGGAATAGTTAATGGCGCGTAATGACTTGTCAAATTCGGATTCCGTGGATGAGATACTTGAACATCCCGCCCCCTTTTATGAAAGGGTTAAGGTCATGATCAAAACCAAGATCCACAGCGGGGCATGGCCAGCGAATTACCGTGTTCCCTCTGAAAGCGAACTGGTTACGCTGTTTGGTTATAGCAGGATGACGATTAACCGCGCGTTGCGAGAACTGACCGCGGAGGGCTTGCTGGTGCGAATGCAGGGGGTCGGTACTTTTATCGCCGAAATTCGCGGTCAGTCGGCGTTGCTGGACATTAACAATATAGCTGACGAAATCGTCAGCCGTGGCCATCGCCACCACGCCAGAGTTTTCAGACTGACGGAAATCGAAGCCGATGCCCAGCAGGCGTTCAGCTTTGGCATGCAGCAGGGTTGCGGTCTGTACCATTCGCTGATTTGCCATTATGAAAATGGCGTACCGGTTATGCTGGAAGACCGACTGGTGAATATGCAGGTTGTGCCTGACTACCTGCAGCAGGATTTTACACGTATCACGCCGAACGCCTATCTCTCCTCAATTGCGCCGATTGTTGAAGGCGAACACGTTATTGAAGCGGTCAACGTCACGCGGGCCGAGTGTGTTTACCTGGAAATTGATGAACATACGCCTTGTCTGCTGGTCAATCGTCGGACGTGGACCGGCCGTCAGGAGAAGAAAATCGTCACCAGCGTGCGCCTGGTCTATCCCGGTCCGCGTTACCGTCTGGAAGGGAGCATGCGCAAATGATCCGTCTGCTCCCTGCCGGGTTGTATACGGAAATGCCCTGGAAAAACGGCCTGGGCGTGACGCGCGAAGTGGCCCGCTATCCGGAATCGGGAGAATATGAATGGCGTATATCCCTGGCGACCATTCGCCAGCCTGGTCCGTTCTCCACATTTCCCGGCTACCTGCGCAATATCAGCGTGCTGGAAGGCGGCGGGATGTACCTGACAATTGATGGGCAGCGCAGCGCATTGATTGCGCCTTTCCAGGCGCTGGGGTTCAACGGCGCGAGCGGCGTATCCTGTGAGATTGTCGGCGGCCCGCTGCTGGATTTTAATGTGATTTACCGGGAAGCCGCTCTGCGGGCGACGGTGAGCTGGTGCGGGGCGGGAACGTGGTCGTATCAGGGCGGACTGCGGATATTGTTTAATGCCGGGCCCGCGTTGCGGGTGAGCGTCGGCGACCAACGCTATTTACTGGAACATTACGACAGCCTGCTGGTGGATGAAGCGGTGGCGCTGGTTATCCAGGACTCTCCGGGCGTGCGTCTGGCCCGCATCACGCTGGTTCCCCTTTAATCACGCCGCAGGCTCCATCTGCGGCGCCTGTTGTCACTCCTCTTCGCACAATGCCTGCAGCATCGCGCTGAGTTCGCCCTGATGAATCAGGGCGCGTAGCGCATGTATATCGGGGTAGAGCAGCGTATCTTTATCCCGAAACGGCACGCCTGACGCACTCTCTCCAGCGTCGCCTCGCTGCCCACGGCGGCACGCAGCGGGCGATGGAACTTCAGCGCCTGACAGGCGCACAGCAGTTCGATGGCGACGATGTCCACGGCGTTTCTACCGCCTGAAGCGCTTTGCGTGCGGCGGCAACCTCCACATGCTGACATGATCTTCCTGACCGGCGCAGGTGGACACCGTGTGGATACTGACCGGGCCGGCCAGACTGCGGTTATCGCCCGCCAGCGCAGCGGCGACGTAGGGTGGGATCATCATCCCGGAGTACCCCGAATCCGGCGAGATAAGAAAGGCCGGCAGCCCGCTGAGATGCGTATTGGTTATTCGGTCGCAACGGGCCTGGGAAGCGGTGCTCAACTGGGCAATCGCAACGGCCAGCGCCGTTGGCGCACCGCGGATCTGGGGGATACAGCGTATACTAAGCGAGTCCTGAAGCATAATTATCCTCTCTGAGGTTGCCAGCTGCTGAGTTGATGAGTGGCGTAAACCACCAGCATATACAGCAGCAGCGCCAGAATGATGCTGTCCGCGATCCCACCGATGATGGGAGTCAGAAATTGCAGCAGGAAGCACCAGGGTAAACAGCGAGCCGAGCTGTGGTGTGCCAATTAATGCCGCGACGGAAACGATTCTGACCTTAAACACCACGGCAACGCACAGACCGTAACGAATCACCGGCACGGCCAGCGGCGGGTCGTTCTGGAAAAACTGCTGGGCGGGTTTATACCCGAGCGCTGCCGCGGACTGACGGGTATCGGCCGATACGGAGTTCAGCCCGTCGCAGACGGTGCAAACCAGTAGCGCAAAGCTGCCGATGGCAAGTGCGACAACAACATTAATGGGGTCCAGAATCTGTGTGTAGAGCAGCGGGGGCAGCAGCACAAACAGCGCCAGTGACCGAATGGTATACAGTATGCCAAACAGGTTAACGATCGCCGGCTTGACCGATGGCAGGTGGTGAATGCCCCAGGCTACAGGGGGCGCCAGAATTACCCCTATTACTACCTGCACAATTTCGAGATAGCTGTGCCAGAGAAACAGGTTGAAGATTTAATCGCTCTGCGCCCATAGCCAATCGAATCTCATGCTCCCTCCTGGCGCGTGGATTTACACATGTCGAGTACTTGATCGAGGTGGATGGTCCCCTGCGGGATTTGCCGTTCATCGACGATCACGGCCCGGTGGTTGGGCGAGCTCAGTGCAGCGTCCAGTAAATGGCGCAACGGGCTCCCTTGCTGGTGGAACGTCGCCCCCAGATTGATGTTGTCGTGGGTAATTGCTGTTGCCGGCTGATGGGTGTCGAACCAGCCAAACGCTTTGCCGTTTTGGGTAACCAGCAGCCAGCGGTCGATGGTCATCTCTTTGGCGTGCTCGAAGGAACAGTCCAGCTCGGCATAGGGCTAGTTGCGTAACCCGGTTTCTGTGTCGGAGGCGTGGAAACTCAGTTTGCGATAGCCTCTGTCTTTGCCGATAAAGTCCGACACAAAGGCGTTTTGCGGCGTATTGAGCAGTTCGCCAGGAGAGGCCATCTGCGCCAGCTTGCCGCCAGGTTTAAGTACCGCGACCAGGTCGCCGAGCTTCATGGCTTCATCAATATCGTGAGTGACCATAATGATGGTTTTGCTCACCTCTTTCTGAATACACAAAAACTTTTCCTGCAGCTGTTCGCGGACCACCGGGTCGACCGCGCTGAACGGTTCGTCCATCAACATAAACTCCGGGTCTGCCGCCAGGGCGCGGGCAACGCCCACGCGCTGCTGCTGCTGGCCTCCGGAAAGCTGTCAGCGGAAGGTTTGGCGATTTGCGGATCCAGACCGACGACTTCCAGTAATTCCCCCGGCTCTGGCTTTACTTTTAGTGGCGCAGTTGCACGATATCCATTTGCTCGGTTACTGGAACCGTTATCGGGCCAAATCCTGCATAACGATTCCAGTAACCGGTTAATTATCCGCAACAAGGTGGTTTTCCACAGCCCGAAGGGCCGACAAATACCCTAATATTGCCACACGGTGCTACCAGGCTAAGGCCATTTACTTCGATCGAACCGTTGTCGTAGTGCTCAGCCACATTCTGGAAGGTAATCGTCTTCACGCGTCTGATTGTTGTGTGTGGTGTTCCCGAGTGCAGGGGAGTCACGCGACAAAATTCTGCTATAGGTAATCTTGTATGTACAACAAAAACGCTTGCGTCAGTACCAGTGAAATACGCAATAAGATGGTTATTTAGTGATTTAAAACAATTCATTAGTGTATTTTTCCGTTATAGGGTACTGCCGTTTATGGCGAGATAAGAAGTCATGACGAGATAGAAAATGCACTGGTGTTATCTTTTTGTGATGTTTTGGTGCACAAAAATAAGGCAGAGAGCTGTATTTTTGCACCATAATGGCACATCACCACAGTGTGTTCACGATGGTATAGCGCAGGATGCCTCTCTTATTTAATGTTAACTTGCTGTATTTTATGGGTTTTATAAATTTATTACTAATCTGGCATTCAATATGCTTATCATGTATACACAACTAAGCCGTAAAAAATAAAATTTACGATTAAGTAGCATATGACAGGTTACAGATAAGAAGGTAAAGCGCATGAGTAAACAAGCAACCCGTTTTCGCGATATTGAAATCAGAGCCCCGCGAGGCACTAAGCTGAACGCAAAAAGTTGGTTCACAGAGGCGCCGCTGCGCATGCTGATGAACAACCTGGATCCCGATGTCGCCGAAAATCCAAAAGAGCTGGTGGTGTACGGCGGTATTGGCCGGGCGGCCCGCAACTGGGAATGCTACGACAAGATCGTGGAGACCCTGAAGCAGCTCAATGATGATGAAACGCTGCTGATCCAGTCCGGTAAACCGGTGGGGGTTTTCAAAACCCACGACAATGCCCCGCGGGTGCTGATCGCCAACTCGAACCTCGTGCCGCACTGGGCAAACTGGGAGCACTTCAACGAGCTTGATGCAAAAGGTCTGGCGATGTACGGGCAAATGACGGCCGGCTCATGGATCTACATCGGAAGCCAGGGCATTGTTCAGGGCACTTACGAAACGTTTGTGGAAGCCGGGCGCCAGCACTATAACGGTAGCCTGCGCGGACGCTGGGTGCTGACTGCGGGTCTGGGGGGGATGGGCGGCGCCCAGCCGCTGGCCGCAACCCTGGCGGGAGCCTGTTCGCTGAATATTGAATGCCAGCAGTCGCGTATCGACTTCCGTCTGCGTACCGGCTATGTCGATGAGCAGGCGAGCGACCTGGATGACGCCCTGACCCGCATTGCCCGCTATACCGCAAAAGGAGAAGCGGTATCCATCGCGCTGCATGGCAACGCGGCGGAAATTTTACCGGAGCTGGTAAGACGCGGCGTGCGCCCGGACATGGTGACCGACCAGACCAGCGCACACGATCCCCTCAACGGTTATCTGCCGCTGGGCATGAGCTGGGAAGACTACCGCGCACGCGCGCAGTCCCACCCGGTGGAGACGATCCACGCGGCGAAAGCCTCAATGGCCGAACACGTTAAAGCCATGCTCGCCTTCCAGCAGCAGGAGATTCCCACCTTCGATTACGGCAACAACATCCGCCAGATGGCGAAAGAGATGGGGGTGGAAAACGCTTTTGACTTCCCAGGCTTTGTTCCCGCCTATATTCGTCCGCTGTTTTGCCGGGGTATTGGCCCATTCCGCTGGGCGGCGCTTTCCGGCGATCCGCAGGATATCTACCGCACCGACGCGAAAGTTAAAGAGCTGATCCCCGACGACGAACACCTCCACCACTGGCTGGATATGGCCAGAGAGCGCATCAGCTTCCAGGGGCTGCCGGCCCGCATCTGCTGGGTCGGCCTGGGGCAGCGCGCCCGTCTGGGCCTGGCGTTTAACGAAATGGTCCGCAGCGGCGAGCTGTCGGCGCCAGTCGTGATCGGCCGCGATCATCTTGACTCCGGCTCCGTTGCCAGCCCTAACCGCGAAACGGAAGCGATGCAGGACGGCTCCGACGCGGTATCCGACTGGCCATTGCTGAACGCGCTGCTGAATACCGCCAGTGGCGCGACCTGGGTTTCCCTGCACCATGGCGGCGGCGTAGGGATGGGCTTCTCCCAGCACTCCGGCGTCGTCATTGTCTGCGACGGCAGCGATGCAGCGGCGGAACGTATTGCCCGGGTGCTGAGCAACGATCCGGCCACCGGTGTGATGCGCCATGCGGATGCGGGTTATGACATCGCGATTGAATGCGCCAGAGAGCAAGGACTTAACCTGCCAATGATTGCGGATTAATTTCTCCGGCGAAGGGGGCAATGTATCCCCTTCGCCTCACCGGAGTGCAGCCATGAATAATAACAACACAACATACATCGAAACACGTTCTATTGAACCCATCCCTGACGGTGAACGCCACGGTAGCATTTTTAGCCAGTTCACCCTGTGGCTGGGGGCTAACCTGCAAATTACCGCCATGGTCACTGGCGCATTAACGATTGTATTCGGCGGGGATGTTTTCTGGTCGCTGGCCGGTCTTATGCTGGGGCAGATTGCCGGTGGGATTGTGATGGCATTGCATGCCGCGCAAGGGCCGCAGCTGGGGATACCACAGATGATCAGCAGCCGGGTACAGTTCGGCGTCTACGGCGCCTGCCTGCCGATTCTGCTGGTCTGCCTGATGTACCTTGGCTTTATCGCCACCGGGGCGGTGCTGTCCGGCCAGGCGATCTCAGCGGTTTTCCATACTACGGAAACCAGCGGCATTCTGCTTTTTGCTGCCGCCACGCTGGTTATCGCCTACGTCGGCTATCGGTTGATCCACCTGTTGGGTAAGCTGGCAAGCCTGGTGGGGATTATCGCGTTTATCTACCTGCTGTGGAAAATCAGTGCCTTTCCGGCTATTGGCGACCTGCTGAGTATCCGACCCTTTAGCTGGAGTACGTTTTTAACCGCCACCGGCCTTGCGGCTTCCTGGCAGATCACCTTTGGCCCCTATGTTGCCGATTATTCCCGCTATCTGCCGCGCAGCACCTCTCCCGGGAAGGTCTTTTTCGCCGTCGGGAGCGGTTCGGTGATTGGCGCGCAAATCGCCATGACCGTCGGGGTGCTGGCTGCCGCTCTCTCTCAGGGAAAACTGGTCGGTCATGAGGTGGACTATATCGTCGGCCTGGGCGGCACCGGCGCGATTGCCACGCTGTTATATCTGAGCATCGCGTTTGGTAAACTGACGATCAATACCCTGAATGCCTACGGCAGCCTGATGTGCCTGGCGACGGTGTACAGCTGCGGGAAGCAGCGAGTGCGCGTAAGCCAGTCGGTACGTCTGCTGGTGCTGGCGATGATTATTACCCTGGCGACCGCTATCGCGATTATCGGGCAACACTCTTTCCTGTCGGCGTTTAAATCCTTCCTGTTGTTCCTGTTGACTTTCTTTACACCGTGGAGCGCGATTAACCTGGTGGATTACTATTTTTTCAACCATCAGGCGATAGACATGGAGGCGCTGAACGATCCGAACGGGAAATATCGGGCGTGGAATGTGACGGGGCTCGGGGTTTATCTCGTTGGAGTGGCGGTACAGACGCCGTTTATTGATAGTGGATTCTATTCCGGCCCATTCGTGAAGATGCTGGGCGGTATCGATATCTCCTGGCTCATTGGGCTGGCGCTTCCGGCGGGGCTCTACTATGTCCTGCGCAAAGCGCCGTCCGCGGCGGCTGTCGCCGCCATCAGTCGTTAAAGGAGAGCGTCATGTATACCCTTTGGCACCACTGCCGGATCGCCACCATGGCCGCAGGGCATTATCAGTTGCTTAACGATGGCGCGATGCTGACCGACGGCGCAGTGCTGTTATGGGCCGGGAACCGGGCAGAAATGCCGGACTTGCCCGTTGCGCAGCAGGTGGATTTGCAGGGCAGGGTGGTCACGCCGGGACTGGTGGATTGTCATAGCCACGCAGTGTTTGGCGGCGACCGGGCCCGGGAATTTGAAATGCGTCTCAACGGGGCGAGCTATGCGGAGATCGCGGCCGGCGGCGGTGGGATCGCCAGTACAGTCAACGCCACGCGACAGGCCAGCGAAAGCCAGTTGCTGGAGAGCGCGCGGCAGCGTATCCGGGAGCTGTGCCGGGACGGCGTAACGGCGCTGGAGATCAAATCCGGCTACGGCCTGGATCTGGCTAACGAACGTAAAATGCTGCGGGTGATCCGCCGTTTAGGCGACATTGTGCCGCTGACCGTGCGCAGTACCTGCCTGGCGGCCCATGCGGTGCCCGTCGAGTATCAGGAGCGGGCGGATGCCTGGATTGACTATATTTGCGAACGACTGCTGCCGGAACTGCATCAGGAAGGGCTGGTGGATGCGGTGGATGCGTTCTGCGAACACCTGGCATTTTCGCCCTCGCAAGTGGAGCGGGTCTTTCAGAAGGCCCGGGAACTGGGGCTGCCAGTGAAGCTCCATGCTGAACAGCTAACGCTACAGCATGGGGCGGCGTTGGCCGCTCGCTACCATGCGCTGTCGGCGGATCATCTGGAATATTTGTGCGAAGAAGATGTCGCCGTAATGGCACGCCATGGGACGGTGGCGGTGCTGCTGCCGGGCGCCTATTACTTCCTGCGTGAGAAACAGCTACCGCCGCTGGATCTGCTGCGTCAGTACCGGGTGCCGATTGCCCTCGCCAGCGATTTAAATCCCGGCACCTCGCCGGTGTTGTCCCTGCGTCTGATGATGAATATGGCCTGTACGCTATTCCGCATGACGCCGGAAGAGGCGTTGGCTGGCGTGACGCTTAACGGCGCGAAGGCGCTGGGGCTGGATACAGTTTGCGGTTCTCTGGAAGCCGGAAAAGAGGCCAGCTTCGTGGCGTGGGATATCGCTCATCCGGCGGAGCTAAGCTACTGGCTGGGAGGCTCCCTTTCGAAACAGGTGATTTATCAAGGTAAGGAGGTTTATTGTGATTAAGGCGTTTGATTTGCGGCAGGGGAACCTGCCCCTGCTGGTCAGTATGCCCCATCCGGGAACGTTATTAACCCCCGAAGTCGACCAGGGACTCACGCCGAGGGCGAAGCGTCTGGAAGATACCGACTGGCATGTTCCCTTGCTCTATAAGACCATCGCGGACATGGGGGCCAGCACGTTATGCGCCCGCTATTCCCGCTATGTGGTGGATATCAATCGCCCGGCGGATGATAAACCGCTTTACAGCACGGCGACAACCGGGCTGTTTACCGATATCTTTTTTGACGGCGAAGCCCTGTTCGTGCCGGGCGGTGCGCCTGACGCGGCGGCGAAGGACGCGATCCTAAAACAGGTCTGGCAGCCTTATCACCAGGCGCTTGCCGCTGAACTGGCACGCCTGCGTGAGAAATTTGGCTATGCGCTGTTGTGGGATGCGCACTCGATCAAATCCGTGGTGCCGCGCTTGTTTGAAGGGCGCCTGCCGGATCTGAACTTTGGTACGGCGGACGGCGCCAGCTGTTCGACGCAGCTCAGCCAGGCGCTGCTGGCAAGCTGCAGTGCGTTCCCGCAGTATAGCCGGATACTCAATGGCCGCTTTAAAGGCGGATATATCACCCGTCACTATGGCGATCCCGTCAACCATATTCATGCAGTTCAGCTAGAAATGGCCCAGTGCTGCTATATGGATGAGGAGAGCTTTGCTTATCTTCCGGAGAAAGGGCTGCAGGCGCAACAACTGCTGGAGAGGTTGATTAATACTGCGTTGCAGTGGGGACGAGAGGAGTACGGCAAGCCCGGAATGTGAACACGTATATTGAAAAGCCGAAGACACAATCACACGAAAACACCAAAATAGACGAAAGCGATAAGGAAGGGAAGTGCTGACACAACGATCGCTTAGCCTTAATGCTGAAGCAGGATTCTCCCATGAAGGAACTGACCCCATACAGCTTGACAGTTATAATCAGCCAATGGACTGACCCCACGCCTGTAGACAAAATCCTGTCCTCACGACGAGGGGGAGTGCGGACGAATTCCTGGACCTTCAGGGGTTAATTTATGCATTCATACGAGGACCGGATCCGGGCCGTCGAACTCTATTACCGGTACGGAAAGAAAGCCTCCGTTGTCGTCATGGAGCTGGGATATCCTTCCACAAAACAGCTGGGCCGTTGGGTTCGGATTTATGAAGAGAAGGGCGATTTACCCAGGGAATTAAAGCCAAGAGAACGCTATTCACGGACACAGAAAATTGCTGCTGTTGAGCATTATCTTACTCACGGTGGTTGCCTGTCGTACACTCGCCGAGCCATCGGCTACCCCAGTAACGAAATTCTAAAGCGCTGGATTGAAGAGTTTTACCCAAATGCGCGTCCCCTGGTCATTCGCTCAGGCACAAACAAATGCTTCAGCCCGGAAGAGAGGTCTCAGGCCGTCCGGGAGCTCTGTAACCGACGTGGAACCGCGCGTAAAGTTGCACAAAGCATAGGCGTCAGCGTCCCGGTCCTGTACAAATGGAAGAAAGACCTTATCAGTGACGAGGCTTATCAATCCATGCGCAAACGAAAGGCAGCCCCTCAAGATAAAAATCAGGATGCTTTACTCGGTGAAATCCAGCGACTCAGGCAGCAGGTTCATCAGCTGCAGCTCGAACGTGACATACTGACAAAGGCGAATGAACTGATAAAAAAAGATCTGGGCATCAGCTTTCTGACACTGAAAAACAGGGAGAAAACCCTGATAGTTGATGCCCTTAAGAAAAAGTACCCCGTTGCTGAGTTGCTAAGCGTTCTGCAACTTGCCCGCAGCTGTTATTTTTACCACAAAGCCAGCAAACGTCTGTGCGATAAGTATGCGGAAATACGCGTGATCATGGCCGATATCTTTGAGGAGAATTACCGCTGTTACGGCTACCGGCGCCTTCACGCGATGCTTCGCGGTAACAACAGGGTTATTTCTGAAAAGGTTGTCCGCAGACTGATGGCAGAAGAGGGTAATGGTCCCAACTTATTGATAGTGTTTTATGTTCAGATAATGCCCGATGACTTTATCATGCAGCTCCACCGATTTTGAGAACGACAGCGAC